>CANRFV010000006.1 GCA_947629985.1 uncultured Clostridia bacterium | reverse complement strand
TATTAAACTACCGAAAACCAATAGATTTGTTTAACGAATTTCTTTCTAAGTGTTGCACTTAGTTTGACAATTCACCATATTTTTTACGCCTTGGCTCCCCGTGTTGGCTTACCCTGCTTCGCGCGGGGGAGTTTTCTTGCTTCGCAAGCCCCGTCGCGCTCGCCTTTTGGCGGTCGACTGCGCACTGCGCAGATCGACTTTTCGCCAAAAGCCCAACACGGGTCTCTTTGTAAATGTTTTTTGTCGCATAAGTCCGTATAAATATTGAAGGCTACGCTGTGTGGTCGCAACAAAAGGAGTACACCCAAGTGCACTCCTTTTTTGTTGCTCCTTTTTGCTTGCCGTGTGATCGTACCGCCATGTTGGAGATTGAAATGACGTAGCGCTCCGTTTCGTTGTACTGCACTTCGCCTTTTGCATAACGATCTTGTTCTCATTGCCCGCGTTGGCTCAACTCCCACATTACGTAACATATAAAAGTTTTTTGTATTTACTTATAAATATTGATTTTACGGACAAAATTTTATAAACCTATGTAAAATTTGATTGATTTTATAATATAAAAATGGTAAAATAGATTATAACAAATGTAATTGTGTGTAATATTTACATTGCGCATATTGGGCAGCGCCGCCATACGGCTTTACGCCTTATAACCGCCGCTCGAAAATAATATGCACACGCAAACGGAAATATAAGGGAGAGACTATGGATCCGACAGTATCAAAACTCAATCAGGCAAAAAAAGAAAAAAAATTGACGCTGAAACAGTTGGCGGAAAAAAGCGGGCTTAGCCAAGGCACAGTAAACAAAATAATGAGCGGCGAACTTAAAAGCATAAAACCCGACAAACTTGCCAAACTTGCCAAAGCGCTGGACGTAACGGAAGAATATCTGCTCGACCGTGGCGACACTAACGCCGCGATCCCTGCCGCAGAAGCAAGCGAACTGCCCTACCTGGGCTTGGTGCGCATTGCCTGCATAACGCCCGAAGTGCGCGTGGGCGACTGCGATTTTAACGCGCGCCAAATAATACAACTTACGCGCAAAGCAAGCGACGACGGTGTAAAAATAGCATTGTTTCCCGAATTGTGCATTACGGGATACTCGTGCGGCGACTTGTTCTTTCAAAGCGCGCTGCGCAATGCCGCGGTAAAAGCGTTGGAACTTATTGCGCGCGAAACGGCGCAATGCAACGCCGTGTGCATTGTAGGGTTGCCGCTGTGCGACGATCTCGGCAAACTGTACAACGTGGGGGCGGTACTGTACAGGGGCGAAATACTCGGCGTAGTACCCAAAATCAACCTGCCAAATTACAACGAATTTATGGAAAAACGTTTGTTTTGCCCGTTTGTAGGCGAAAACACGCGCATAACAATAGCGGGCAGGCAAATCCCCTTTGGCAGCAAATTGATTTTTGCCGATACTATGCACGCCCAAGTGCGCTTTGCCTTGGAAGTGTGCGAGGACGTGTGGGTGGCAAATTCGCCGTCCGCGGCACACGCATGCGCGGGCGCAAACGCCGTATTTAACCTGTCGGCGAGCAACGAAACCGTTGCCAAAAGCGCCTACCGCAAAAAAATGATCGAAATACAATCGGCAAAATGCGGAATAATTTACGCGTACTGCTCGTCGGGAATGTCCGAATCGACGTCTCAGACGGTTTTTTCGGCGCACAACATCATTTGCGAAAACGGCGAGTGCATTGCCGAAAGCGCGCCCTTTACAACGGGTTACGCGCAAGCAGACGCCGACTTCGACTTTATTGCAAACGAGCGCGTACATCTCGACCGCTCGGCAGGCAACTGCGCGGACGGTTACGAAGTGATACCCTTCGAGTTGCCTTGCCACGGCGGAGACAGACGCTACTCCGCCACTCCCTTTGTGCCCGACAACGCGGAACAACTTGACGACGTATGCGCCAAAACGTTAAACATTCTTGCATACGGATTGAAAAAACGCGTAGAACACACGCGCGTTGACAAACTTGTGTTGGGATTATCCGGCGGTAGCGACAGCACGCTGGCAATGATCGTGTGCGCCAAAGCGTTGCAACTGTCGGGGCGGGCGGCAAGCGACATCGTGGCGATTACCATGCCCTGCTTCGGCACAAGCGCGCGCACTTTTAACAATTCGGTGGCGCTGGCAAACGCTATGGGCGCAACGTTGCGGCAAATAGACATATCCGCCGCGGTTACGCAACACTTGCACGATATAGATCACGGCGGAGAACCCGACACCGTTTACGAAAACGCACAGGCGCGCGAGCGCACTCAGGTATTGATGGACATTGCCAACGCAACAAACGGATTGGTAATAGGCACGGGAGATCTGTCCGAATGTGCGCTGGGTTGGAGTACGTTCAACGGCGACCAGATGGCAATGTACAACGCCATCGCTTCCGTGCCCAAAACATTGGTAAAGGCGCTGCTAAAGTACTGCGCGCAACAGTACGGCGGCGAACCGAAACGCGTTATACTCGACATTGCGGATACGCCCGTAAGCCCCGAATTGCTGCCCGCAGACGAACACGGCAACATTACGCAAATTACCGAAAACGTTGTGGGACCGTACCGACTGCACGACTATTTTCTGTTTATGCTAACGCGCAAAAACTTTACGCCAAGCAAAATATACTACTTGGCAAAAATGTCCTTTAAGGGCGAGTACGACGGCGCCACGATACTTAAATGGCTTAAATTTTTTGTAAAGCGGTTTTTTACGCAACAGTTCAAACGCGCATGCGCGCCCGACAGCGTGCGGTTGGGCTCGGTTGATCTGTCCAAACTGAGTATGCGTATGCCTTCGGACGCGTGTTACGACGAGTGGCTGCGCGATCTGGACGAAATACGGGAGTAATGCTGCCCCATGCGAATGAGATTGAAAAAACACCTTGACGAGCGCTTGGACGCTTGCAAGGACATATTGATAGCGCGTGAAGTTGAAGATTTTTACAAACTCAAACCCGAAGAACGCAACTTTACGGTGGATACGGCGCAGATTTTTGAACAGCCGAGTAACGCGCTGGTGCTGGAAATAGGTTGCGGCAAAGGCGCTTGGGCTATCCAATCCGCGCAAAGACACCCCGACAAAAATTACCTTGCGGTAGAAAAGTTGAGCAACGTGATAGTTGCCGCCTGCGAACAAGCTTTGCCGCACCGTTTGCCTAACTTGAAATTTGTAAATTGTCGAGCGGAAAATCTGGATTGTTTTTTGCCGCGCAAATGCGTAAGCGAAATAGCGCTCAACTTTTCGTGCCCGTTCCCCAAAAAAACTTACGCAAACCGACGCCTGACAAGCGCGCGCTACTTGCAACTGTACAAAGACCTGCTTGCAGACGGCGGAGTTATTTTGCAAAAAACCGACGACAAAACTTTTTTCGAATGGTCCATCGACAGTCTGCGCGAAAACGGCTACCAAGTGTACGACATCTGCTACGATCTGCCCGAAGGCGGCGACAATGTCGAAACCGAATACGAACGTAAATTTCGCGCGCAATATCTGCCGATATACGCCCTTAAAGCACAACCGAACAAATAAACGCCGCAACAAAACCGCTGTGCAACAAGGCACGGCGGTCAATTAAAACATACGGCGCAAAACGAATTATATACAATTGAACGCTATAAATCAAACACTGCGCGTTGAACAACATACAAACTCAACGCCATACAAACAGATAGCAAAGAAATAAACAGTGTGCAATCGGGCAAGATAAAAACTATATAAATTTGTAAGTTATAGTTTTATATGAGGAGGTTGTTATGAATGAGTATGAAGAAGCGAAAAAGATTTATTTTATGAATTGGGCTAGCACTGATTTTATGAGCTGAAATGGAGAATTAAAAACCTATCTTAAGGCAAAAGTTCCCACACAACTTGAGAATTCTTGGAAAAATGAAATAAAGCAAAAAATGGTTTCATCTATTAAATCCGGCGAAAATCTTTCGTTGATTTGGCATATATCAAATATGGACATTTCTTTTGAAGAAATGATGGAGATATATGAGGATTTGTCAAAAAGCCCTAATAGCAAGGCAATTTTAGAAGCACTATATAAACATAAGGCATTGTTTAATATAGACAAACATGGCGGTTTATGGAAACAAATTGTGGCTTTGTTTGAATCATGAAAAATAAGTAATAAAATGCCAAGAAAAGATCCCGAAAGCGAGGACAATAAAGACGGCATAAAGGTACAAAAAATATCTTTATATGGATAATTGAATAAAACAAATAACTATGCAAAATAAATAAAGTACAAATTATAAAGTACAAATTAAACAATATATAAAAGCGGCGCGGCGATAAAACATCGCTGCGCCGCTTTTTTGTCCAAACCGGGCACTATAATGTAATTTTTATAACAAAGTTAGTGTTTTTAAGTATACTATGCGTAAAATAGTATTATGTATTTTTCAAAATTTCGACATACACGCATTTGCGCGATCCGCCGCACTACTTACTCCTTGTCGGCAAAAGTACAAAAGCGCAATACTTTTTCGACGGCTATACCGCCGCGTTTTCCTTGCGGCAACTTGCCCTTATTGTTTTTGTTTTCAACCGATACGTCGGCGGTATCGACAACGTAAGTGCTCGCCTTGTCGTACAGAGCAACTTTGTAATGGCGATCGTTTACGTAATTGGCGTATATTATTGCCGAACCGTTTACGCCGAACTCGATACCCTTTGCGCCCTTGCAATTGCGCGCGTGCTTGGTAATTTCGGTTACGGGCATACGTTTCATAAAGCCCTTGTTGGTTACCATAAGTATTTCGCCTGCATCCTTGTCTACCTGACCGGCAAATATAACGTACTCGTCGTCGGCAAGGTTGATGCAATGCACGCCGCCCGCAACTCTGCCTTGAAGCGGTACTTCTTCCACATCGAAGCGCGTGCAGCCGCCGCGGTTGGTAACGTAGAATATTTCCGTGTTGGGGCGCACGACTTCCACCTTGAACACTTCGTCGCCTTCCTTACCCTTGTAACCCTGAAATACCGATTTGAGCAGTTGATATTCAGACCATTCCGAACGCTTGATAAGCCCCTGCCGCGAATAAATAAGCAATTCGCCCTTGGGCTCGACGTCCTTGTCCAACACAAATACCCCAACGGGTATCTCTCCCATTTGCGCTTCGCTAAACACTTGCGAAAGCGTTATGCCCTTGTCGCGATAGCGCACTTCGGGCAAATCGCCCACCTGCGTTTTGAAACAGTTGCCGAAATTGCTGAAAAACATAACTTTGCTGTCGGTTTTTGTTTCGACGGCGCGCGTAAGCAATTCGGACGTGGACGCGCCGATGGCGTCCTTGTTGGACATATTGAAGTTTTTGGCGGGGATACGCTTTAGCGTGTAGTCCGCCGCAATGCCCACCACAACCGTCTCGACGGGTTTTTCGTCGGTTTCGCTGGGGATAACCGCGTCCGCTTCGGTCTTGCAAATTTCGGAAAGGCGCGGAGATTTGTAAACGCGTTTGAGCGCGGAAAGTTCGCTCTTTATCAGTTCCATCTGCTCGCGCTTGCTGTTTATTATTACGTTAAGGCGCGCGATCGTGCGTTCCAATTCCTGCAATTCGTTTACAAGTTTGTTTACTTCCAACTTGGTAATGCGCGCCAAACGCAAGTCGAGTATCGCCTGCGCCTGTCTGTCGGACAGGTCGAACGTTACGCGCAATTTTGTTTTGGCGTCGCTTGTGGAAGCGGCGTTTTTGATAATGCGGATAACTTCGTCGATATTTTGCACCGCTATTACCAAACCTTTAAGTATGTGCGCGCGCTCCTTGGCTTCTTCCAACTCGAACTTACTGCGGCGCAAAATTACGTCGCGCTGGTACGATACGTAATAGGCAATTATGTCCAACAAGCCCATAAGTTGCGGCTTGCCGTCGGCAATTGCCACCATATTTATTCCGTAAGACAGTTCCAATTGCGAATATTTGAACAAGTTTTGTATTACCTGGTCTACGTCGCAATCCTTGCGCAGTTTTATTACCGCGCGCAGACCTTCCTTGTCGCTTTCGTCCACTATTTCGGATATTCCGCTGAACATTTCCTTTTTTTCGTCCTTCAACGCGGCAATGCGGATAAGCATATCCGCCTTGTTTACGCCGTAGGGAATTTCAGTAATTACAATGTTGCGCCTGTCGCCGGGGGCAACTTCGATGTGCATTTTGGCGCGAAGAGTTATTTTGCCCTTGCCCGTTTCGTACGCCTGAACAAGTCCGTCGCCGGGGATAATGTGCCCGCCCGTGGGGAAATCGGGTCCCTTGATTATCTTCATCATAGCGGAAAGGCTGATATTTTTGTTTTCGATATACGCAATCGTTCCGTCGATAACTTCGCCGAAGTTGTGCGGCGGAATATTTGTTGCCAAGCCTACCGCAATGCCCGTTGCGCCGTTTACCAACAAATTGGGAAAACGCCCCGGAAGCATATCCGGTTCCTTTGTGGTATCGTCAAAGTTGCGCGACCAACGCACGGTATCCTTTTCGATGTCGCGCAGCAACTCTATTGCCACGGGGGAAAGTTTGGCTTCCGTATAACGCATTGCCGCGGCGCTGTCGCCGTCGATATTGCCGAAGTTGCCCTGACCGATAATCAGCGGCACGTTCATAGCAAAGGGTTGCGCCATACGCACCATTGCGTCGTATATGGAACTGTCGCCGTGAGGGTGATATCTACCCATGCAATCGCCCACTATACGCGCCGATTTGCGCGTGGGTTTGTCGGGGGTGTTGCCCTGCTCGTACATCGAATACAGTATGCGGCGCTGAACGGGTTTAAGTCCGTCCTCCACGCGGGGAAGCGCACGGTCCAAAATTACGTGTTCGGCATAGGGCATCATAGATTCGTGCATTACCACTTCCATCGGTTTGGTAAGAAGGTTACTGCCGTCCTCCATTTTTTCTATGTCGCTGTGTTCCAAATCAAATATATCAAGTTGTTTCATCGTGCTTTCTCCTTGGTTAAATCAGTTCTTCAAAGACAGCGTCTTTGTCTTTGTTGAAATCGGCGTTTTCGGTTATATATGCCTTACGCGCGTCGATCTGATCGCCCATAAGCGTGGTTACCATACGCTCCGCTTCGCTGAAATTTTCGATAGTTACGCGCATAAGCGTGCGCGATTGCGGATTCATCGTTGTTTCCCACAGTTGCTCGGCGTTCATTTCGCCCAAGCCCTTGTACCGTTGCAAATCGTAGCCCCTGCCAAACTCCTGCACAATCTCCTGCAATTCGTAATCGTCGTAGGCGTAACGCACCTTGTCCTTTTTGGAAATTTTGTACAGCGGCGGCATTCCTATATATACGTGTCCTTCGGTAATTAGTTCCTTCATATAACGGAAGAAGAACGTAAGCAAAATGGCGCGGATATGCGCGCCGTCCTGGTCGGCATCGGACAAAATTATTATCTTGTTGTATTTAAGGTCATCGATGTTGAAGTCCTCTTCGCCTATACCCGTATCCAGCGCTGAAATAAGCGAACGTATCTCGTCGTTGGCAAGTACTTGGTCGATACGCTTACGCTCCGCATTGAGCGGTTTGCCGCGCAAAGGCAATATCGCCTGAAACCTGCGGTTGCGCGCTTGCTTGGCACTGCCGCCCGCCGAATCGCCTTCCACAATAAACAGTTCGTTTTTCGAGGCGTCTCTGCCCGTGCAACTTGCCAACTTGCCCACCAATGTAGAATTGAATATCGCGTTCTTTTGACGGGTAACTTCCTTGGCTTTGCGCGCCGCTTCGCGCACTTTTGCCGAAGCGATGGATTTTTTTATGATGATTTCGGCTGTGCCGCTGTCGCTGTTGAGCAACTGAGTAAAACCTTCGGTTGCCAACGCTTCGCACGCGATACGCGCTTCGACGTTGCCGAGTTTGGTTTTGGTTTGCCCTTCAAACTGCACGTTTGCCATTTTTACGGACATTACCAACGTTATTCCTTCGCGAAAATCTTCGCCGAACAGGTTTTCGTCCTTGGCTTTGAGATAGCCTTTGCTGCGGGCGTAATCGTTCATTACCTTGGTCATGGCGGTTTTTAAGCCCGTTTCGTGCATGCCGCCTTCGCCCGTGGGAATGTTGTTTACGTACGATATTACGTTTTCGGTGTAATTGGACGTGTATTGGAAGGCAAATTCCAACTGCAACACGTCGTTTTGCCCCGCCCAGTACATAGGTTTGAGATGCAACGGCGCTTTGTTTTCGTTAAGATACAACACAAAGTCTTTCAATCCGCCGTCGTAACAAAACGTTTCGGTGGTAATGTTGCCGTCATCGTCGTCCTTGCGCTCGTCGGTAAGCACAAACGTAATGCCCTTGTTCAAAAAGGCAAGTTCCTTAATGCGCTTGTGAATGACTTCGTGGTCCATCTGAATATTTTTGAACACGCGCGAGTCGGCAAGAAACGTTATTGTGGAACCGTGCTTGTCGGTTGCGCCCACGCAGGTAAGTTTGTCCTTGGGTATGCCGCTTAGCACCTTTTGGTGTTCTTCATCGTAGGGGCTGTGAAAATGCTGTACGTATTCGTAACCGCCCTTGCACACGTCCACCGTAAGCCAACTTGACAACGCGTTGGTTACGCTGGCACCCACGCCGTGCAGTCCGCCCGAAAACGCGTAGTTTTCGTTGTTGAACTTGCCGCCGGCATGCAGTTGGGTAAATACCACTTCCACGCCCGAAATTTTAAGTTGCGGATGTTCGTCGACGGGAATACCCCTGCCGTTATCCGACACGGTTACGCTGCCGTCGCGATGCAACGTTATTTCAACGCGATCGGCAAAGCCGTTTGTCGCTTCGTCCACCGCATTGTCCACTATCTCCCACAACAGATGGTGAAGCCCCGCTCTGCCCGTGGTTCCGATATACATACCGGGGCGCATACGCACGGCGTCCAGACCTTCCAGCACCTGAATATCTTTTGCTTCGTAGGTTTTGCTCACTTGTATTTCCTCCAAGATTTTTTCCTTGCGAGACGCAGACGCACAGCCGAAAACGTTCGGCGGCGCCGACGAATAAATGCCGCGCTTGCCCCGCTGCAAATACGGGCGCAATGCATAAATATTCGCCGTCCCAACAATTATTATATCACAACGGCGCACAATATGCAAGAGATAATTTTAATATTTATTCATTAAATTGTGAGAAGTTTTAATAAAATATTTGTTGAAATAGAATATTTTGCATAAATACTTAAAAAATGTATTTTTATACATTGCGAATGTATAATTATGCACATTTTTTTCGCAAAAAGAACTGCCCGACATAAAAAGCGCAACCAAGTAAAACAAACTATGACCGAATAGCACGCAAACCGCAACCGAACGACAACGAAACAATGAACATGCGATGAGTGAACGCGACAGAGCCGCCACCAAACGACACCAAGAGACACGAACTACGACAGAATAGCGACAAAGCGACGCGAACCACAATCGAATCGCAACCAAGCGGCAACCGAGCGGCTCAAACTAAGACAAAATAGCACACGCGCGGAAACGAACTTCACGAACTATTATGCCAAATAGAAACAGAGCGGCAATGAACAACACGAATTACGACTGTATAGTAACAAATCGACAACAAAACAATAACCAAATGATGGTAAGACGGCGACAGAACGGAATAAACGACACCAAGCCGCGACCGTGCAACAGAAACTAACGGCGAATAGTACCCGAACGATAACCGAACAGAAACGTTGCGCCGAGCCTACGCAAACGCGGAGCAATAAGCCTACTCATCACAACAAACTTGCCGCCTGCTCGTCCACAATAAACGTACAATCCGCGTGCGTTTGCAGTACGCTTGCGGGACACAGCGGCGAAATATCTCCCCTTACAGCGTCTTTTACCGCTTGCGCCTTTGCACCGCCGCTTGCAATCAGCAGTATGCGCTCGGCGGACATAATTTCGCCGATACCCATAGTTATCGCGCGCGTCGGAACGCGTGTTGCACTACCGCCGAAATGTGCGGCATTGGCGCAAATCGTATCGTAAGACAATTGCACCGCGTGAGTAACACTGTTTAGCGGTGTGCCCGGTTCGTTAAAGCCGATATGTCCGTTTACTCCTATGCCCAACAGTTGGACGGCGCGCGGCAATGCGCCGACAAGGCGAGCGTAACGCGCGCACTCTTGTTGCAAAGACGGCGCAACTCCGTTGGGAATGTGGGTATTGCGCGGGTCGATATCGATGTTGTCGAACAAATTTTTGCGCATAAAGTAGGCGTAACTGTCGGCGTTATCGGCGGTAAGTCCGACGTATTCGTCCAGATTGAGCGTTGTAACATGCGCAAACGAAATGTCTCCGTGCGCGCAATATTCGCACAACAATTTGTAGCAACCCAACGGAGAATTGCCCGTGGCAAGCCCCAGCGTGGCGTTGGGACGATCGGCAACAACGGCGGCAATATACTCCGCCGCCGCTGCGCTAAGTTCCGCATAATTTTGTACTACCGTTATTTTCATAAGTAAAACTCTCGATTGTCAATGGGACAATTTGGCGTTGAGCCAATTTACTACGTCGTCGTACACCTGATCCTTGCAAGTTTCGTTGAGTATTTCGTGCCGAGCGCCGTCGTACAGTTTCAACGTAACGTCGCGCACGCCCGCTTTGCGCGTGTAAAATTTGTTTAGTTTGCGCATACCCTTGCCGCATTTGCCTACGGGGTCGTCGCTGCCCGCAATAAGCAGCAAAGGCGTATCGGCATTGATTGCGGAATAACTTTTACGCGAATATAAATGCGCTATTCCTGCCATAAATGTGCGATAAAAATTGGCAGAACAGGTAAATCCGCACTGCGGATCGTCGCTGTAGACTTTTACCGCGGCTTGGTCGCGATTGAGCCAGGCGTTGTGCGCGCCGAATTTCTTTTCGTACGCGCCGAAAGACAGATTGGCAATAAGTTGCGCCGGGTATCTGCCGCCCTTGTGCTTGCACATATAGCGCGAGATCACTCCGCACAGTTTGTAACTTACGCCCTTGATGTAGTCGGAACCGCACACGACGTAACCGCGCACGTCGGGATTGCGCTCTATTACCGCTTGCGTAATAAAACTGCCGTAACTGTGCCCCATCATAAACACGGGCAGGCGGTATTGATTTGCGCAATATTGCAAAACCGCAAGTTGATCGTTGACGTTGTTGCCCCACATATCGCCTTCTTCGTAACCGAGACTGTTTTTTTCGGCGGTTTGTCCGTGCCCGCGGTGATCGTTCATTACCACAATGTAGCCTTCGGCGTTGAGTCTGCGCGCAAAGTCGTCGTACCGCGCGGAATGTTCCGCCATACCGTGGGCGATTTTTACCACCGCTTTGGGGTGCGCCGTTTCGTCCCATACGTACAGCGCAATTTGACGTCCGTCGTGAGATGTAAACTTGGATATTTTCACTTTGATAACTCCGTTTTTTATAAAATTGTACGACATAACGCGCCGATTGTCAATACCGTGCGCACTGCGCGCCTCACCGCAACCGCTTGAATAATATCCAAACCCGATTGTGCATAAACTATACGTATGAAAATAGTTTTCAGCGGCGGCGGTACCGCCGGACACGTTACCCCCAACCTGGCATTGATAGACAAGTGCCCTAATGACGAAGTTTACTACATCGGCACCGACGGTATGGAAAAAGATTTGCTTACAAACTACGTCGAGTGCGGCAAAGTGCGCGAATATTGCACTATCCGCGCCGACAAATTGCAACGCAAATTTACGTTGAAAAACCTTGCCTTGCCGTTTGTTTTGGCGCGCAGCGTTATACAGGCGAAATCGCACTTAAAGCGCATACGACCCGACGTTATATTCAGCAAGGGCGGCTACGTCGGTTTGCCTACGGTAATTGCGGGTAAAATGTTGCATATTCCCACCGTAATACACGAAAGCGATATGTCGGTGGGCTTGGCAAACAAAATTTGCAGCAAATTTGCCGACGAATTTTTGACGGCGTTCGATTGCGCAAAGAACGGCAAAACCGTCGGCGTTATCGTGCGGGACGAAATTTTGCACGGAAACAGACAAAACGGAATACAAATTACGGGATTTGACGGCAAAAAACCGATATTGCTGGTTATGGGCGGAAGTTTGGGTGCGCAGGCGCTTAACAATGCCGTTGCAAACAACCGCCGCTTGGCGGACAAATTCGATATTTTTGTAATTACGGGAAAAAACAAGCAAATCGACTGCGATTTTGTACATCAGGCGGAATTTGTGCGGCAAATTTACGACGTATATGCCGCCGCTTCCGTGTGCGTAACGCGGGGCGGAGCAAACAGTCTGGCGGAACTTACGCTTGCGCAGTTGCCCTTTGTTGCGGTGCCGCTTACCAAATGCTCGCGCGGCGAACAGGTAAACAACGCGCGCCGGTTCGAGTCGCGCGGGTGCGGACTTACTCTTGCGGAAGATCGGCTTGACGACGGACTGGCGCACGCCGTAAACGCGGCTTACCTAAACCGCGCGGTAATAACAGCCAAACAAAAAGCCCAAGCGGACATCTTCGGCACGGACAAGGTGCTTGCTGAAATAAAAAACGCCGCCGCAAACTCACGGCGCAAGCGCGCAACGTCGCCTACGGCACATTAAAATGCCGCAGCGCGCCACCGTGCCGCAACGTTACCCTACCGTGTTGCGCGTAATGTTTACTCCACGCTGTTGACAAGCGCAATATTGTTGCAACGCTGTACCAAGGCAAGGCGCAGACGTTCGGGCTTTTCCACATGCACGCCTTCGCCCAACGAGAGAATACGGTTTACAAGCATTTCGTCGTAGGGCAAGGTGGCTTTGGCAATGTAATTTTCGCCCATTTTGGCAACGCAATTTACGCCCAACCACTCTTCGCAGGCAGAAAGAGCGCTGCTTTCCACGCTTAGTATTACTTCGCACATTTCCTTGCCCTTCAACACGTCGGTTTGGATTACGCTACTGTCGGCATGGAACTGCCTGCCTGTAAATTTGTCGCCTACGTCCAATCGCACTATGCGCGACACCTTGAAATATCTGAAATCGCGGCGCAGACGGCAAAAACAATACACGTACCAGGCGCCGTCCTTTAATATAAGACAATACGGCTCCACCACGCGCACCGTATCTACGCCCTGTTTGGAGTGGTATTCGATATTGCACAATTTTTTTTGCACTATGCAGTCGGACAATGTGTTGATAAGACTGCCCAACACGCTGCCGTCGCTGTCCACAATAAACTGCTCGCTTTTGAGCAGGGTTGCGTTGGAGTGCGAACGGTTTAATCCTTGCAATTTTTGCGTGGCTTGGCGCGTTACGTCGTCCTGCAAGGTAAAACTTTGCAGACAAAAAATCAGGCGTTCGTATTCTTCGCGCGTAAAATAGGTGGCTTTTAGTTTGTAATTTTCGATTATTCGCCAACCGCCGCCGCGCCCCAAACACGATTCGATAGGCACGCCGCCTTCCGACAGCATTGCCATATAGCGATACACCGAACGCGTGCTTATTTCGAACTTTTGCGCCAGATCTTCGGCGCGCACAACGCCGTCCGACGCCAACAATGTGGACAACATTCCCACCAAAACGGGTATTTGCATAAGTTTATCTCCCTGTATTTATTGCCGCTTGCAAGGGTACAATTTAACGGAACTGCCCGTAGGCGCACAAAGACACATTGGGTTGCGCCGCACAGCCTCGGCCACACAAGTTAATTTTTGCACACCGCTTGCAACTTACAACACGATTGTAAAACACTGACAATTTCTTGTCAAGTTTTAGATAAAATTTTGATAAAAAAATAATAAAAACTGACAAATATTTGTCATATTTATTGTTGTAAAATAGATGTATAAATAACACACGGGAGAGCGCCGAAATGAAATACGATTGTTCCGACGAATTCGATTTAGACAATATTTACCGCAAACTTACCGCCGAAAGCGCGCATAGCGTAAAAGCGTGCGACTTTTTCGACGCCGCACGCTATGCCTACGCGGACTTGCTTAAACAAACCGTGGTAACGCTTGCAAACATATACCTGGCGGAACACAAATATATCCGCGCATAATTTTATTTCTTTTTTACCCCGCCCGAACCGTTTAGTACGCCGGATTCGTACACGAAAACGCGCTGTTGGATCTCGCGGTAGTCGGCGATGGCCTGATCCGTCAACGCTTCGCCGTACTGCGTGCGCGAAAACTCGCCTTCCCACAGACCGTATGCCAACGAACCGGGCGTGGTATTTATTTCGTTTACGTACAATTTACCCGTTGTATTGTCCACCAGATAATCCACTCTTATTACCCCGCCGAACCCCATATTTTCGTAAATATTGCGGGTAAGCGTTTGTACGTTTGCCGTCAATTCCGCAGATATTTGCGGGGGTTTGGGCAAAAAGGCGTCTACGCTTTGATACTTGTCCGCAAAGGTCAAAATGTCGTGTACGGTTACGGGAACGTCCACTTTGCTTACGCGAACCGTGCCCGCAACCCGCATTGCGGCGCAATTGAGTTCGGTAAAATCCGTCAAAGCCTGCTCGCAAAGCGCTTTTACGTCGTATTTCAGCGCCGCGCCCACCGCCGCGGACAACTCGGCAGAGTTGTTGCATTTGCATACGCCTATACTCGAACCCAGCCGCGAAGGCTTGACAATAACGGGATATTGCAATTGCGATATATGCGCGTCAAGGTCGTCAATGTCGCTTGCGCACACCGCCACGCCCGGCAAAACGGGCATATCAAGCGCGCGCAACATACGTTTGGTAAGTATTTTGTCCATTGCCACAGCGCTTGACGCAATGTCCGAGCCGACAAGCGCAATGCCCGCCATTTGGCACATTGCGGCAATACAGCCGTCTTCGCCGTTTACGCCGTGGCAGCAATTTACGGCTACGTCGATGGGCACTTTTTTAAGTATGCGCTTGCCCCTTACCAACGCGATGGCGCCTTCGCCCGACAAAAAACAAACGGACGTAGTCAATTTTTTGAACAAATGACTGCGCGGAGTCCAATCGTTGCCGACAAAATAGGCGCGGTTGGTTTTGTCGATGTACACGCTGTACAAATTTTGTTTGAAATATCCCTTTGCCAAGCACGCAGTTATTACGGAAATGTCGTGTTCGCAACTTTTGCCGCCGTAAACTATCATTACATTCATTTATATCGCTCCTGTTTTTTCAAATAATGCGCGCGTTTTTGCAAGGCTTTTAGGCGCAAGTGTCAATATTTTTTGGTTTTTGCAAATATTGTGATTGCGCGCGTAATGTTGCCGCGCCGACGTGCAGAACACACGTGCAGAGCCTGCGACAACCGCCCGCGCAAGGTAAAATTTACGGCGCCGAGCGCACATAGGCACGCCGCAACGCATTGCCGCGCGGTCAGATTACAGCGCGACCGAATCGGGCAGATCGTTTTGAAAAAGCAATATTCCGCCGCCCGCAACGTACGGACGCGCTTTTTGCACCGCTTGGGACAGATCTTTGGCAAAAAGTATTTTACAATCGGTGTCGATAAGCCCTTCCGCGATAAAACGCGTATTGCGCCCCACGACCACCGCTACGTCGCACGTCTGCCCGAGCAGTTTGCCGCACTGCACGTTGAGTTGGCGGCGCTGTTTGCCGCACTCTACCAAGCCCTGCGTAATTACCGCCTTGGCGCAGGTAAATTTTTGCAAAGTGCGACAACAACTTTTTACGCCCGTTATGCTTGCGTTGTAGCCGTCGTCCACAATATATATGTCGCCCGCGGGGTAAATTTGCATACGGTGCGGAGTTTGCTTGACGCGCGCGGCATTTGCCAACGTTACGACAACGTCTTGTTTGAGTAGCAACGTCGCTTGCATGCACATTGCAAAAGCGTCCGCCGCATAGTCGGCAATTTGCGGCAACTTTACGGCGTAACTTGCGCCGTTTACACGCACGTCGAGCGTTGTGCCGTCGTAGCCGACATTTGCCGCGGTAACGGACAGCGACGTATCGGACGGATACTTGGCGCATTTGCCCGCGTTGACGTACTGCATTGCAATGCCGTCGGCGGCGTTTAGTATGCACCAACCGCTTTCGGGCAGGCACTCTGGCAGTTCGCGCTTGGCGGCAATTACGCCGTTAAGCGACCCGAATGTGGACAAATGCTGTGCGCACACTCCCGTTACAATGCCGTAGGACGGCGAAAACAATTTGCAAAGTTGCTTGATATCTCCCTTTTGGCGCGCGCCGAACTCCAAAATGACGTACTTTGCGGCGGAGATATCCGTGCCGTTGACAAATTTGGCAATACCTGCGGGCGTGTTGCAACTGCCCGACGGCGCAATACTGCCGTCCAACAGAGCGTTGAGCATATCTTTTACCGTAGTTTTGCCGTAACTGCCCGTAATAGCAATTATGCAAGCGCGGCTATCGGCAAGTTTGCGGCGGGCTTTGTTGATGTAATAACGGGTAATTGCGCAGTCCGCAGGCAAACACACCGCCCAAGAAGCAAGCGTTACCGCAGGCAACAGCCACACCCAATAGCCGTTACCTACAAATACGCACAGCAAACCGAGCAAAACAAACTGCACGGCAAATATGCGCAACGCGCGCTTGGTAAGTTTAAGCGGAGATTTGCGCCGCGCGGAAACGACCGTCCAACATGCGGCAAGCGCAACGTACAACAGCGCGGTGTAATATTGCGGCAGATCGAGCAAAAATATCGAAGCCGCCTGCACGACCGCGAGCGACAGGTAGTACCAAGTAACAAAAATTTTGACATAACCGCGGTTGGGACGGTAAGACGCGCCTTGCAACGCGCGCACACATTCCGCCGCCGCTACAGTAAGCGCAAACGCGCATATCAACGACAGGACTATCGGCATAACTACTCCACAAAGTTACGTATTGTTTGGGCAAAGGCGTTGGGCGTGCGAAAGAATGCAAAGTGATCGCCGCTTATTTGCACCAAGGCGCAGTTTTTTATAAGGCGGCGCAAGCGCGCGGCATGCCGCAAGGGAGTTGCCGTATCGGCGTCGCCGTTTACGATAAGTACGGGACAGCGCACTTTGCGCGCGTAACGCGAAAGGTCGCGATTTATTACCTTTACGAAAGTGTTTTTAAGCGCGGGAGTACAATTGCGGTAGTCGTCGCTGCCGCAGGCGCGCAGTTGGCACAACCCCGCCTTGGCAAGACGCTTGCGTACTTTGTACAACAGCACCTTGCACTGCCTTGTAAGGGAAAATTTGCGCAACCCCGCAGGCGCTACAAAAATCATTCCGTCCACATATTGCGGATAAGTTGCGGCAAATACCATTGCGACGCGGCAACCGAAACTGTGCGCCACAATGGTAAAACGTTGCAATTGCAAACGACGCACCGCGGCATACAGGCACTGAGCGTAGTCGGTTACACCCCAACCGCTTGCAGGCGGCGGAGAACTGTTGCCGAAGCCGCTCAAATCGAAAACAATATTGGCGTAATCGGGCAAAAGTTTTACGACGGGCGCAAAAATACCGCCGTCGCACCCCCAACCGTGCAGATAAACTATCGGGTAACCGTCGCCTACCCTACTTGCATACATATCGGGACAACCGACAGGATCGTCGTTGCAACTTGTACGGCGGCGCGCAAAAAAGTGCTTTTTCACGATGTATTGTATGACAGAATTTTACAGATTGTGTATCAAAGCGCAAAACTTGGGCAAATATCGCCCGAAAAGTGTAAAATATACATACTATGCGTAACATAGTATTATACATTTCGGCGGTTTGTATAGTAATCGATATAAAATCACGGTTTTACCCGGTGCATAGCGGCAAACCACAGCGATATTGCACCGCCGCGGCGCGTATTGATAGCAAGAAAAAAACAGTAAAATGCCTCCTATCGGCGCAAAAACAAGTTATAGTTGCAAAAAAATGCGTTCTGCACAGAACGCATCGATATGTTGTATATTAACTGTTTGTGAGTAAATAAACAAAAAGCAAGGCGTCATTTTGCGAGTAAATAAACGAAAAACAAGTGTCCTTGTGCGCTTGTTCGTTGCACCTGATATAAGGGGAATTCCGCCGGGAATTTATTAAACTCCGCAACGCGAGCGAATACCGAAATTACGTTTTGTCGGCGTAAACTGTTTGAAAACAGACAAATCGTCCCTGCGCGATTGTCATTATTGCGGCGCAAAATCAAGCGCGATCACGCAAAACGGCGCGGCGTTGTAACTGTCTGATAGACGGCGTATATACCGAAAAAATTTACAAAACGCCACCTCGTTTAACAATCCATGCTCGGGTTTATCAGACGGCTGTTGGTACTATTACGACGCACTACTGCTCGGCAGGTTCGTCGGACAGGCGCAATACCATTGTATACGCGTCGCGCGAAGGGTAACGACTTTTGCGATAAAAATTGACGCGCGTGCCTTCTACCGCATAGTTGCATTTGGCATAAAGTTGCACGGCGGGCGTGTTGGCTGTGTTTACTTCGAGTTCGCACCGCTCGCAACCGCAGTCCTTGGCAAAATCGCCAACGGCGCTTAGCAACTGCGTGGCAATTCCCCTGCGCCTGTACTGCGGCAAAACCGCCACGTTGCAGATTTGCGCCTCTTCGTACATAATGCGCACGCACGCGTACCCCACTATTTTGTCGCCGTCCCAATACGAAAAGAAATGCGAAAATTCGTTGTGAAACTCGCTTACCAGATTGTTTATCGTCCAGGCGTCTTTGCCGAAACACGCCTTTTCGATGTTGGCAAGTTGAAACACATTTTGCATTGAAAATTCCGTTTTAGTTACCATGCAAGTTGTCCTCCGCCTGACTGCGCCTGATATACATCGGTTTTAGTTCGGTATCGAAACTGCCTGCGGCAAATTGTGCGCGCACAAGTTCTACAGCGCCGTCAAAGTAATCTGCCGCGCCGCTTGCACTGCCCGCGCCCGTTGCCCTGTCATCGCCGTACTGCACAAGACAGGGGGCAATGCCGCTGTTGTAATCGGCAAAATAGTATCCGTTGCCGGCGTCTATTACTGCCTTGCCCGTGCTACCGCACCGACGCGAAATCGCTATCGCCTGCAAACAATTGACGGCGATATACGGGCGTTTTACCGCGGCGCAATACCCCTTTACGGTGGAAATCCCTATGCGAATACCCGTAAAACTGCCCGGACCGATCGCGCAAGCGTACGCGTCCAGATCGGCAAAGGTTATTTGCGCGCATTTTAACGCTTGCGCCACGGCGCCGCACAGCCGCTCGCTGTGATGTACGCCTGCCGCGCGCTCGGTTACGTCTGTTACGCTGCCGTCGCGTATTACCGCCGCTATCAAATCGGGCGTTGTTGTGTCTATGTAAAGTATGTTCATATTTCAGTTGCGTTCGACGGTTATTTGCCTGCCGTCGCCATCCAATTTGTCTATCGTAACGGTAATTGCGTGTTGTGGCAACAGATCCGCCACGCGCTCGCTCCACTCGATTGCGCACACAGCGTTGCGATCGTAAAAAAACTCGTCAAGACCCAACAACTCGACTTCTTCGCTGCTGTCTATGCGGTAAAAATCGAAGTGATTGAACGTAAGCCTGCCTTGATAACTGTTGTGCAACGCAAACGTAGGGCTTGTAACGGTGTCGTCCACGCCCAAACCTGCCGCCAATCCCTTGGCAAAGTGCGTTTTGCCCGCGCCCAAATCGCCTTTTAGCAATATTACGTCGCCCCCGTGCAAAGTTTGCGCAAATTGTTGTGCAAATTGCTGAGTTTGTTGCGCCGAATGAGTAATTTGTTGACAAATGACCATTGCTTGTCCCCTTGTGTAATTATATTATAATACACATTTGCGCGATTGGCAAGGGATAGCGACTGCCGCGCACAAAAAGTACATACGCCTGTCTCAGCCCGTCCCAAACCACAAAAAAGATTGCCGCAACTACGACAATCTTTTAATCAGATATAACCGCTTTGCCCCTTTTAGTTAATTAAGCGCAATAAGTAAAGCAAATTATTTATTTATGATTGAGTTCAGCTAATCAGACGCGTGTCAACACTTGACTATTGTGCTAAGCACTGTTTTAAGGTAACGGCAGTGTTGTCCAATTGCAAAATTTGCCGCAAATGCGGTTGCAAATGCGGCAAACAGAAGATTGTATTGTGCAAATAAAACGTTGTTATATGCGACGGCTGTCGTCGGCACTGTCGCTCGGCGCGGCGTTGTCTATATCGCAGCCGCCGTCATCGCCCGATTGTGCGCCCGTACCGTCGTCGTTGTGGGCACAAAGGACGCTTGTATCGCCGCCGACAGACGACAATTGAACGTTTGCGCCGTCAGTTGCAGTTACAACGGGGGCGCTTGCGCCGTCTGCAGCAGGCACGGCAACCTTTTGTTTTTTGCCGAAATCCCAATGCAACGCGCGAGACAACGGTTTGTATACAAAAAATGTAATAAGCGACGTTAAAACCGTCTTTATAACGTTAAACAGCAACGTCCACCACAACATAGGCATCATCGTGGCGTGATCGGTAATGCCATAGAAAGGCAGCAAAAACCATTGATTGCAAAACCACATCGCCACGCAGAAGATCGCGCTGCTAACTCCGAGAGAAAGTACCGCGCCGCCCTTTGTGCGCCTTAGCAAGTAAATGCCGCCCGCCGCAAACGCATACAGCGTACCGCTGATCAGGTTGGACAAATCGCCCACATAGCCCGTACTTGTGCCCCTTAGCAACAGGCACACGCCCACTTTGAAAAAATTGACCACTACGCCCGTAATCGGTCCGTACATAAATGCCGCAAGCAAGCAGGGCGCGTCGGAAAAGTTCATTTTTAGATGGGACACCGCAGGGAACAACGGAAACTCCAAGTAAAGCAACACTACCGCAATTGCGGAAAACAAACTGACGTGCAACAAGTATATGAGGGACTTGAACGCCGTTTGCTTTGGCGTACGTTTTACATTGATACGCGGCTGTTTGGCTTTGTAATGACGTACGATAAAGTACACCGCAACAACTATCGCAAGTGCGCCGAGTATACCCAACGCGCAATACAACAGCGTGCGAGCAGTGGAATTGAGTGTGTCGGCACCCAAAAGTACATTAAACATAAAAATACCTCCGAATTGCCTTTGAAACGCGCTTTGAACAAAGAAAACCCCCGACGTAACGCTTCGGGGGCTGACCAATTTCCATTATTGAAAATATTGCTGATTCTTTTCTCATCCGGACTATACCGTCGGCTCGGGAGTTTCACCCGATCGGCGCAACCGTTAAGTTGCGTTCATAGGCTGTACTATCGGTGTGGAATTGCACCACGCCCCAAAGAATAATATTGTTATTTGTCTTTCGACGGTATTATTGTAACACCCCGGCGCATTAAATGCAACTGTTTTGCGCATATTTTTACACCCGAACATACAGCGACAGGCGGCGCCGCACCGTGTATCAGATTACAACCGACCGATTGCAAATTGCAAACCCGGGTAAAACATCAAACGACACGCAAAAAGACTGCGAAAAAGCACGACAATATGTTGCCGTGCACGTTATTACGCTATGTGATATTGTTAAGCAAGTTTTCCGCAACGACAAAAGGCGTCAATTACACCGTAAAACATCAAACGACACGCAAAAAGACTGCGAAAAAGCACGACAATATGTTGCCGTGCCCGTTTTTACGCTATGTGATATTGTTAAGCAAGTTTTCCGCAACGACAAAACGTCAATCGCGCCGCGAAAAACGCAATCAAGCAGCGGAATTGTACAAACTGCCCGAGTGCCGCCGCAACAAAATTGCCGTCCGCAGCGCCCTTAAAAAGCGGTAAGCGCTTGCGCCTGAGCGTACAGTTTGTCGTTGAAACGTTTGGTTTTGGCAAGCGCTTCTACTATATCTTCGTCTATTATTTGGTTGTTGCGCACGCCTATTACGCGGTCGGTTTTGCCGCTTACAAGACATTCTACGGCGTGTATGCCCATATTTATGCCCAGCAAACGGTCCTGCAAGGTGGCGTTGCCGCTGCGTTGCAAGTGTCCCAGCACCATTGTGCGAATGTTGATGTCGGGCATTTTGTCCACTATTGCCGCCATTACTTTGTCGGCTTCGTGTCCCTTGTCCAACGTGCCGTCCGAGCGTATGCCTTCGGCAACGATAATTATATTGTCGAACTTGCCGCATTGCGCGTTGTGCTGCAAACGGGCTACCACTTTGTCGGCGTCAAACCCCACTTCCGGCACAAGTATCACGTCCGCGCCGCACGCTATGCCCGCGTACAGTGCGATGTCGCCGCAATCGCGCCCCATAACTTCCACAACGCAGGTGCGCTTGTTGCAACTCATTGTGTCGCGCAGTTGGTTTACGGCGTCCGCAACAACCGCGGTTGCGCTGTCGAAGCCCAACGTAAAGTCGGTATAGGCAAGGTCGTTGTCGATAGTGCCGGGAATGCCCACCGTTTTGATTCCGTACTGCGTGGACAGCACTTTGGCGCCGTTAAAACTGCCGTCGCCGCCTATTACCACCAAGCCCTCGATGCCGTGCGTACGCAATGTTTGTACGGCTTTTTGCTGACCTTGCGTCGTGCGCATATCGGGACAGCGCGCCGTGCCCAGCACTGTGCCGCCCAAATGCGAAATGTTGCCTATCGGACGAGTGTAATGTATTACGTTGCCGTCGATCAAACCCTGATAGCCGTCCGCTATACCGTACACATCCAAACCGTTGCTTAAACCGTAATTTACCGTGGCGTATATCGCGGCATTCATACCTTGCGAATCGCCGCCGCTTGTTAAAACCGCAATTTTTTTCATAACGTACTCCTATTCTTTCGTCTTTTTGTCGGCGTTAAGTTCCACATTGGCGTCCTTGCGGAAAAACCTTTTTATCGTGCTTACTCTGCCCCACACTGTGGGGTTTAATGCCTTGGCATTGTAACGCAAGTTAAGCCTGTCGTACAGGGCAAAACGCCGTTTGACGCGTTTGTTAAAGTTGTTTTTGGGGTGTCCCCAGGCACATTCCGCCAATGCGTCCAAACGCGGCAGCAAATTGAAGAACAATTTGTCCCTGTCCGCCACATATTCCGTCCACATACAGCCTTCTACACCCATAATGTTGTCCTGCGCGGATATGTGAACGCCCTTTGTCGGGTTGAGCCAAAGCGTTTTGTTAAGCGGCACAAGCGCATAGGGCATGTCGAAATAACAACTGAAATAGGGCGACAAAATAATTTTTCTGCCCTGATTTGCCTGACGTGCCGAACGTCTGCGCGAAGCGGGTTTCCACACCTGACTGATTACCGCGTCCGACGTGCTGCCCGTAATGCCGTCGTTAAAGCAAATTACCGTTTTACCTTTTTGTTCCAGATATTTGCGCAACTGCTCTACAAAATACGTTTGAAGTTCGTCGTAGTCGTTCAGTTTGAGATCCGCCATCTTTTCGCGGCAGAGTTTGCAGTTGCACCATCTGTCCTTGGGCGCTTCGTCGCCGCCCAAATGCACGTACTGCGACGGGAACATTGCGCAAATTTCGTCCAAAATGTCGCAAACAAACGCCAAACTGCCGTCGTTACCGGCGCACAAAATATCCTTGGATATGCCCCAGGTTTTGCGCACTTCCGCCACCTGCTGAGTGCAACTGAACTGCGGATACGCCGCCAACGCCGCCACAAAATGCCCCGGAACGTCTATTTCGGGAATTATGTCCACGTTGTGCGCTTCGGCATAACGCACCAATTCGGCAATGTCGTCCTTGGTGTAGTAGCCGCCGTATTCGCACTCGTCCACAAAACGCTTGCCGTCCTGCACAACTTCGGTGCCGTAACGCACGCTGCCTATTTCGGTAAGCAGGGGATATTTGTCTATTTGCACGCGAAAACCTTGATCGTCCGACAAATGCAAGTGCAGTTTGTTCAACTTTACCTGCGACATAAGGTCGATTATTTGCTTGACGGTATCTACGTCGAAGAAATGCCTGCACACGTCCAACAACAGCCCGCGATAACCGTATTTGGGACGGTCCTCGACATAGCAATTGGCGCATTGAACGGTGGTTTGCGGAATGTCCAGATTGAAAATTTGCCGCAAGGATTCCACCGCATAAAAACAGCCTTCGTTTGTGGAACTTGTAACGGTTGCCACGCCTTGCGCTATCATAATTACGTATTCTTCCTTGTCAAACTGCTCGCCGAAGTTGAAAATTATGTGCGCTTCTTCTATTACGTCGGTAAACTGCAAGCGAAATTCACAGCAGGCAAATACCAAATCGGCAAAGCGCTGCGCCTGCTCGACAAACTGACTGTCGCTGTAAATTTTGGTATTACTATCTATTTCGAAATTACCGGAAATGTTTTCCGATTGTTGCGGGTTGGGTAATATTTTCATTGTTTCCTTGTAAAAACACGCTGTTTTTTGGATTATATTTGTGTCTGCAAAAGTGCATACAAACACTTTTACTTGTATATTGTACCACAATAACGCAATTTGCACAAGGCAATTGACGGTGTTTTTGCCCACATAGTTGCGGAACGGGCGTATTAAGCCGATTTTTTCGACAAAAATCGCCCGCAAAAGCCGAAAAAATATTTTTAACAAAAAAAATATCAAACGTTTACAAGCGCCGATACGCGCGGAAACAATCACATACAAACAGTTATACTTGCCCGTGCAAACTGCCGATAAATGCCTGCACCATTGCCGCGCCGCGGTAAAAGCGCAAAAAAGGAAGCAACGGGTCGTTGCTTCCTTGTAAGTTAAAGCGTGCAAACGTCAATGCGCGGCGGCGCGTAAAATGCGGCAATGCCACAGCACAACACTGCGCACCTGCGCCTGAAACAATTGCAAATTTATTTGTCGTCCGAACGAATTACTACGCGCTTGCGGCGGATTGCCTTGACGCCCACCGCCGCCGCAACTATCAGCGCAATAGCCACAACGCCCAGCGCCGTCCAACCCAGCAGGGGCAATGCGGAAACGCCCGCCGAGCGCGCATAGTTCCACATTGTAACCACGTCGTGATTTTTGTCGCCGAAATCGCGCATTACACCCAAGGTGTCCAAGGCGCGGTTGTAATTGCCGTCTTGCTCGGTAAGGAAGGGATAGCGCCAATTGCAGCCGTCTATTTCGTCGCAATAGGCAAAGAAATATTCTTCGAATTCGTCCCAACTGTCGTAGTCGCAGTCGTCGGCGCTTATCGGGTTTTTGTTGTCGTTGTCGTCCCACAGTTCGGGCGCGTACACGGCATAGCCTTCGGCAAGCGCTCTGCGCGCTTCGATGTCGTCCATAACCGCTTGCGGATCCAAAGCCGAAGTGTAACCGATTTCCAACATATTTTCGGCGGCTACGCGCGGCTGATTGAGAAAGTTGATAAACAACTTGATGGCGTTCATATGGTCGGGATTGCAACAATCGGGCACTACCCAACCGTCAAACCAGATATTACCTGCTCCGTTGGGTACGTAATACGCAAGTTCGTAGTCGCCTTCTTCGCCCAAATCGTCGTTCCAACTTTCTTCCACGGCGTACAACGCGTCGCCGCTCCAAGCAAGGTCTACAAAGGCGTTGCCCTGCAACAGGTCGTCCTTGCCGAAGTCCACTTCGTAACCGAACAGTTGACTTTTTTGATCTGTGAGCACTTCGCGGCACAAGTCCAAAATTGTATCGTCAACTTGATTGATAAGTTGATTTGCGCTGAGATCTGTGTACTTAACGCCGTCCGGGGTGGACTTGCCGTCCAACAAACCGCGCTCTTTAAGGTAAAATACAGTTGCTGCGTAGGTGTCGCGAATACTGTCCTTCATCAAAATGTTGCCCGTAAGCGCCTCGGAAAGTATATTTCCGCTGCCGTCGTCGTTGAACAGTATGCCCCAATTGGCTTTGTTGAGTATTTGCTCGTCGTAAATGTTGTTTGCGATAAACTCGTACTTGTTGTACAAAATACCCAACGTGCCGTACATATAGGGAACAAAATAGTCGGACATTTTTACCGTTTGACCGCTGTTGGTAACGATATTGCCGAAAGTTGCGTCTACCTTGTCGAGAATGTGCGCGTCTACGTTGCCGCTGTTGTGCGTGTACTTGTCGTTTATCGTCATATTGTTTGTGTAAGCGGCTTCGTCAAAGTAATCGAGTTTTACCAAACTGTCGCTTTCGAGCAACTTTTGTATAGCGTACTCGCTGGGACATACAACGTCTACTTTGGCGTCGCCGTTTACCAACTTGGTAAGCATTGTTTCGTTGGTGTCGAAAGTTACGTAGGTAACATTTATCTCTCTGCCTGTAATATCCTTGTAATATTCTTTGAAGTCATCTTCGTAGTCGTAAATGTAGTCCGCCCAATTGTACACTACCAATTCGTCTACGGGCACGGTATCGGGTGTGCAAGCCGCAACGCCCATCGCCACAAAAACGCACAGCATAATTACGGCAATTACGGAAACATATTTTTTCATTGTTTTACCTTTGCCTCCTTATTGCCGGATTTTTTGATGTTGATAAGCAGCAGCAAAGTAAACATCACAACCGAAAAGATGCTGAATACCGCAAACCAAAACGGTTCCAGACTTTTTACGCGCGCGTCTTCGTAAATGTACGTAGACAGCGTTTCGATGCCCGTATCGCCCTTGTTGAACTGCGTAATGATAAAGTCGTCCAACGACAGCGTAAACGCCATTGCAAAACCGCTTACTATGCCGGGCATAATATACGGAAATACCACTTTGATCATTGCGCCGAAGGGGCTCGAACCCAGATCCAGCGCCGCTTCGTACATATTGGGGTCCATTTTTTGCAAACGGGGCAAAATGGACAGCACAACGTACGGCGTACAAAAGGCAACGTGGCTTATTATCAGGCGCGTCATACCCTGCGGAAAAATGAATTGAAGCAACGCAAAAAACATCATCAGCGATACCGCCATTACAATTTCGCTGTTGATCATAGGCAGTTGGTTTACTGTAAGAACCGCCTTTTTTACGCGTTTGTTAAGGTAAAATATGCCAATGGTACTAAACGCGCCCAATATTGTGCTTATTACGCTGGCAGATACCGCCAATATTGCGGTATATTTAAGCGCGGAAAGCAACCCTGCGCTCTGTTCGCTGTCGAACAGCGCCTTGTACGAATCGAACGTAAAGCCGTCGGGAAAACGGAAGTTGCTTGTCCCCGAAAAACTGAAAATTATAATAAGAAATATGGGTAAATACAGCAGAGCCAACACCAAGCCGAGATAGCCGTCGGCGCAAATGCGGCGCATTAAATTGCCTTTTTTCATAATACGCTGTTTACCTCCTCTTCCTTGTTTGTAAGATTTACTATTACGTTAGCGACAATTACCAACACCAGCATTACCAAACTCATTACGCTGCCCACGCCCAAACTGTTGGTTGTTTTGGCAAAGTGCATATTTATTGCGTCGCCGAACAGGTAAATTTTGCTGCCGCTGAGTATTTCGGAAATGGCAAACGTGGATATTGCGGGAATAAACGTCATTGTAATGCCGCTTACTATACCGGGAACGGACAGCGGAATTACCGCTTTGAGCAATACGGACAAGCGGTCCGCGCCAAGATCTTCCGCCGCTTCGATGTAACTGTGGTCGATAGATACCAATGTTGTGTGCAACGGCAATATCATATACGGCAAATAGTTGTACACCATGCCGAACAGCACCGTGCCCATACCCAACTCGACGTTCAACGACATAAATATCGCCTTGGTAGACAGCGTGCGGATAAGAAAGTTTACCCACATCGGCAGTATAAACAGCAACACCAACACGCGGTTGGACGCGTGATATTTGGCAAGCAAATACGCGCACGGATACCCGATCGCCAAGCAAATGAGCGTGGTTACCAACCCGATAATGAGCGAATTGCCCAATACCGTAAGCCCGCCGCCGGCATTGGAAAAGAACTCCGCAAAGTTGGCAAAAGTAAGTTTGCCTTCGTCCAAAAACGCGTTGATAAGTATAATTACCAGCGGCACCACCACAAACAAAAGCAAAAACGCCATATAGGGGTAGGCAAACGCGCGGCGCGTAAAGCGAAACTTGAATTTACTCTTGTTCATCGGGCACCTCCTCGACAATAATTTTGTCGGGGGCAATACGTATGCCTACGCGGTCGCCTATGCTCCACTCGTAGTCGTTGTCCACAAAAAAGTCGTAATAGTCGTCCGAACGCACTATATATTGCCAATAACTGCCCTTGTATATTGCCGAAATTACCGTGGCGCCGATTGTGCCGTCTTCTTCGTCGTCGGTAAGTTCCACGTCGTCGAAATCCACCTTTACGCTTACCTTGGTGCCTTCGGGCAGGTCGCTTGTACATTCAAAACGACCTTCGCAAAATTCCACCGTGTGCGGCGCGTACATTTCGCCCTCAATTGTGTTGATAAGGCGCGACTTGTGCATAATGTGGAAGTCGAAAGGCTTGATGTACAGCCCGATCGCGTCGCCCGTTTGCACTTCTACGTTGTCGTGAATGATAATTTCGTTGTGTTCTTCGCCGTCGGTAAGGGCGGTTACCTGATAGTGGTCGCCCTTAAACACGCAGGAAAGCACCTTGGCGGTAATAAGGCAATCGGCGCCGTCCGCGGGTACAATCTTGATGTCCTCGGGACGAATAATTACGTCGATAGGCTCGTTAAACTTGAAGCCCTTGTCAACGCACTCAAAGCGGTGCCCGTCTATTTCGACGCAGCAATCCTTTACCATAGTGCCCGACAGAATGTTCGATTCGCCAATAAAGTCGGCTACAAACGCATTTGCAGGCTCGTCGTACACCTTGTTGGGGGTGCCTATTTGCTGAATTTCGCCGTCCTTCATTACCACGATGGTGTCGGACATCGTAAGCGCTTCTTCCTGATCGTGCGTTACGTACACAAAAGTAATGCCCAATTGCTTGTGCATAGCCATCAGTTCCAATTGCATATCCTTGCGCATTTTAAGGTCCAGCGCGCCCAACGGCTCGTCCAACAACAATACCTGAGGCTCGTTTACCAATGCGCGGGCAATGGCAACGCGCTGTTGCTGACCGCCGCTAAGCGAGTTGACCGAACGATGTCCGTAATCTTCCAAATCTACCATTTTGAGCGCGTTGTTTACTTTTTCGGTTATTTCCGCCTTGGTAAGACGGCGCATTTTTTGCACTTGGTTGCCCTTGGAGTCGGTTTTCGGTTCGCCGTCCGGCACGTACTTCATTTTGAGCCCGAACGCGATGTTGCCGAATACGTTGAGATGAGGAAACAGGGCATAGCGCTGAAAAACCGTGTTGATATTGCGCTTGTGCGGCGGCAATTGAGTAATATCCGTGCCGTTGAAGTAAATTTTGCCGTCGGTGGGCTGTTCAAAACCGGCAATCATACGCAACGTTGTGGTTTTGCCGCAACCGGAAGGACCCAGCAAGGTTACAAACTCGCCGCGCTTGATGGTAAGCGACAAATTTTTTACCACGGGTTTGTCGCTGTACGATTTGTTTACGTTCTTGATCTCGATGATTTTGTCGTCCATTGTTTCCTCCTAAAAGTTAGACGGGGTGGTTACCCACAAAACTTTGCTTTCGCCTTTTTGTAAATTTTTTATTGTGTGCTGTTTTTTTCCGTCGATGGAAAAGGATTCGCCCTGTTTTAGCCTGTAACGTTCCTGCAAGGTTACAATTTCCACTTCGCCCTGCAACACATAGCCGAATTCTTCGCCTTCGAAGGGATAGCGCTCTTCGCTGCTGCCGCCCTTGGGCAAGGTGAGAATTATCGGTTCCATTTGCTTTACCTGCGAATTGGGAATAAGCCAGGTGTTGTTGCCGTCGCCGTTTTTCGATACAAAATAGTCGCTTGCGGTGTACACCACCTGCTCTGCCTGCGGCTCGGTAAAGAAATCCTGCAAACTTACCCCCAACACGTTGAGAATGTCCTGCAAGGTGGCTATCGACGGCGAACACAGGTCGTTTTCCAATTGCGAAATGTACCCTTTGGTCAACTCGGTGCGCAATGCCAATTCTTCCTGCGTAAGATCGAGTTGCAATCGGTACTGCTTTATTTTTTTGCCGATCTCTATCATAAAACTCACTCTCCCACCGCTTGCGCCGTCAATCGTATACCGCATACTTGCGGCAACATAAGCCCAACGCGCAAACGTTATTTACAATAAACCATACCGCACGGCGCACACATTGCGTAATTGCACAACGCAGCGCCGCTTGCACTACGCCGCCAACCGAGTAGGCGCAAACGCCCGCGCCCTGCCCAAAGGCAAAACGCACAAGGCGCCGCAAACACGCAACGCTGCCGACAGCGGCTTGCAAAAAAAATTACCTTAGGCAAACAAAACATTATTTACGGTACTGCCGCATTTCACGGCGCGCAACAACGTTAAGAAAGTTGCGCATATACGATAAAAATATTTGTGCCTTAGGCAACGTATACAGTATATACAAGGCATTAAGTAATGTCAAACGTTTTTATTATTTTTACTAAACTTTTTTTACTAATGCTAAACAAAAAGTTTTTTGACAATAACTATTTTCATTTTTGCGACATTTTGATGACATTTTCGACAAAAAACGACAAAAAAGTTCCGCGCAGGCGATATTAAAAGCAAAATGGCAAGAAAGATGTTATTAAATGTAATGTAATAAGCGTTGCGCATAGAAATGTGAAATGTAAAGCGGCATAAAACAGATGGTAAAATGCAAAAGAAAAATAATATTAAATACAAAAAATAAATAACTCCGCATAAATAATGTTAAATGCGCGGTAAAACTTGCGCATAGTTAATATGAAATGGCTAAAAAAATTATATTAAATGCAAAATTATAAAAAACGTTAATAAGCGCAAAAAAAAGTTCCGCACAGGCGGAACTTGCTTGACAAAGATTGGCAAAATCAAATTACAGCACAGTTGCGCCCGCGGTACGCAAACGCAGCGGATACACGCGCTCGCGCCCGAACAATTGCGCCGCGCGCTCGGTAAAATACGCCGAATGTTCGTTAGGCACTACGCACAGCACCGTTCCCGCAAAACCGCCGCCGTGTACGCGCGCTCCGCAGGGACATATGGCGCGAGCCGCCGCGATAATATCGGCTATTGCCGTATCCGACGGCGAAACGGAACAATTTTGCAATTGGTACAAACTGCTGTCGCCGGACGCGTTTACGGCGGCAATCAAGGCGGGGGCGTCGCCCGAAAGCAATGCCGCTTGCGCTTGGTCTACGCGACGGTTTTCTTCAAAAAAGTGCTTGGCTCTAAGCGCCGCACGCTCGCCGACAACGCGCGCAACGTCGTCGTAACTGCGCGCAAACGCCCGTTCGTCCACTTCTATCAAGCGCTTGCACCCAAAATACTGCGCCACGGCAAACATTTCGCTCGGAATGGCGGCATACAGCGGCGACAAGTCGGAGTGGCTTACGCCCGTATCCACAAGCACAAGTTGCACGGGGCAATGGGCAACGTCAAGGCGGGTGCAAGCAATGCCGTCGGCAAAGTCGAGAGCGACCGCGCCGCCCAAGGCGACCACGCTTTGATCCAACAGTCCGCACGGCTTGTTGAAATATTTGTTTTCGGCGTACTGTCCCGCACGCGCAATAACGTCGTAGGGAATGTTGCCGTTGTTGAAACAGTTGTTGATAATGGCGGCAATTGCGGTTTCAAACGCGGCACTGGACGAAATGCCCGCACCGCCCATTACGGTAGAATCGGTGTAAGCGTCAAAGCCGCCCACAACGTAACCGCAGGACGCCAAATACTCCGCAACGCCCCGCACCAAGCCCGCACTGCCGCATATTTTGGCGGGGGCGGGCAGATCGACCGATATTTTGTTACGCCCGCGACCTTCCACGTTGATGACGTTGCCGCCGTTGGGACGAAACGCCGCAACCACGTCCAAATCTATTGCGCAACCGAGCACTCTGCCGCCGTTGTGGTCGGTGTGATTGCCGATAAGTTCCACGCGCCCGCTTACGCTGCACAAATATGCACCGCTGCCGCCGAAAATGCGCGCAAAAGCGCTTAATACCCGATTGTAACGCAAATATTGATCGTAATGCGATTTGCCGTACAACGCCGAAAAATATTTTACGACGTCGGTAGCGTTGTAATATAACTGCATAGAACCCTTTACTCTAAAACAAGATAAATATACCACACATCGGTGTAAATTGCAAGATAAACCTACCACGTGTGCGTGAAGAGAGACAAAATAACGGCTTCGGAAAAATCCGAAGCCGTTATCAGTGTAAGTTGAATTGCGTTGTCGCCGCAAGTTCGGCTGTTAAATCACGTCAACCAATTGTAGCACGCCGTTTGCAATTAAGCGGGAAGTTCCGACAGGAACTCGATCGTGTTGATCATGCAACGTACGGAATGATATTTGGCCGTTGGATCTATATCGAATGTTTCGAAAGTGATGGTCTTATTCGTCGAAGTGTCGATAACGATCACATCATATTCGCCGTCGTTGGAGTTCTTGGTAAGTTCGTATTGCGTACCGTTGATCTTGATATACGAATCATAGGTCTTGTATTTAGCTATATAGAATCTAACCGCTTTTACATCGTCGCCGACAGTAATCGAGAAACTTGCCGCTTTATCACTTGTACCCAATTTGAGAGCGCCGTTACCTTTTTCGTCGCGAGCGTCTTTGTAAACTTTTTGACATTTGTCAAAAGACAAAGTGTAATTGCCGCTTTCGAACACGAGCGATTCACCGTCGGGAGCACCCGATCCGTCGTAATGGCCTTCTTCGCCGTCTTCGCCCAAATCGAATCTTGCAAGAACACCCTTAACAGCCGCTGCCATGCTAAACACAACTTCCTTGGTGTCTGTTACGGAATTGAGTTTGATTGTAGCAACCAATGTTACCGTGCCCGCTGTTTCGGGTTGGGTAAGGGTAAGCGTGCTGCCGCTAAGCGACGCCCATGCGCAAGTATCCTTGATAGCCCAAGTTACCGTAACGCCGGGATATGCGGTTTCTACCGGCAATTCTACAGTTGCGGCGGACGTATAGTCCTTTTTCAGTTCGCTGTCGATAGACGCTTTTACTTCCGCTACGATCGCTGCGTCGTCAAGAGTTTGCGCGGAAACCGTAAAGTAAGTGTGCGTTGTGTAAGTGCCTACCGTAAAGATAACTTCCACGCCGGTGTCTTCTGCCGCTTCGGCGGGAGTGATAACAAGTTTGTTACCGTCGAGTGCGACAGATTTGGACACGCCGCATACACGGTAAGATACCGCTACGCTGCCGCTGCTTGTGGGCAATTCGAGCGTTGCGGGTGCCGCAAATACGCCGGGGTTGAGCGCTTCGATCTTGGGCATTACGTCGTCGATCGCCGCCTTGGCTGTTGTACCGTTGGTGCTTGCAGCCTGTTCGGTGCCTTCAACCACGTCGCCTGCGCTACGCGGCAAAATCTGCCATCCATTGAAATAGGACATAATACCCGTAACGGTTACGTAACTGCCTACTTGCAGACCCTTAACTTTGTTGATCAATGCGGTGGCAACTTCGTCCTGTCCTTCGGCGTCCGTACTCTTGTAAGAGCCTTCCATAGCGTTGTTGTATCCGATAGTAACTTTTGCACTACCCTTGGAGAGAGTTGCAATAGTGCCGGATTTGCCGCTTACATTAGCGGAAACGCTGTCTACCTTCCAATTGGAAAGTTTTACAAGTCCGCCGGTGTGATACGGCAATTCGGGAACGTTACCGATAAGGTCGTCTTCGAATTGAGTGTAGATGTAATCTTCTACATCGATAGGATCTTCGTCGTCTACGGTAAGAGTACCGTTGTTACCTTCGAGCAGTCCGTTGTAGGGAGCGAGTTGTGCCGCTTCTACCTTGACGTGAACGCCGGGTTTAAGTTTGTCAAGATCTTCTTCGTTGAAGTTGATTTTGTAAAAATAGTAACTGTACGTAAACGATTCGTCTATTACGTAAACCGCCACATTGCCGAAGTCGCCGCTGGCGTAGTAATAGATTTGACCCAAAGCCAACAGATAACCGCTGACGTCGATCTTTTCGCCGGTTGTGGCATACCACTTGGACGTTGCGTAAGCGTAATCCAAACTCTTGCGAGCGTAAAACGCGTAAGTTGCGGATTCGGAAGTGCTACCATACGTAAACGTTGCGGTAAGTTGTACGCGAACGCTTTCGTTTGTAAGTTTGAGTTGGTCTACGATAACTTTGTTACCTTCAACTTTGATAACGCCGTTGCCGCTGTCCGCTTCCTTTACCGACCAGGAAATGGTTGCGGTTTTGCCTTCGTACTGCACCGAAGTGGGCAGATCGAAGTTGTCGGAAACGATTTTTTGCAATTGAGCAAACTGGAACGAATCGATAAACGAATAAATGTCAACACCGCTGACAGTTATTTCGAAATCGCGCTTAGCCTTGCCGAGATGAGCCGTAACGGTTACGGTTACGGGTTGGTCGCCGGGTTTGGGGGTGGCAAGGAAGGAATCTTCCTGCTCGGTAAGTTCAAGAGCGTCGGTGTTGGACGACGTCCAGGTTACCTGTCCCTTGTAATTGCCGGCATCCTTGGGCAGAGTAAAGGGTTTGCTCTGTGCGCCGTTGGATTGCGGAATAATGATCAGTTGCAGCGCTTCTTCGAGTTCGGGCGAAACCTTTTCGCAGGCGCCCAACACAAAGGTAAAGGCAAAGCAAACTACCAAAAGCATTGCAACTACCGTCAATTTGATAGATTTTTTCATTGTTTTTCTCCTTATAAGATTTTGTAAACTATCTGATGGTTATGTCAGAATAGGATAACACTGTGATTTGTCCGGAATTTTTTACTTGTTGCAAACCGGTAAGAGATATTACGCTGCCTACCTTGATTGCGTCGTTGTAACTATCCGTTACGGGGATAGTAAAGGTAAACTCGGCCTCTTCGCCGTTGAACTTGCCGCCGTCTACTTTGTTGGCGGTACCCGTTACGGTAAGAACGTTGCCTTGACGCGATACTTCGGTTACCGTTACGTCGCTGTACAGGTTTTTGCCATACTGGTCGTACGAACTGTTGGGTTCCTGCGAGTTGAACATAAGGTAGTAACTTGATTGATTGAGATAGGTGATATCCAACCCGTCGCGCATGGCGTTGTAAATAATACCCGAAACTTGCCAAGTGCCGTAGTAATACTGCACCACGCCCACGATCTTGTACTTGTCGCCCACGTTCATACGCGACGCGGCGCTGGAAGAATACGCGGCGTAAATGTTGATGTAGTACACTTTGCCCGTTTCTTCGTCGTATTGCGCGGCAACAAACGTGTGAGTGCCGGAGTCGGATATTTTAAGGCTTACAAGATAGCCTTCGAATTGGACCTTTTTGCCCGAATCCAACACGGCGTCGTAATATTCCAGATTGAATCCGTCGTTTGTTTCGTCGCCGTTGACGATGTTTTCGCAAAAATGCTTTATTGTGGTAACCTTGGGGTTACGATCGTACAGCGGGTCGTCCAGATCGGAATACAGACGCAACTTGATACTGCGCGCAAAGTCGTTGGCTTTTTTGAAATACGAATAGTACGGATATTCGGGGGTTTCCTGACCGTTATTGGGCGAAAAGCCGTTTTCGACCATTTCGAGATTGAGTAATTTAAGGTCGGTTTCGCCTGCGGTGCGATACCAGATATAACCCAAATAACGCGTGCCGTAACTGTCGTGCGCGGGCGGAGTTTTCGTGGCTTCGACAACAATCAGATCCGCCCCTTCGAGTTTTTCCTTGTTGTACAGCGAAGCCGCTTTGCCCCACTTTTCCACACCGCCGGTAGATTCCGGAGTGTTGATCTGTTCGTAACGAATGCTTACGGTTTTTTTGTCGACGACCAACTTTACGCTGGTAGTGTCGCCGTCGACGGCACGGTTTAGCGTGGCTACGCCTATACCGTCATCGAAGAACGACTTGCCTTCGTAATCTTTGGTAAGTTTGAGCGTGCGGGTAATTTCGTCGAAATGCTCGCTGTTATCCGCAATTTCGGGTACGGGATTGGGCGTAGGCGTGGGATCGTCGGGTTGACAAGCAACCATCAGCGACAAACATAACGCCAACACCATTACCGTAATTAAAATTTTGCTGAATGTTTTTTTCATTTTGCCACCGTAAAATATTTACTTGTTTAATTGCTGTTGCCGCCGCAAGCGTTGAGCGCGTTGCGAAGTGCGGTTTCTACGTTTGCTCCGCTGAGAATACTTACAAGAGCGGCGCCGACAGCATCACGTGCGTTGGACGAACCGTCGAACGCGGGAGACGTAAAGAATCTGCTTGTCATACCGCCGGCGGTCTTAACTGCAAGCGATACGGTGTTGTTATTGTTGAGATAATCGTCAAACGCTTCGATTTCGTAACAACTTGCTCTGGACGGGCAATAACCGTTTGCCATAGAGAACTGAACCTGGCTGGTTGCGTCAAGCAACGTTTTCATAAACAAGAAGGTCATTTTTTCTTTTTCTTCAACGTTGGTAACCTTGTTGCCGCCGCTGAACATTACAAACGAAGGACCTTGCGAAATTGCTGAATAATTTGTTCTGCCGCCCACTACCGAACCGGGAATGGGAGCGATACGTACCGTAAAGTTTTGTGTGGATTGGTACGAAGCGCCGCCGGAAGAACCTATGCAGTAAATTGCGCCGCCCCCTTGACCTCCGTCAATTTTGGTACCATCTGCCAACTTACCTACGCCTTGCGTAAATACGGTGGAAGTATAAGTTTCGCCCGTTGCGTCCAAGGTTGTGCTGGTCATAAACAGACCCGCGTCGATTTTATCTTTGAGATCTGTCAACCAAGCGACAAGACCGTCGTTATTTTCCGTCCACAGATAGTGATGTCCCGCGTTCATGCTGGTGTAGCCCCAATTGTTTTGTTGGCACATAGTAATAAACCAGTTGTCTTCGCTGTCGTAAGCAAGCGGAGTGCAGTTGGGATACAGTTGTTTAAGAATGGGGGCTTGTTTCCACAAGATGTCCCAGGTATCTGCGGGTTTAGCGGTAACCGCTTTGCCGTCGCTTATTTCTGCAAACAACGCGGCGTCGTCGGCTCTGTTTTGTGCAAGCAACATATCGGCTGCCGCAAGCAGTGCGTCTTGGTTGTAGTACAGCAACTCGGTGGATTTGATGAAGGGCATTGTAAGAACGCTTTCTTCATTGTAACCGTAGCGGTCATATTCGAAGTAGTTTTCCGCACGACCTTCTTCCATAAAGATGTCGTAGAAATCCGCAAGTTCGTCGCCGGTGTAACCGATACGTTCCGTAACGCCGTTGAACGTCAGTTCTTCGGAACTGGTAAGGTACTTGGAAAGATCTACAACTTTGCGCGTTGCAAGGTAGGACGCAACGTGGTCGGGATAGCAATATGCCAAGTCGGGCTGAGTACCTGTACGCAAATCGTTGGTAATAAGGTTCTTGAGGGTGTCATAATTGCCTGCCGAATAGTTGTGTTCCACTTTCCAGCCGGGGTGAGCCGCCTCGAAATCTTCGATAAGGGGCTCCAAAACTCCGCGAAGGGTTTGACCCATAGTGGAATAGAACACAATGGTATGCGAGTAATCCGTCAACGGTCCGTCATCCGGCGTGGGGGTAGGATCTTTGTCGCAGGCGGTCATTATTGTCAATGCGCCCGCAAACAAAAACACGCAAACCAATATACTTACGATTAGTTTTTTCATAGTTTTCTCCTTAATTTTATTATCCACGCACTTAGTGTGCGTAAATTACACTGTTATTTACACGCAAACGGGTAACGTGTGTGCGGCTGCGGCGGCAAAAGCGCCGTGCCGATGCGTAATCAACCTTTTGTACCGCTCTTGGATACGCCGCGCATAATGTACTTGCGGCAGAAGATGAACAGTACAAACAGCGGCAACGATACCATACAAACCGCTGCCATACGCAACGTTGTAAGCGACTCGGTGTTGGATATCCATTGGAACACATCGCCGTTGTACAGCACGCCGTTCATATCGGTAAAGCCGCCCGTTACCCAGTTGGTGATCATTTGCCAACTTTCGTCGTTGTTGATAAGGCGGGGCCAAATGTAACTGTTCCAGGTGCCGATGAATTTGAGCAACGTAATGCTTACCAACGTGGGAGCGGTAAGCGGCACCATTACTTTTACAAGGTAGCCGAAGTCGGACAAGCCGTCTACTTTTGCCGCCTGATACAGCGAATCGGGAATTTGCATAAAGTTGTTGCGCAACAGATACGTGTAGTAAACGCTTACCAGGAAGGGCAGTATCAATACGATGTAGGTATTGTTCCATTCCCAACCGCGGGTCATTTGGTAATTGCTGATAGTATACATTTCGCCGGGGATCATCATTGTTGCAAGCATAAGCGCAAACAACGCGTTTTTACCTTTGAAATTCATTCGAGCAAACGCATACGCCGTAATTACCGTGATAATTACGCCTATTACCGTGGACAGCAAGCCCACGACAAGCGTGTTTACAAGTATCTGACCGAAATTGTTTTGAGAATTGTCGGTGCTGGACAGCACTATTTCGTAGTTCTTCCACACCACGCCCTGCGTCGGGAAAAACGTGGGCGTTATCGCACGGTATTCCCACTCGTTTTTGAGCGAAGTGATTACCATCCAATAGAAGGGCAAAAATGCCAACACGGCGCAGATCGTAAGGAATATGTACACAAATACGTCCTTTACTATGCGCAGCGTTTTTTGCCGCTTGATGGCGCGTTCGACGTCGAACTGCGTGGGAGCCTCTTCCAATGCCGCGCCGATGGGCGCAAAATTGGTTTCCGCCGCGCTTGCGGGTTGCTGTTCGGGCGCAGGATTTGTTACGTTTTGTTGTTTGTCGTCAATTTGTTTGTTTGCCATAACGTAACCCTCCCTTAGTGCGAACGTTTGCCCGTGATTTTGTTGTTGATAAATGTAATAACCATTATTATTGCAAACAGCAACAACGACGCGGCATAGGCGTAGCCGTATTTGGGCGAACCGCCTTCGATGTATTGGTAAACGTAACCAACCATTGTACCCACTTCGAATTGCAAGCCCATCTTGGAACCGAACAGACCTACAACCGCCGTGTATTGTTTCATACCGCCCATAATGCCCGTAACAAGCAGATAACTGATTTGCGGCATTATCATCGGAGTGGTGATCTTCCACAAAATTGTGCTACGCTTTGCTCCGTCTACGCGGGCGGCGTCGTAATATTGTTTGTTGACGCTTTGCAGCGCGCTGAACAAAATGAGAATTTTGAAGGGCAGACCCGACCAAATTTCGTAGATTATTACCACAAGGTATTTAGTCCAATAAATTTTGACTGCGTCGCCGAGTTCCCATACGGGAGCGCCGATACCCATCCAATCTGTAGGCGGTATGCCGAACAAACCGAGAAATTGGTTTATTAAACCGACGTTTGTTCCGCTGCCGGAGTTGACCAACGTAAAGAAGGTTGCGAAAACCGCGCCCATTGCCAACGAGTTGGTAAGATACGGCAGGAAAAGTATTGTTTGATATGCTTTTTGCACCGCTTTGATGGAGTTGAGCGCCACGGATATGAGCAGCGCAATCAATGTGGAAAGCGGCACGGATACCAACGTAAACACAAGCGTGTTGATAAGGCACTGCACAAACGTTGCGCCGCCTGTGCCCGTATCGCCCTTGAACACGTGTACAAAGTTGTCGAACCCCCAGCCGGAATAGTTGCCGGTAAGGTCGAGATCCTGCTTGAAAGCGTTGATGAAGGCGCTTACTATTGGGTAAAACGTAAACAAAAGCATCAACAGCAACGCAGGCGCAACAAACAGCCAACCGCTTTGCGCTTTTAACGCGCGCTTGACCTTTTCGCCCGTGGACAACTGCTGTTGTTGGTTGAGTACCAAGTCGGCTTCGACGTGCCGCGGCGATTTGTTTGACCAGCCGCCGAACACACCCTTTACCTTGCCGCCGAGATTTTTCCAAAAGGCGACAAAAGCATTGGTCTTTTGTTTCGAAGCGGGTTGTTGCGTTTCGGTGGTTTCAACTTCTGCCGAAACGTCTTGCGCATTTTTGTCTGCCATCAGCGTATCCTCTCTTCCGTTTCGCCGTTAAACAAGAATAACTTGTTGGGTTTGATGTTGAATTTCAATTTGTCCGCCTTTTCGGGCAGTTTTACGTCGGAATCGATTATGCAACGAACGGTGGGCTTGGTGGACGCTTGGTGAGTGGACACGACGGACTTGTCGCGCCCCATAACTTCCACGTGGTCCAGATCGAGCGTAAATACGCCGTCGGGATCGTAAATAAAGCCTTCGGGACGGATACCCACGTATACTTCCTGATCTTCGTGTTCCGTTGCGGAGATCGCTTCGTCGCCGACGTACACTTTGCCGCCTTCGATTTTGCCCTTGAAGATGTTGATGGGCGGCGTGCCGAGGAAGTTGGCAACAAACAAGTTGGCGGGATCGTCGTAAATGGATTGTGGTTCGCCTATTTGTTGCACTACGCCCAACTTCATTACGACCATTATGTCGCAAATGCTCATCGCTTCTTCCTGGTCGTGCGTTACAAATACCGTGGTTATGCCCGTTTCGCGCTGAATACGCTTGATTTCTTCACGCGTTTGCAGTCTGAGACGTGCGTCCAGGTTGGACAGCGGTTCGTCCAACAGCAAAACGTTGGGCATTTTGACAAGCGCGCGGGCAATTGCAACACGCTGTTGCTGACCGCCGGACAATTCGCTGGGTTTGCGCGCCATAAGATCTTCGATCTGAACAAGACGCGCCGCGTCCAATGCGCGGGCATTGCCTTCGTCCTTTTTGATACGCATATTGTCCAAGGGAAAGCGTATGTTTTGCTCTACTGTCATATGCGGGTACAGCGCGTAGTTTTGGAATACCAGACCAATGCCGCGTTTTTCCGCCGCAAGCGTGGTTACGTCCTGATCGTCGAACAAAATTTTGCCCGACGTAGGACTTTCGAGTCCGCTGAGCATAAAGAGCGTGGTCGATTTTCCGCAGCCGGAAGGTCCGAGCAAGCCGACAAGTTTGCCGGAAGGTATTTCGATGTTCATATCCTCGACGGCATGAACTTCCTTTCCGCCCTTGTTTCTGCTGGGGAAAATCTTTGTCAAGTGTTGAATCGATATTTTCATAAGCGGTTATACCTCTCGCTTTATTTATTTTCTGTTTGTTCGGTAACCTGCGACGGGTTGTCGGGTTGTTCCGACGTAACGTCGGCGGGCTTGTCGGAGCGGTTTTGCGCCGAATTGCCTGTATTGCGGCGCACTATTTTGACGGTTTTGTCAAGACGATACCCTTCAACTTGGAAGTTATCCGGCAAATCGACAGGCGCATAGTTGCGGTCGATATCTATAAACGGATTTACGTACACGCCCGCTTTTATGCGCTGCGTAGCCGTGTAATTTTCTGCCTTTAATAACGTAAATTTTACTTCCGAATCGCTGTTGGTGTACTTTATTTCCACACTGCCGTTAAATTCGGGTACGTCGCTTGTATCCAACGACAGAGTTACCTGACTGTAATAATCGTGCCCGAATACTTCGTCGCGGTTGACCTTGGGCGGCTTGTTTTTGCGCTTGATCTTGAACACGTCGAACAACAACCAGCGGAAAAACTTTATTATATAATGCGTACCCAACAAAAAGTCGCCGATAATGTAAACGCACACAAAGTAGATTATTATTATCGGAACAGCCTTGCGGTTGGACGCCTTGTTGACTGCGGAATTCATTTCGACGTATTCGGGAACGGTGTTTTTATTTTCGTTGGAGATGAATACGTAATCGGGGTTGGCGGTAGTTTTGTTTTGATACTCGCCGAACATTGCAGCCAATGCGTCATTGGCGGCTTTTCGCTCGTCCTGGTCGGACGTTTCGGCATACAAGCGCACAAGATCGTTGTACTCGTTTATATCGGAATATATATCGAAAAAGTCGCTTTGACAGGAAATGGCGGCATCTGTGCTGTAAAACGTTGCGCCTTGGTAATCCGTAAACGTCAGACCGTTTATTTGTGATATGCCGTTCAACGGAATTTCTACGATTATCAACTTGTGCTGAGTGTAGGTGGATATTCCGTCGTTAATGCCGTCGTCGTTGGTGTCGTAATCCAACAACTCTATCTGTTTGGCGCCGCTATCGGTATCTACGATAAGTTTGGTTTGATTGTTTTGCACCGAAAATACGCGATAACCGTCATCCACACCGTACATAAACCCTACTATCGCTTTGTACAGTTGCTTGTCCAGCAGTTCGGGCCCTTCCGCGGAGTTGCCGTCCGAAGCGCCGGAAACGTCATTGTATTGCAATATCGATTGATATAGCACCAAGCCGCCGCCTTGCGGAAATTGCACGTCCAAAACACGATTTTTGTTGTAAATGTTACTTGCACACGCCATAGCCAGATCGAAATTGCCTTCGGCTACAGTTTGTTGCAAATAGTCGCCCCTGACTTGGAAATCGCCGTAATACTTCGGCAGCCCCCAAGCGAGCAAAATTCCGATAGTAAATGTAAATAAATAATATATTACTATCGAAAAGACTTTACTTCCTTTCATTATAGTTTGTCGACGTCTTGTTGGGAATTTGCGGGTTGCTCGGCTTGTTCTTGGGCAACAACGCCGTCCGAATCGACTTGTTCGACTGCGGCATTTGACGCCGCAAACATATTGGGCGCGTTGGCTTTAAGTTTTTCTTCGCGCATTCTCAAATTGTCTCTGCGTTCTTGATATTGTTTTTTGTTAAATACGGGAATCAAAAAATAAATTGCAACAGCAACCGCCACAATTACCGCAATGACTATGAAAAAAACTTTGTCGATGTCTTTAAGCGGATTGAGTTTGGCTAATAGACCGAGCATAAATTCCTCCAAATACAAAAATTACGTTTATTTAAGCAGACGGGCATACGTACCCCTGTACCTATTCAGTATAAAAATTATATCATTACGCAACCCGCAAGTCAATACCCAAATTTTGCCGTCATAGCAAAAAACTCGTTTTTTTTGCCCGCTAAACGGACGTCTTTTGCGGCGGAACAGCGGCTTGTTGCACTACTGCAATAGGTTTGCAATAGGTTTGCGCAGGCGCGCAAAACGCTTGTCGGACAAAAAAGAAAACAAGCAAAGATAATCATTGCTTGTTTTTACTACTCGATAAAATATGCGGCGCAAACGACAGACCTGCAATATACGCAAGTACGGCATAGCGAAAAGCGGGTATTTTTATGTTGGTTGTTAAAAGAGTTTGTTTAGACATTTGCCCTACTTTTCCGTCTGCCTTGCGGCAAAAATTGTTTTTGCGGCGGTTGCACTGCATTTACACGAATATAGTAACGTATTTCGGGAATTTTGTCAAACAAAAGCGCGATGTTTTTGCGCAATTTGTTGTAACGTGTATGTTGTAAACAATTTGACGACGGCTTAGATCAAACGAAGTTACCCTTCCTTGTCAAATCTCCCCCGCCAAGAGAGCATATCGCGCCGCAAAACAATATGCAACAAGCGCACGTATGTGCGCGCGGCAAAGCCGTTTTCGGCGCGGTATGCGAGCGCTATTCTACTGTAACCGATTTTGCAAGATTGCGCGGTTTGTCCACGTCGCGGTTTAGCGCCTTTGCCGCGTAATATGCCAGCAGTTGCAAGGGAATAACGGCTATAACTCCGCCGACAGACGCGTCGCATTGCGGCAAAATAATTCCGTCGCAGCCGTCGATGGTAAACGGAGCGACGGTTATTACCCGTGCGCCGCGCGCGGTAATTTCGCTTACGGAGGCGGCGATTTTTTGTTTGAGAGCAGGCTCCGTGCAAATTGCAATTACAGTAACGCCGCGTTCCATCAGCGCCAAAGTGCCGTGTTTCAGTTCGCCCGCGGGATAGGCTTCGGAATGAATGTAACTTATTTCTTTCAGTTTAAGCGAGCCTTCGCAGGCGGTGGAATAATCGTTTACTCTGCCTATGTAAAATACCGCCGAACTGTCCTTTATTTGCAGGGCAAGGCGTTTTATCCGCGCCGAGTCGGCAAGCGCGCGTTCCGCCGATTCGGGAAGCGCTTTTACGCTGTCGAGCAGACGTTGATGGCGCGCCGAGTCGAGTGTGCCGCGCAAACGCGCAATATCTGCCAAAATAAGCAACAATGTAACCAATTGGCAATTGTACGCTTTGGTGCTTGCCACGGCAAATTCGCCGCCGGCGTAAATATAATTGACGCAACGGCACTTAAAACACAGCGACGACGATTTGGTATTAGTTACGGCGTAGGTTATCCCGCCCTGCGCGGCAACTTTTTCGGCGGCGCGTATGGTATCGGCGGTTTCGCCGCTTTGGCTGATCAGTATTGCCAACGTGCCCGCGTCGGTGGGATAGTGCCCGTAAATATATTCGCTTGCAATTACGGGAATAATGTCCACATCCGAAAAGGCGCGCGCAACCGACGCCGCGTGCAAACCGCTGTTGTATGCCGTTCCGCAACCTATCATATATATGCGCCGCAATTGCAACGCAAGTTCGCGCGGCATACCCAAGCCGCCGTCCGCATAGTAACCGCTGGTAACTTGACGCAGTCGGTCGGGAATTTCGGAAATTTCTTTCAACATAAAGTCGCCGCAAGTATCGGTTTCGGTTTCGGAGCGTTCCGCGTCGAAATATTGCATCGTTACGCGCTTGCCGTCGTAATCGTAAAACTCCACGCCGTTTGCCGAAACCGCAATTACGGTTTTGTCCGGCACCACCGCAACTTTGCTTGCCCAGCGCGATACGCACCGCACGTCCGAACACAAATACACGCCGTCGTCCGACAACCCCACCACAAGCGGACTTTTGTCCTTAATTGCGTACAGGTTGCCGTCGTGCGTGGTGGATATTACTATCGCGTATGCGCCCGCAAGGCAGTTTGCGGTTGCTATTACCGCTTGCAAAACGTCGGTTTTGTAGTGATGTTGCAACACGTGGGCTACGGTTTCGCTGTCGGTTTGCGACGTAAATACCGTGCCGCGCAACGACAACTGTTTTTTCAACGCGAGATAATTTTCTATTATTCCGTTGTGTACCACCGCAAACGAATTGTCCGACGACACAAACGGGTGCGCGTTGTCGTAACTTACCGCGCCGTGAGTTGCCCATCGGGTGTGTCCTATCGTGCGGTCGCTGTCCAAGTCGGGCGGAATTACCGACTGCAACCTGTCAATTCGCCCGACAGACTTGTAAACGCGCAACTTGCCATTGACGCTTGCCGCTATCCCTGCCGAATCGTACCCGCGATATTCAAGATACCGCAACGCTTCGACGGTACGCCCCACCGAGCCGCCGCCCAACATACCGAATATTCCGCACATTACATTCGCTCCTATACGAAATCAGTATATGCCGACATATACCAAAAAGTGAAACTTGCGCCCGCGCGGGCAGGGAACGATGATGTGCGGTGGGGTAAATCCACGTGGCGCACGACGTTGCGCCTACGCGCGCACGTTAAACGGTCGTTGTTGCGTCGATCGCAAAGATGATGGGTATAAGGTTGTGTCTGCGCGTGCGCAAAAAACGCTCTCTCGGCAGGAAAACAGTTTGCCGCACGAATTGCACGGTTGCGCCTGCGCGTGTGCCGCAAATAATCGGAAGTATATTTTCGGTTGGGTATATAAGTATATAAAAATATATATACGCTCAATTTGTTTGACGGCAATCGGCGATAGTTGTATAATTTCAAAGTAAAAACCGTTGCGGCAAGCCGTATTTACTCTTAAACGCCGCATTGCGCAACGGAAATCTTACGCATAAGCACGGAGAAAATATGCAAAGAAACGACATAAGAAACATTGCGATAATTGCCCACGTAGACCACGGCAAAACCACGCTGGTTGACCAACTGTTAAAGCAAAACGGAATATTCCGCGCCAACGAGACGGTTGTGGAGCGCGTGATGGACAGCAACGACATCGAGCGCGAACGCGGAATAACCATTCTTGCCAAAAACACCGCAGTACACTACAAAGGCACGAAAATAAACATAATCGACACCCCGGGGCATGCCGATTTCGGCGGCGAAGTGGAACGCATACTGTCTATGGTGGACGGCGTGCTGTTGCTTGTAGACGCAATAGAAGGCTGTATGCCGCAAACGCGTTACGTACTGAAAAAGGCTCTCGGTTTGGGCAAAAAAGCGCTTGTTGTGGTAAACAAAGTGGACAAGGGCGAATTTGACGAGCATGCCCTGCGCGAACAAATAATGGAACTGTTTATGGAATTGGGCGCAAACGACGATCAATTCGACTTCAAAGTTATTTTCGCGTCGGCAAAACAGGGTTGGGCTTCCACATCGGTAAACACCGTAGGTAAGGATATGACGCCGCTGTTGGACGCAATACTTACCGAAATTCCCGCGCCGCAAGGCGAAACAGACAACGGTTTGCAACTGCTTATTTGCAACATCGATTACGACGACTACGTGGGGCGCATAGGCATAGGCAAAGTAAACCGCGGCAAAATCACCGTGGGACAGCCCGTAATTTTGTGCCACCGCAACAACAGTTTCAACACCGCAAAGGTTACGCGGCTGTATCAATTTGAAGGGCTTAAACGCGTAGAGTGCGCCGAAGGCAGCATGGGCGACATCGTTGCGGTAAACGGCATTGCCGATATGAACATAGGCGAGACTATCTGCTCCATCGACAAGGTAGAACCGCTGCCGTTTGTAAATATAGACGAGCCTACCGTATCGATGCTGTTTATGGTAAACGACAGTCCCTTTGCAGGCAAGGAAGGCAAGTACGTAACCAGCCGCCACCTGCGCGCGCGCCTGTTCCGCGAAGTGGAAACCAACGTATCTATGCGCGTGGAAGAAACCGACAGCCCCGATTGCTTTAAGGTTTACGGCAGGGGCGAACTGCACCTTAGCATACTTATCGAAAATATGCGCCGCGAAGGGTACGAATTTCAGGTATCGCGCCCCAAGGTAATTTTTAAGCAAATAAACGGCGTAAAGTGCGAACCGATAGAATACCTTGTAGTAGAAGTGCCCGAAGCGTACGTAGGCAACGTAATGAACAAACTCGGCGCGCGCAAAGCGGAACTTATAAATATGTCGCCCGACAATCAGGGCGGCACCAAGTTGGAATTTCGTATTCCGTCGCGCGCGTTGTTCGGCTACCGCAGCGAACTGCTTACCGATACCAAGGGATTCGGCGTTATGAGCAGCGTGCTTGACGGTTACGAACCTTACAAAGGCGAAGTTACCGAGCGCACGCGCGGCAGTTTGGTGTGCTGGGAGGACGGCGTTACCACCGCTTACGGGCTGTTCAACGCGCAGGAACGCTGCCGTCTGTTTGTTGACGTGGGCTTGCCCGTCTACGCGGGAATGATCGTCGGCGAAAACAGCCGCGAGGACGACATTACCGTAAACGTGTGCAAAACCAAACACCTTACCAACAACCGTGCAAGCGGCTCGGAAGAAGCGCTTAAACTTACCACTCCCACCGTGCTTAGTTTGGAACAGTGTCTGGAATTTATCGGCGACGACGAACTTGTGGAAGTTACCCCCACTTCCATCAGATTGCGCAAACAGGTATTGGATCACGCCGAACGTATGCGCATATGGGCAAAAAACAACAAAAACAAATAGCGGGCAAAATTAGTTTGGCGAATTTGCGCATAACTGCCAAAACAAACGACAACATAAAAAACGGGTTCGGTTACAATACCGAACCCGTTTTGTTACGGTGGTGAATTATACTTTCAAGTGCAACACGCGAAGAAAAAAAAAGTTCATACAAATCTCCGATATAATGGTAGTTGGAACAAAACAATTACACGCAGGATATTTATATGAACTACCGGCATCTTACCATAAAAGAGCGTTATGTATACGGAAATTTTACAAAACGGTAAATCTTTCGGACAAATTGCCGTTTGGACACTCCGACGTCGGGTCGATATGCTACGCGCGCCCTATGCGCTTGCAGTTGTTGCGGCAAAAGCGTTTTTTTAAGCAGAACGCAGTCAATCCCAAGCGAGACTTGCAAGTTGCGCGCCGTCGGGCTGTTTGAGAACAGAACCCGTTTCGTCCAAAATCAAATAACTTGCCAATCCGTTGCGCGGTCGGGCAAGCGAACCGACGTTTAGCGCAAAAATTCCGTTGTACTTGCACAGTCTGCCCGCGTGGGTATGTCCGTACACAAGCGCGTCGCCTTGGCGCAAGATGGGCGGCACGCGCAAGCCGTCGTAGCGGTCGCCGTGCGTAAAAAACAGCGTGCGCCCGAAGTGATACATAATGCACTCGCGTTCCATAATTACGGGCAAACAGTCCTGCGCCGAAACGTAGTCGTTGTTGCCCCGCACCAAATACAGTACGCCGTCCAACTTGCTCAGCAGTTCGGCAACGGCAACGGGCGAAGAACTCCACCCGAACAGATCTCCGCAGATAACGGTTTTGTCGGGTCGTTCCCGCTTACATATTTCCGCGGCGGTTTGCAGCGCCGCCGTACTGCCGTGAAAATCGGCAAAAACCGCAATTTTCATAACTTTACTCCCGACAGTCGGGCAAAATGCGCCAAACAACTGCCTGCAACCAACGCATTGCCCGTCAATCTATGTCGATATGCTCTATTCCGTCCTTGTCGCTGCGTTTGTACACCACAAAACGGTTGCCCACGCACAGCACGGATTGACAATCCAGCGCGGCGCACACTTCGGCGCACAACTCGCGTGCGGGAGTGTCGCAACTTTTAAGCGCGGCAACTTTGATGAGTTCGCGATGATACAGCGCGGTGGCTATTTCGTTCAGCACGTTGTCGGTAAGTTCGCCCTTGCCTATGTTTACCGCGGGGCGCAGCGTGTTGGACATCGATTTGAGTTTGCTTCTTTGTTTGGTAGTAATCATAATTATTTTTCCTTATTTTACCGCTAACCGCCGCAGCGGCGAGCATATATATTGCCGAAATGCGCGTAAAAACGCACAATTTTGCGGCAAAAAGGCAATTGCAAGCGCAAGTTAATCCACAAAGTCGAATTCGACGTCGCCCACTATTACCGTACTGCCGTCGTGCGCGCCCGCCTTGCGCAGTTCGCTTATTACGCCGCGCTCTTTGAGTACGCGTTGAAAATATCCGAAACTGTCGTAATCGTCCAGATTGATTTTGCGCGACAGCGTTTCGACCAAGCCGCCCACCACTTCGAACACGTCGGGCTCCAATATTTCCACGGCAAAGTCGTCGCTGTGCTGTTGTTCCAGCGCAACGGGAGTAAACTCCAACGGCTGTAACGGCGGCAACTCGGCAAGTTGACGCGCAATTTCCGCAATAAGTTGATTTACGCCTTCGTGAATGATGGTCGTCATCGGCACGATAGTATATTTGTCGCCGTATTTGTCCGTAAAGCGGCGCAAATTTTCTTCGGCGCAGGGCATGTCCATTTTGTTGGCGACAACTATCATAGGCAAACGTTTCAACGCCGCGTCGTAACTGTAAATTTCGTTGTTGATGAGTTCGAAATCTTGCAACGGATCGCGTTGTTCGCTGCCCGAAATGTCAAGTACGTGTACCAACAGACGCGTGCGCTCTATGTGCCGCAAAAAACTGTGCCCCAGCCCCGCGCCTTCGCTTGCGCCCTCGATAAGTCCGGGAATATCCGCCATTACGAATGTGTTATCGTAATAATTTACCACACCCAAGTTGGGACTGAGCGTTGTAAAGTGATAATTTGCAATTTTGGGTTTGGCTTGCGACACTACGGACAGCAGCGTGCTTTTGCCCACGTTGGGAAAGCCCACCAAGCCCACGTCTGCAATGGTTTTAAGTTCCAAAACAACTTCGTATTCCTGCGTTTTTACGCCGTGTTCGGCAAACGAAGGCGACTGTCTGCGCGAAGTTTTGAAGTGATAATTGCCACGCCCGCCGCGTCCGCCCGACAAAATTACCTGTTGCTGACCGTCTTGAAACATATCCGCGATGATCTCGCCGTCGATATTTTTTATTACTGTGCCTACGGGCACTTTTACTATGATATCGGCGCCCTTTTTGCCGTAGCAATTTTTACTGCCGCCGTTGCCGCCGTTGCCCGCGCGAAAATGCTTTTGATAGTGAAATTCGTTAAGCGTGTTTTCCGCGGAAGTAGCCACAAATATCACGTCGCCGCCCTTTCCGCCGTCGCCGCCGTCAGGTCCGCCGTTGGGAACGTATTTTTCGGCGTGCAAACTTGCCGAGCCGTTGCCGCCGTCGCCCGCCTTGATGAAAATTTTTACTTTGTCGATAAACATATTACGCTATTTTTCTCCGAGTGAATGTGTAAAATTGTCAAACGCGCGCAATGCGTCGCGCACGGCATCCGCGACAAGACTGCCGCCCGTTGCGTCGCCGCCCGCATACAAATTGCCGACGGGGTGGTATTTGTCGTCGCCCAATGTAAGTTGCAAATATATTTCGGCATCGAAACTGCCGCCCAACGCCGTAACTACCGTATCGCAGTGCATAACGTGCGTTTGATCGGTCAACGTAAGGCTGTTTCTGCCGTCGCTTACCGTACGGCACACGGTCAAAGCAAGTCCGTCGCCGTCGCAAACGATATTTACGGGCGCAACATTGAAGCAAAACTCCGCGCCTTCGCCGAGAGCGGCATTTATTTCGCTGTCGAACGCGGGCATATCGGCGCGCTGTCTGCGGTAGACAACGGTTGCTTTACAACCGCGTTTAAGCGCCGTGCGCGCGCAGTCAATTGCAGTATTGCCGCCGCCTATTACCGCAACGCTACCCGAGATTTCTCCGCGCTCCGTCAAAAATTTGTTGTGCGGCAGAGCGAATTGTTCGCCGCTTACTCCCAACGTGCGAATACGCGTCTGACCCGTTGCCAGATATACCGCGCAGTATTGTTGTAACAGTTTGGGCAGAGTATCGCCGTCTACGTTGCGGTAGATAACGTTAAATTTGCCCTGTATGCCGTCCAGCACGCGATTTAGCGCTACACGCGGCAAACGGAAATTCGGAATAAGTTGCAATGTGGACAGTAAACCGTCGCGCTCGTAAACGGTTACGTCGGCGCCCTGTTCGTACGCCTTTACGGCAAAAGTGATACCGCTTACGCCGCCTCCCACCACGGCGATATTTTTGCCGTGGAGCAAGTTGCCGCGACGTTGCACGCAATAGGGTTGTATTGCAAACACATTGCGCTCCAACTCGCCTGTTTGCACGGGCGCGCCCTTTGCCGACAGCACGCAATGCGCCGTACAGTGCAGTTCGCGCGGACACACGTATCCGCATATTTCGCCGAAGGGGTGCCCAACAATATCTACCGCGCCCGAGTAATCGCCGTTTTGTACGGCGCGTATAAACGACGGAATATCGTTATGTATCGGACAGCCGTTTCGGCACGACGGCTTGGCGCAACCGAGACAGCGAACGCTTTCGCTTGCAATAAAATTATTGTCGCACATCGTTTTTGTTATTCTCCGCATAATACTTGCACAAATTACGCACGCTGCATTCGCCGCACAAGGGGCGTTGCGCCTTGCACACGTATCTGCCGTGCAACAATATGTAATGATGGCTGTCTGCCCACTGTTCGGGCGGAATTGCCGCCATAAGTTGTTTTTCCGTATCCAAAACGTTGTTTGCGTGCGCTATACCCAGCCTGTTGGACACGCGAAACACATGCGTGTCCACCGCTATGGCTTGTCCGCCGAAAGCCACCGCATATACCACGTTTGCGGTTTTTCTGCCCACACCTTTAAGCGTTTGCAACTGCTGTAACTCGCGGGGAACCTGCCCGCCGTAGCGCTGTACGATATCTTGGGCGGACTGTTTGATATACTGCGCCTTGCTGTGATAAAATCCGCAAGGTTTGATTATTTCTTCTATTTGTTCTATCGGCAAATCTGCCATCGCTTGGGGCGTATTAGCCGCGGCAAAAAGTTGCGGCGTTACCGTATTTACGCGTTTGTCGGTGCATTGCGCAGACAGTATCACCGCAACAAGCAATTCAAAGGGAGAACCGAATACAAGTTCGCTCTTTGCATTGGGAAAATCATGCGCCAATATTTGCAAAATTTCTTTTGTGTTGTCCACGCGGCGGTACCTCCGAATATGCGCGGTGCGCTGTGTTTGTGCGGACGAACTGCGCCCGAACCAAACAAACCGTATTTTTAATTATAACGCATATCGAGTATTTTTTCAACAGTTTGCGCCAACTTCACATACGCACAACGGCGGTATATCCGTCGGAGTTTGTTACGGCAAAAAAGCCCGCAAACGTTTCGGCGGACGACAGCACGTCGGCATACTTAGGCAAAACCGCGCGGGAAAACTTTACCGACAAGCCGCAACCCACGTTTGCCGCGCGCGGAGTGGACACAAGCGCGCACGTAACGCCGCGACTGATAAGATAGTTATATGCCCGCATGCTTACATTGCGCGAACGGTACACTGCAATTACGTAATCCATACATACCTCCTTATGTAAAAGCCGAGCAAAATATGTAAGATACGGTAAATAAATGTAATTGCGCGCGCAATTGCGCCTTTAAGTGTGGCATACGGCGCATAATTTTCCGTACAATATATTACTGATTTTTGCAAAAAAACGTGAATCGGAGTACATTATGATATATCTTGACAACGCCGCCACAACCGACTACAAACCGCCCGAAGTTATCCGAGCCGTAAACGACTGCCTTACAAAGTATCCGTACAACCCCAACCGAAGCGGCAACAAACTTGCGCTGGAATTGCAGCAAAAACTGTACCAAACGCGACGAAAACTGCACTTGCTTTTTAATAACGACAGTGAAATGCACGTTGCCTTTACGTCGGGTTGCACCGCTGCGTTGAACCTTGCCATATTGGGTACGGCGCGCCGCGGACACATAATAGTAACCGTAACCGAACACAACTCGGTATTGCGCCCCGTAATGCAACTTCAACGCAAGGGCTACGCAAACGTAACCGTAATCAGTCCCGACGAAAACGGGCAAATTACCGCGGAGACGGTAGAACAGCACATACGCCCCGACACCTATCTTGTGTGCGTTTCGCATGCAAGCAACGTTACGGGTACGGCGCAGTCGTTGGCGGCAATAGGCGGTTTGTGCCGCGCAAAAAACATAATTTTGCTGGCGGATTGCGCGCAGAGCGTGGGCTATATGCCGATGGATATGGGCAAATGCTATGTAGACGCCGTTGCGATAGGCGCGCACAAGGGGTTGCACGCTATGCAGGGCGCGGGCGCGCTTATATTCAACCACAGGGCTATTCCCCGCCCGATAAATTTCGGCGGAACGGGCACCGAAAGCCATATGTATTACCAACCCGACACGGTACCCGACTGTCTGGAATCGGGCACGTTGCCCTGCCCCGCAATACTTGCAATGGGCGCGGGCGTGGATTGGTGGCTTGCCAATTGGCAGCGCAACCGCGATAACGTTACGCAAATGCAACGATTGTTGCTTGACGGATTGTCGCAAATACGCGGCGTAAAAGTTTACTCTCAGCCCAACAAAAGCGGCATTGTCGCCTTTAACATAGGCAAAGCGGACAGCGCCGCCGTAGCCGACGCGCTTGCGGACAAATTCGGCATTGCCGTACGCGGCGGATTGCAATGCGCGCCGCTTATGCACCGCTATCTCGGCACTACCCAACAGGGCGTTGTGCGCGCGTCGGTATCCTGCATTACCACAAAACAAGAGTGCTACGCTTTGCTGGGCGCAGTGCAAACGTTGGTCGGCGGCAACGCATAGTGGGCGCGGTAGCATAATGCATATTTTGTCTGTAAACGGCGGCTTGCGCGCAAGTTGTCGTTTTTGCATTTACAATATTGTAATTTTTGTTTATAATATCGGTATGGCATACGAAATTTACATCAAAAAGGGCAAAGAACGCGACGTTATCGACGGGCACCCGTGGGTATACGCCAACGAAGTCGCTCAAATTAATGGCAAGGACAAAAACGGCAGTTTGGCAACCGTGTACACCTACGACGGCAAGTACATAGGCAAAGGGTTTGTAAACCACGCGTCCAAGATATTGGTGCGCATATTTATTCGCGACCAACGCAGCGACGTAGACGAAATAATTGCCGAACGGATACACGAGGCGAATATGCTGCGCAAAGATCTCGGTTACGACAACTGCTACCGCGCGGTATTTGCCGAAGCGGACAACCTGCCCGCGCTGGTTGCGGACAAATACGGCGATTACCTGTCGGTGCAGATACTGTCGCTTGGTATGTACCTGCACAAAAACGCCGTTGTCAACGCGCTGGTAAAGGAATTTGCCCCCAAGGGAATATACGAACGCTCCGACGTTGCTGTCCGTCAAAAGGAAGGATTGCCTGAACAGACGGGAGTACTGTACGGCGAAGTGCCGCAGTGGATAGAAATTTGCGAAAACGGCTTAAAAATGCTTGTAGATGTGTACAACGGGCAAAAAACGGGATATTTTCTCGATCAAAAGGAAAACCGCTTTGCCGTCAGGCGTTATGCCAAGGGCGACGTGTTGGATTGCTTTTGCAACAGCGGCGGATTTTCGCTGAACTGCGCGCTTTCGGCACAAAGCGTTACCGCGCTCGACGCGTCCGAACGCGCATTGGACAACGTGCGACGCAACGCGCAACTTAACGGAATGGACAACATAACCACCGTGTGCGGCGACGCATTCGAAGCGCTGCGCGACTATTGCAAGCAGGGGCGGCAATTCGATTGCGTAATACTCGACCCGCCGGCTTTTACAAAAAGCGCCGATACGGTAAACGACGCTTTGCGCGGATATGCCGATATCAACGCGCTGGGCATGCGCTGCGTAAAAAACGGCGGCTATCTTGTAACCTGCTCTTGCTCGCACCACGTTTCCGCCCAAGCCTTTGAAAAGATGCTTTACGGCGTTGCCAAACGCAGCAAACGACGCGTTAAATGCGTGGAAATACGTTCGCAAGCGCCCGACCACCCCGCTTTGCTTTCCGCCGACGAAACGCGCTACCTTAAATTTTACGTTTTGCACATAACCGACGGACAATAACAACGGCGGGCTTAACGCAAGAAACAATTGAACATTCGGTGCAAAAAAATATCCGTATGCTACTGCATATGGATTTTTTTTGCTGTCTGCGCAATTGCGCAAGCGAATATCAGTTGGGGTAACGCTACGCACAGCCCCGACGTTACAATTTGAGCAACTGTTGCAACAGCCCCTGCAATCTGCCGCGCTGTTCGTCGTTGAGTAACGGCGACACTCTGTTGGCAAAGGCAATAAGTTGCTCGTTGGTAAGATTGCCGCGCGCCTTTTGCTCTATTACGTTGTTGACGATATCTTTTACAAGTTGCCCTTCGCCCTGACGTTCGTATTTGGCGGCAAGGCGTTTCATCTCGTCTACCTTGCGTTGATAATCCTGCTCGGCAGATTGTTGCGCGCCCGTCTGCGGACGTTGCGCGCCGCTTTCCGTTGCGTTGCGTTTGTCGGTTGGCGCATCGGAAGGGTGCGGTTGGGTATATTGCCGACGGCGGTTGACGAATATATTGCGCGGATCCTGACTGTCTGACATATAAAATGTTCTCCTTAAAATTGTTGGTTACTATAAATTATATGTCGGCATATAATGTATTGATTACTTAAAAACGGGGGTGTGGTTGTGAATTTGTCTACCGTGGCGTTGGCTTTGCTTGTGTGGCAATTATTAAGCGGCAACGGCAGTCGGCAAAACGCCGCGCCCCGCCCCGATACCGACGGACTGTCGCAATTTTTGTCCGACGACACGAAAAATCTGCTCGAATGTGTAAACAAACTGTCGGACAAAGCCTGTTCGGGCGAGGACAAGATGGGCGCGATATTTCAAATGATGTCCAACCCGGCGGTAATGAATATCGCAAACGGCATATTCGGCACAAATAAAGGCAGTGCCGCCGAACAACCTACCGAACAAAGCGGCGCAAAAGGCGCTTCCGCCGCGCCCGACAGCGACAATCAATCGCAAACGCGGCAAAAGAGCGAAAATACGTTTACAAACGACGAAGGTTACGCTTTTGAAACGCCGTCGCAGGCGTCAAGGGAGTTTTTCCGCCCGATAGACAACATTGCCGACGCCGAAATTAAGCACAAACTGTATTGGTTTTACGACAATTGGTATTTGAGTTGATAACAAGTACGCCACCGCGCTTGTTTGTATGCGCAAGGGACGGTAATGCGATTGTGCCGACTTGGCGGATATTACATCGCACGACGGCACAAGACCACACTACCGAATTTTTGTATACTTGTAATAACAAAAACCCGTTGCGCAACATATTTGCGAGCGAGCGCACACGTACACAACACCGATATTTTTTGGCCGATTGCGCGTGCGGTATAGCGCCGTTGCAGCGAAAGACTTTACAAAATTATATAAAAAGCCCTTCAAAGCGCTTGTAAAAGCCGACTTTGAAGGGCATATTATTTGTTTGGGCGCGCAAAATGAGAGTTTACCATACCGATACGCACGCATTGCGTGCAATTTAGCGCACTCGCGCGTTCGCCGCAAAAGCGCACAGAGCGTACACGGTAACAAAACGCTGTTAGTGTGCGCCAAGACGGCAATGCCTGCCGCTATTTCCAATAGTTATTGACGGCTTGCCACAGTTGTTCGTATTCGGTAAGTCCGTCGTACTGCGCGTCGGGGGTGTAGCCCACGCCGTGAATATTTGTGCCTAACGGCGAATAGTAACTTGCGCAAGTAAAGTAAATTGCCCAATTACTCTGTACGGTTTGTCCCGTGGCGGTAACGGCCGTTCCCGTAAAGGGCAGCGTCGTCCAGGTTTGGGCGATACCCTTGCCGTAAGTCGTTGTGCCCATTTGCACCGCCGTGCCGTAGTCGCGCAATGCGCCCGTAAGCAATTCGCTGGCGCTGGCGCTGTTTTCGTCCGTCCACACCGCTATGTTGCACTTGCCGTTTTCTTCCGCGGGGAAATAATCGTTGTAAGTGAGAGTACGATATTTGGGATAGGCTGTGTTTTGTTTGGTATAGTCCAGTGTGGTAATAAGATATTGCACGACGCTCGTGCCCGTTGACAGTTGAGTTTTTTGCGCTTCGGTAAGGTGGTTGTCGTTGATGAGCATACCCGCAATGTCGCTTACCACGTCTACGTTGCCGCCCGGATTGCCGCGCAGATCCAAAACAAGGTGTTTGAGATTGCGCTCTTTGAACAAGCCCATTACCTCGGCAAATTCGTCTGCGGCGGTTATTTCTTTGTCAACGCCCATATAAGACATAAATTCCACAAGGCGCACGTAACCCGTATCGGCGGGCAACATATCCAGATGACGTTCTTCGTAGGTGGACGTTGCGGCGTTACCCAACGGGCGCAACGAAATATTTGTGCAATCGTCGCCAAAGTAAAACTCGACAAATTCGTACGGATAGTCGCTGTTTACATATTGCAACCTGCTGCGCGTAATGTTTATGTCGTCGATAATTTGATAACTGCCGTCGTTATTAAGCCGCAAAACGTGGAAAGTTGCACTCTTGGACATATTAACAACTTGCTGTATTGCCGCGCTTGACCACTGCGACAACAACATCTCGTCAAATACGTAACCGCCCACTTGGGGAGCGGTGCCTGACGCCGTTTTGATGTCGGTAAGTTTGATAACAATGTCGTTTTCGCGCAATCTGCCGTATGCCGCGCTGTTTGCCGATACAGCCGAAACGCGCATACCTACCCCTTCTTCCACCACGTACGACACGCCGTACACTTCGTTGATAATAGAGCCTATCGTGGGCTGGGGGTGGATAAAATCGTAATACGTCTGCGGAGACATAATGTGGCTGTAATAATCGGCGTACGGCTCGCCCAGCGATTGCAACAACGCCGTGCCCGACGCTTCGACGGCTTGCGTCCACTGCTCGTCGCTTATATCCTGAAAGTAATTTTCCTTTACAAACCGGATTATCTCGTCGGTCATTACTCCGCCGAATTCGGACGCGTCAACGCTGTTGGTTTCGGTTTGGTTGGTAAATATACTGCACAGCACCCAACCCAAAACTATACACAAAACCAAACCTACGCATATTACGCTGATAAGCAGCGCGCGGCGACCTTTGCTTTGCACCGGCTGCGGCGAAGGCTGACTGTTCCAACTGTCGAATTCGGTTTGACGACGCGTTTCTTCCCGCTGCGTTTGTTTGTCGTATTCTTCATCGAAAAAATCTCTGTTATCTGCCATAATTAACTCCCAAATTGATTTACCAACCAATTTAACTTGCTTACACATTGCACGGCGCCCGCACTGTCGCCGCAATACGCCACACTGCCGCCGTCCAATACAACGGTGTTGCCTGCGGCTTGCCGCACGTCGCTTGTTACGTTTACGATAGTTGCGCCGCCGAACATTGCAAATATTTCGTCTGCGGCAACAAGTCTGCACGCATTGCCGTCGGTATTGCCGTTTACATAGCCCAAGGCGCATGCAGGACGAGCCGTACCGTCGGGCGAAAGTATTTCGGCGTTGAAAAAGTCGTCGAATATTACCGCGCGCCGAGATACAGTCAAACCGCGCGCCAATGCCACCGAATTGCGTTCGCTTGCGGAAAGCGTGCGCATTTTTGCCGAAATATCGCCTATTTGCAACGCCGCGGCAACTTCGTTTGCCTTGTTTGCACGCGATTTTTTGTCCGTTTTGCGCACGGCAAGCGGATATTCGATGTTGTAACGCACGCTGCGATTGTAAAAAAACGCAGACTTACTCGGTAAATAAAGTATGCCCAAGTGTTCGTTTGAGATACTCGAAATATCCAAGCCGTCCACCGTAATACTGCCGAATGTGGGCTTTATTTGCTTGCACAGCAGTCGGCAAAGAGAAGTTTTGCCGCTTTGCACGTCGCACAGCACGGTATTTACGCCTTCGGTAAGCGTAAACGAAACCGATTTGAGCAAGTCCCATTCTTCGTAGGGATACCTTAGCGTTACGTCGCAAAAACGTATGATCATTCTTCCAATTCGTCCAAGGTAAGACGATATGCCTGAATAAAGTTGTCCATAAAGTAATCGACTTCGGGGCGGCGATAGGCGCGTATTTCGTCGTAAATTGTCTTTTCCGCCCGGAAAAACTCCGAGTTGCTCATTTTTACTTCGTCCAGACACTTGATATACGCGCAAATTTTGTCCGCGTATTTTACAAAAGCATGCTCTTCGCTTGTGTTGTCATTTATTATTTTAGCGTACTCGGCTGAAAGTTCGCTTGGAAGATGCGTCAGCAATCTGTCGTTGGAATATTGCTCCAACGCCTTGTACGAATCGCGTATGGCGGGGTTGAAATATTTGATGGGCGTGGGCAAATCGCCCGTAAGCACTTCGCTAGTCTCGTGCAAAAGCGCCTTGACGGCAATGCTGTTGGCGTCGAGATGTCCGCCGAAATACACATTGGAAATGGTTGCCAAAGCGTGCGCTATTACCGCCACCTGTTGACTGTGTTCCATAATGTTTTCGTTGACGTTGGAATGCATAAGCCCCCACCTGTTGATATATTTCATTCTGTTAAGATACGCGAAAAATTTGTACATAACAACGCTCCTATGTAAAATTATTTACATTTTACCACATTTTTTGCAAAATGCAAACATAACTGCGCCGTTTGACAACAACTCGGTATTTTTTGCCGTCAGGCAACCGTTTGCCTTACGACGAGTGAGATCGCTCGCTTGCGCAAACAGTTAAGGCGTTGACGGTCAGGGATATTTTTAAGTAATAAAAAGTACGGTTACGGCACGTTTTATTTGAATATCAGGAGTAATAAAAAATCATAGTTACAGCGTTGCTTGTTTTGAATATTCAGTGCAAAAAACATAGTTGCGGGACGGCGGTTATTTTGATATTTTTGAGTATAAAAAAACATTGCCGAAAAATAACTTTTCGGCAATATTTATTTCGATAATATAAAATTTAATTATTAGCAAGCAAAATTACGCTACGCGGCATTTGCATTGCAAAAGTTACGCGTTTTGCGCGGGCTGTTCGGCGCTTGCCGCTTGGGCGTCCTGCGAATGAATGTATTTGATACATTTACGCGGACAGCCTTCCAAACACTTGCCGCACGACGTGCATTTGCTGTAATCGATGATGGGCACGTTGTTTACAAGGTGTATTGCGCCCGAAGGACAGTTGCGCTCGCACTTGCCGCAGGCTATGCAACCCGCCTGACAGTTGCTCATAACGTCCTTGCCGCGGCACTCCGTAGAACACGCCACATACACCTTGGCGGATACGGGCACGCGTTTGATGAGTTTTTTGGGGCAGGTTTGTATGCACAAACCGCAACTGCGGCACAAATCGGGATCTACATGGGCGTAGCCTTCGCTGCATTGTATTGCGCTGTACGGACAGGCGTCCACACAACTGCCGCTGCCCATACAACCCACCCGGCAAGCCTTGCGGCCGCCTGCAAGCAAGTTTTGACTTACGCAGTTGCCGTAACCCTGATATTCGTACTTGTCGCGACATTTGTTGCCGCCGCAGCACGCAACTACCGCAACGGTAGGTTCGGTATTGCCCTGTACGGCAATGCCCAAAATGTTGGAAATTTCTATACGCTTGTCTGTGGGGGTTTGTCCGCAGGAATCAAGCGACGCCTTGCCTTCTACCAACGCTTTGGCAAAGCCGCTGCACCCGGGATAACCGCACGCGCCGCAATTGGCGCCGGCAAGACATTGGGTAACTTCTTTTATGCGGGGGTCTTCCTTTACCTGACAAAAACGGTTGATAAGCAATATAAGCGCAGCCAACACAAGCGAAACGCCCGCTATTATGGCTATTGCAATACCAATATTGCCCCACTGTATCTCACGACCGATCATTAATAATGCTTTCACGGTAGATCCTCCTTAAATAGACGCAAACACATAAAACGCCATTGCCATAAAGCAAGCCGTAAGCATTGTAATGGGGAACCCGCGCAAAGGTTTGGCAACGTTGAGTTTGTCTACCTTTTGGCGCAGACCCGCAAGCAACACTATTGCGAGCGTAAAGCCCAATCCGTAAAAGATACCGGACAATACCGCCGCTCCGTATGAGAAATCAAACCACTCGTTAACTACTTTGCCGAAAACAAAATCGGCAAAATGGAACATACCCTTGTCTCCGTTTACTTGCGAAATTACCAATTCGGCAACGCCGAGAATGGCGCAGTTTGTGGTAACCAAGGGAAGGTAAATTCCCATTGCGGAATACAAACCGGGGCTGAATTTTTTAAGTACCATTTCAAGTATCTGCACCAACGACGCAATTACCAAAATGAATATCAAAATTTCCAGATATTCCAAGCCCAAAGGTACAAGCAAAAATACGTATATCGGGTAGGTAACCGCGCAAGTAATTACCATTACCGCCGTTACGGCTATACCCATACCCAACGCCGAATTTACCTTTTTGGACACGCCCAAAAACGGGCAAATACCCAAAAATTTAGATAATACAAAGTTCTGCGAGAAAAGTGCGGCAACTATAATTCCCAAAATATCCATATTAAGCCTCCTTCGATTGAGACGCGGTTTCCGTTGTCGGGATCTCGGTCGTATTTTCCGCTATTGCAGCGGTCTTGTGGGCTGCCTTGTGTCTGAGTTTGCGTTCAACTGCGTTGTAGCACAGGTTGAATATTGCAATAAACAAGCCGAATGTTAAAAACGCGCCTGCGGAATTTTCAAAAAAGCCTATTTTGAAATCCCACAATTCCACGCCGAACAGTTGGCCTTTGCCAAGCACTTCGCGTACAATTCCCATAAGCGTGATAGCCACGGTAAAGCCCAGCCCCATAAACAAGCCGTCGCATGCCGAATCCAAAACGGGATTGTGGCTGGCAAAACTTTCCGCACGTCCCAAAATGATGCAGTTTACTACGATCAGCGGCAAAAACATACCCAAACTGTCGTTCAAATCCGGCAAAAATGCCACAAGGAACATACGCACAAGCGTAACAAACGTTGCGATAATTACGATAAAGCAAGGTATACGCACCTTGTCGGGAATGATGTTGCGCAACAGCGAGATGATTATGTTGCTGAACACCAATACGAACGTAACCGCCGCGCCCATACCGAGACAACTTATTGCCGCGGTAGTAAGCGCCAAAGTCGGGCATGTGCCCAATACCAGACGGAAAGTCGGGTTTTGCCGTACCGTTCCGTCAAGAGCAATTTCCTTAAATCTGTTAAGTTTCATAATTTATGCCCTCCTTACTGCGCAAGGCTTCTTGCGTATGCGCAAGCCATATTGACGGCGTTGTTGATTGCCGTACTGCTCATCGATGTGCCGGCTACTTTGTTGTTGCCGAGAGCGATATCCTTGTCGATGGGACTGTCTACGTACCAATCTTTCGCTTGGGTATCCCAAACGGCTTCGATATTGGGCAAGAACGATTGTTTGTCGTTGGAAACGATATACCAACCGGCAATTGTGCCATTGGAAATAACAACGTTTATCGTTACCGTGCCGCCGCTGTAACCGCCGTTACCCGTTGCGGTAATTACCAATGTACCGTCTGCCGATGTGTAAACGGCGTCTACCGTACCCTTGTCGCCCGTGCCGACTGCGGGGTCTATTTCCGCTTTGCCGTCAAATGTAAATTCGGGCGCGCCGTAAGTGTGAACAGTGTATTCGAAGTAACTTAAACTCTTTACTTTGTTTACGATTTCGTCGGTTGCGTTGTCGCTCTTGGCAACTACGTCCGCCGCAAGCAATTCGGCGTGAGTAAGACCGTTTTTCACAACAACTATTTGACGATTTTCATCCTGTCCGTATACGTAAGCGGCAATGGGATCCGCTCCGTCCTTGGTACCTTCAAAGTAGAATGACAATGTGCTGTCGCCCACTTTGTATTCGTCGAATTGCGTACCGTCGGATACGGACTTGAACTCGTAACCTTCGTAATCTTTGCCCAACAACGCAACAACCGCGTCGCGCGCTTCGCTTTCGGGGGTGCTTACCAATTTGAGTACGTTAATACCGTACACGCAAGCCGCCTTGACGGCGTTGTTGATTGCCGTGCTGGTAAGCGTTGTTCCCGCCACCTTGTTGTTGGAAACGTCGAAATCCGCGCTTGCGTAATCGGTTATGCTTTTGCCGACATACCAACTGTTGCGTTGTTTGTCGGTAATGTTGCTCATCAACGTTTCGCCGCCGGAGTCTTTGACCAGCCAAGCGATAACGACAACGTTGTCCGAGCCGTCGGTTTTACCCACAACTACGTACACGGAAACCGAACCCTTGTAACCGCCGCCGCCTTCTGCAACGATAACGTAGGCGTCGCCTTTGGCTTTGTAAACTTCGGAAATTTTGCCGAATTCGTTTTCGGCGCCTTCTCCTACCGTGAAAGTGCTGTTAAATTCTTCGTCTCCGCCGCCGTAATCTTTGTAAATTTTGTCCATGGCGCGGTTAAACTGTTCTTCTTCGCTTACGTACAGCAAATCGTTGCACAAAGCCAGCAACGCTACGCATACCAAGCAGATCACTACAAGTACCGCAATGGTTTTTACCGTCTGCACTACTGCGGGATTAGCGGGCTTTTTTGTTTTTTCAGACATATTATTCGCCCTCCTTTGCAATTACTTTTTCGTCTGCGGCAGGTTGGTTTACAACTTTACGTTCTTTGCGCTTTTTTTCGGGTTTTACATAACCGAAAGGTTTGCGGCGAATGTACAGATCGAACAGCGGAACAAGCAAATTCATAAGAAGTATTGCAAACGAAACCGCTTCGCCTTTGAGTGCCGCGCGCAAAACCGCCGTAAGCACGCCGAGACATACAAAGTAAATATAGTTGCCCAACTTGGTGTTGGGGGTGGTTACGTAATCGGTTGCCATAAATATCGCGCCGAGAATAAGTCCGCCGCTGAGTATCGTAGGCAAAAACGTGTTGAGCGCTTCGCCGAATTTGACGCCGAGCAGTTGCGAAACGAACACGCCGTCGGAATTGTAACAGCCTTGGATCCAAGCGATAAGCACCGCAACAACGCCCGTAGTCGCTATGTATACCAACGGCCAACGGAAGTTGAGTACGCCGCGAACAACAAGATAAATGCCGCCCACTATCAGCGCAAGTTTGCACGTTTCGCCGATACAACCGGCAACGCCCGTACCCAAAAACAAATCGAGATTGGTAAGCGTGCTTGTCGTTTGACTGTCAAACAGGGCTTTTAGCGGAGTTGCGCCCGCGCAGGTGCCGCCCGAAAGCGGACTGTTGACCGTTATAGCAGCCAAATTTGCCTCGGGGTCGGGATTGACAAAATTCATTGCTCCGCCGAATGCCGCGCCAAACGAAATAAATGCGAATATTCTGCCGGCAATTGCGGGGTTTACGACGTTTTTGCCCGTGCCGCCGAACAACATCTTTACAACCACAATGGCAAATACGCTTGCCAATATGCCTACGTACCACTTGGACGTGGGATACAGGTTCATACCGATAAGCAACCCTGTAACCAGCGAAGTAAAGTCGAATTGTTGCAATATTTGTTTGAACGATTTTTTGCAACAAAGCAAAAATACAAATTCCGCAGCAACCGCCGACAAACAGCATATTGCCAAATGCATTACCGAATACCAACCCAAATCGGGGTACGCGGGGTTTGCCAAAAACATAAGTACGCAACCGGCAATGCAGGCGGGCAACAGCGCTATACATACGTCTATCATTATGCGACGCGTTGTACGCGGGGATTTTATGTGCGGAGAACTTGAATATACGTATTGAGCCATATTATTTTTTCTCCTTCATTTTCATTTTGGTAAGACGAACGCTTTGTACAATGGGACGTTTGGCGGGGCATACGTACGCGCACGTACCGCATTCGAAGCAATTTAGCGCCCCGTACTTTACCGCGTTGTCGGTATCGCCGCAAGTTGCGTAAAAATCGATGTACATAGGCATCAATTTCATCGGGCACACGCTTGCGCAACGTCCGCAATTGATACAGGGCGTGGGCAACACCGTACTCGCTTCCTTGTCGGTAAGCGCCAACAGTCCGCTGTCCGTCTTGGTAGTACACAAATCGGTATCGGACAGCGAAAATCCCATCATAGGTCCGCCCGATACTATCTTGACGGTGTTGTCGGCTATTCCGCCGCAAAATTCCACTATCGTGCCTACGGGCGTGCCTATTGCCACTTCGAGATTTTTGGGGGTTTGTATTCCCCTGCCCGAAACCGTCATAATACGGCGAGTAAGCGGTCTGCCGTTTACTACCGCGTCCCAAACGGCGTACGCAGTTGCAACGTTGTCTACAATGCAACCTACCGCGGCAGGCAATCCGCCAACGGGCACTTCGCGGTTGACGCACGCTTTGATCAGCGTCTTTTCCGCGCCTTGCGGGTATTTTGTTTTGAGCAATACCACAACAATGTCGCCGGGCTGTTTGTTTTGCAATTCCTGCTTGGAGTTGCCTATTACGCCCGAACGCGCCAACAGCGCTTGGTACGCTTGGGGCTTGTTGGCTTCGATACCGATGTAAATATCGGTTACGCCTATTGCCTTGGCAAGCAAACGGACGCCCGCAAGAAATTCGTCTGTGCGCTCTATCATCAAACGATTGTCGCAGTTGAGATAGGGTTCGCACTCCGCAGCGTTGATAATAAGCGTATCTACGGGGTCTTGCGGTTGCAGTTTTACCGCCGTAGGAAATCCCGCTCCGCCCAAGCCGACAATGCCTGCTTCGGCAACGCGCTCCACTATCTGCTGTGCCGTGGGGTCGCTTAGCGGCGGCAAGGTAACTTTGTCCTGCTTGCCGTTGGACTTGATGTGTATCGTATCAACGGTAACGCCTTGGGCATTTTTACGCTTTTCCACGCCGACGATCTCGCCGCATACGGGCGAATGGATATTTGCCGAAACAAAGGACGACGCTTTGGCGATGAGTTGACCTTCGACCACTTCGTCTCCCGCGTTTACGACGGGCTGTGCGGGTTTGCCGATATGCTGCGACAACGACACGTAATAATCGGGCACAAGCGGCATTGCTTCTACGCTTATGTCCGCAGTCAACGCTTTGTTGTCGGGCATGTGGAAACCACCTTTGAATGTTTTCATAAATGCGATTACTCCTCGTATAAATTAAAGTAGGTGTTTTACGCCATACATCATAGATTATATCATACAAGCCGACAAAAGTAAACATTTAAGAATAGAATAATATATTTTCCGCACAAAAAAGTTTGCGCGCGGAATTATCACGCAAAAAAATATGCGGCGATAAATGCTATCGCCGCAGTGCAAAATACTATATTTGTTGTGTTCAAGATTACTCTTTGCAAATTTCCACGCCGCAACTTGCGCCGATACGATCCGCGCCCGCCTGCACCATGGCAACGGCTTCGTCGTAATTGTGTATGCCGCCGCTGGCTTTTACTTTAAGCCCGTGCGAATGTACCGTCTCCGCCATAAGGCGTACCGCGCCGACGGTTGCGCCGCCCTTGCCGAAGCCCGTGCTGGTCTTGACGAATTGCGCGCCGCCTGCAATACAAGCGTTGCATGCCGCAACTATCTGTCTGTCGCTCAGGTTGCACGTTTCCAAAATAACTTTGAGCAATATATCTTTGCACGCCTTTTTTACCGCGGCAACTTCTTTTTCTATTTGCTTGAACGCGTTGGACTTTGCCAACGATTGGTTGATTACCATATCTATTTCCGTTGCGCCGAGTTTGATGGCGTTTTTGGTTTCGAAAACTTTGGTCTGAACGGTGTTTTCTCCCAAAGGAAAACCTATTACGGTGCAAACTTTGACGGAACTGCCCGCAAGTTGCTTTGCCGCCAACTTGATGTGGCAGGGATTTACGCATACCGACGCAAAGCCGTACTGCTTGGCTTCGTCGCAGAGTTTGACGATTTGCGCTTTGGTTGCGGGTTTAAGCAACGTGTGGTCGATAAGTTTGGCTATTTGTTGTTTTTGCATAAAAATTCCTCCGAAATTGTAAAATGGGATATAGTTGATTTTACCATATTGCCGCGGGTAAATCAATACGGTTTTGCAATAATTGCCCCGATTTTTTGCGTGATTACGCGTAAAAATGCCCCGAATACGACAATTTTGCGTCTCAAAACCGCGCTCCGCAGCACGACAGAAAACTCCGCGCGGCGTCAAAAATCGCTTACGCACCAAAACGACGCGCTATTTGTTGCGTTTGCCGAGTTGTACGGTAATGCTGTTTTCGTCTATTTCAAAACGGCGACGGTTGCCCGAGCGAGTTTTTTTGCGCAAGGCGACTACGGCAAGCGCCGCGATATACGCGACGCATCCGCCTATGCCCACCGAACAGATTATTATTACGGGTAAAACGGCTTGCATAATACATTCCTCCACACAGTAACGCTGTAATAGTACCACCGCGCCCGTGCAAAAAATATGCGTTTTTTGCAACATTATCCGCATTTTTGGCAGAGCCGTACGCAAGTAATAAAACGCAAAATAATGCAAATACTAACTTCAAAAAGGAGGCAATATGAAAAAAATTGTATTGTGTTTGTTGATTGCGGCGACGTTGGCGCTGACAATAGGACAGGTAGTATTTGCGCAGACCTGTGAGGACGAAATATGTCAATTTGTAAAACAAAACGAAAAAGTTATCGACGCAAAGTGCATTGTGTATCAACGTTGCTGCGTAATAGCGATAAAAACCGAAAAGTTTACCACGAAAAGTCAATATACCGAGTTTTTGGACGAAATTTCCGCCAAAATAAAGACCGATTACCAAGTGGACAACGTATTTGTTACGCGCAACCCCAAAGTTATGAAACAAATTGAAAATCTTGCAAATTTGGACGAAACGCAACGCGAAAACGCCATTGCGAAAATCGTAGACGATGTGATGCATCACCGCCCCGCGCCCAAATTTGTTTTGCCCGGAAGTACAGGCGGCATGCGTTTGACTGCGCAGAGTGTTCGCTAACTGCCTGCGGCAGTGTTATTTTGCAGTAAGGCAAATGCTTGCCTTACTGCAAAGTGTTATTTTTTCGCCTGCGGCGAAAAAGTGAGATTTTTCCGCTTTCAGCGGAAAAGTGAGATTATTCGCTGTCGCGAATAGTGAAATTGTTTGCTGCGCAAACAGTGAGATTATTCGCTGTCGCGAATAATTGTGGCGTTGTTTATTTGAACAGTTTATGCAATAAAAAAATAATTGCCGAAGGAAAATCTCTTTCGGCAATATTTATTTTCAAATAATGTCAACCTTAACTTTGCCGTCAGGCAAAATGACACTTTTCCGCTGAAAGCGGAAAAATAACACTCGCCGCAGGCGAATAACACTGTTTACGAAGTAAACACTATCACTGTTCGCGCAAGCGAACAATGCGTTACAGTTTGAGTATTTTTTCGCAGGACGCAACTACCAACTTGAAACTTTCTTCTTCAAACGGCGAAAGCAAGCCGCAAGCGTCCAACAGTTCGGTAAAGGTCTTGGTGCCGCCGTAATCGAGAAACTTGATATATTTGTCGAAAGCCGCCTTGTAATCCTGTTGCGACAGCGCCAAAAATTGCAACGCCGTAAACTGCGCAAAACAGTAATCTATGTAGTAAAACGGGCTTTCGAATATGTGCGCCTGACGTTGCCAACGGCGACCGTCCTGTATTGCGGGCACGCCTTCGGTGGTCATATAAGGCAAAAATTGCTTTTCTATCGAATTGTAAAATTCGTTGCGTTGTGCTGGCGTCATATCGGGATTGTCGTAGCAGGTTTGCTGGAAGTAGTCCACTATCGTGCCGTAGGGAATAAAACTTACCGCGCCGCCTATGTGATAAAACTTGTACTCTTCGGTTTTGTCTCCGAAAAATTTGTCCAGCCACGGATATGCCAAAAATTCCATCGACATAGAGTGAACTTCCGCCGTTTCCATAGATATGCTCGACAAAAATTCGCTTTCGATAAAGAACGACTTGTAAAACTCCAACGCATGACCGAATTCGTGCGTGAGAACGTCGATATCGCCTGCCGAACCGTTCCAATTGGACAAAATAAAGGGCAATTTGTAAGCGGGCAGACCTTCGCAATAACCGCCGCCCCACTTGCCTTCGCGCGACATAACGTCAAAGCACTCGCTCTCCACCATTGTGTCGAACAGTTTGCCCGTTTCGGGCGACATTTGATTGTACATTTGCGACGCGTTGGCAAATATCTGCTCGGGCGTGCCTATCGGTTTGGGTTCTTCCTTGGTAAATACCGCGTCGTCGTAAATGTATTGCTTGTCTATGCCGAGATTTTCTCCCACCTTTTTGCGGATCTTGCACACAAGCGGAACCAGATATTTAAGCACGTTGGCGCGGAACTTGGCAATATCTTCCTTTGTGTAGCAATTACGCTGCATTTGAAGATATCCCAGCGGCGAAAAGTTATCGTAGCCCAATTTGCGTCCCATACGAGTGCGCACATCTACAAGTTGATCGTACAGTTCGTCAAGTTGCCGTTTGTTGTCCTCTATTGCCTGACCGAACGCCATATACGCCGCCTTGCGCAATTGGCGATCGCCGTCGGTAAAATACTTGCGAATACCGCTCATAGGCAACTTTTCTCCGTTGAAATCTATTACGATGGTACTCATCAACTTGGTGTACGCCGTTGTAAGTTTGTTTTCTTCCACGCGCTCGTTTACTATGCGCGGATCGTTGGCGTCCACCGCCATTTGCAAATTGGTAAACATAACCTTGGGGAAACGTTCTTCCAACTGCTTGCGGAACTTGCTTGTAAGGTAACAATTGCATATTGCCGCGCTTGCAACGGATATTTCGGGACCGATCTCGTCAAGATAATCCTGCTCGGCGGCGTAAAATTCATCGCGCGTATCCTGCGTAAAGCGAATAAACGCGATGCGAATATTTGTGCCCATCTGCTCGTCGTACTGTTTGTATTCGTCGTGTACGGCGTAAAATTCCTCTATTGTTTGCGCGCTTTCGAAACGGCGTTTGAAATCTGCCAATTTTGCCAAAACTTCGTCCTTATCGGGACGGACATACTTGATTTCGGAAATTTTTACCATAAAATTTTCTCCTTGATTTGTTGGTTCTATTTTAGCACGGTTTAAGATTTTTAGCAATAAAAAGCGTTCCGTAACAAACGTCAAGGCGTTAAAGTTGCCAAAAACGCCGTTAAATTACGCGCAACCGCATGTGTCGGCGGGCATAAGTCGCTTCTCGTTTGTGCCGCCGCAACCGTTAAGTTACGCGCAACCGCATATATTTGCCTACTTGCGCGCAATATTTGCGGTGCTTTCAAGCGAGCCTTCCACCTTGGAAGTAAACTCGGAAATGATTTGCGCGTAGCGCGTCTTGTCCGCGTGATAACTGCGCGCGTGCCCGGCGTGTTGGAACAAGTGCAGTTCGGACAGCGGATTGCCGCTTGCCGCATACATATCCTTGCTGTGCTGCGGACGAATAAATTTGTCGCTCGCTCCGTGAATAAAGCACACGGGCGCGGAGGAAGAACGTACGTCTTTGATGGGGGCGACGGCGTAAAAGTTGTAGCCGAACTTGCGTTTGGACATTGCGTTGGCAATATCTACAATGGGAAAACCGGGCAAATGCGTTACCTTTACGCACAGTTGGCGGTAATACTTTACCGTATCGGAAAATGCGCAGTCGGCAATTACAAAATCGATGTCCGAACGCACGCCCAATTCGCACAAAACCGTTACCGCGCCCATACTTTCGCCGTGCAAGCCCACTATTGCGTCGTCGCCGAACGTTTGGCGCGCGTAATCTACCACATTGCTCAAATCGCGGCGTTCGCGGTCGCCCAAGGTGGTAAATTTGCCGTCGGACAAGCCGAAATAGGCGTGATCGTAAATAATTACGTTGTAACCCAAGTCGTAAAATATTTGCGCGTATTTTACGGAGTTTATTCTGTTCCAGGTGTGCCCGTGGCAAATAATTACAACCTTGTTGCGCGCATTGTGCGCGGGGTTGAATATAACTTCGCCGCGTAACGTTCCGCTAAGCCCGTTAACTTCGAAATCGCGCTTGTTCCACGCGTTGTCGTAATCGGAAAAATCGGCGTTTTCCTGCTCGCGCTGAAAGTCGCGCGCTTCGTCCAAAGTGTGAGCAACGGGCGTGGTTGCCGATTTAAGTACGCCTTTGGCAAGCACTACGCACAACAAAACGTACAATAATGCCGCCCCCGCAACGCAAATAAGCGCTATCCAATACCAAGCCATAAATTACACCTCTTTCAATATGCGCCCCGTTTTGCCGCATGTTGCCAAATTGTAAATATCGCAGGCAACCTGTTGGGGAGTATAAACGCGCGTACCCGTATCGCGGCAAAACGACTGTACGTCTGCCTGCGAAAGGCGCGCAGTCATATCCGTATGCACAATGGGCGGACATACGCAATTGACAGTTATTCCCGAAGGTGAGAGTTCGCTTGCCAAACTTTCGGTAAGCCCCACCACGGCAAATTTGCTCATAGAATACACGCTTTCGCAACTTGCGCCAACAGTTCCCCATATAGACGACACGTTTACTATCGCCGCGCCGTCGCTATTGCGCAACAGCGGCAAGGCAAGGCGGCAACAATCGAACGTGCCCTTGGCGTTTACGTCCATAACGCGCGCATAATCCGCGTCGGTTACGTCCTGCAACTGCTTGACCAACGCCACGCCCGCATTGTTTACCAAAACGTCGATTTTTTTGAAATATTTGCCCGCCCAATCGAACATGGCGCGCAAGTCGTCCGTGCGGGATACGTCCGCGCGATACAGGTGTACGTCGCAACCTTCGCCGTTTAACCGACGCTGTAATTGCAACGCGCACTGCTCGCTGTTGAAATAGTTGACTATTACCGTGTAACCGCTGCGAGCGAATTTTTCCGCGACAGCCGCGCCGATTCCGCGCGAGCCGCCTGTTACAAGCGCTACTTTCATATTGCTCCGAAATATTTGTGTGTTTTAGCAAATTGTAGCATATTGCGCAAATTTTTGCAACACAAGTAAAGTAACTGCAACAACGCGGCAAAGCGTGCAAATTGCTCGCACACAAACGCACGCCGCAATGCAAACACGTCAAAACAAAAACGCGTCGTATATTGACGAAAAATATTTTATAATGTAAAATAACAACTATATAAATACGTCCGCAACAACACAAACGCGTCCGACGTCCTTCGATATTACCGCGGCGCAAGCGTTCGCTTGGAGAAACACAATGATAAAAGTAAAAAATCGAGTATTGAGTTACATAATTATCCTGGCTGTGTACGCCGTTGCCGCCGCGTGCGGCATACTGTGTTACATCTATCTGCCGTCAGTTTTTTGGCTGAAATTGCTTGTTGCGGATATCGCCGCAACGGTAGTAACATTTGCCTTTTCGCTGTTGTTCGGCAACGCTTCGGTTTACGACCCCTATTGGAGCGTTCAGCCGATGGTGATAACCGTCGCCTACGCGTTTGCGGCGCAAAAGTTGACGATTGTGCATATTCTTGCGCTGATAGCGGTAAATATATGGGGAGCAAGGCTTACGGCAAATTGGGCGTACACGTTCGGCGACCTTACTCATCAGGATTGGCGCTACACAATGCTGCACGACAAAACGAAAAAACTGTACCCCATTGTAAATTTTGTGGGAATACACCTTGTGCCTACGCTGGTAGTTTACGGTTGCATACTGCCCGTGGCGTTTTTGTTTGAGTATTCGCCGCAATTCAATGCCGGCTACGCCGTATTTATCGCGCTGTCGCTTGTTGCCGTGGCAATAGAAGGAGCAAGCGACATTCAGATGCACAAATACCGCAAAGCGCGCAACGGCAACTTTATACGCAACGGCTTGTGGAAATACAGCCGCCACCCCAACTATCTCGGCGAAATTTCCTTTTGGTGGGCAATAGCGTTGGCTTATATATGCGTAGATCCCGCCAGATTTTACCTTGCCGCGGGCGCATTGGCAAATACATTGCTGTTTTTGTGCGTAAGCATACCTCTTGCAGACAAACGCCAATCGCGCAAAGAAGGCTACGCCGAATACAAGGCGCAAACACGCATGCTGCTGCCGATAAAAAAATAATGTTTTCGCCGATAGAGAAAACAGTGAAATTTACGCGCAAGCGCGTAAGTGAGATTATTCGCTGTCGCGAATAGTGAGATTCGCCTATCGGCGAGTGAGATTTTGTCGTCAGGCAAATGCTTTGCCTGACGACAAAGTGATATTTACGCGCAAGCGCGTAAGTGCAACATTGCCGACAGGCAAATATTATTCGCTATCGCGAATAGTGAGATTGTTTGCTACGCAAACAGTTGCGGTGTTGTTTATTTGAACAGTTTATGCAATAAAAAAATAATTGCCGAAGGAGCATATCTTTCGGCAATATTTATTTTTAATAAAGTCAACACAATCTCGCACAAGTACGTTTAAACTAAACTACCGCAAACTGCGGACCTGCGCCCGCGGCGCACCACTTGCTTGTCAGCACCAAGCACGCGTAGCGTTCTCGGTTCCGCTGACACACGGGTGCGCCTTTTCCCACACAAGCGGGCAAGCAACCCTTTTGCAAGCACCGACCGCGTATAACGCAGTCGGTGCCACTTGCAGGGTGCTTGCCCTTTTCCCAATCAGTGCTATCGCACCGATTGGGTACCCTTTGCTTACTCAAATTGTGCGGGTACCCTATCGACCTGCGTCGGCTCAATTTTGCGCCAACTCTTCCCACAAAGCGAGCGTCTGTTCCAACTCGGCGTTGACGTCCGCCAACTGCTGCATTATCGGCGCAAGCACAGCGTAATCCGCCGCTACTTCGGGTTGCACCATTTGTTCGTTAAGTTGCTCGGCAAGCGATTCGAGTTGAGTAATGCGCTCTTCCAACTTTTTCAGTCGTATAGCCCTGTTGGTCTGTTCGGCGCGTTGGCGCGCGTTGCGGTAACCGCTCGGATTTTGCTTGGGCTTGTCCGCCGATTTGTCGGCGGATTGCGCGGGAATATTTTTTACAAAGTCGTCGTAATTGCTCTGATGCAACGTAACCGTCGCGTTGTTAAGTTCGGCAATGCCGTCGGCAACGCTGTTGACGAAATACCTGTCGTGCGAAACAAACAGCAACGTGCCCGTATACTGCGCAAGCGCATGTTCGAGAGCCTCGCGCGCGGGCAGATCCAAGTGGTTTGTAGGCTCGTCCAACAGCAAAAAGTTGCAATCTTTTGCCATGATCATTGCCAAGCCCAACTTGGCGCGTTCGCCGCCGGACAATTCGCCCACACGCTTGTAAACGTCGTCCGCGCCCAGCGTTACTGCGGCAAGAAGCGACCGCACTTGGGTTTGCGACATGCGCGAGTTGTCAAACCACAATTGGTCGATAACGCGCAGATCCGAACGCAAATTGAGATTTTCCTGATCGTAATAGCCCAAGCGGACGTTTTTGCCGAAGATTATTTTGCCGCCGTCGTACGGGTTTTGTTGCGCAATGCGCTTGATGAGCGTGGATTTACCCGTTCCGTTAAGCCCCAACAGCGCAATTTTTTGCCCGCGACGTATTTGCAAATTTACGTTATTTAACAATATATTATTGCCGTAGCCCAGCGTAAGGTCGTTAAGAGTCAGCGGAAATTCCGACGGCTCGGACGTGTAATCGAAGTTAAAACGCGGCGGACGTTCGTCGCCCCCGGGCGCCTGCATTACGTCCATTTTTTGCAAGGTTTTTTCGCGCGACTTTGCCATATCGGCAGTGGAAGCGCGCACCTTGTTGCGCTGAATATAATCGTTCAGGCGCGCTATTTCCTTTTGCTGTTTGTCGTAAGCGCGGCTTAAACTTTGCAAACGTTCGGCTTTGAGTTGCTTGTACTTGGTATAATTGCCCTTGTAGCACACTATTTCGCCGTATTGCAGATCCCACACGGACGTACACAGTTTGTCCAAGAAATACCTGTCGTGCGATACCACTATCAAAGTGGACTTTTTGTCGGACAAAAACATTTCCAACCAATCCAACGTTTTGTAATCCAGGTGATTGGTCGGCTCGTCCAAAATCATCAATTGCGGACGCTGCAAAAGCAACTTGCACAGCGCCGCTTTGGTCTTTTCGCCGCCGGACAGCGTGGACACCACACGGTCGGAAAACTCCGCCATGCCCATGCCGTTGATGACCGTGCGCACTTTTACTTCGCTTTGGTATGCGTCCTTTACGTCCGCTTCGACGCACAGTGCGTGATATTTGTTTGCCAACGCATTGTATTCGGCGCTGTCGTAATCGCACTCCGACATTTGCTGCGACACCGCTTTTATTTGCGTAAGCAACTGCGTTTGATAGGCAAAAACCGTCATCAGTTCGTCAAAAAGAGTGTTGTCGGAGACAAAATCGCAATTTTGTTTGAGATAACCCACGGTCAAACCCTTGGCGCGCTCCACCACGCCGTCGGTAAGCGCGTATTCGCCTGCCAGACAGTTCAGCAAAGTACTCTTGCCCGCGCCGTTTGCGCCGACAAGACCTATACAGTCGCCTTCGTACACTTCCAGATCGACATTATCGAACACGGTTACGTCGCCGTACATAAAATGCGCCGACTTTACCTGCAACAACATAAAATTACCTCATATACCGATGTGATCATTCGGCTTGCACAAAATTACGCGCACAATACGCAAAAAGCGCGCTTTGTATACATCGCCGCAGCGCGCAAACGGCGTAAATTACTTATTGCGAGACGGTTTTTTGCGCGGTTTTCCCTTTGTAAAAGAGCGCAATTGAAACAGTTTGATAAACGTAAACAGCACAAAAGGCGTTGCCAATACTTCCACCAACAGCAACAGCAATTGTTCGCGCTGCAACGTTTCGTACGTAAAAAACCCGGCAAGGGGCGGCACTGTTACGCACATCAAAATCAACGCCCATATAGCCGCGTACATAGCGATCTTCCACTTGTTGAAGGGCATACAAGCGTAAAACAGCGCAAAAAGTCCGCCGAAAGTGTACGTCAACGTTACCAATGTGCTTAACGTATCGCCGGGCGGCACCAATGTCGGGTCGGTTCCGTGCAGAACGTACAGCGTTACGGTGGTTACGATAAACGTCATAGACGCGGGCAAACAACGCTTTATCACGTTGGAAAAGAAATTGCCGCTGATACGCTTTTTGTTGGGTTGCAACGCAAGCAAAGTTGTGGGCAACGCCACCACCACCCAATCCATAAGCGTTACGCGCAAATTGGTAAGCGGCGACTGCATTGGGCGGTTGAATCCGAACGCAAGAATAATAAGCAAAACGTTGATGACTATTACGTATACCGTTTTCATAAAGTACATCGACGCAGCGCTTTGTATGTTGTTTACTACGCGCCTGCCTTCGGCAACCACCTTGGGCAGATTGCCGAAACTGTCGTCCATAAGCACCAAATGCGATACCTGCCGCGCGGCGTCGCTGCCGCCAGCCAAGGATATGGAACAGTCCGATTCCTTCATTGCAAGTATATCGTTTACGCCGTCGCCCGTCATTGCAACGGTTTTGCCTGCCGCTTTGAGCGCGCGCACCAATATCGCCTTTTGATCGGGCGATACTCTGCCGAACACCGTATACTGCGCGGCGGCTTGTCGTACCTGTTCGTTGTCCAGCCCTTCCAGACTGATGTAGTTTTCGGCGTTTTCGATACCTACGCGCTTGGCGATATTGGACACAGCCACGGGGTTGTCGCCCGAAATTACCTTGATGTCCACTTCGTTTTGGCGAAACCACGCTATTGTGTCTTTGGCGTCGCCGCGAATGTGATCTTCTATTACGATTACCGCAATGGGACGGCGCGTTTGCGGCAATGTGTTGCCGTTGTAAATGGACGTGGGCGACTGCGCCAACAACAAAACGCGCAAGCCCGACTTGGCATATTTGTCTACCATGTCGGTTATGTGTTCGTTGGGACTTTTAAGCACGTATTCGGGCGCGCCCAACACAAATGTGCCGCACCCCTTAAAAGATACCGCCGACAATTTGCGTTCCGACGAAAATGGTATTACAGCGGTGGGTTCCAAAATGGGGTTTTTGGGGGAGCCGAAATATTTTTTGAGCGCTTTGCTCGTCATATTGTCCGCTTTGAGCGCAGAATTGACGCAGGACATAATTTCGCGCAAAGTGTACTTTGCGCCTTCGGGGCGCAGGTCGATACTTTCCACCACGCGCATAGTGCCGTCGGTAATCGTGCCTGTCTTGTCCAGACACAGCGTGTCTACGCGCGCAAGCATTTCTATGCAGTACAGTTCCTGCACCATGGTTTTGTTTTTTGCAAGGCGCAAAAAGGACGCCGCAAGCGCAATGCTCGTAAGCAAAAACGGTCCTGCGGGTATCATAGATATAATGGAGCCCGCGGTATTTGTAAGCGCGTCCCTATGCAGATTTGCAAGCGAAAATTGCGACCAATCGTAATCGGGCGCGGACGACTTGACGTTTACCATATACAGGCACACCGTCATCGGCACCAATACGACTGCGACAAAAATAAGTATTCCGCGCAGCGATCTGAGCATCTGCGAACGCGGCTTTTGATATTGGCGAGCGCGTCCCGTAAGTTTGGAAATGTAGTTATACCTGCCCACAGCCGCCACCTGCGCCATACACGTACCCGAAACAACGTAACTGCCGGCGTACAGCGTGTCGCCCGCACGCTTGGTAACGGCGTCGCTTTCGCCGGTAAGAATGGATTCGTTTACTTCCGCGTAACCGCTAAGCACAATGCTGTCGGCGGATATTTGTTCGCCGTTGCTTACGCGAAAAACGTCGTCCAAAACCAATTCGTTTGCCGAAATGTCCGTCGTGTTGCCATCGCGGACTACCTTTACCTTAGGTTCGGTAACAAGGCGAAGTTTGTTTAGTGTAAGTTTGGATTTGATCTCCTGAACGATGGCAATTGCGGTATTGGCAATAACCACGGGCAAAAATGTACACTGCCCCACCAGATCGTAAACGCACAGCACAACGGCGATTATTATATAAACGATGTTGAAAAAACTGAAAATGTTGGAAAATATTATGCCGACAATACTTTTTCCGTGCCTGCGGGTATCCGTGTTTACCAACCCTTGCTGCAAACGAAGGTCTACCTGCCGAGATGTAAGACCTTGTTTTTCGGCAGGTTCAAAACGCTCCACCGCCGAAAGGTCGGCGGGCAGTCTTAAACGTTTTGTTCGTTTGTTTGCGTTGTTGCCCGTTTGCGTCATATCAGTTTATTTTGTTCAGCGCTCCGTTGGCGTATTCGTATATATCGGTAAAACCCTGCTCGCGCAATTGGCGCAGTTGAAAACCGAAATTCTTTATTTTTTTCAAAACGGTGGCTTTGCCGTTTTCGCGCAGATGAGCGCAACAGTCCATAACGTCCGCAACGCTCTTGGCGTCGGCGTCTCTTTCGATAAGCACCACCGCGCCGCGCATAGCGTGGGATTGCACGCCCCTTTCCTGCAAAAGCAGCGCAATACGTTCAAATCCGATGGAAAAACCGCACGCGGGCACGTCTCTGCCCGTTATGCGCCCTATCATCTTGTCGTATCTGCCGCCGCCGGCAACCGAACTTGCCAAACCGCTCAGCGACACTTCGTAGATCGTGCCCGTGTAGTAGCCCATTCCGCGCACCAGAGTTACGTCGAATACCACCTTGCCGCCCTGTGCCGAGCGGTTTGTAACGTACAGTATTTGCTGCAAGTTGTCGCGCGCCTGTTGCGGCAAACAGTCGCCCAATTCGGCAACGCACGTTTCAAACGGACGATCGGACGACGTTATGCGATTGATCATATCTATAAAGCCGAGCGCCGTGCCGGGGGCGATCTGCTCTATTTCTTCCATTACGCCCGTAACGCCTATTTTGTCCAACTTGTCCAAGGCAATAAATACCGACGGCTTTTGTTCGTCGGTAAAACCGCAACGCTCGGCAAGCGCGTTGAGCAAACGCCTGTCCGAAATGCGTACCGTTACGTCGTTGAATCCCAATTTGTTAAGCGTGTGCATTGTTGCGGAAATAAGTTCGATTTCGGCAAGATTGCTCTCTTCGCCGATAATGTCGATGTCGCACTGCACAAATTGACGGAAACGTCCCCTTTGCGGACGGTCCGCGCGCCAAACGTTGTCCATCTGTATCGACTTGAACACCGTGGGCAGTTGCCCCGCGTTGTTGGCGTAAAAACGAGCCAAAGGCACGGTAAGGTCGTATCTCAGCCCCAAATCGCACAGTTCGCCGTCGTTTTCGGCAAGTTTTTCGCCGCGTTTGAGAATTTTGTAAATCAACTTTTCGTTGTCGCCGCCCTGTTTGGAAGTAAGCAACGGCAAATTCTCCACCGCGGGGGTTTCGATACGCATAAAGCCGTAACTTTCGTAAGATCTTTGTATGGTATTCAAAATTTGCTGTCTAAGCGCAAATTCGTCGGGCAAAAAGTCTCGCATACCTTTTGCGGGGGTTTTGGATAGCATCGTTTACTCCTGTTTAGTCTATAATGTATTTTTTGTCGTCCGGTGCAGCCGAGCGTATTTCCTGCGCCTTTTGCTCGTATCCTTGGCGACCGAACAGCGCGTAAGCGGCATTTTTGCCGCCTTCCACACCCGGTTGATTGTAGGCGTCAACGTCCAGCATTTCGCCGGCGTAGGCGGTTTGCAACTGCATTAAGTACAGCAACGCGCCGATGTGATATTCGTCCACTTTGTCGAGATATATCGTGTAATTTGCTCTGCCGCGCCGAGTAAGGTTGTAACGCGTGGCGTACAGTTCCTTGTTCATCAGTTCGCCCAAAGTGTGCCCGCACAAAAAGTTTACGTCGGGATATTGCTCGCAACCTTGGGGTATAACGCAGTCCGAACGGAAATTGCCCACTTCGATAAAAGTTATAACTTTGTCGTAAGGTCCTTCATTGTACAGTTGTACCTGACTGTGCTGGTCGGTTACTCCCAACGCTTTGACGGGAGTTTGTCCGACGTTGACGACGTTGCCGCGGCGATCTGTCTCCTTGCCCAGCGATTCCGCCCACAGTTGGCTGTACCAATCGGCTATATATTTAAGGCTGTCCGCATAGGGCATTATTACGCCGATGTTTTTGCCTTGTTTTACCGAAATGTATTGTAACAAAGCCAACGCAAGCGCGGGATTGCGCGCAATGTCGGGCGAAGAACACTGTTCGTCCATATCGCGAGCGCCTTTAAGCAGTTGCGCAATGTCTATACCCACTACCGCGGCGGGCAGCAGTCCCACGGGCGACAGTTCGGAAAAACGTCCGCCTACGCCTTCGGGAATGTAAAAAGTTTCATAATCGTACTCTTTGGCAAGTTTTATAAGGTTGCCCTTAAATTCGCTGGTAGTGGCAATTATGTGTTGGCGCGCTTTGTCGCCCAAACGGCGCCGCAACATATCCGTAATTATCAGATATTGGCTCATCGTCTCGCTGGTTGCGCCCGACTTGGTTATTACGTTGAATACGGTGTTATTTACGTCGATGATGTCGAACAGCGCGTTCATTCGCTCGGGGTCTACGTTGTCCACAACGTAAAAACGCGGTCCCTTGCGCACGGAAGCGGGTAATTCGTTGTAATACAGGTGTTTGAGCGCGGTAAATACCGCAATGGGACCCAACGCCGAACCGCCTATTCCCAATACTACAAAATTTTCGCAAGTTTTGCGAATACGCTCCGCCGTTGCGTTGATGCGCGCAACAACTTCGTCCTGATCGTACGGGCTGTCCATCCAACCCTGCATGCCCTTTCCGCGAGCGGCTTCCGCATTGGCGTGCGCGCTACGTGCAAGAACTTGCGCCTCGTTCAATTCGGCGTCGGAAATTCCCCGCGCGCCGAGAGCGTGTTGCATCATATTGTTGTAGTTGACCTTAATACTCATATTATCTCCTTGTTTATATGTTATGGCCCGACCCGAACGTTTTATTTTTTGTCGGGATATTCGCGAATATTGCCGAACAGCGCGCACAACGCCCTGAACGGACGTTTGTTGGCGTGATGTAAAATGTACATTACGTACTTTGCCTGTAAACCGCCCACGCTTACCAACGAAATAAGCGGAGTTTCAAGCGCGCCGCTGTATACCATACGCGCAACGGGGTCGTCCGCGCTGTGCGTAGGCGAGCGTTTTATTGCCGTTTTGCGCGCAAATTTAAGTATCAGCCGCACCAAACCGACGTTTTGCGACATATCGCCCAAAGTATTAAGCAGGGTAAATTCGCCGCGTTTGGGCAGGGGACGTTCCTGCGGACGGTAACCCACAAGCGAATAAAACTGCTTGTCGTCTATTGTCCAGGGGAGCGACGGTTTGGTATAGTAGCAGGGATATCGCGTTTCGTCGTCGCCGCTTAATTTGTCGCCGTCTATTTCTATCGAGCGCGAAAGTATGGTCTGCTCTACGCTGAAACATACCGACACCTTGTATTTGCCCTTTACGCGGGTAAATTTGCCGTTGACGTATATTTGGAACGCGCTGTCGTCCAACAAGAGCGACACTTCGGCGCCTTCGCCCGCTTGCAAAAATATCTTTTTGAACGCGGCAAGTTGACGTTTGGGGCGCATATAGCCGCACTCGCAAGGGTCTACGTAAATTTGCACGACTTCGCTTGCGTTGCAATTGCCGATATTTTTTACGCATACCTTGGCTACGGTGCCCGCCTGAGTTTGCTTGACGATAAAGTCGGTGTACTTAAAGTGCGAATAGGACAAACCGTATCCGAACGGAAACAGCACGGGCACGTTGAACGTATTGTAAAATCTGTATCCCACAAATATGCTTTCGCGGCGTTCGTCCGTATTGTAACCGTTGGCAAAATAGTTGTAGCACGGCGTGTCGCTAAGCCGCAGCGGATAAGTTTCCGCCAATCTGCCGCTGGGCGATACGTCGCCGAAAATTATGTCGTAAAGCGCTTCGGTTACGCCTTCGCCGCCGAGATATGTTTGCAACAGCGCCTTTACGCAGCCTATCCAGGGCATATCGAAGGGCGCTCCGCCGAACGCAACGAAAATAACGTTGGGGTTGTACTGCGCTAATTTGTAAATCAAACTTTGCTGACATTCGGGCAGCGACAGCGACGTGCGGTCGTAGCCCTCGCTTTCGAAATCTTCGGTAAGTCCGCCGAAAAACAGCACTTCGTCGAATTTGAGCGCAAGATTTGCCGCTTCGTCCTCCCATTCGGCGTTGACGGTATCTCCCGTAACGCTGTATCCGCGCGAATATGTATAGGGCACGTTGTATTCGTCCAACACCTGCAAAAAGGACTTGCACTCGGCGTTGACGTGGCTGCTGCCCGCGCCCTGAAAACGCGGTTTTTCAGCCAATTCGCCCACTACCAACACTTGTTTGTTTTTGGACAGCGGTAGCAAGCCGTTGTTTTTGAGCAGCACGGCGGAATCCGCCGCAACTTGCCTGCACAACGCGTGATGCGCGGCGTAATCCGCGGGGGCGATGTCATCGGGTTTATTTGAAATGCACTTCTGCACCAGATTTGCCACGTTCAAGCAGGCGCGATCCAAGTCCGCAACGTTAAGCGAGCCGTCGGCAAGCGCGTCGGCAACGCGCTGTTCGTGCAGTTTGCCGCCGTCGGGCATTTCGAGATCCATTCCCGCCGAATACGCCTTGCCCATATCGTAACTTGCGCCCCAATCGGACATAACAAGCCCGTCGAAGCCCCAATCGTTACGCAAAATATCTGTCAAAAGTCGCTTGTTTTGAGTGGCGCTTTCGCCGTTTATCTTGTTGTAAGACGCCATTATCGCATACGGGTGCGCGTTGCGGACGACGCGTTCGAACGGCGCAAGATAAATTTCGCGCAGGGCACGCTCGTCCAAGACGGCGTTTACCGTCATTCGGCGCGTTTCCTGATTGTTTACGGCAAAGTGTTTAAGCGTGCAACCCACGCCCTTAGCTTGCATCGCCTTTACATACGAAGTTGCCATTTGCCCCGCCAGCAACGGATCTTCCGAAAAATATTCGAAGTTGCGCCCGCACAAAGGGCTGCGCTTGATATTTACGCCGGGACCAAGCACCAACGACACGTTTTCGGCAAGCGCTTCTTCGGCTATTGCGGACGCTATCGCCGCGGTGTTGTCGGTATTCCAGGACGAAGCCACGCAGCACGCCGTGGGAAAACATGTGGCGCGCTTACTGTCGTTTATGCCGTTGTTTTCGTCCGATTGCTTGCGCAAACCGTGCGGACCGTCCGTCATCATAACAGACGGCAAATCGTTTACGGCGTTGGTATGCCAAGCGCCGTTGCCGTGCGTTAATTTGATTTTTTGACTGACTGTAAGTTGTTGCACGAATTGCGATTGATTGTAATTGTCCATAAATGCACACGCTGACCGACGGTTTGAACAGCACTCCGTAAAAAATTTGACGCTGAATAATATCAACTATATTATTTTAACATAAGTTGCAAATATTGTGTAGCGATTACGACGCTAAAATTACGAATAAATTATATTTTGTCAGCATATTGAAATCGGCGCAAAAATGAAATATAATATTTTCGACAGATAACGCGCCGTATTGGGCGCACAAGGAGACGAAATGAAAAATCAATGGTACAAAAACGCGGTAATCTACCAAATATATCCGCGCAGTTTTAAGGACGGCAACGGCGACGGAATAGGCGACATAAAGGGGATAATTTCCCAAATAGATTACCTTAGCCAACTCGGCATAGACGCAATATGGTTTTCGCCGATGTATCCCAGCCCCAACGCCGATTACGGTTACGACATTTCAGATTACACTGCGATAAACCCCGAATTCGGCACAATGGAAGAATTCGAATTGATGGTAAAGTTGCTGCACGAACGCGGCATACGCGTGTTGATGGATCTGGTAATAAATCACACCAGCGACAAACACCGTTGGTTCGAGCAATCGCGTCAAAGCCGCGACAACCCCTACCGCAACTACTACTATTGGGCGGACGGCAAAGGGCGCAACGGCAAACGCCCGCCCAACAATTGGACAAGTTTCTTTTTGGGAAGGGCTTGGCAGTACGACGAAAACACAAAACAGTGGTATTTGCACCTGTTTGACAAAAATCAGCCCGATTTGAATTATTTTAATCCCCAAGTTATGCGCGAAATTCAGCAAATATTGCGCTTTTGGCTGAACAAGGGCGTGGACGGATTCAGATGCGACGTAATTACTTTGCTAGCCAAAACAAAGGGTCTGCCCAACGGCTTTCCGAAAATTGCGCTGGTAGGTTCGGAACACTACATCGACGGCACGCGTATGGAAGAATTGCTGGAACAGTTGCAACAGGTACTGCGCGAATACGACGCGTTTACCGTGGGCGAAAGCGTATTTATTACCGTGCCCAAGGCGCTAAGATACACCACCGAAGGCAACGAATATCTTACTACCGTATTTGCGTTCGATCAGGTGTCCGCGGACAACTACTTCGGGGTAAAACAACTTGTGCGCAAGTTCAGCCTGCGCCGATTGAAAAAGAGCGTGGGCGTGTGGCAGCACGGTTTGTACGGCAAAAGTTGGAACACACTGTTTTGGGAAAATCACGACCAACCGCGCATTGTGGGCAGATATTGCTCGGCAACGTTGCACCGCAGTGAAGGCGCCAAAATGCTGGCGACAGTATTGATGACGCTGAGCGGCACTCCCTTTGTTTACCAGGGACAGGAATTGGGCGCAACTTCGCCCGCCTTCGACAATCTGGACGACTACCGCGACGTGGAAACTTTCCGCAGTTACGCCACTCTTAAAAAGGTGTTCGGCAAACGGGGCGCGATGAAACGCATAAAATACTGTTCGCGCGACAACGCCCGTACGCCTATGCAATGGAACAGCGACCGCAACGCGGGATTTACCGACGGAGACGAAACCTGGATAAAGGTAAACCCCAACTACACCGAGATAAACGTCCGAAGCCAAACGCTCGAAGCCGACTCGGTGCTCAACTACTACCGTAAACTCATCAAACTGCGCAAAAGCGACCCTGCGTTTGTATACGGAACTTACACCGACTGCATGCCGCGCAGCAAACATATCTGGGCGTATCTGCGCCGCAGCGAATACGGCACGCTTGCCGTCGTGTGCAATTTTGCAAACAAAAACGTAAAGTTTTGTCCGCCCAAACAGATGACCGAACCGGGCGAATACCAAGCGGTTACGTCCGATTACGCCGACAGCCCCGCCGCTCTCGGCAAAACGATATTGCGCCCCTACGAAGCGATCGTGTACAGATTGAAGAGTTGACATAAACACGGCAAAAAGTGGTATTTTAGGGTAATTTTGATATAGTATGCGTGGCATAGTATTATACAAATTGCCGAAACGTATAGTTATTTGAGCCTAAAACACAACAAACAAAGGAAAATATCGGTAAAAACAAAAAAAATACGCACTGCCGCCGCCTATAAAAAAGGCGCGCAATCGATCAATCGGTTGCGGCGCCGAGCAAAGATTTTATATATTGGTCGGGCGGACTTTCCACATAGCAAACGTAAGGTAAATCGCTGTCGTCCGCGGGGTAAATTTTTACCGTCAGTCGGCGCGTTTCGGCGCTGTACACCACGCAATTGAACACGAACGCCGGCACATACCCCTGCGTTTGCACCGCCACGTTTACTGTGTACCACTCGGTCAAGGCGGGATCGTACGCATTGGTAAGATCTGTAAGTTCGATCGACGGCGACAAGCCCTTGTTGTCGGTATAAAATTTATTGCCGCATACCGAAACGCACGCGTTGTGTACGGGCGATCCGTCAAGATCGACAACGTAAACTTTGAGATATGTGTCGCTTGCCATTACGCTTATTCCCGAATAGGCGTCTGCAAGTGCCAGCACCGCTATTATTGCCGCCAACACAGCCAACGCCAACGATACGTTTTTTGCCGTCGCTTTCATACGATATTGTATTAAACCGCCGCAACGTTTATGCACTGCAATGCGCGGGCAAGCGCAATTGACTTATTCGCTTGCGCGAACAGTGTTTGCCGTAAGGCAAATAGTTGCCTTACTGCAAAGTGAGATTTTTCCGCTTTCAGCGGAAAAGTGCAACATTGCCGATAGGCAAATAGTCGCCTATCGGCGAGTGATAGTGTTCGCTGGCGCGAACAGTGAAATTGTTTGCTACGCAAACAGTTGTGGCGTTGTTTGTTTAGGAATAACTTTAAGCAATAAAAATAATTGCCGAAGAGAAAATCTTTCGGCAATAATAATTTTCAAATAATGTCAACATTAACTTTGCCGTCAGGCAAAATAACACTTCTCCGCTGAAAGCGGAAAAATAACACTCGCCGCAGGCGAATATCACTGCCGCAGGCAATATCACTGCGCCGTAAGGCGCACGCTGAGCGAGTGTGTCCACTGCAAAATAATCTGCAACTAGTATGCTGCACCTAATAAGGCGCGGCATACGGTTATTTATTCTAATAACGTTAAACATTAAACTAAATAGTTAATACATCAACTAAATCAAATCAATAGTTGTTCCAATTAAACTACCGCAAACTACGGACCTGCGCCGAAGTTTGCGTCATTGCGGGGGCGAGGGGCGTGGCGCGATCAGTCAATCACCACAGTGTGGTGTTGACCGCGCCACGTAAGGGCGCAGTGGGATTATATAGCGCCCGTCGCCTTAATTATGCGACACCCCGGCGAAAGTCTAAACAATGCCGCGCGTGCGTTCACGCGCTCGTCGCGCCGCTTGTTTGTCAGCACCAAGCACGCATAACGTACTCGGTTCCGCTGACACAAGGGCGCTCCTTCTCCCACACAATTTTCGTTACTCAAATTGTGCGGGTACCCTATCGACCTGCGTCGGCGCATTAGCGCACTGCGTGTCGATTGCGCTCGCGTTAGCGCAGCAGCAAGCAATCGACCGACGCACGTGTGGTCGGATCTACTTATTTCCGCCGTCGTTGATATACAAAATGCCTATCGTGTTGGCGCCGCAATGCGTGGTTACGGTGCAACCGGCGGTCGTTTCCAATATTTCGTCGAAAATGCCCCAGGATTTGACGGTTTGTATTACTTCTTCGGTAATGCCTTCGTCCATCTTGGTGTGCGTTACAAAACAGCGCTTTGTATCGGGATTGGTTGCGTTACGCCTGATATTTTCGCAATACTTGGCAACGCAACGGCGGTAACGCCCCATAGGTTTGGACGCAACGCCTATTACGCCGTTTTTTACTTCGAGACACGGTTTTATTTGCAGCAAATTGGCGCCCAAATACACCAGCGAAGAGCAACGTCCGCCCTTGTACAAAAATTCCAGATTGTCCACAATAAAGGACGATTGCGCGGCGTCGGCGCGGCTTACAGCGCGCTCGGCTATCGCTTTGGCATCCATACCCGCGGCTACCATATCGCACGCGTCCAGCACAAGCAAGCCTATTCCCGTGGACAATTGGCGGCTGTCCACTACGTAAACGTCGCTAAATTGCTGTGCGGCAAGGCGCGCGTTGTTATACGACGCGGACATCTCCGCCGAAATTGTAAAATGCACTATTGCGTCGTAGCCTTGGCTTAGCGTCTGCTCGAAAAATTCACGGTATTCTTCGATACTGCGCGCGCCCGATTTGGGCAAATTTTTGGTTGCGGCGTAGTAATCGTAAATATCCTGCGGCACAATATCTACGCCGTCAAGATAGTCATTGTCGCCCAAGGAAACGTGCAATGGCATTACCGATATGTTGTACTTAGCCAACAGTTCCGGCGACAGATCCACTGTGCTGTCGGCACAAATTTTAACTTTCATAACTTACCTCTCTAACTTGTTTTGTGCGTTATATTTTCGGCGGCGCGCATACGCACTACTGCGCTTGTGCCGCATTATTTTACATCGAAATAATTTGTTACCGTTTTATTGCTTGCTCTGCGCGGTACATTCCGCACAGGCGGAGCAGTCGCCGCACTGTTGCACGGGATTGCGCGCGTTTACTATCCTGCCCACGCCCACCACCGTGCAATCGTCCGGGATATCCTTCAACACCACCGAATTGGCGCCTATTTTTACGTTGTTGCCAATGGTTATGTTGCCCAGCACTTTGGCGCCAGCGCCCACCGTTACGTTATTTTTAAGCGTAGGGTGCCGCTTGTTGTGTTCCTTGCCCGTGCCGCCCAACGTTACGTTTTGGTACAGCGTGCAGTTGTCGCCGATTACGGCGGTTTCGCCTATTACAACGCCCGCGCCGTGGTCGATAAACAAATTTTTACCTATCTGCGCGCCCGGGTGAATTTCTATTCCCGTAAAAAACCGCGATATTTGCGTAATAAGTCTTGCCAAAAATTTCAACTTTATTTTGTAAAAAAATCTGGCAATGCGGTAACGTATAAGCGCATGTACGCCCGGGTACAGCAGCAATATTTCCAGCCAATTGCGCGCTGCCGGGTCGCGCTGTTTTATCGATTTGAAAAATCCTACTTTTTTTTGTTTTTTCATTGTTTAACGGCGGGTAAACCTGCGTTACAACGCTATCGTCTGCATAAGTTTGATTATGCCGTCGATATATTCGTACACTTGCGGATATTTGAGTACGGTGTTTTTGTACGCCAAATAGGATACGGCAAGCACTTTGGGGTTTTTGAGATACAATGCGTTTACAAAATATTCCGAAACGGCGTTAAGTTCGTCCGCTTCCGCGCGCGTCAACATAAGCGTGGTAAGCGTAATGCGAATTTTGTTCATAAGGTCGAAGATCTTTTCCGCTGTGGCAGTTTCGACATAAGTCGCTTCCGCATTGAAAAATCTGCGCGCCTGACGGACGTAATCGGCATTGAGACTGTCGGGGTCGATGGACGCCAAAATGCTTTCGCCCGCCTGTTTGAAAGGTTTAAGCGCTTGCTCGGCAAACTTGGAATAACTTTCTTCGTTGCTTGGGGCGTTGTAGTATTCTTTCAAAAAGTCCAAGAAATTGCGCCTGCCGCTGTCTATTTCGGTAAGCAGACACACCACAAAGGCAAAAAGTCTGTCGCGATCGGCGGGCAATTTGAGTTGCGACTCCAATTCGCCGTCGTTGCGCGTCCAGGTAACGCGTGCGCGCGAAAACTCCGTGGCGTAAGACATATTTTTTACCGTGTCCGCCAAATTTCGGCGCAAAATGGGCGAAGTTGCAACGCATTGCAGTACCGACGCGATATTTTTGTCCACCAAAATAAGTTGGCTTTCTATCAAAGTGTTGACGGTTTCCGTAAAATAAGCAAGTTGGTTTGTTTTCATACTAAGCCGTTGCGGACGCTTTGGTATATGCAAAACAGCGCCCACTTACCATTATAATATTTTAGAAGTATATTTTAACATAATTTGTATCTTTTTGGAAGTATTTTCCGTAAAAAGGTTGAAATCTCTTGTTTATAATGCAAATTTGTTGTATAATGATTGTTAGCAACTACGGAGGCCTATAAATGCAGGCGGGACTGACTCAGGACAGCACAATAAACAAACTTATTTTACTGTTTGTTTTCGACAAAATGGAAACGGCGCTTACGGAAGCGACAATTTTGGATTTGTGCTGCTACAAAAACAATTGGATAGATTTTACCAACTGCAAACAAACGCTGTACGACGTTGTTCAAAACGGCTTTGTTTTCAAAAGTACCCCCGTAAACGGCAAAAGCAACGAAGAACTGTACGACCTTACCGCGGAAGGCAGATGGTGTCTTAAAAATTTTTACACCCGAATACCGTCCAGCATGCGTCAACTGATTGCCGACGACATCAAAAAAAAGCGCATGGACTACCGCCGCAGACAGGACTACGTTGCCGGCTATGAAAAGTGTCAGGACGGCAGTTACGACGTTACGTTGCGCATTGTAGAGCCTACAAAAATAACTTTGGAAGTAAAAATAAACGTTATGACGCGTAACATCGCCAAATATCTGGAACGTTCCTGGCAGGAAAAAGCCCCCGACGTGTACAACAAAATATCCGATACGCTTATCGATTGACGGTAAGCGTCTTTTTTGCGATACGCGCGTAAAACGAACGATGAATATTAAGGACGATGCGCCGCGCTTACACTACCGCAAACGTAGCGGAACCGAACGTACAACCGATAACGACAACAGCCGCTCAGTTACGAGCGGCTGTTTCGACAATTATCCAACCGTATGCGCCCACGGCAAGTTTGCCGTCCGCTACGCATAGCATCGAACCGTCGGCAAGATTGACGTAATTGCCGTCGGGCAAAGGTACGCTTACAACCGCACCGCCGTCGGACAAATTGAATACGCCCACCGACAGGCAGTCCGCACTGCGGTAACTGCCCACCGCAACGTTGTCGCCGCAAACAGAGATATCAAAACATCCGTATGAGTATACGGGGTGCTTTTTTATTGCGGACAGCGTTGCCAAATGTTCGGATATATCCGCTTTGCCGCCGAAATTCCACACCACGGGGTCGATTTCGAACAAACTGTTGCGCACGTCAAACGACGTTTCGTCGCCCGCATACACAAACGCGGCGCCTTTAAGATAAAAATTCAACGCCCACAACGTTTTGAGCGCGTCGCCCTGCCAATACTTTGCAACGCGTTCGCGGTCGTGATTGTCGAGATAACGCGCCTTGACGTAATCGGACGGATAGCGAGCGTCCTGATTTGCCACGTCGTTGAGCCAATCGGACAGCGTTCCGCCCTGCTTTTCCAAAAAAGCGTGCTGCGTTTTGCCCGTATCGTAACTGTACAAAATATCGAAATAATTGTACAGTTCGCCGTCGCTAAGCGCTTGGTAACCGCAATTGCGAATGTATCTTACAAAACCCAACTCCACCGATTCGCCCAGCATTATCAAATCGGGCTTTATTAAGTGCAGTGCGTCCACCGCCTGTTTCCACAAATGTGCTGGCACAAGCGAACACACGTCCATACGGAAGCCGTCCACACCCATTTGTACCCAATTTACCAACATCTGCGTTATGTAATCGCACAACTGCGCGTTGGCGTAATCCAAGTCGCACACGTCGCTCCAATCACCCACGCGATTACCCACTTCGCCGTCGATTTTGTAAAACCAATCGGGGTGCCGTTGCAACAGTACCGAATCGCGCGAAGTGTGATTTAATACCATATCTATTATTACGCGCATATCGCGCTTGTGCGCCTGCTCCAACAGTCGTTTGAAATCGTCCGTCGTGCCGTTTAGCGGATCTATTTGCGTGTAGTCGTAGATGGAATACGGACTGCCCACACTGCCCTTGCGCCCCTTTTTGCCTATGGGATAAAAGGGCAACAAGTACAGTATATCCGTACCCAGCGCCTTTATTCTGTCCAATTGCGCGGTTACGCCGTTAAAGTCGTGCGTGGGCGAAAACTGCCTTACAAATACCTGATAAATAGTTTGACCGTTAAGAGATCTTTTGTTTTGTAACATTTTGTTTACCTCCGACTGAATTGTATAACAAATTGTTGCAAAAATCAACAGGTTTGGCAAATTAACATTCCAGCAGGCGACAAATTGTTGTAAACGATCTGCCGCGACGATGCGGGCAAATTACGCGATTTACCGCTATGACCGCTACGGAACGGCACGCAACGCAAATGTGGCGTACAACCGCATAGTTTACGGCGTAAAAAACGGGCAAACGCGCGCGTAGGCGCACAAATTTCAATTGTTTGGCTTTTTTTAGTCAAAAACAATTGACAAAAACGCCGCTATATTTTATTATATGATAGCAATGCGAGATTGGCGGAATAGGCAGACGCGCACGTTTAAGGGGCGTGTGGGAGACCGTGTGAGTTCAAGTCTCACATCTCGCACCAATATGACTGCGTTGCAGTCGACAATGTAAGCACGCACCGTTGCGTGCTTTTATTTTTGCAAAAACAAACTGCTTGGACAAAACGAAGAAAATTATGAGCGATTACGAACAACATTACAACTTTGTGGTATTGGCAAACCCGTTAAAACGCAAACTGAAAGTATTTTCTATGACGGCAATTATTATTACAATTTGTTTTGCCGTTATACTTATACTGTTTCATTTTGAATATGTGCGTAATTTCGGCGGCGAAACGCGCACGGTAAACGTTACCGTTGACGATGTAACAAACGGCGCAAACGTTTACAACGTTACCGATACGGACGGCAACGGATATTTGATAAATATGAATATCGTCAAACTTACGGATGACACGGATATTGCCGCGTTGGCAGGCAAAAGCGTAACGTTTGTTGTGCCGCTAAACGCTTCGGGCAACAAAAATATAATTGTTTTGGGGGCGGAAATAGACGGCGCAACCGTAATAGACTACCGTCAAACCCTGCAAACGCAACGGCAAGACTACGCGCTGATGAAAACCGTCTTGATAGTGTTGGTGTCGGTAGCGGGCGGAGTAAGCCTGGCGTTGCTTATTTGGATGCTATGCGCACCGTCGAGCAAACTGTACGACCTTACCGAAAAATTTGCCGAATATTGCGCGCTAAGACAGCCTTCCTGTCCGCAACGCAGAGCGTCGTCGGCGTGGATGATTATTACCGCAATTTTGGTTCTGGTTGTGATGTGCGTGGGCATTACGCTGTCCGAAACGTTACACAGAGAGTGGATAATGGACGCAGTATTCGGTGTAGACGTAATTTTGCTTGCTGCGGCGCTGGTAATTATCCGTTTGGTGGTTGCACGCAAAGAACGCGAATTTTACCGACAAAATTACCCCTTCGATTACACCGATATATCTCACTTGATGTTGCGTAAAAACATCAAAATGCAATTGCAGGAAGAGATACGGGCGCAAAGGCAAAGCAATATGCACCGCTATTTTGACGGCGGCAACGGTTTCGAAGTGGAATTTACCGCCGACGGGCTTGATTTGTATATGCCCGAAGAAGAACCCGACGAACAACCCGCGCCTACCGCCGAGGACGTATTTCAACTTGAAGGCGACCGCGACGAATCGGCGCCGACCGCGACGGAACGCGCACCGCTGCGCCGCATAGATTACGCAACGTGCAATTGGGTGGCTCAAGCGCATTACAGAAAATTCGACCACCCGTTTGCAATAGTAATAAAGACTCGTCTGCCGCGCGAAGAGACGGAGACTCCCGTAAAAATAGTAAACGAAATACATATCCCCGTGGATACAAATTTACTTAACACTTTGCGCACTTTCGACGTGCAGGTGGAAAATCTGCAATACTTGCTTGACAACAAAAATCAACTGATGGATCGGCATTGCAAATTAGGCATTGCGCGTAAAAACAAAAGCGACGACAAGTAACACCGCGCCCGCAAATATATGCGGACGCGATTTTTTATGCCGTATTTTTTATCTGCCGATACGATACTGCACGCAATTCCGCATATCAGTACACGACCGCGCCGATTTACGATCTTAACGCACAGCGCGCGGCGATCTCCGCCGAAATTATACGAAAATTTGCCGTACGGTCGGCGTAAAAAGTAAAAAGCGCACCCCGTAATTTATGCCGCGCCAAACAACGCCTGTTGCAAAACTTGTACAAATTGTTCAAGTCCGCGAGCATCATCGTCCGTAAAGCGGGCGTAAACGGGGCTGTCGATATCCAACACACCATACAAATTGCCCGACGCGGCGTATATGGGCACCACTATTTCCGAATCAGACGCGCTGTCGCATGCAATATGCCCGTCAAAGGAATGGACGTCGTCCACTATCAGCGTTTTGCCGCCGCGCACCGCCGCCGCGCATACGCCCCTGTCCAATTGCAAGCGCACGCATGCGGGCTTGCCCTGAAACGGTCCGAGACAAAGCGCGTTGCCGTCGTACAGGTAAAATCCCGCCCAATTTACGTCGGTCAGGCCGCATTGCAACAACGCCGCGGCGTTTGCCAAGTTGGATATGTCGCACTTTACGCCTTGGGTAACGGCGCGCAATTGATTGCATATAGTTCGGTAATCGGTCATTGTACGTCTCCGTCGTCATCCCAATAGTAATGTTTTACACCGTTTTTGTCCTTGTAGGCAATAACCGTGGACAAATTTACGTTTTGGGAACTTTTGAATATATTTTGCTCTATTTCGGGATCCTGCGCGCTAAGTTGCCTGATAAGTTGCTTTACTTTTAGCCGTTTGGAACCCATATCGCCGTTTGCGCGGCAGGCGTCCGCCGAAAAATTTTCTGTAAACTTGCATGCGCACTGTATAAAATGCAAGTTGTAACAGTCGCGCCAAGCCTTGATGTCGTCCTCGCGAATGAGATACATCGGGCGAATAAGTTGCATACCCTTAAAGTTTGCGCTGTCCACGCGCGGCATCATCGTTTGCATTTGCGCGCCGTACAGCATACCCATAAGCGTAGTTTCTATTACGTCGTCGTAGTGATGCCCCAACGCTATTTTGTTGCAGCCGAGTTTTTGAGCCTGTGCGTAAAGATGTCCGCGGCGCATACGCGCGCACAAATAACAGGGCGATTTGTCCACGGAAAACACGCTGTCGAATATGTCCGTTTGAAATACTGTAATGGGTATGCCGAGAGCGCTTGCGTTGCGTTGGATAAGCCGCAAGTTAAACTCGCTGTACCCCGGGTCCATTACCAAAAATTCCAATCCGAACTCGAACTTGCTGTGGCGTTGCAGTTCCTGAAACAACTTTGCCATAAGCATAGAGTCTTTTCCGCCGGAAATGCACACCGCCACCTTGTCGCCGGATTGCAACAAACGATATTGGTTGATTGCTTTTACAAACTTGGTAAACAACCTTTTGCGAAATACGGTTTGTATGCCTTGTTCTACCGCCGCTGCCGTTTGCGGAGACAAATTGTCCGCTTGCCGTTGCAACCACGCCAAATATCCGCCTTCCAGATAGCAGGCGTCGATATCGCGCCCGCGCAGTTGTTCCGCCGCGGCGGCGCTCAGTTGCCCCGTGCGACAATACAGCACCACTCGCTTGTCGGCGGCAAACGGGTGATCTGCCAATTGCTCGGCAGGTATGTTTATTGCACCGGGAATGTGCCCGTACAAATATGCCGCGCCGTCGCGAATATCCGCAATAACAACGCCGTCGGCAGGCAAATTTGCCAAATCGTTTAAGTTGACAGAGTGATCGATGCGTTTCATTGCGTATATTTTACCATATATTTTAACGGCTGTGTCAAAAAAACGCAAAATTTAGGTTACAACGCGCAAAATACGCCTTGCCGCGTTAATTAAGCGTGTAAACAACAAAAAATCGGGCAATAATCGCTGTGAGGCGAAATATGATTACCGATTATCTTTACACAAATATCAAATGGCAATTCAACCAAAACCCCTTTGCCGATTTGCAGGCGACGGCAACCACGCAACAGCAACTGTATGAGCAGTTGGAACGGCTTGCAAACAAGTATTTTCCGCTGACGCGTCGCGTAAACACATTGCAAACGGAATTTTGTCTTAACAAAGTGGCGTTGTCGTCCGGCAACAAAAAACTATCCGCCGCAATGCGCTATTTCGGCGAAAATTGGGCGGATTTTGTGCGGATAAAGGAAGTTTTCGGCAAAAAATATATGAAATTTCCCGCGGATACCGACCGCACGCGCTTGGAACAAGTTGCGGAAATAATTGCAAAATGCACTCAATTTGCCGTAAACGCCGACGCGATGGACGAAATATGCCTGCGCGCCGCGGAAATTACCGAGATGACCGAACGCGAACGCCGCTACTTGCACGACGCAGTGCGCCTGTATAAAATCAAATTTTACTGTGCGGCGGCAAGCGCAATGGCGGCAAACAAACGGTACGGCAGCGTCGCTTTGGCAAAGATGTACGAACCCGATTTACTGAAACAGGCTTTTTACGACAACACAATGTACTGTTACGCCGCCTACGGCAGTAAACAACTGTGCGGAGTAACAGACTGTTTGGGCGAATCCGCCGTTAAATTTAACGGAGAAAGCACCCATATTTCCACCAAACTGTACGTTTACGCCAACGGGCGCAACGCGTTTGACACATTTTGCAAAAGCAAATTCGGCAATCTTACGGCGCAATTTTGTTCGAGTACGCCGTCCGTCAACGTGCAAATGCAGTATTTTGCAGACGGCTCGCGCGAGATACGCAAAGTAATCCTTACCAACACGGCAAACGCCGCGCGCAAATTTACTGTCGAAGCGCCCGTTGCCTACACCGACGCCGATACCGACGTAACTTATTTCAAAATGGGCGACGCGATCTGCCTTGCGCCAAGCGGTCGCTCGTTGTATTGCGCGGTTGCCGTAGTTTGCGACAACGCGGTGTTGCCCTGCTTCGGCGAACGCTCGCTTGGGTTTAACATCACGCTCAAAAGCGACAAAAGTTTCCGCTTCGATATGGTAACCGTATACGCGCGCGATTCGTCCGACCTTGCCGAGCAAATAGCCAAACTAAACAAAATGGGCGAAACGCGCTGCCCGTATCTTACCGACCGAGCGTGCGAGCAATTGCACACCGAACGCATACCGCTAAGCATTACGGCGCGCGGTTGCAACGTGTGGCAGCCGCAAAAGGTAGCCGCAACCAAATTGAACTTTACTTACCGATTGGGCAACGACGACGTAGCCACGTTTGCAGACAACGCCGGCAACGGTTGCACGTTGCTTGACGGATTTGCGTTCGGCACGGCGGGCGAGTCGGTTTACTCGGTGCAAAACGGGCTTGTAAGCAAACTTAACGACGGAGAATTTACGTTTGAAGCCGACAAATTGGTCTACGCCAAAAAAAATTGCAAGTGTGCAATTTATCACGACGAGTGTAAACACTATCTTTTGCACTACTCAAAGCCCTGCAAAACGCTGTTTTACTTTCCGTTTGAAAGGCGCGCCAAGGTGCAATTTTGCGGAAACGGCAAGTTTGTTATAGACGACGGAACGCGCAGTTACGCAATTGTCTGCCGCGGCAAAATACAGTCCTTTACCACCAACGCTTTGGAGTGCAACGCCGACAAACTGCGCTACAAACTGTCGCAAGACGCCCAAAGCGGCACGTGCCTTGCCATTTGTACCGAAACTTGCGCCCAAACCGAACTTGTAATTTCGTCCAACCGCAAAACGCCCGCGCCGGCGCCCATCATACGCGAAAGTCTGGTATCCACCTATCTCAACTACATCAACGACAAAAACGTATTTTGTTACAACAATTATCTCAAATGTCCCGACAGTCTAAGCGCGGCGGCAATTTGCTACACCAATCCGCAATTTGTGCGGCAACTGTTGGAAAAGGACTACAAAAACAACGGCACGTACCGCTATTACGACGCTTCGGGCAGAACCAAAACCTGCCAAGACACACTGCTGTTTGCGCTTGCCGCGGTGTATTACAGCAATCTTGTGGGCAAACTGCCCGCCGAAATGATACTGAAAGCCAACGGAATACTGTTTGACGAAACGTTCGACGGCAAAGATCTGTGCGTAAAGGCGCTGGCGTTGTTGCGCGCGTGCAACGTGGAAGGCTTTGACAAAGTGCGCTGTCTGTTGGAGTACAACAAGTTGAAAAAACAAATATCCGCCGACAGCAAACTGTACGCGTGCGCGCAGGCGATAGGCGCAATTGCAATGATACACCCATCAAAGCAACGCCTAAAAGACCTGTGCAACAACAATGCCATTCCCAAAAGTTGGTACTACGTATCGCAATTGGAAAATTTGTACGGGCTTAAAATTTGCGCGGGACGGCTTAATATCTGCCCGAAAGTTACCGAAAACAACGTGTTGGAACAGTTTGCGCTAAACCTTAACGGCAAACGCATAGACACCACTTTCGCAAAGGCTTCCGTGCAAAGCATGACGCTAAACGGCATACAGTGTTACCAACCGTTTTGTCCGCAAAACTTAAAAACCGACGACAACCAACTTGTGGTACACTACTAAACGCGCCTTGTTTGCGCCCCAAAAACGCGCCCGTGCGCTTATTTTGCCGTATTCGGTCTCGGGTATTTTGCCACAGGTGTATTTTACGCCGCCCGCCCGCACATTCGGCATATTGCCCTACCGCGCAGCAAGCGAACGTAACTGCGCGCAAAAAAACGGCGTTACCGCAAATCGACAGCGCCGCAGGTATTAGATATTTACACAATATGTCGCAAACTCGGTTTCATAAGATGCGGCACGTACTCCAACAACTCCGCCACTACACACAGTTGGGCTTTTAGTTGTGGGTAATCTTGCTGTTCGGCATACGCCTGACCTTCGGCAAAGCGCAAATTTATTTCGTAAACGTCAATGTGCGGCAACAGCAATTCGCTTGTTTCGCGCAATTGTACCCACTGTCGGCGCAATTCGTTGTATTCCTGCAAGGTAAGCGATTCCTGCTCGCACTTGGCAATAATTTCGTCGCAACGCGCAGCCAACTTTTCGTAATAATCGCTCAACAACGCCACTTCCAGCACGCCGCAGGCAATTACAAGCACCAGCGCAATAAGCCCTGCCCAAATATTTTTCGTCATTTAAGCGATTCCTCCAAAGTTTTGAAATAGATAGGTTTGTTGCGCGTTTGCAGCGTAATGCGGTTGTTTTCGTCCACGGCAAGCAAAATTACATTTTTTACCTTGGCGCGTTCGCGCTGTAACAACGCGTTGAGTTTGGCGCGGTCAAAGTTGTTTTCGGTTATGTTTTCTTCGTTCCACTTGCCTTCCAAAATCAGCGGTATGGGCAGCGTTTGTTGCCTGTTTTCCATTTGCTTGTTGGCAACAACCGTAAGTTGCCCGTTTGTTTCCATTATGCCGTAAATAATTTCTTCCAGCGAAAAATATTCGGCGGCGCGCATAGATTGCAACAAGTCGTTTACGTGCATATTAAGCCCTTTTAGCGCGTTGACGTCTATTCCGTTGCCGTTTACCACCATTACGGGCTTGCCGTTGATTATGCCCTGCAACTTGTCGCTGTGCGAAAGCAACAAAATAAATTGGTGAATGACAAACATCGTAAGTATTGCCACAACGCCAAACGTAATGGGAATGGACCTATCCGCCATGGGAATACAGGCAAGTTCGCTTATTACCAGCGTAATTACCAATTCGAAGGGCTCCATTTCGCCTATTTGCCGCTTGCCCATCAGCCTGAACACAAACAGCAACACCGCAAAAAGTATTATCGCTCTGATAAAAATGATAAGCATATCGGTAGTTTGCGTCAAAAAAGCAATAATATACAAAAAAAAATACAGCAAAGCATTTGCTTTGCCGTATTGGGTTGCGGCAACGGGCAAAAAGGGCGCGCAAATGCTCTGCAAACGTTTTACATTCGGCGCAAATTGAAGTATAATACAAACAGCAAAGTTGACGGCGCGCGTTAAGTGTCTCGCTTAGGAAAAAGCGCGAACGAAAGAACTCATTTGTTCTGCGGTGCGCCGTGTAGTCCGTTGCCTGTTTCAAGTAAAAGCCCATACGCTTTGCGTTGAGATAATATGCGCGGTTTTGGCGCACATCGGACTGCTTTTGCATTGGCAAAAGGAGTTTTTTTTATGAACAAAACGCTCAAAATAGCCGTAACGGGCATGCTTACGGCGCTGTCGATAGTTACAAATTTGTTTACCGTAACCGTATCGCAAAACAATGCAATTTCTTTTACGATAACCGTTTGTTTTGTTACGGGAATATATTTCGGCGCACTGCCCGCCGCCGTTGTGGGGTTTTGCGGCGACCTTATTGCGCATTTTATACATCCGCTGGGGGCGTACAATTTGTTTTTGGCGCTGTCCACCACCGTTTTCGGCGTGATAGCCGCGCTTGTTTACAAACTTAAACTGCCCAAAACAGTAAATTTGCTTATTGCTTTGGCGGTAAGTTTTGTTGTGTGTTCGTGCGGACTTAATACCTTTGGACTGTGGCTGCAATACATTGCCGGCTATTCGGGCGATTTTGTCGGGCTGATACAGTACTTGCAAGCCGACAAAACCGATATAAGCAAAAGTTTTTGGGTATATTTGGGCGGACGAGCGCCGTTTGCACTACTTAACCTTGCCGTAAACGGCGTTATAGTTGCGCTGTTGCAACAATCGTGGGCGCTGGACAAAGCCGTTGCTCGGCTGAAAAACAAATATGCGATCGCCCCCACCAACAACAGCGCCGACAGCGCGCAACACGACGATAACGCCGAATCGACTGCAAACAGCGCCGAAAAGCAAAACGATAACGACAAAAATAACTTACACTAAACAAAACTGTTTGCGTATACAGATATTTGGTACCAATTTGATAAACTCAAAAACTCGTTTGGGTTTTATTTTCCGCAACAACAATAAAATACGTGGAAAATATCGGGAAAATAGCGTTAAATGCTTGCTTTTTGGGCTCAAATTGGCTAAAATATTGTCTATGCGGATGTGGCGAAATACTCCGCTACGCTCCGTGGCGTTCGCTCACATACGTTCGCTCGGCTGAGTGCCACACGCGCATTGCAACGGCAACTTGCAACGGAGCAGCAATAACTTAATATCAATTATGCGGATGTGGCGAAATTGGCAGACGCGCATGATTCAGGTTCATGTGAGAAATCATGCAGGTTCAAGTCCTGTCATCCGCACCAAGTCAGTATAATCCGAACCAAATACTCGTAACGAGTGAATGGTTCG
>CANRFV010000005.1 GCA_947629985.1 uncultured Clostridia bacterium | reverse complement strand
TCCAACTACCATTATACCAGAGATTTATATGAACTTCTTTTTTTCTTCGCGTGTTGCACTTGATAGTATAATTCACCGTGAATAAAAAGAAGCGAGATTATTCCAATCTCGCTTCTTTTTTATACAATTTAGCGTATAAATCATAATATTTATGCAAGTTTTATACGGTCAAAAAGTTGGACAAAAGTGTTTCATTTTATGACTGTCTTTTTGCCATTTTTGCCTTCCAGCCAGACTTGAACTGACGACATCGAATTTTTATCAAAAAATAAACAAAAATATGATAGACTAATCGGATGAGCATTGTGTTACACAGCGGGTCATTTTTTTGTAAGAACGGGCAAATCGCGTAGGACCGAACGGTCAGACATATTTTGTAAACAGGTGTACTTCCCACTTGATATTTCGCCAAAAAAACGCTATAATACCATTGCGATGTTAATGCAGATTATTACATTTCGGGAGGGAGGTAAATGACGACACTATATGAAATCATGGAAAAGTATTATAAGGATTTTTCGGCAAAGCAAGCGGTCATGCCGAAGATCGTTGTAAAGGATTCCTTTCCGATCGTTTGGTTCGGGAACACCAAAAAATTTTTCAACTCAAAAATAAAGGTGATCACAATCGGGCTGAACCCGTCTTTTCATGAATTTCCCGAGACGGACAGTGAGCTGCGCTTCCCCGGGGCGAGGGACGCGTTCGCGCGGCACCGCATGGGCGAAGTGTGCAATAGCTTGAACGGCTATTTTGATGCCGATCGGGTGCCCTATTGGGATTGGTTCAAAGCATATGAGCGAGTGTTGGGCTTTCTGAAATGCGGCGTGACCTACGGCGGTATTCAGAGCCGCTGCCCGCTCGCCGAAAATTATGCGCTTCACATCGACTTTTATTCCGCAATCGCGACCAATCCCACATACTGCAATTTGGGGAAGACCACAAAAACGCATTTGGCGCGCGTGGATTTGTTTAGACAGCTGTTTTCATATCTGACGGATGGATGTAAAGAGCCGGTCATCGTCCTGTTTTCGACTTCCAAAGATGCAATATGTCATTGTCTCGAGTTGACACAGTCCGACAAGATCTACGAGTGCGTCGTGGCAGGAGACGGCAAAGTGGAGGCATATCGGCGCGGAAACAAATATTTTATTTGGGGAAAGCCGAACATCAAGCCATTTCAAGGGGTAAAAAACGGGATATTGAAATCGTCGCTTAATGCAATCTGCGAAATAATTGACATTTGAACGCCAAAGTTGGTGGGCTATCGATAAACTTCGGGCAGTCATTTGGTGAATCAAAGACACAAGGATGTGCCCTTTGGTGGGCGCAATGAAAAAGGAAGAGCAACAATTGCGCTTCCTTTTTTATTGCTTTTGGGTCGGGCACATCCGTAGCGGTGCCGCCAGTAGGATAACGAATATGGGAACCCACAAAAGTTGAGTATAACGAAACTTTTGCGGGAAAAGGAGACGCCGACTGCCAACGGAGCCGACTGCGCATCGGCAGTTGGCGTTGGCACAGGGAGAGCGGCGACGCCGTAGCGCTCCGCTTCGTTTCACTTCGCTTCGCTTACCCTGCGCTTCGCTTGGGACGAGTCCTACTGTCTCTACCACACCGGAATAATACGAACCAAGAAATTTCTCGGTTCGTATTATTTGTTTGTGGAGAATATTTCGGCGTTTTGATCGAGTTTGAAAATATAGATAAAAACGGGCGCTTAAATTGTTGACAAGACAACAAAAAACAGCGTATGATACAGAAAAGGAGAGAATGATGGAGCAGCGTTATAGTACATTTTCATTGTTACTGATCAATATTTCACGATGTGTTCAAAAAATAAAGAATATTGAAATGGCGGCGTTTGGGCTAAGGGGGAGACAAGTGCAGTGCCTGTTTTGGCTTTATAATTGTCCCGATGGGGAAAGTCTTACCAAACTTGGCGAGATGTGCGGAGAGGACAAAGGTATGATGTCTCGGACCGTTAAGGAACTTACCCGAGAGCGGCTTGTTTACCTTGATGACAATAGCGAGCGTAAGTACAAAAATCCAATCCGCCTTACGGAAAAGGGCAAAGGAATTGCCCGCCTTGTCGCCGAAAAAATTTCTGCCATCTTCAAACAGTGCGGCGCGGGAATTTCCGATGACGAACGAACGCTGCTATATCATTCGCTCGGGATTATCTCGGAAAATCTGACTGAAATTTGCGAAGATTACGTCCGCAAAAAAGACAAAACGGAAGGAGTTTGTTAAAGCATGGTAAAAATTTTGATAGACAGCGCTTCGGATATCGAACAGGAAGAAGCGCAAAAAATGGGGTTGTCTATGATCCCGATGGAGATCGGTTTCGGCGATGAAACCTTTTGGGACGGGGTCGATCTTTCCCACGTGCAGTTCTTCGAGAAGTTGATCGAGAGCGATACGTTTCCCAAAACCAGCCAGATCAACGAATATCGTTGGAACGAGATATTTGAAAATATGACTAAGGACGGCGACCAAGTGATTGCAATCACAATTTCGTCGAAACTTTCGGGCACATATGCTTGCGCAAAGAGAGCGGCGAAACGCTTTGCGGGACAAGTGTTTGCGGTAGATAGTTTGAATGCCACCGCGGGGGAGCGTATTCTCGGCGAATATGCCTTGCGTCTTTTGAAAGCGGGAAAAAGCGTAGAGACCGTTGTCGAAGAATTGGAAGAAAAGAAGAAAAAAATACAGGTTCTCGCCGTCATCGACACCCTAAAATATCTAAGAAAGGGCGGCAGGATATCGGGAGTGGTGGCACTTGCGGGCGAAATGCTTTCGGTTAAGCCCGTCATTTCGGTAGTTGGCGGTGAAGTAAAACTTATCGGCAAGGCAATTGGCAGCAAGCGGAGCAACAACTTGTTGATGCAACTAGTGGAAAAATGCGGTGGAATTGACTTTTCTATGCCGTATGCGCTAATATACTCGGGGCTTTCCGACGAGTATCTCAAAAAATATCTGCACGACAGCGCCGCGCTTTGGAAAAACCATGTCGATAACCCCGACGAGATTCCGACCCATTTGATCGGAAGCACGATCGGGACGCATATCGGCCCCAATGCCGTCGGCGTCGCTTTCTTTTCCAATTAAAAAACGCCTGTTCGGAAGAAAATTTGCCTGCGTATGCACACGTTAAGTGGTGCAACCAAAAGGAAGTGCAAAAATTGCGCTTCCTTTTTCTATGCTTTATTTGGGGGCGTGTCGCGCGCCCGCCGTGCCATTTTTTTGCCAATTAAAGCCCGTGCATAGCGGCAAAAATCGCTTTTGACAAGCCGCATAACGTCAGTGCGCATGACATTTGCAAATAATTTTGTAAAATTTTGCAAATTAAAGGGGAAATTTATTAAACTCGCGGTATCTCTAACTAGGAGACGTTGGTATCAGTGCCGAAAATTCGGCAATATTCAACTACAATTTGTAGTATACATTATTCGTTTTATTTGATATATTTGCTTTATAAACAAGGCGGCATTGGGGCTGTTGTCGTTTTGTCGCCTGTTTCACTTTATTTTTACGGGAGATCACAACAAATGAAGCAAAAAAGAATTACATTATTGTTGGCGTTGACGGTTATGTCGGTATTTGTCTGTTTGTGTTTTGTCGCGTGCGGCGACGACGCAAAAAACGACTATCCCGTTGCCGGCGTTTGGCACGCAATTGCCGCTTGGCGCGAAGAAAGCAGTTTTACTTTCGGCGGACAAGTGTTTCAAATGGCGGACGACTATCAAATAGATTTTTATTTCGATTTTCGCCCGGACGGCTCGGTGCTGAAAAAAAGTATCATAACAATAGGCGACTATGCAATGCATACCGACAATGAAAATTGGAACATCTTAAACGTAACCTGGTCGGTAAAAAACAACGTCATTACGCTGTCGAGCGGCAAGCAATTTGTAATTGTAGACGACGAATTCGACGATGTTCTTGTATCCAAAAACATATTGTTGCGCTACAAAAAGGAAGGCGAGTCGTCCCAAGACGATTGGGCAACCGCGTTACGCAACGCGCCGTCAAACGCGGCAAACGGGCGCCTATTATCAGGCAAAACGGGTTTAACAACCCCGCAATAGCAATAACACAAGGAGAAACAGCATGAAAATACCCAATTTCAATCAAAACTTTCAAACGTTTATTTTAGGCAACAATATCGGATATCAAACGGCTGCCGACCTGATCAACCGAGAAATGGCCAAATTGGACGAAAAAAATCAGCGCATTTACATGGCAAACGACGTGTGGACGATAGTGGGACGGGGCAGCACTCCGCGCAATCACTTGGTAATGGTTGCCATAGCCAACATTATAGGCAAATCGCTCGAAGACCTTATCGTAAATTTGTACGATATGTCCGAATTGCGCCGCGTCGAATCAACTCGCCCCGTTCGCAACGCAGAGCCCCAAAACGACATTTACGCTATGCGTTCGGAAAGTTGTATGATGGTTTGGGACGAAAGCATGGCAAGTCGTCGCTGCGGCATTGCCAAATTGTTTGACGAAATGAACCCCGAAAACAAAACGCTTGTGTTGGATTTGGCAAGCAACATCGAAATGGAAGGCAAAGTAACATACCTTTCGCTGTTGGTGGAAACGGACATGCCGCTGGACGATGACGTAAATATTTTGGTGCATTACAACAACGAAAACGGTCGTCCCGAAAGCGTCCCCGTATATTGGTGCGATTTTGCCGAAAGATTGCAGGAGTGCGACAGCGACCCAAGCGCAACTATCGCGCGTTTTGTTCACGACCGCTTTTTGTGCTGTTTCGAAAACGACCTGCACGTAGACGTTACGCCGTGCGACGTGTCGCGCTATTACGACGAAGACGAAAACGGTTACGAATTGGCAAACGGTTATTTAATCAAAATGCGGCTGGGACTTACGCGCAGAGACGTAATATTTTTGTACGAACAATCGCTTCAACATCTTAAACAACGCCTTGCCAAGTTGGAAAAGGAGCACGAAAACAACAAAAAGGAGAACTGACAATGCAAAAAAATTTGACCGAACTTGTGTTTATTTTGGACAAAAGCGGCTCTATGTATCACAGCACAAAGGATACGATCGAAGGGTTCAATTCGATGATCGCCAATCAAAAAAAGGAAGACGGCGCAGCGATCGTATCCACAATTTTGTTTTCTAATTCGTCGCAGGTTTTGCACGACAGAAAAAATTTGAACGAAATACCGGAACTTACCGAACGGGACTATGTTGCGTCGGGCATGACGGCATTGATGGACGCGATCGGCGGGGCGATACATCACATAAAAAACGTCCACAAGTACGCGCGCGAAGAAGATCTGCCCGAACACACGCTGTTTGTAATTACAACCGACGGTATGGAAAACGCAAGCAGAGAATATACCGCGGAACAGGTAAGATCTATGATAACCGAGCAGGAAGAGCGGGGCTGGAAGTTTGTTTTTGTTGCCGCCAATATCGACGCCGTGCAAACGGGCAAGTCCATCGGCATAAATGCGGATTGTTGTTCTCAGTACCGCGAAGGCAGTGAATTGTCGATGTATTATATGATGGACGAGATGGTGGGCAGTTACAGGCGCACGGGGCGCATGCCGAAAGATTGGAAAAAAGACGCAAAACCCGCCGCCGACGACAATAAATAGCCGTCAACCGCCCGCGCCGCCGCGCGGGCGTTTCTGCAAATGTATAGAGCAACATAAATGTAGCCCGTTGTCGGCTTGTGTATGTCAATGTGATTTTTGTTACAGTTCAATATAATTTTATTGCATTGACATTTTATGTACTTTGCTGTAAAATAAAAACACCACATTAATCAAAATTTAATAATTCCATTATTTGTTACACACAATATCTCTCGGTAGATATATGTGTCCTATTTCATTAGTGTAATGATAATGGAACTTTGATTAGTGTGGTAACTATCGAGGCGCATAATCTACAAGTGTCGCAGCGTTAGTTGCGGCACTTTTTAACGTTTGTTGGCAAGGAGATTTTCAAAATGAAAAACAAAAAAACGACCGACAATGAGACAGTTGTGCTTGGCACGATTGCCGAATTTGCAATTGAAGAATACCGCTTTATGCGAACATACAATTCCGCTATCGCCAAATTGTTTTTAGAAGAGAAAAAGCGATACGTTTCTTCTCTCAACTATCACGAAGAAAAAGTTTGTGATTTATTGTGTAAATTCGGACTGCGTTTCGTGTTTTTCGATGGACAAGATTATGATGAAGGCATGCCCGTAACCCCATTAAATGCAGATGAGTTTGATGGCGGCGATTTAATTGTGGAGCAGACGATCGAGCCGGCAGTAATAACATCGGAAGGAAACACAATCAAACAAGGTACGGTTATTCTCGGTCGTAAAGAGACTAGGGAAGAAAATAATACAACGGAGGATAAAAAATAATGTATATCGGTATCGATTTGGGGACGACAAACAGTGCAATTACGTCTTTCGACGGCAAAGTAACCCGCGTTTGGAAAAGTCCTGAACAAAACGACGTTACGCCCAGCGCAATTTATATAGCAAAGCGCGGTGGAAAGTTTTGCGGAAAAAAGGCATACGATAACGCTCCGCTCAACCCCAATAATGCCGCGCTGTTGTTCAAGCGTTTAATGGGAACCAGCACAAAACTGAAATTGGGCGATGTTGAAATGACGCCCGAAGAATGTTCCGCGGAAGTTTTAAGAACGCTTTACGGATATTTACCGGAAGATGTTCGTAACGATGAAAAAACCGGAACCGTTATAACGGTTCCCGCTGCGTTCAATCAGATGCAGAAGGATGCAACTAAACAAGCCGCGTTCAGTGCCGGTATTAAAAAAGTCGCTCTTATTCAAGAACCGGTCGCAGCAATTATGAGCATTGCAAAACAGCAAAATATCAACGGTCTGTTTTTGGTGTATGATTTTGGCGGCGGCACGTTCGACGTTTCGATTGCGGAGCGTGTCGGTAGCAAAATCAACCTTTTGACTAATGACGGTATATCTTTTTGCGGTGGACGCGACTTCGACACATTACTTTTCGACAATATTGTTCTTCCCTGGTTGCACGAGAACTTTAATCTGCCTGACGATTTCCGAATACAGGACAAATATGCAAAACTCATTCGCGTAGCAATTTGGGCGACAGAACAAGCAAAAATCGAACTTTCCGCGAAAGAATCCGCAGTTGTACGTCTTGACGAGAGTGCGATACATTGCACCGATGAAGACGACAATGAAATATATTTGGAAGTTCCCATCACTCGTACCGAATATAACGCTTTGATAGAGCCGAAAATCGATGAAACCATTGCAAAAACACGTCAAGTCATTGAAAACGTGGGCTTGAAATCCGAAGATATAAAATACGTCGTGTTCGTCGGCGGTCCGACGCAGTACAAGTTTATGCGCGATAAAGTGTCGCAGGAACTCGGCATCGCTCCAAATAATAACGTCAACCCAATGACTGCCGTCAGCGAAGGCGCCGCTATTTATGCCGAAAGCGTTGATTTTGAAAAAGTAAAAGGCGGACAAAAGACCGAAAAGGGCATTGTAAAAGCTGCCGCTTTCGGATTGGAATTTCGCTATAATGCCCGTACTTCCGCCGACAAAGCAAAAATAGCCGTTGTGTTTCAAAATGCAAACGTATTGGAATTTGAGTTCAAGTGTGTTGAAACGGGTTGGACAAGCGGTAAAATGGCGCTTACAAGCAATTCGATTATTTCAGTCGATCTTCCCGATTTGGGTGAAAATCACTTTAACGTTCAATGTGCGGATGAAAACGGCACAGCGGTTAAGTTGGACACTTCGACGATTGTAATAACAAAAACGCTAATCAATATCGGTAAAATTCCGTGTGCGCATTCGGTAGGCGTAGAATTGGAAGATCCTGTTACGCACAAGCCGATTCTCGACTACCTTATCAAAAAAGACGACCTGCTTCCCAAGAGCGGCGTTGTGAAATACAAGACGACCAAGCGTATCAACGCGGGAAGTTCGGATTGCATTTCTTTCAAACTGTGGGAAGGCGAAATTGCGGATCCGGTCGTGTATAACAGGTTTATCGGAGAAATTACGATAAACGGCAATTCTTTCGAATACGGAATGATCCCGGTCGGGAGCGAAATAGTCTGCGAGTATACTTTCTCGGATAGCGGAAATATCGAAACGAAAATCACGGTTCCGTCGGTTGGGATCACCGAAGCCAAAGATAGCTACGATAGGTTGAGCGGACAAATCGATTTTAATAACGACGCCGACAAGGTTTTGAACGAGGCGCAAGAGTTATTGGATAAGATAGATGAACTGAACGAAAACCAATATGATGTCAAATTGGACGAGACGGCGGAAAAAATAATATTTTACCTTGACCGCGCCGACGAGTTGACCGCGGAAGAATTGCAGACCCTATTTGAATTGGTACAGACAAGCAAGGGTATTGTTGCAACTTTCATGCAAGAAAACAAATCAATGGTTTGGCAGCAAGAGTTGGATACTCTTGTGGAGGAATTTTCCACATTCGAAAAGGACGCAACGCCCGTAATGATAAAGCAATTCAACAACTTACAGGAGAATGCTCAAAAAGCAATTGACGCCAATTCGCCTACTGCCGAAAAATTATTACAGCAGATGCACGATATTGTCGGAAAAGCCATGTTCAGTAACGATGAAGTTTTTCTCGCGATTTTTGCCTATATGACGCAAAATCCGCAGGATTTTACCAATCCGACACTTTATCGGCAACTTGTCAATCAAGGAATGCGTTGCGTTCAAGAAAACGACATCGGCGGCTTGAAAACCGTTATTTCAAGATTGGTACAAATAATGGTACGTCAAGAAGGTTCCCAACTCGACGAAATGCTGAAAGGCTCAGGTCTTACTAAATAAGAAAACAATATGATTATTCACAACAACCAAATAGGCTCGACTAAAATCAAAGCGATGCTTTTCGAATACGAAAATTATGAAATTTATCGTACTTATTCAAATGCCACGCTGTTGATAGTGCGTGAAAAATTGTATAACAAATGGCAAGCGGAAGGACTGTTTTTTTCGGTCGATCCATTCAAGCGTATCGAAATAGATATGCAAACTTACTATTATTTGCTTTCGGCTCGGCAGTTTCGGTTAAACATTGTTGCCTTTGGTTATACGCTTTGCGATCGCAATGCAGCCGTTACGTTTGCCTTTGTATTGAAGCAAATGCGGAAAGTAACTGCTGCGTCCCTGTATGACGGTATCTATATCGAAGAATACGGATATATTTTGCCGACTTACACAGGACAGGACATGTCCGACGACGCGGTGATCGGCGCATACATTTCGGGCGGAAGGCTTACTCATTTCAGCGATGGCGAGATGGATTCACTGTTGCTCAATGACAGGGTGCTTCAAGAGATATCGAACATCACCGGGATAGAAAGGAAAGTATTTCCCGTTTCCGATATATCGGCGTTTCGGGAAAACAATAAACGAAAGTTTTGTTTGCCGGGTCGTCCGGAACTTGAAAAATTCTTTAACGAGCATATCGTTGATATTTTGAATGAGCCCGATCGTTATGCGCGGCTGGGCATTGACTTCCCGTCGTCTGTGCTTCTTTACGGCCCGCCGGGTTGCGGCAAAACTTATGCGGTAGACAGACTTGTGGAGTATCTCGGATTACCCAAGTTCGAAATAAATTCCGCAACGATTGCATCGCCGTATATTCACGACACCGCAAAGAAAATATCATCGGTATTTTCCGGTGCCATTCGAAGTGCGCCATCTGTTGTGGTTATAGACGAAATGGAGAGTTATTTATCCAATCGTGATACGGCGGATGCGGGTATGCATCATTTTGAAGAAGTGGCGGAGTTTTTGAGACAAATTCAGGAAGCGCAAAAGAACAAAGTTCTGGTCATTGCAATGACAAATATGTATGACCGAATCGACCCTGCCATATTGCGCAGGGGAAGATTCGACCATCACATAGAAGTAGGTTTGCCTTCCGCGGAAGAAATTTTGGCTTTGCTTGTTAATATTACAAAGGACATAGCGCTTGCCGCTGATATTGATTTGGATCGATTGTCTCACGAACTTACCGGAAAAACACTTGCCGACGTGGCATTTATGATAAAAGAAGCGGGATTGCTCAGCGGCAAAAACGGCGATGACGTAATAACTGCGGACGCAGTAAAAAATGCCATACAATCGTTGCCGAAACAACAGGAAAGAAGGAGGGTCGGGTTTACAAATGATTGACGCTTTTTTGATACTCGGCGCCAAACCGACGGACAGCGTCGAGCGCTTAAACGAACTGCTCGAAGACAAAGAATTGCTATTAGACGACATAAGTGCAGTACAGTCAGCTTATGCCGATTTGACAAACTCAAAAAAGCGGTTAAAACACGAAATAATGCATTACTGTTCAGATGTTTTTCTTCCGTTTAGAAAACTGATTACGGCAGAAAAAAAGGCAACGGCAGCCGTGCATGCCGATGTTTTTGTCAATTTGGGACACTGGTTTGAATACGATCATTGGGATTTGTTTGAAAGAATAAATGACAATCGCTCACAGAGCGGCTACGCTCAAATAGATAACGAAAGCACTTTCTTTGGAGCAATGGAAGAGATAAAACACGAATTCATCATATCCGCGAACTCATATTTTGACAGTTTAACACAAAAAAATTCATTGGCAAAAATTTTTAATGCAATAGTTCGAGTTCCCAACTTTACCAGTTTTTTTATCGACGAGTTGATGGCGCAGTATGAGTTGGCGCTTAGCGAGATATTACAGGAAAAAGAACATGAATGTCTTAAGCGATTTTCGGAAATCGAAAACATTTGCACGGATTACAATGACGGTGCGCCGCTTTCATCTTCTTTGTCGTGGATCGTAACGAAATTTGACGAGACGTTAAAAGATTGGGATTATTGCGCTCAACCCTTGCAAAAGAACGCACAAGTTCATGGTGGTCAACACGAAAACAGTGAAAAGTTGGTTTATGACATTCGCAACAGAGTCATAGCCGTGTGTAATAGTTCACAGGAAAAACTCGTTAAGTTAATCCAGCAACTAAATGTGGATATTACATTTAACCATTACTCATCGGCATTGGATGAAAGAGCAAAATTGACAACTCAAATTCCGGATAATTTAAAACTCACCGAAGCGCTTATAAAAATTATGGATACGCTCAAACAAGTTTTTTCCGAGTTGGAAATTACCGCCGAACAATTATCGCAAGATCAAGATGATTTGCGCAGGTTGAAAGACGCGCTGCTAAAATGGAACACTCCTTTGCAAGAAGCGAAAAGACGGGAAGAACAAAATAAAATCTCGGAACAACGCAAATCGACAATTTGCCGGATTGTGCACGGCGTTATCTCTGCAATTTGTTTTGTAGTAATGATTGTCGGATTCTCGTTGAGCATTAACCCGCTCGGAGTGGTCTTTTTGACATATGGTGCGGCTTTCGGGTGTTGTTGCGTTTTTTATCCTTGGTTGGAAGATAAAGGGATTATGAAGTGGATAATTATCGGAGCAATATTCTTGGGGGCGATTTTGGGTGCGCTTGTGGGCGTTGCGGGAGCCGGGTCAACTTGATTTGAGTAATAATAAAAATTTATTGAAAGTGATCAAGGCGGATAAGGAAAAGAACGCACAAAAGCAGCAAACGCAGCAACAATAAAATCGGGTAATATAAGTAGCGCTCTTGCGGCTGCGGCAACGTAGCGGCAAGAGCGTTGAAATTTACAAAACAAGTTGCGCTATGTGGCGGTCGGGATTTACCGTAACGGTGCGATACGTATTGTAAATTACGTACCCCAATGCCGCTTTTGGCGGCTTTTTTACGTTGGCTTTGGCGGTGTAGTCCACGTCGGTTTTGCCGCCGCCGTTTGCCTGCGAGTAGTATGCGCAAATTTCCGCCGCCGCGGTAATAACGTTGTCGGGCACATCGCCCGTTTTGTCGTTTACGACAATTACGTGCGACGAATGTACCGAGTGCGTGTGCAGCCATATATCGGTACTTTTTGCCAACTTAAAGGTAACAAAATTGTTTTGAACGTTGTTTTTTCCCACCCATACGGTATAGCCGTCAATTTCGTAACGCAGCGGTCTTACGGGCGGTTCGGCGGCTTTTTTGCCCGATCGTTTGTCGTTTATCAGACCTATATCCGCAAGTTCTTGGCGTATTTGCAGCAGATCGTCGTAATCGGTGCAGTAGCGCAAACTTTGCTTTACGGTAATAAGGTAATCCAACAACTTGGCGTTTTGTTCGGCAAGTTGCGCGTTGTGCATTGCCGACGACTTCAATTTGCGGTATTTTTTGTAATACGCCTGCGCGTTTTGTTGCGGCGACAGCGCCTTATTCAGCGGAATGGTTACTTCGCCGCCGTTGTAGTAATCGGCGCAGGTCAACGAGTCGCTGTCCTGCCGTATTGCCCACAAGTTGGATAGTATCAGGTCTCCGTATTGCTTAAACCGTTCTCTGTCCTCCGCTTCCAACACGCATTGCCGCTGCAAAGCAAGTTTCTTTTCCGTGCGCGAAACGGCGTTTTTTACCAAAGTAGATACAGACTTGGCTTTGTCGGCAAATCTTTTTGCCTTGTCCAGCAGGTAGTAGTAGTTGTCGTGCGCTTTGTTAAGGGTGGCATAGTAAATTTTTTCGCCCTTTTTGCTGCGGTAATCAAACGGGCACACGTCGGTAGGCGTGCCGTCGGCAAGCACAACGTTGGGGCGCGGCGCGGAAAGGTTTTGTTCAAATTCTTTCAACCGCGCCATTACGCGCGCATTGTTTGCTTCGGAGTGGTCGTTTTCGTCCAACCCGCAAGTTATTTCGTTTACCGTATCTTGCGATACGCCCAACAGCGTTTCGGGCAAAACGGTGCGCAACGGCGCGCAACATTGCGACAAAAACAGTTGCACGCGCGGGTAATCGAAGGGCACTATCTTGTCCTGCGGCAAAAAGAACGTATATTTTGTACCCGTCATAATTATGCGTTTGCTGTTAATATCCTGCGGCAGATGTTTTATGCTGTCCAGCACGGTGTAGTCGCCGTCGGCAAGTATTATGTTGGATGTTTTGCCCGTCAGTTCGAAGATAAGGTACATTTGTTTTTTGTACCCAAGTTCGTCGGTTACGTATAAATCAAGTTGCACAACGCGTTCGTAAGGCATTTGCGTAACGTCGGTAACGGTGGCGTTGGTAATGTGTTTGCGCAGCAGCATGCAAAACGACGGCGCCGTCTTGGGGTTGTCCGTCGGCATTTCGGTAAGATGTATGCGGTTTACGCCCGCGTTTGCGGAAATAAGCAAGCGGTAAGTTTGTTTGTTGAACACAAACAAAATAATTTCGTCCCTTTCCGGTTGATAAATTTTCGTAATTTTACCGCCGACAAGCGTCTGTTTTAGTTCTCCGCACAGTACTGACAGATTCAGCGCGTCGTAAGCCATACTTTTTGCTCCCGATAATATTTGTAATTATATGTTACTTATTTTTACAAACTTGTCAACAAAAAATGGCGAGTTGCGTCGGCGACGGCATTATTTAGAGCGTAATTTGATTGCAAAAAGGGCGTGGTTGTGTTACAATAATAACGTATGGGCACATTTGCCCCATCGTGTAAATAACAGTTGGAGGACAACATGAAATATACGCAATCGAGACAAGAAAACACATTGACGGTAACATTCAAAACGCCCGTGGGCGATTGGGCAAAGTACGATATGCGCGCCTACGAACAAAATAAGGGCAAGTACAGCGTACCGGGCTTCCGCAAGGGACACGTTCCCAAGGTAGTGTTGGAACAGCGCTACGGCAAAGGTCTTTTCTTCGAAGACGCCCTTTATCTTGCCGCGCAAGAATATTACGTTGAGTTTTTGGATAAAAATAAAGAGGTACAGCCCGTAGCGCGCCCCGCCATCGACGAAAAATCGGTAAAAATCGACGACAAAAACATAACTTTTGCCGTAAAAGTTACCGTTCGTCCGCAGTTTGAATTGGGACAATACAAGGGCTTGAAGATCGACAAAACGCCCGTTCGCGCGGTGGAAGACGCCGACGTGGACAAGGAATTGCAACGCGTTCGCGATCAGCACGCGCGTTTTATCGAAGTAACGGACCGCGCGGTTGCCGACGGAGACAGGATCACTCTCGATTACTGCGGCAAGGTTGACGGCGTGGCGTTTGAAGGCGGCACCGCAACCGACCAGACGTTGGACATCGGTTCGCATACATTTATCGAAGGCTTCGAAGAGCAACTTGTGGGCTTAAAAATCAACGAAACGCGCGACATCAACGTTACCTTCCCCCAAGAGTATCACGCGGCTGAACTTGCCGGCAAAGCGGCGGTGTTTACGGTAACCGTCAAGAGCATAAATCGCAAGGAATTGCCCGAAGTGGACGACGAGTTTGCCAAGGACGTAAGCGAGTTCGACACGTTGGACGATTACAAAAAGAGTATTCGTCAACAGTTTACGGACGAATTTACCAAACAGGCGGAAAACGAAGACGAGCGCAAACTTATCGACAAGATAGTGGAAGGCACTACGATAAATATTCCCGCCGAAATGGTGGAAGAACAGATCGACCGTATGATAGAGGACCTGAAATATCGCTGGGGTTACAGAAACATCGACCTTGACGACTATTTGGCGCAAACTCAAACCAAAATGGAAGATCTGCGCAATATGCAGCGTCCCGCCGCCGAAAAGACAGTGCGCACAACGTTGGTAATGGAAGAAATAGTCAAAGCGGAAAAAATCGTTGCCGACCAAAGCGAAGTTGACGCCAAAATACGCGAATATGCCGAGCGCATAGGCTCCACGTTCGAAGAAGTAAGCAAGCAGTTCACGGCGGAAGACAGAGCGTATTTCGAAAATCAATCGGTTACGGACAAACTGTTCGACCTGCTCAAAAAGGTAAACACAATCGCGTAAAAAACGCTTGCGGGCGTCGGGTAAAATCAGTGCCCGACGCGTAATTTAAGGAGATAATTATGACACTTGTTCCCATGGTTGTAGACCGCGTAGACAGCGGCGAAAGAAGTTACGACATATATTCCCGTCTACTGGAAGATCGCGTTGTGTTTTTGTCGGGGCAAATAACCGACGAAGTGGCAAATCTTGTTGTTGCGCAACTTATTTATCTGGAATCCAAGGACCCCACCAAGGATATTTCGCTGTACATCAACAGCCCCGGCGGCGAAGTTACCGCAGGTTTGGCAATTTACGACACAATGCGTTATATCCGTTGCGACGTATCTACAATATGTATAGGTATGGCGGCAAGCATGGGCGCGTTTTTGCTTTCAAGCGGCGCCAAGGGCAAACGTTACGCACTGCCCAACAGTGAGATAATGATCCATCAGGTATTGGGCGGTTCGCAAGGGCAGGCTTCCGACGTGGAAATTCAGACCAAACAACTGCTCAAAATCAAAAACAAACTTAACGCTTTGCTTGCGGAAAACGTCGGCAAGGACGTGGAAACGGTGGAGCGCGATACCGATCGCGACAACTATCTTACAGCCGAAGAAGCCAAGGAGTACGGCATAGTAGACAAGGTGTTTTACACTCGCAAATAACAAAATTACCGTCATTCAGGAGTAACAATGCATAATAAATGTGATTTTTGCGGAAAAAGCGAAGACGAAGTGCAAAGAATGCTTGCCGGTCCGCAGGGCGTGTGCATTTGCGACAACTGCATAGAAGCGTGCGTAAATGTGCTTAAAAGCGAAGCCGCGCAGTCGTCTCACTCCGACTCGATCAAACTTCCCAAGCCGGAAGAGATCAAGGCGGAATTGGACAAGTACGTAATAGGTCAGGACGAAGCCAAGCGCACTCTTGCGGTTGCCGTGTACAATCATTACAAGCGCGTACTGTACGGCGAACGCGACAGCGACGATGTCGAATTGGAAAAGAGCAACATTCTTATGCTGGGACCTACGGGTTGCGGCAAAACTTTGCTTGCCAAAACGCTCGCGCGCGTGTTGGACGTTCCATTTGCCGTTGCGGACGCAACCACGCTTACCGAAGCGGGCTACGTTGGCGAAGACGTGGAAAATATATTGCTCAAACTTATTCAGGCTGCCGATTACGATATCGACAAGGCGGAGCGCGGTATAATTTATATCGACGAAATAGACAAAATTGCCAAAAAAACCGAAAACGTATCCATTACTCGCGACGTTTCGGGCGAAGGCGTGCAACAGGCGTTGCTTAAAATAATCGAAAGCACAATCGCCAACGTACCCCCGCAGGGCGGCCGCAAACACCCGCAGGCGGAAAGTATCGCAATAGATACTACCAACATATTGTTTATTTGCGGCGGCGCATTTGTCGGGTTGGAAAAAATCGCCGAAAAGCGTCAACAGGGCGCTGGATTGGGCTTCGGCAATCAAATAAAGAGTACCGAAGAAATAGACCACGCGCAATTGGTAAAAAATTTACAACCGCAGGATTTTATCAAATACGGGCTTATTCCCGAATTTGTGGGCAGGTTGCCCATTACGGTGGGACTGTCGCCGCTGGACGAAAACGCTCTTGTGCAAATACTTACCCAACCGAAAAACGCCCTTGTAAAACAGTATCAAAAACTGTTCCGTATGGACGGCATAGAGTTGCAATTTGACGAAGACGCATTGCGCGCCATTGCGGAAAAGTCCATTCGGTTAAAAACCGGCGCGCGCGGCTTGCGTTCCGTGTTGGAAAACCTTATGCTCAACTGTATGTACGAAGCGCCGTCTCGCGGCGATGTGGCGTCGGTGCGCATTACTCGCCAAAGCGTAGAAGGCAACAAAGAACCGCTGGTTACGCGCCGCGCAAGTTGATCGCTCGCATATCCCCCGCAAAAAGGCTTCACTGCGTATACCGCAGGGAATGGTAGATATTGCATTCAAAACGGCTTCACTTCGTGTGCCGCACCTAACAAGGTGCGGCACACTTGTTGCAGATTGTTTTGAATTGCAACAGCACTCGCGCTATAAAAAATAATATTTTGCGCGGCATACTCGTTGCAGATTATTTTGCGGGGGATACACTCGCTCCGAGTGTTCGCTTACGCGAACAGTGATAGTGTTTACTTCGTAAACAGTGTTATTCGCCTGCGGCGAGTGGTATTGTTTGCTACGCAAACAGTTATATTTTTCCGTCTGCGACGGAAAAGTGTTATTTTGCCTATCGGCAAAGTTAAGGTTGACTTTATTTGAAAAATATTATTGCCGAAAGAGATTATTCTTCGGCAATTATTTTTTTATTGCTTAAAATAGTTTCAAATAAAAAACGCCGCAACTGTTTGCGCAAGCAAACAATCTCACTTACGCGCTTGCGCGTAAATCTCACTTTTCCGCCAACGGCGGAAAAATCTCACTGTTCGCGTCAGCGAACAATATTTGCCCAAGGGCAATGTTGCACTATTCGCGACAGCGAATAATATTACTGTTCGCGAATGCGAACAAATCTCACTTTTCCGCCAACGGCGGAAAAATCTCACTTTGTTTTGTTGCCATTATCGACAATTTATTTTATAATATTCTTTACTTACAATTGTGCTAACGGCGGCGGTGCGGTATGCGCCATATAATTTGCGCCGCAATGGCACACACTAACACAGCGGCGTTTGCTTAGTCTGCGCCGACGTAAACTAACAGAGGTGTAAAGTGAACAATTACGACAATCTTCCCGTATTGGCAATGCGCGGAAATTTCTTCTTTCCCAATGTCAAGGCAAAGTTGTCTATTGCGCGGGATATTTCGCGCAATGCGCTTAAATTCGCCTTGGAAAACGGCGGTAAATTTATTATAGTCAGTCAGGTGGACCCGAACAAATCCGACCCCAAGTCGACGTCGGATTTCTATTCCACGGGCGTAATTGCCGAAATCGCTTCGGTGGAAAGCGCCACGGTGGAATCGATGGCGGTATTGGTAAACACGTTGGAAGCGGCGCATATAACACATTGGACGATTAGCGACAGCATCATTTTCGCCAATGCGGAATCGCTGGAATTTACTTGCAAAAACGACAGCGAAACGCGCGCCCTGTTCGAGCAGACGTTGCTGTACATTGGCAAACTTGCCGACATCAAGAAGGACATTTCCAAGTTGGAACTAAAAGATTTTTATGGCGAACAGCAAATCGATTACCTGTCGTTTACCAACGTCATCGCCAACGAAATCGTAACGCGTTTGCCCGAGCGGCAAAATGTGTTGGAAGAGACGGACATCGAAACGCGTCTCGAAAAAATTTGCGCTTACATCGTTGGAGAGTTGGATCTGGCTTCCGCGGAAAAGCGCATTGCCAACCGCGTAAAAAAGCAGGTTGCCGACGGACAGAAGGAATATTATCTGCGCGAACAGATGAAGGCTATTTCCGCCGAACTGGGCGAGGACGCCAACGAAAAGCAGGAATATCTCGACAAAATAAAAAACAGCGGAATGCCCGAAGAAGTGGCGCAAAAAGCCACCAAAGAACTTAACCGTATGTCCAAAATGTCGTCCACTTCGCCGGACGCGGCAGTTATACGCAACTATCTGGATTGGCTGTGCGACGTGCCGTGGAGCAAGGAGACCCAAGACAACAAGGATCTTGCGCTTGCCCGCCGCATATTGGACGAAGATCATTACGGTTTGGAAAAAATAAAGGACCGCATTGTGGAATATCTTGCGGTAATGCAACTTACGGGCAAACTTAACGGGCCCATACTGTGTTTTGTGGGACCTCCGGGCGTAGGTAAAACGTCCATTGTGCGCAGTATAGCGCGCGCATTGGGGCGCAAATATGTGCGCGTAAGTTTGGGCGGCGTGCGGGACGAAGCGGAAATACGCGGACACAGGCGCACATACGTAGGCGCTATCCCCGGCAAGATCATCTATATGATGAAACAAGCCGAGTGTATCAACCCCGTATTGCTTTTTGACGAAATAGACAAAATGGGCATGGACAACCGCGGCGACCCCGCAAGCGCCATGTTGGAAGTTTTGGATCCCGAACAAAATTTCAGTTTTACCGACCACTATCTCGAAGTGCCGTACGATCTTAGCAAAGTGCTGTTCGTATGCACGGCAAACGCCACAGACGACATTCCCGAACCGTTGTTGGACCGTATGGAGATAATAGAACTCAGCGGCTATACGGAATTGGAAAAAATTGCCATAGCCAACAAGTTTTTGCTCAAAAAGAACCTTGTTTTGCACGGTATTCCCGAAGGCGCGGTGCAAATTTCCGACGAAACTTACGCCAAGATTATCGAACGCTACACAAGCGAATCGGGCGTGCGCAGTCTCGAACGCGAAATTGCCGCAATTTGCCGCAAGGTGGCGCTGCGTTTGGTGGAAGATCCCGACGCCAAGGTAACGGTAACCCCCGACAATTTGCACGAATTTTTGGGCGCGGAAAAATATCGCGACGAAATGCAACTTGCAGGCGACGCGGTAGGCAGCGCCCGCGGGCTGGCTTGGACGCGCGTGGGCGGAGTAACGCTCAACGTGGACGCAACGCTGTTTCCCGGCAAGGGCGAAGTGCAGTTGACGGGCAATTTGGGCGACGTTATGAAGGAATCCGCCCGCACGGCAATTTCGCTGGTAAAAAGTCTTGCCGACAAGTACGGCATAGACAAGTCCGCCTTCGAAAAAACCGACATACACATTCACGTACCGGAAGGCGCCATTCCCAAGGACGGTCCGTCTGCCGGCGTAACGATGGCTACTGTGGTAATGTCGGCGTTTTCGGGCATACCGGTAAGCGGCAAAGTGGCAATGACGGGCGAAATTACGTTGCGTGGCAAGGTTTTGCCTATCGGCGGACTGCGCGAAAAAGCGCTTGCGGCATACCGTCTGGGCATAACCAAAGTTATCATTCCCAAGGGCAACGCCAAGGATCTGGAAGAGATTCCCAAGGAAGTGCGCGACAAAATTACTTTTGTGCTTGCCGACGACATTGCAACCGTGTACGACAACGCGCTGGTCTTTCCCGACGGCGACAACCGCAATTTCAGCGCCAACGCTTACGCTTCGGTGCATAGCGGCAGCGAAATAAACTCGCTTATTTAACAACTGTGTGGCGTAATTGCCGCACAACGCAAGACAATTATGATAATACTCAACTCGTCCTACGTAAAAGGCGCGGCGACGTACTCGCAGTGCATTGTGTCCGATCTGCCGCAGATAGCGGTTGCCGGCAAGTCCAATGTGGGCAAAAGCAGTTTTATAAACTTTTTGGTAAACGACGGCAAACTTGCGCGCACGTCCAAATTGCCGGGCAGAACGCGTCTTATCAACTACTTTTTGATCAACGACGGCAAGCCCGGGCAGGAATTTTTGCTTGCGGATCTGCCGGGGTACGGTTTTGCCAAGGTGTCCGACGCAGAAAAACTCAAATGGGCGGATCTGTTGGAAAAATATCTTGCCAACGAACAAATGCTTAAACAAGTGTTTTTTTTGGTGGATATCAGGCACGAACCCACTCGCGACGACGCCACGATGTACAATTACCTGTTTGCAAACAATGTGCCGTTTACGGTAATAGCCACCAAAGCGGACAAATTGCCCAAAAGTCAGGTAAAAAACAGGTGCCGCGCAATAGCCAACTTTTTCAAACTCGGTCAGGACGACGTTTTGCCAGTATCCGCCCTTGCCAAAACGGGCAAAGACGCGGTATTGAACAAAATAGAGCAAGTGCTTGCCGCCTGTAACGCCGCAGGCGTAGACGATTGACCGCCGCTTGCGTTTTTGCGCAAATTTTACCGCGCGTTACGCATTTTTACACCCCATATAGGCAAAATCAAGTTTTTTGCGCGCCCGTTCGGTACTCCGATATGCCGTCGGGCGCTGTTTTTTTCGTTATGCGCCCGCTGTGTTATTGCGTAAATGTTGCAATAAGTAAATATCGTTAAGTCGGGTTCGCCCGAATGGCGATTCGGATACCAAATGTCGCGAATAAGTAATTCGTAAATAAGTAAATACAAACAAGTCGGGTTCGCCCGACTGTCGATTGTGTTATATCAATTGTCGTCAATAGTTAAATATCAATATTCGAACATTATTTTGCAACTTGGCTGTTTAATATAAATAACCGATAAAATTTCGTAAAAAAATTGCCGTTTTAACGCGGCAACCGCTTGTTTTTCGTTTGTATACGCGCCGCGTAACACGCCGCGCGTCGATTGGCAACGGTATTAACTTTTGCGGAAATAAAATTGTCGCAAGCGGCAGCGCTTTATATCATTGCGCGCCAAGTAACATTTAATAAACGGCACAACGCGTCCGTCGTTAAACTATTCCCACAAGTTCGTCTATCGACACGTCGAAATACGTTGCCAACGCAATAAGACAAGACATGCTCGGCTCGCGCAGTCCGTTTTCCCACAAACTTATGCACCCCTTGCTTACGCCTATTTCTTCGGCAAGTTTTACCTGACCCAAACCGCGCGATGTACGTAAATATATCAGGTTTTGCCTGAATTTTTCTCCGTAATTTACATTTGCCATCAAAATTATTTTCTCACATTTGTAAGAAAATATATTGACATCTTACAACTGTAAGAAGTATAATGAATGTAACATAACAGGGAGGAGAAAAATTATGTCAATTGATGAAACTCAAAACAAAAACGCAAAATATTTCAGGCAGATCGCTTGGCAAAAGAAAAACGGCAAGTGGGGCACTTTGGCTTTGATAACGCTTGTCTATACGTTGATAAATGCGGCGTGCGGTGCGCTTAGCGTCATATACATCGGCAGCATTGCTACGATTTTGTTGATTGGTCCGTTGGAACTCGGTTGGGCATACGTAACGCTTGCTGTTTTGCGCGATAAACAATTGGGCGTCAATACGTTGTTTGACGGTTTTAAGCAATACGGCTCGGCGTTGGCGCTGACGCTTGTAAACAGCATTTTTGTATTTTTGTGGTCGTTGCTGCTTATTGTGCCGGGCATTATCAAAGCGTACTCTTACGCAATGTCCTATTACATTCTTGCCGACAACCCCCAACTTACGCAAAGCGAAGCGCGCAAACGCTCCATCGAAATGATGAAAGGCAACAAGTGGCGTTTGTTCTGTTTACAATTAAGTTTTATCGGCTGGTGGATATTGTGCGCGTTAACGCTCGGAATACTGTCGCTGTGGGTACAACCGTATCAACAAACGGCAGTTGCGGCGTTTTACCAAAGTCTGTTGCACGAAGATGATCGACAATTAAACGCAAGCGCCGCTTTGTAACGGTCGTAACCTGCGGCGTATTTGATTAACTCGGCTTATGTTTGCCGTATCGATCGTATTTTTACCGAATCGCCGTAACCGCGTGTTGCGGCGATTTTTTTGAATTAAACGCAATTGGTTTTAGTCGTCGTCAACAAGATGCTGTTGCATGGCAAATTGTAAACATTATGTCGTTTCGGCGGGCGTAAAGCGTTTACGATCGGCGTGCCGTTTGCGCCGCGCAATGCGGAACAAATGGAGACGAATTGTCGGCTGACTATCGAACGGGTGTACAGTCGTTTGCGCCGCGCGCTTGCAACAAACGTATTCGGGCATAACCGTCCAAAGTAATGCCGCGCCAACGGACTACGCTGTTTTTTGTTTTTAATTGGCATTTAATTGTCAAAAATAATACAATATATTTGTATTTTTGCGCTTATTGTGCTACAATACAGTCGGGTCGCATCCTTGTGAGCGATACTTTGTTTTTTATATCTTTTACCGCAAAAAGATAGTCGTACCCTATTTGGGACGATATAGGAGTTTTTATGGTAAACAATAGCAAGGCTTTCAATTTGGCAAAGTACGCAATTATGTTTGCAACAATATTTGTTGCAATGATGATCGACAGAGGTATCAGCGCGGCTTTGCCTATTTCTATGGCAATTTGCGTTTTGCTGGTTACCTTTTCGTTTTGTTTTATTCAAAACAGTTGGGCGGACGGCATTGCGGCATTTTTGTGCTTTGGAGTAGCGTCGTTTATCAAGGCGTTTATCTTTCCCGACGCGATAGAGTGGTATTTCAAACCCTTGGTGTACGTTATTCCGCGCGTTTTGGCGGGAGCGGCATGTTTCGGCACGTACCGACTTGCGTTGCTTGCCATGGCAAAATTGAACAATCGCCGCGTTGCGCAAGCGGTGGCTATGACTACGGCAATTGCGGTCGGGTTGGTTTCTAACACGGTGTTCTTTTTGTTGCCGTTCAGTTATCTGTCCGAAGGCGGCGAAGGCTTTGTGGCGGCAATACGCAGTCTTGTGTTTATTAACATTTTGCCCGAATATCTTACGTCGCTGCTGATAGCGCCCTGGGTTGTATTGGGTGTGCGCCGCGGTTTGAAGTTGGGTATCGACGGCAACAATTGGAAAGTTGCCGTAACCGACGAAGTTGCGGCTACCGACTTGCAACCCGACTTGTCAAACGGCAACTACATCGCAACGGACGGCGCCGAGCCCGACGTAGCCGCGCTTGCGGACAATGCCTTTGCGCCCGACGTCGAACACTCTCCAAGCGGCAATGACGCCGACGATTTTCGCACCGTCGAGCGCAATTCGGAGCACAAACGGCACGTTGCAACGGCGCGTCGCAACAAATAATCAAATATACGCTTGCCGTTACGCCGTTTGGCTCACGTTCAAACGTCGTACGCGGCAACCACAAACGGAGAAATTTTTATGATTTTTACGGTAGATATAGGCAACACCAACATCAAAATAGGGCTGTTCGAGCAGGACGGCAAAATGGCGCACTCGTTCAAAATGTCCACCGACGTCAAACGCACGTCGGACGAATACGTCGCGTTGCTTTTGCAATTGCTTTGGCACGCGGGCATAGACGTAAAATCCGTCAACGGCGCGATAGTGTCGTCGGTCATTCCCCAATTGGATTACACGTTTACCAACGTAATAAATTACGTGTTCGGCGTAAAGCCGCTTGTGGTGGGCGTGGGAATAAAAACGGGGCTTGCTATTCGATACGATTCTCCGCGCGAGTTGGGCAGCGACCGCATAATTACCTGCGTTGCCGCCGAAAAACTGTACGGCGCGCCCTTTATTTTGGTGGATTTCGGCACGGCAACAACGTATAACGTGGTAAACGAGCGCAAGGAATTTGTCGGCGGCGCAATTACGTTGGGCATCAAGTCCACAATAGAAAGTCTGGCGCGGTGTACCGCCAAGTTGCCCAACGTAGATTTGGAAATTCCGTCCAAAACAACCGCGCAAAACACCCGCAAGGCAATACAAAGCGGCGTAATTTACGGCACGGTGGGCGAAGTAAAGTATATGACCGAGCGTTTGCGTGCCGAAACGGGTCTGTCCAACGCCAAAATCATCGCAACGGGCGGTTTGGCTCGGTTGGTAAACAACGTAGAACCGCTGTTCGACCGTATCGACCGCGAACTGTCGTTGCGCGGACTGTACGAAATTTACATGCTAAACGCTTGATAGGCGACAGCCCGTTGTACGGCATATCTGTCGATATGCGCTTTTGCGGCGATTTGGGTTGCTGCGCTTCTTTTCGGTTTTGTCGCGGGGCGCGGTACGCTTAATATCGGCAAAGTTGCGGCGTTTGGGTAAAATTGTTACATAACGCTCCTTTCGATCGTTGACAAAAGCGCGCGCTTGCAGTAAAATATAGGCAAACAAATGTTCTAAAATACAACTATGGATTTCAAACTTCACTCAAAATTCCAACCTTGCGGAGATCAGCCGCAGGCAATAGAGCAACTTACGCAGGGCATTAACGACGGCCTTGCCACGCAAGTGTTGCGCGGAGTTACCGGCAGCGGCAAAACATTTACTATGGCAAACGTTATTGCCAACGTAAACCGTCCCACGCTGGTAATATGCCACAACAAGACGCTTGCCGCGCAGTTGTGCAACGAATTTCGCGAATTTTTCCCCGAAAATCGCGTGGAATTTTTTGTGTCGTATTACGACTACTATATGCCGGAAAGTTACATTCCGTCGCGCGACTTGTATATCGAAAAGGAGATCGACATCAACGACGAGATCGACCGTTTGCGGCACTCGGCAACGTGCAGTTTGTTCGAACGTCGCGACACGATAGTGGTAGCCAGCGTTTCGTGCATATACGGTTTGGGTGCTCCGGGCGAGTATTACAAAATGAGTCTGTCGTTGCGCCCCGCCGATAACGTCAGCCGCGAAAGCGTAATAAAAAAATTGATCTCCATACAGTACGTGCGCAACGATATGGACTTCCATCGCGGCACATTTCGCGTGCGCGGCGATGTGTTGGAAATATACCCGGCGTCGTACTCCGAACATGCCATACGGGTACACTTTTGGGGGGACGAAATAGAAAAAATACAGGAAATCGACGCATTGACCGGCAACGTGGTGGCAAATTTGTTGCATACCATTATTTTCCCCGCAAGCCAATATGTTGTGGAAGGCGTAACAATGGAAAAGGCGTTGCAACAAATTCAGCGCGATATGGAGTGCGAATCGCAAACTTTTACGGACGCAAACAAGATAGTGGAAGGGCAACGGCTTAAACAGCGCGTTTCGTACGACATAGAGATGATGCGCGAAATGGGCTATTGCAGCGGAATAGAAAATTATTCGCGTTACTTTGACGGCAGACAGCCGGGACAGCCGCCCTACACGCTGTTGGATTATTTCCCCGACGACTTTATCACTTTCATCGACGAAAGCCATATGACCATTCCGCAGATACGCGGTATGTACAACGGCGACCGCGCCCGCAAAATAAATTTGGTGGGGTACGGTTTCCGTCTGCAAAGCGCGTTCGACAACCGTCCGCTTACGTTTGACGAGTTCGACAGCCGTTTGGGGCAACTTATTTGCGTGTCGGCAACTCCCGCCGAGTACGAACTTAAACGCGCCGACAACGTTGTGGAGCAACTTATTCGTCCCACGGGCTTGCTCGATCCGCAAGTGGAAGTGCGCCCCGTGGAAGGGCAGATCGACGATCTGCTCGGCGAGATCCACTCGGTTGTGGACGGCGGCGGTCGCGTGCTGGTAACAACGCTTACCAAGCGCATGGCGGAAAGTTTGACCGACTTTTTGTCCAAGCAGGACGTGCGCGTAAAATATATGCACTCGGATATAGACACGTTGGAGCGCGTAGACATCGTAACGGGGTTAAAAAAGGGCGAGTTCGACGTACTTGTGGGTATAAATTTGCTGCGCGAAGGTCTGGATATGCCGCAAGTAAAATTGGTTGCCATTTTGGACGCCGACAAGGAAGGTTTTTTGCGCAGCGACACCGCGCTCATTCAGACGATAGGGCGCGCCGCGCGTAATGCGGAAGGCAGGGTAATAATGTATGCGGACGTAATAACCGACAGTATGCGCCGTGCCATCGACGAAACAAATCGCCGCCGCGCCGTTCAGCACGAGTACAACGTACTTAACGGCATTACGCCCAAAACCATCGAACACGAAGTGGAAAACACGCTGGAAATCACTCAGAAAGACGAAGGAACGATGTCGCTTAAAGATATCGAGCGCGAGATCGACAACCTTACCGCCCGTATGAAGACCGCTGCCAATCAGTTGGATTTCGAGCGCGCCATTCAATTGCGCGAACAGGTAGTGCAACTTACCAAAAAACGCGACAAAATGTTAAAGAAAAAACAGCGCGGTTGATCTATTTGACCGCTTTATGCGCGGTTAGCGCAACTAACGTCGGTTTGCGCCCGTTTACGCGGGTATTGCCGTTACGCAACGCTTTTTTGCGCAAACGCGCCGCGCAAATAAACAGAGTAAATTACAAAACGGAATTTTCGATATGAAAGACATTGTAATAAAAAACGCCAAAGAAAATAATTTGAAAAGCGTCAGCCTTACCATTCCGCGCGACAAATTGGTGGTATTTACGGGTTTGTCGGGCAGCGGCAAGTCGTCGCTTGCATTCGACACGATATTTGCCGAAGGTCAACGCCGCTATGTGGAAAGTTTGTCGTCGTACGCGCGCCAATTTTTGGGGCAGATGGACAAGCCGGACGTGGAAAGCATCGACGGGCTGTCGCCGGCAATTTCGATAGACCAAAAGACGACTTCGTCCAATCCGCGTTCCACAGTGGGCACCGTTACCGAAATTTACGACTACTTGCGCCTGCTGTATGCGCGCGTGGGTATTCCGTATTGTCCCAATTGCGGCATCCCCATTGCCAAAACCACGGTCGATCAAATTTGCGACAGAGTAACCGCTCTCGGCGAAGGCACAAAATTGCAAATTCTTGCCCCCGTCGTGCGCGGACGCAAGGGCGAATACGCCAAACTGTTCGACCAATTAAAGCGGCAAGGCTATGCGCGCGTATCGGTGGACGGCAACACGTATACGCTGGACGAAGAAATAAAATTGCAAAAAAACATCAAACACAACATCAGCGTTGTGGTAGACCGTCTTGTCGTCAAGGCGGAAATGCACACGCGCCTGTCCGACAGTATCGAAACCGCGCTTAAACTTGCCGACGGCTTGGTGGTGGTGTCCGCAAACGGCTCCGAAACCACCTATTCGGACAAATTTGCCTGCCCCGAATGTGGGTTTACCATCGAAGAGTTGGAGCCGCGCGCATTTTCTTTCAACAGCCCGTTCGGCGCCTGTCCCGAGTGTTTGGGGTTGGGTTTCAAGCAGGAATTCGACGAAAATCTCATCATTCCCGACGACTCCAAATCGCTGCACGACGGCGCGGTAAAGTTGTTGGGCTTCAATTTGGGCGCGGCAAGTTGGATGCGAACGCTGTTTGACGCTTTGGCGGAAAAATATCGCTTTTCCTGCGACGTGCCCGTGCGCGATCTGCCCAAGCAAGCCTACGACGTAATTATGTACGGCAACGGCGAAGAGCAGTTGGTGTGCCGCCTGCGCGACGGCAGAACGTTCAACGCCACTTGGGAAGGCATTATTCCTATGATGACTCGCCGCCACAACGAGTGCAAGAGCGATTGGACGCGGCAGGAATACGAAAAGTTTATGGTGGACAAACCCTGTTCGCATTGCCACGGCAAACGGCTCAAAAGCGAAATTTTGTCCGTAAAAGTGGGCGGACTTAATATATGGGAACTCGGCGAATTGTCGGTTGTAAACGCCCTAAAATTTTTCGAAAATCTGCAATTGGACGAAACGCGGTCGCAAATAGCCTATATGGTACTCAAAGAAATAAAGGCGCGTCTCAAATTTTTGGTGGACGTCGGCTTGGGGTATCTTACTCTCAACCGCAGTGCGGGCACTTTGTCGGGCGGCGAAGCGCAGCGCATACGTCTTGCCACGCAAATAGGCAGCGGACTTACGGGCGTGCTGTACATTCTGGACGAGCCCAGCATAGGTTTGCACCAACGCGACAACGGCAAACTTATTGCCACATTGGAACATCTGCGCGATATAGGCAACACGTTGATAGTTGTGGAACACGACGAAGAGACAATTCGCGCGGCGGATTTTGTTGTGGACGTGGGACCCGGCGCGGGCGTTCACGGCGGCGAAATAGTATTTGCGGGCACCGTGCCCGATTTGATCGAGTGCAAGCAGTCCATTACGGGCAAATATTTGTCGGGCGAACTGTCGATACCCGTTCCCGCAACGCGCCGACAGGGCAACGGACATTTTCTTTCGGTAAAAGGCGCTTACAAAAACAACCTTAAACATATCGACGTCGATTTTCCGCTGGGCTGTCTCAATGTGGTAACGGGCGTATCGGGTAGCGGCAAGAGCAGTCTTGTAAACGAAGTTTTGCTGCCCTATCTCGAACAAAAACTCAATCGCGCTCATCGCAATGACGTCGCATGCGAGTCTGTTACGGGCGAAGAATATCTCGACAAGGTAATTTCGATAGACCAAAGCGCCATCGGGCGCACTCCGCGCAGCAATCCCGCAACGTATACGGGCGTGTTTACAATGATACGCGACTTGTTTGCGGCAACTCCCGACGCCAAGGAACGCGGGTACGGTTCGGGCAGATTCAGTTTCAACGTAAAGGGCGGCAGGTGCGACCATTGCGAAGGCGACGGCATATTGCGCATTGCAATGAACTTTTTGCCCGACGTGTACGTGCCATGTCCCGTATGCCACGGCGCGCGCTACAACCGCGAAACTTTGGCTGTAAAGTACAAGGGCAAGTCTATTGCCGACGTGCTGGATATGACCGTGGAAGAAGCGACGGAATTCTTTAAGAATATCACGTCGATAAACAACAAAATTCAAACATTGTACGACGTTGGGTTGGGCTACATCAAGTTGGGACAACCCGCAACAACGCTGTCGGGCGGCGAAGCGCAACGCGTAAAGTTGGCTACCGAACTGTCCAAGCGTTCCACAGGCAAAACTCTATACGTGCTGGACGAACCCACAACGGGCTTGCACAGCCACGACGTGGCAAAACTTATTGCCATATTGCAACGTCTTGTTGCGGGCGGCAATACCGTTATTGTAATAGAACACAATCTGGACGTAATAAAAGTTGCGGACAACATAGTAGATTTGGGCCCCGAAGGCGGCGACGAAGGCGGCACGGTGGTGGCAACGGGCACTCCCGAACAGATCGCCGCAACGCAGGGCAGTTACACGGGCGAATTTTTAGCGCACATTCTTGCCCGCGGCAGGTAGGAGACCGACCACAATACCGCTCGCATATCCCCTGCAAAAAGGCTTCGCTTCGTATGCCGCAATAAAAATGGTGGTGGCGCTCGTGCAATTGCATTCAAAACGGAAAACACGCGCATATCCCCTGCAAAAAGGCTTCGCTTCGCGCACTGTGTGCGCTCGTTGCAGATTATTTTGCAGGGGATACGCTTGTTCTCAGGGTTTATAAGGTTGTATCTTAATTAAAAACTTGTTTGTTGATATTATGAATAGCAACAGCACTCGCGTCCAAATAATAAGATTATATGCGGCATACTTGTTGCAGATTATTTTGCAGTGGATACACTCGCTCAGCGGGAATACAAGGTTGGGTTTAATTGGGACTGCTTGCTCCTTGTATTCGCTTGTTTCCGTTTATTTTGCAAGGAGATACTCTTGTTTTTGTAGTTTTCAAGGTTGAACTTTAATTAAAAATTTTTGTACTATTTGGCGATTGTGCATTAACGGCGCAGTTGCTTTGTGTGCGCCACAGGTCGCTATCATAACACGGAATTGCAATAAAAGGGCTGTTGCAGGCGAATTTCGTTCGCTTTCAACAGCCATTTGTATTACACTCAACAAAAATCCGATTTGGGGTAAAATTGGGGTAAATTTATGTAAACACAACATATTGTGTCAAATTATGTGTATAAAACACAAAAGGTTGTTTTTAGCGGTGGAGTTATCGGCGTCAAATCTCCCGCTTTCTGCCGCAGAGATACAAGCAAATTAAGTTAAGAAAAACGAGCATTGCCAACGGGTTGGGGAGTTTGTTGCGCGTAAATGTTCCGAGACGGGTGGAGTTGGACGCCGTATTGCGCCGCACGTATGCGGCAGAACTTTTTTGTGTACTTGTTTTTGTCAAATACGCACCCCGCTTGGGGTGCGTATTTGCTTGTTATGGTGGAGGTGGCGGGACTTGCACCCGTGTACCGACGTAAGCCCACCTGACTTTCTTCGCGTGCAGTTTGCTTTTTTGTCTCGACGTTTTAAGGTAGCAAACCAACTTACAACGTCATATATCGGGTAAATCTCGGATCACGCCGACCCGATACAGCCGACGTATTCCCTGTTGCGAGTTCTGTCGCAGTCATTCGGTATCGCAACACTGCCGAATTCCACGTGCCGGTTTAATTAAGCGGCAAATGCCAATCTGTTGGATTGACGGGTTGTGCTATTGTTAGCATTTAATTTAAGTTTGTCTTTTTTACGCAGTAGACGCTGCGACGCGCTTATCAAGCCTGCTTCGACGCCGGGCGAATCTTACAAACACCCCCGTAAAACGCTATCGAGCATACAGATTATACAATATTTTAGACAAAATGTAAACAGTTTAGTACATTGCCTAAGCGTCTTGGGCAAACTTGTTTGCGCTTTGCCCGTAAAATTATATATTAAAATATTTTAATTACAAAAACACTTGTCTAAACGCGCAAAATATTGTAAAATAAATACGTATGGGCAGAAAAACTGCTTAACTTGCAATTTAATTTTGGAGGAAAATAAAAGTGGCAAAAAAGTATACTTATTTGTTTAGCGAAGGCAACGCACAAATGCGCGAACTCCTTGGCGGCAAGGGCGCAAACCTGGCGGAAATGACCAACATCGGTTTGCCCGTACCGCAAGGCTTTACGGTTACTACCGAGGCTTGCACGCAGTATTATGCGGACGGCAGACGTATCAACGAAGAAATACGCGCTCAAATTTTGGAGTATATTACCAAGTTGGAGGCGATCGTAGGCAAAAAATTCGGCGATAAGGAAAATCCCCTGCTTGTTTCGGTACGTTCGGGTGCCCGCGCTTCCATGCCCGGCATGATGGACACGATTCTCAACCTTGGTCTCAACGACGAAGTTGTAGAAGTGCTTGCGGCAAGGTCCGGCAATCCCCGTTGGGCTTGGGACTGTTACAGAAGATTTATTCAGATGTTCTCGGACGTGGTAATGGAAGTAGGCAAAAAGTATTTCGAAGTGCTTATTGACGAAATGAAGGCAAAACGCGGCATCACTTCCGACGTGGAACTTACCGCGGACGATCTCAAAACGCTTGCCAACCAATTTAAGGCGGAATATCAGGCAAAAATCGGCAAGCCCTTCCCGCAGGACGCAAAAGAACAACTGTTTGCGGCGGTGGAAGCGGTGTTCCGTTCGTGGGATAACCCCCGCGCCAACGTTTACCGTATGGACCACGACATTCCTTACAGTTGGGGTACAGCCGTAAACGTACAGATGATGGCGTTCGGCAATATGGGTAACGATTGCGGCACGGGCGTTGCGTTTACGCGTAATCCCGCCACCGGCGAAAAGGGACTTATGGGCGAATTTTTGATGAACGCTCAGGGCGAAGACGTTGTTGCGGGCGTTCGCACACCTATGCCCATCAGCCAAATGGCGGAAATTTTGCCCGACGTATACAAGCAATTTTTGCAAGTATGCGACACTCTCGAACATCACTACAAAGATATGCAGGATATGGAGTTTACCATCGAAAGAGGCAAACTGTTTATGTTGCAAACGCGTAACGGCAAACGTACGGCAGCCGCCGCTATCAAAATCGCCTGCGATTTGATCGACGAAGGCATGATCACCGAACAGGAAGCCCTTATGCAAATAGACGCCAAATCGTTGGATATGCTTTTGCACCCCACGTTCGACGCAAAAGCGCTTGCCGAAGCCGACAAATCCAACGTTGTGGGCAAAGGTATAGCCGCCAGCCCGGGAGCGGCGGCAGGTACTGTCGTATTTACTCCCGAAGACGCTGTTGTACAGGGTAAACAAAAGAAAAAGGTCATTCTTGTACGTTTGGAAACTTCTCCCGAAGACATCGAAGGTATGAAGTACGCGCAAGGTATCCTTACCGTTCGCGGCGGACAAACTTCTCACGCGGCGGTTGTTGCGCGCGGTATGGGCACTTGCTGCGTATCCGGCTGCGGCGACATCAAGATGGACGAAGCAAGCAAACAGTTCGAACTTGGCGGCAAACTCTTCCGCGAAGGCGACCCCATTTCGTTGGACGGTTCCACGGGTAAAATTTACGACATAGCGATAAAAACCGTTCCCGCCGACCCCAACAGCGGCTATTTCGGACGCATTATGAAACTTGCCGACAAATACAAGGCGTTGGAAGTTCGCACCAATGCGGACACCCCCGCAGACGCACAACGCGCGGCGGAACTTGGCGCGCAAGGTATCGGTTTGTGCCGTACCGAACACATGTTCTTCGGCGAAGGTCGTATCGACAAATTCCGCGAAATGATTTGCAGCGAAACCGTTGCCGAACGTGAAAAGGCTCTTGCCAAGATAGAACCTTTGCAACAAGCCGACTTCGAAGGACTTATGGAAGCGCTTAAAGGTCAACCCGTTATTATACGTTTCCTGGATCCGCCGCTTCACGAGTTTGTTCCCACCGAAGAGCGCGACATCGAAGAACTTGCCAAGGCGCAAGGCAAAACCGTTGCTCAAATTAAGCAAATTTGCAACTCTTTGCACGAATTTAACCCCATGATGGGACACCGCGGTTGCCGTCTGGCAGTAACCTACCCCGAAATTGCCGTAATGCAAACTCGTGCGGTAATCAAGGCTGCGTTGAACGTTCAAAAACGCCACCCCGATTGGCATGTCGTTCCCGAAATTATGATCCCGCTTGTGGGCGAAGTTAAGGAATTGGCGTATGTCAAAAAGACGGTTGTAGCCACCGCCGACGAAGTTATCGCGCAAAGCGGCACCAACCTTAAATATCAGGTAGGTACAATGATCGAGATCCCGCGCGCGGCGCTTACCGCGGACGAAATCGCCAAAGAAGCGGAATTTTTCAGTTTCGGTACCAACGACCTTACTCAGATGACGTTCGGTTTCAGCCGCGACGACGCAAGCAAATTCCTGCCCAGTTATTACAGCAGCAAGATTTACGAAAGCGACCCGTTCGCACGTCTGGATACGGTAGGCGTAGGCAAACTTATGAAGATGGCTGTAACGCTCGGCCGTGAAACGCGTCCCGAACTGCAATGCGGTATCTGCGGCGAACACGGCGGCGACCCCAGCAGTATCGAATTTGCTCACAAGATCAACCTTACTTACGTATCCTGCTCGCCTTACCGCGTACCCATCGCGCGTTTGGCAGCGGCACAAGCGAATATCAAATTCCCCCGCAAGTAAGGCAAAATTGCCGCATAGGATAGCAAAAATTTAATAGTTTGCAACAACAAAAGGGTTTGTTCCGCAACGGAACAGACCCTTTTTGCGTTATTTAAGCGGCGCCACGTGTTTTTTGGGGGCACTGTTACAGCGCGTTAGGTGTTTTATAGGTACTGTTTAGACGACGATATGTATTTTTTAAGCGTTTATTATTATTGTTTTTTTGCGTTATTTCAGTGGAGCCACGTGTTTTTTTTGGGGGGGGGCTGTTTAAGCGACGTTATACCCTTTTCGGCATTATTTAAGCGACTTTTAGGCGCTGTTTAGGCGGCGATATACGCTTTTAACGTCGGCGGTGGGGTTTTTTGTTGTTTGGCTAATGTTGTTTTTAAGTTTATTAGTTATGCTCGGATACCTTTCGGGGTAACTGTCCTGCCCAAATTTCCCGAATTGATTGTCAAATTAAAAATAATGTTAAATTAACCAAAAAAAGATTAAATTTTTTATTGACAAATTTGTTAAGTTGCGATACAATGTGTAAAAATAAAGGAGAAAAGAAGATGTCATACACAAGGTTTGGTGAATTTATGCGTATTGAAAGAATTAAGAATCATGAAGTTATGGCTAATACGGCGGAATTATTAAGTGTATCGGTTCCTTTTGTATCTGCGGTAGAAAACGGTAAAAAGAATGTTCCGGATGAATGGTTTGATATTTTGGTAAAGCATTACAATTTGAACGAAGGGGAACGGAACGAGTTGGCACAGGCAATAGAAGAATCTAAAACCCAAATAAAATTTAATTTGAGTAATGCCAAAGAGTTTCAGCGGCGCGTCGCCATTCAATTTCAAAGATCGTTTAACGATCTCGACGAAGAAACGGCAAACGCCCTTATAGAATTATTTAACAAGAAGGTTGACAGTTAATAATGGATTACTTTACAAAACCAATTTCTCGAATAGGTATCAGAGAGATAGCGGATGCATTTTTCGATTTGTTTGACATTTCTCGTCAGAACAGTATACCTGTTGTTGACTTGTTGGATCCGTTTTGCAAGAAAATGGGAAATGTTACTTACGATATTGTCGAAGATAACGAATTGGATCACAACGTCCCCGCCGTTACGGAATTGGACAACGACGGCAATTTTACTATAAAAATAAAGGCGTGCGTCTATAACGGAGCCTATTATAACCAAACAGGCGGTTACCGCAATCACATTATGCATGAAATGTGCCACGTTTTTATGTACAAGTTGGGTTATACTCCAAGGCTCGAACGTAGTTTTTCCAATAACACAATCGAGGCGATGTATAGTGCCGAGTGGCAGGCGAAAGCATTGTGCGGCGAGATAATGATGCCCTACGAAGAGACAAAAAATATGAGCGTAGACGAAATATGTAAGCGGTACAATGTTTCATTGCTTTCTGCTCAACAAAGAAAAAGATACTGAAATTACATAAAAGAACAGCGCATAAAAGTTGTTACCGGCAACTTTTACACGCCATTCGGGATGAATGCTATTGCACTCAACTCTATATAGCATTATAGCATCTCCCGTCTTTTATGTCAATATTTTGACGGCAACCAAAGGTTGACATTATTTTAAGGAGGTGCAAAATGCACTCAAAAATTGTAAGATTAAAGCAAAGTTTTCTGCGTAGCGAATACCAATGCGCAGGGAAATGGAACATTCCGATCGTAAAATCTCAGCCGCTGTGCAATGATGTAAAATTGATCGCCTGTTCCGACACGAAATCACAGGAGACAAAGTATCGAGATTGTGGCGTACATTTCTTTGTGGACGATTATAGGTTCGAACATATCTATGACCATCCGGAAAAAACGCTTGCAAGATATTCTCTATACAAGTTTCTCTTGACTCCCGATTATTCGCTCTATGCGGATATGCCGCTTTGGCGACAGTTAGAGAATGTTGCCAAAAACCGTTGGTGCGGCGCCTATTGGCAAGCACAAGGACTTACAGTTTACCCAACGGTAAGTTGGGGACTTGCAATTTCCTATGAATTTTGTTTTGACGGAATAGAGCAAAATTCGGTTGTTGCGGTTGGCATGATAGGCTGCAAAAAGGATAGACTTAACTTTATGCGTGGTTATGACGCCATGCTTGAAAAGTTATCTCCTTCCGCCATCATCTGCTTTGGAACACCGTTCAAGGAAATGCGCGGCAATATCATAAGCGTAGATTATCTCGCTTCGAGAAAGGTGGTGAGATAATATGGGCGGACGCGGAACATTTGCAAGCGGAAAGAATGTGGCATACACATACGAAACAGTTGGCAAAATCGAAGGGGTCAAGGTGCTGCGGGGCATAAATGGCAAACACTCTTTACCGGAAGAGGCACATTCGAGCAACGCATATATTAAGTTGAAGCCAGATGGAACCTTCCACGAAATGCGGATTTATGATAAGGAACACTACCTTGTTGCAGAGATTGCATATCACCCTGAGCCGAAATTAACGGGAAATTTTTCTCCGGTTTTGCATATTCATGAATATCAGAGAGACGACTTTTCCGAAAGACCTTCTCGACTTCTAACTGATGAAGAGTATATAAAATATAAAAAATATTTCAAAGGAGTACCAAAACAATGAAAAATGGTGATGTGAGTGAGTTTGTAGACGGACTTTATCACGGCGATGAAAGGATTTTTCTTTACCGTGGTCAAAAATTTTTTATTGAAGGCTTATCCTATGACAATAAAAATCATTTGTTGCTTTACAGATGGGAACCGAAGAGCGATTGCGTTTGGGATGGAGTGAGTGAAATCGGTCGTTTCTGTGTAGATAAATTCCTACAAGCGCCCATCTTCGACGGCAAAACTTTTTGGGAAGTGGAGCAAGAAATAGAGTGGGTGGACGATTGAAGATGCACAGCAACTTGTGCGTAAATTTTCAGGAACAGGGACGCCCGCCGGTGAAAATAGAGAGCGAGTAAATTTCGGAAAAGTTATTGGATATCTTGTAAATCCCAAAACAGGCGAGAAAATTCTTACGACTTGGGGTATTATACATTATTCAAAATCTGGCGCGCATATTGTTCCATCGCGACCGAATGATTAGGAGGTAGAATATGATTATCTTTGAAAAAGAACGCAATGGTTTTACAACAATATTGGATTGTATCGAGGAGCTTTATGATAAAAAGCAAAACAAAACGGCGATATTCAGGTTTGTGTATAACGACAAAGTGTTCGAAACTAAATATGTTACAATGTTTGAGTCAGATAATGGTGAAGAATTGGATACTCCCGAATATGAGGAATTCAATGTTATATTGTTTGAAAATATCGAAACACACGAATATATAGACATTAATTACAAAAATTTACCCAAAGAACTGTATTGCAACGGAAAAAGAATTATCTGAAAAAGCAGGGATAATATAGGGGGAGAAATGACGAGATGGCAATTTGATGAAAATATGATACAAATGCTCCAAAGCATTGTTGGCAAGCAGTTTTTGTCTTTTGAAATGGATTCTTCTGTGGAAGGACAGTCTTATGGCACAGCGCGTTTAATTTTTGATAACACTGCTATATTGCTTAAAAACGAAGAAGAAGAGATTGCCATGTTTGAAAATGACGACGTGCCGTACGTAGAAGCGTCAAAATTTACATGTAGCATAAGTAATCCCGAATTGCCGTTTTCACCGGGGATTGTCAACGCTGCCGTGAAAAAGCGTGAGATCAACGAAATTGTAACAGACGTTGAAATTATTTCCGATACAATAAAAGGCGTTGAACACGGTATAGATATTATTATCGATATGGCGGTAGTGATAAGAACGGAAAAGCATGCGTATACCTTTTCCAAAAGTCATGTGTGGTTTGATGAAGCGATATATGTCAATATCGACAAAGACATGGAGAATATTTGCCCTGTATTGTCTGATTTGAGTCTTTGGAACAATGATGGGGAGTGGAATGTAACAATTGGCAGATCTGTCCGAATATTATAAAACTATTTCAAAAGAGTGCATTGATATGATAGGGAATTCACTAAGTGAATTTATTGACAATCTATATTACAATCCCGAAAAAGAAATATCATATCATGGTATAAAATATATCGTATCGGGGTTTGTTGATGAAGTAGACGAACTGTACACTTTGCAGGTTACCATAATTTCTGAAGAGCCCAAAGTGCTGTTTGTACATACTTCAAAAAATAGGAATGAATGCGTTGCCGCTTTTGAGAAGGCAAAGATTTTCAACGGCAAAACGATTTATGAAATCGAAAACGACATCGAAGTACTGTTTGGATAAAAATATTTCAAGGGAGTGCCAAAACGATGAAAAATGGTGATGTTAATGAGTTTGTAGACGGATTATACTACGGCGACGAGAGATGGTTCAGGTACAATGGAGTAAAATACTTCATTCAAGGCTGGGTAGAAAATGGTCAATTCAGTTTGATGCTCGATCAAATGGAACCGGATCCAGGCTATATCGGTTACGCATGGTCGCAAACAAAACCAGTTGTTCAACGTCAAGAAGTCGTTGACGCCTTTCTGACGGATAAAATTTTCGACGGAAAAACTTTTTGGGAAGTGGAGCAAGAAATAGAGTGGGTGGACGATTGAAGATGCACAACGGCTAGTACGCGAATTTTCCGGGATTGTTCGGAACGAATTTCAAGTTAGTGCTTATATTTCAATTTTGTTATAATGACAGATATGTTATGCAGAAAAGTGAAGAAATATGGTAACGAAAAATTCCAATCAGTCGCAACAAATTTACGTTATAGAAAACGATAATCTATCTGTGGAAATATCCAATCGCGGTGCAAGTATAAGGTCTATACGGTTTGCGGGGCGCGAACTTACCTTGGGATTTTCGTCGCAAAGCAACCGTATCAAAAGCAATACTTACAGCGGAGCGGTCATCGGGCGTGTTGCCAACCGAATTGCGGACGGCAAATTTACGTTGAACGGAACTACCTATTCGCTGTCGCGAAATGACGGCGAAAACACTCTGCACGGCGGCGCAATCGGCTTCGATCAACGTCTTTTTTCGGTGCAGACGCTCGATACAACGTCGCTTGTAATGACTTTGAACAGTCCCGACGGCGATCAGGGATTCCCCGGAAATCTTACTTTGCGCGTGGAATTTGTTTTGGACGGAGCATCGCTTACCGTGCGTTTTTCCGCCGTCTGCGACAAAGATACGTTTTGGGCGCCCACAATCCATCCGTATTTCCGCCTTGGCACAGAACAAACAGTTGACGAAACCTATCTGCAAATAAACGCCGACAGTTACACGCCGATGGGAGCGGGGCAAATTCCCACGGGAGAGATTACCGCGGTAGAAGGTACGCCGTTTGACTTTCGGCAGGCTAAAAAAATAGGCAAAGATATACAATCTGTTCAGTTGCAGCCCACAAGCGGTTACGACCACAATTTTGTGTTGCGGCATAGCGCAAACGAATGTGCGGCATTGGCTTTCAACGAATCAAGCGGCATAAAAATGGAAGTATTTACGGATATGCCCGGTCTGCAATTCTATTCGGGTAATTTTTTGCATGGTTTTAACGGCACGCACGATCTCATTCCGCGCGAAGGTTTTGCTCTCGAACCGCAATTCTTTCCCGATGCCGTAAATACTCCTTCGTTTCCACAACCGTTATTAAATAAGGATAAAATAAAATCATATTTCATTCGATACAAATTCGGGTTATTAGGTTGATGTTTATACGGAACGTTGCGCACATAGTACCGAGTAAACCAAAAGGAGAGAAAAAATGATTCTATTTGAAAAGGAAAATAATGGCTTTATAACTCTTGTCCATTTTTTGAACAAGGCGTGGCGTGATGGTACAGTTGAAGAATACTTATTCAAGTTTATTTATGATAGCAAAGTCATCGAAGCTAAGTACAACACAATGTTTGAAACGGACAACGGTGAGAAATTGGACTCTCCCGAATACGAGGTGTATAATGCCATTGCCTTTGAAAATCTTGAAACACATGAACTCTTTGAAATCAATTACAAAAATTTACCCAAAGAACTTTATTGCAACAGCAAAAGAATTATCTGAAAAAGCAAGGGCGAACATATTGGGAGAAGTTAAATATTAAAGTTATAAATAACAGGTAACGATTACATCGCCCCTTGTAAGTAGTACAGTAGCACAGGCGAATATCAAATTCTCTCACAAGCAAGGCAAAATTGCCGCACAGGGTAGCAAAAATTTAATATTTTCAACAACAAAAGGGTTTGTTCCGCAACGGAACAGACCCTTTTTTAGGTGCTGTTTAAGCGACGTTATGCGCTTTTAACGTCGGTGGCGGGATTTTTTGTTGTTTTTTGGCTGAATATAAGGTATTCTAATCGACTGTGCTACGCGATAAAATGTTTTTACATCTTGAAAATAGCCGCGCAAAGTGGTAAAATAAATGTAAATAAAACATTTGTGCGGTTGCGGCAGGGCAATATTAACCGTGCGCGCAACTACATTGCAAGGGGTGCTTATGCAAATAATTACAATCAGCCGCGAATTCGGCAGCGGCGGCAGAGAGTTGGGCAAACGTCTTGCCGATATGTTGGGTTTCGACTATTACGACCGCGAAATTATTGCGGGTATTGCCGCAAACAAAGATTTGGACGCGCGTTTTGTGGAAAACGTAATGGACGCTCCGCCCGTATGGCAAACCGTATCGCTAACGTACGGGCACTCTTTTGCATTGCCCACGGTGCAAACGTTGCAAACCGATTTGTTGCTCGAACAGAAAAAAATATTGGAAAAAATCGCCCAAGCGGGGCGCAATTGCGTAATAGTGGGGCGCAACGCCGATATTATTCTTGCCGATTACCTGCCGCTTAGCATTTTTGTGTGCGCTTCGATGCAATCCAAAGTAAAGCGGTGCATCGAACGCGCGGACGCAAGCGAACAACTTACCCCCGCGCAGGTAGAACGCAACATCAAGCGTATCGACAAGGGGCGCAGCCGCACCCGCGAAATAATTTCCGGCGGCAAGTGGGGCGATCGCAGTCAGTACAACCTTATCGTCAACACAACCGATTGGCAAATAAAGCAACTTGTTCCGGCAGTGGCGCAGTTTGCGGAAGCCTGGTTTCAACAGCGTAATTAACTTTTTTACGTAAGATTATTCAAATTTGCGTGCAATACGGCAAACGTATGCGCGCAATTTTTATTTTTGCACCGATAACGGCGGCTTTTGTGCAAATTTGTTGCAATAAATGCCGCACAAGCGCTATTTTGTTGCCAAAATCAACTATTTTTGGTACAATTACCATTGTGCAAAACGCCGCAAGCATTACAAAATTTTGTATATTTTACGGGTAAATTCGGCAGGCAAATGGAAATTATCAACATCGACAACGCAAGTTACTACTACAAGGCTTACAACGACGACGGAACGGTCGGTCGTGCGGTCGGCGTGGAAAACGTTACTCTCTCGATTGAAGAGGGTTCTTTTGTCGCGTTGGTAGGGCACAACGGCTGCGGAAAATCCACTCTTGCCAAGTTGCTTAACGGTTTGCTTGTGCCCGCAAGCGGCAAAGTTACCGTGTGCGGTATGGATACTTCCGACAAAAACAATATTTTCGAAATTCGCAAAAACGTCGGAATGGTATTCCAAAATCCCGACAATCAAATGGTAGCCAGCATTGTGGAAGAAGACGTGGCGTTCGGCCCCGAAAATCTCGGCGTGCCCCAGCCGCAAATAGTGCAGCGCGTAAACGACGCTTTGGCGCAGGTGGGTATGTCGGAATATGCCAAACGCTCGCCGCACCGACTTAGCGGCGGACAAAAACAGCGCATTGCCATTGCGGGCGCTTTGGCAATACAGCCAAAAGTGCTGGTTTTGGACGAATCTACCGCCATGCTCGACCCGATGGGCAGGCGCGAAGTGTTGCAAGTGGCGCATCAACTCAATCGCGGCGGAATGACGGTAATACTTATTACGCACTTTATGGAGGAAGTGCTCGATTGCGACAGCGTTGCCGTAATGGACGGCGGCACTGTGGTTGCAACGGGTACGCCTATGCAGATATTCGACAACGGCACATTGCTCAACCGCGTAGGTTTGCGCGCTCCGCGCACCGTGGAATTGGCGCATTTGTTAAAAAATGCGGGTTGGAACGTTACGCCCGATTGCGTAGACGCCCGCACATTGGGAGGCGAAGTATGTCTAAATCTCGATCAAATAAAGTAACCGCGCCTTCCTTTACGGTGCCCGACAACTGCGCAATATATTGCAAAGACGTCAACTTTGTGTACAATCCCAAAACGCCCTTTCAAAAGCAAGCGCTTAACAACGTCAGCCTTACCGTAAACAAGGGCGAGTTCGTTGCCGTTGTGGGGCACACGGGCAGCGGCAAAACAACGTTCGTACAGCATCTCAACGCCCTTATTCGCTTGCAAAGCGGTCGGATGTACGTGCTGGGCAGAGATCTCGGCGACAAAAAACTCGACTTAAAAGCGTTGCGCGGCGAAGTGGGAATGGTGTTTCAGTACCCGGAGTACCAACTGTTTGCCGATACGGTATTGCAGGACGTAAGTTTCGGACTTAAAAATTTCGGCGTGGACAAGGACAAGCGCGTTCAACTTGCCCGCGACGCCATACAACTTGTGGGTTTGGACTTCGACAAGGTAAAGGACAAATCGCCCTTCGATATGTCCGGCGGCGAAAAGCGTCGCGTTGCGTTGGCGGGCGTATTGGCAATGAACCCGAGTATTCTCGTAATGGACGAGCCTACCGCGGGGTTGGATCCGCGCGGCAAGAGCGAGATTCTGTCGCTGGTTGCGCAACTTAATCGCGAGCGCAACGTAACCGTGGTAATGGTGTCGCACGATATGAACGAAGTGTACGAAAACGCCGACCGCGTAATTGTTTTTGCCGACGGCGCCGTAGCTTACGACGACACTCCGCGCAACTTGTTCCGTTTTGAAACGCAAATAGAAGAAATGAATCTCGAAGTGCCCGCCATGGCGCAATTTGCAAACGTGTTGGAAGCAAACGGCATTACTTTGCCCGACAATTGCAAAACCGTCCGTCAGATGTACGACGCTGTAACGGCATTAAGGGGGAAGGCCGATGTTTAGAGACGTAACATTCGGGCAATATTACCCCGCCGATTCGTTTGTACACAAAATGGACGCCCGCATAAAACTTGTGCTGTCGTTGCTGTTTATGGTGGGCATATTTTTCGTGGTAAGTTACGTCGGGTTTGCCGTAATAACGCTGTATTTGCTTGTGGTAATTGCGCTTGCGCGCGTTCCGCTCAAATCGGTACTCAAATCGGTAAAGGGCATAATATTTTTGCTGTTGCTTACCGCAATAATAAACGTATTTTTTACCAAGGGCGCAGGCGAGCCGTTGCTTAGTTGGTGGAAGATAGAAATTTACACCGAAGGGCTTATTTTCGCGTCCAAAATGCTGTTGCGCCTTACCTATCTGGTAATCGGTTCAAGCATACTTACGCTTACCACAACGCCCGTGGACCTTACTCACGCGGTGGAAAGTTTGCTTAAACCCTTGCGCGTAATAAAATTTCCCGTACACGAATTTGCGCTTATTATGAGCCTTACGCTGTCGTTTATTCCCAGCCTTATGGAAGAAACCGACCGCATCATACGCGCGCAAAAGGCACGCGGAGCCGATTTCGATACGGGCGGACTTGTCAAGCGCGCCAAGGCGTTTGTGCCTATACTTATTCCTTTACTTGTGGGCGGCTTCCGCCGTGCGGACGAACTTGCCAACGCAATGAACAGCCGCTGTTATGAAGGCGCAACCAAGCGCACGCGTATGCGCAAAATGCGTCTGGGGTGGCGCGACGCCGTTGCAAGCGTAATAGTTGTGGTACTGTTTGCCGCAATATTTACCGTATACGGTATGCAAAGCGCCTGGGGCGGCATTATATGGCTTTATTATTGATACGCGGAGTAGCGCACGCATAGTAAAATGACCAAAATAAAACTTACAATACAATATGTGGGCACCGATTTTTGCGGTTGGCAAAGCCAGCGCAACGGAATTTCGGTGCAGGATACCGTCGAACGGGCATTGGGCAAGTATTTCGGCTGCGATTTCGTCCGCATATACGGCGCGGGACGTACCGACGTGGGCGTACACGCCGCAGGGCAAGTGGCGCATTTTGTTACGGACAAGCCGATAAATACCTACAAACTGTGTTTGGGGGTAAATACGTATCTGCCCGACAGCGTTGCCGTAATCGACGCGCAAACGGTAGACGACGTATTTGACGCGCGCTTTTCGGCTGTTGCCAAAACTTATTGTTACCGCATATACGTTTCGCCAACGCGCAAGCCGCTTTTGGACGTAAATCACACGCAAATTTACAAACCGCTCAACGTAGACGCAATGCGCTCGGCAAGCCGACTGCTTGTGGGTACGCACGATTTCAAAGCGTTTCAAAATACGGGCAGCAATCTCAAAGGTACAATTCGCACGGTATATTCGTTTGACGTGGCGGATAACGGCGACGGCACAATTTGCTTTATCGTGCGCGGCAATGCGTTTTTGTACAATCAGGTGCGCATAATGTGCGGATTGCTTATCGAAGTGGGCAGGGGCAAGTACGGTTTGGACGATGTGGACACTATGCTTGACGGCAAACGTTTGCGCGTGCGCACGTTACCGTCCAAGGGGCTTACGTTACAGCAAATAGAGTATTGACTTAGTCGGGCAAAAATCGGTAAAATAAACAACAATTGCGGCGCTGTTGCCGCTTGGGAGTAACAATGTTAAATCAAATTCACGGAGCGATAAAAATTTTTGCAGGCAATTCCAGCAAAAAATTGGCGCAAGCCATTTGCGACAAGTTGGATCTCGAACTCGGCAAGTTGGAAGTGGGCAAGTTTTCCGACGGCGAAACAAGCATAAACATCAAGGAATCCGTCCGCGGCTGCGACGTGTTTGTAATACAGTCCACAAGCATGCCCGTAAACGACAATCTTATGGAATTGCTGCTGATCTTGGACGCATGCAAGCGTGCCTCTGCCGGACGCATAACTGCGGTAATACCCTATTTCGGCTACGCCCGACAGGACCGCAAAGCGCGTGCGCGCGATCCCATTTCCGCCAAACTGGTTGCGGATATTTTGCAGGCGGCAGGCGCAAGCCGCGTGCTTACAATGGATCTGCACAGCAGTCAGTTGCAGGGATTTTTCAACATTCCGGTAGACAATCTTATGGGTATGCCGGCATTGGTAAAATACTTCCGCAAGAGCGGCGTGCCCGACGACCTTACCATAGTAAGCCCCGATACGGGCAGTGTGGTACGTTCGCGCGCAATGGCAGCCAAGTTCGACGCGCCGCTTGCCATCATCGACAAACGCCGTCCGCAGGCAAACGTAATGGAAGTTATGAACGTAGTCGGCGACGTTGCGGATCGCACGTGCCTTATGTTGGACGATATGATCGACACGGGCGGGACGATTTGTCAGGGCGCAGCCGCGCTTAAAGAACACGGCGCAAAGGAAGTAATAGCGTGCTGTACGCATGCCGTGCTGTCCGGTCCCGCTATCGACCGTCTTAACGAAAGTTGTCTCAGCAAGGTGGTGGTTTTGGATACCATCGAACTGCCGTCCGAAAAGCAAATAGACAAAATAGAAGTGGTAAGCATAAGCGACCTGTTTGCCGAAGCGATAGAGCGCGTATACACCGATTTGCCCGTATCCAAACTGTACGATTGAGTTTGCAATTTGCTCGCTCTTCCGATATTCTGTTATCGGAAGAGCGTTTTTTTTGCCGTTTTTGTGTAATTGTTTAGTAACAGGCGACGTTGCGCCCCCAAAAATATATATTTATAACTTTTTGTTTTAGCAAAGTAATTAAAAGTATTTGCGCATACGCGCGCAGTCGATCAAAACGTTTTTAATTTTGCCCCATTCGGTATGTTTTTGCGATATTGCGTCAACAATCGTTGCGGAGACGATATGAAAAGGTTTGCATTTATTTTTGCGCTTACGGCGGTAATAACGGGAGTTTTGACCTATTTTATGCCGCGCAATTTTGCCGCTTATATGCGCCGCGTTTGCCCTGCGGAAAGCGTCGTTACGGTGTACTGCCGCCAAACCGACCTGCCCGCCGAAGATTTGGGTACGGGATATGCGGTATTAGCGCAGTTGTCGGATTATTTTGCCGTGCTTAACAAATGCCGCAACGTAGACGGCGTAAGCGTATGTTTTGACGGCGACGGCGAGTGCGCCGAGCGTTTGTGCAAATTTTTTCAAATACGCAACGCAACGCGGTGCCAACTTGACGGAATTACGGTAATATGCGGTTACAGCGCAAAAATAAGCGGCGGCGTGGTAATGGACGGCGCGCGCGTAAACGTGCAGATCGCTTACGGCAACGGCAAGGTGTGCGTGGGCAGTCCGCTTATTTTGGGCGGATATTGACCGCGTAAACCGTTGAGTTGCGGTGCGGCGGCGCAGTTAATGTCAACTCGTCAAACGTTCGCTCTTGCCATTTGCGACAACGTTTGCGCAAGTAGCGTTTCGACAATAGTTGTGCCGACTTGCGCAGTGTGGCAAACAGGTCGATTTTGCCGCTGTCGGACGGTATTACGGCTTACGTAAAACAAAAATGTATAAATCGTTTGCAAATAGGTAAAAATCTCATCAAACAAATTACGGAGGCATACATGAACACTACAAAACAACAAAACAAATTTGTAAAATTTTTACGCAATCACGCGGCATTGCTGTTGCTGATATTTTGCATAGTGGCAATAACTACGGTGGTATTGGTGGTAACGCTTACGCGCAACAATCCCGTTATTCCCGACGAACCCGTCGGCACAAATCCCGACGACACCGATAAAAACAAGCCCGACGACAGCACCGACGTAAACAAAGATCCCCGGCCTACCGAAAAGGAAAAAATAAAAGTTTACTTTGTTTCGCCCGTAAATTACACGTCGGTAAGTATGGAATACACCGACGGAGAAGAAAGCAAATTCGTATTCAGTTCCACCCTTAACGTGTGGCAGGCGCACAGGGGCGTGGATCTTGCGGCTGCCGACGGCACGCAGGTGGCTTCAATGTACGACGGCACGGTAATTGACGTAACCGAAACTTACGGTATGGGGCACATAGTCAAGATAGACCACGGCGACAACGTTATAGCAACGTACGCTTCGCTTACGGACGTTCAGGTGCAAAAAGGGCAACAAGTGGCAAAGGGCGAGATAATCGGCTCTGTCAGCACGTCGGCTTCCTACGAATTTCTCGACGGCGCGCACCTGCATCTTGAAATTACCAAAGACGGCGAAATAACCGACCCGATGCCTTATGTAAAGGGCGAAATTTTTCGCGAAGTAGAGCAAGACTGACAAATATCAACGCGCACTCTCCGTCTGCCGACGGAGAGTTTTTTTGCGTTTTTACAAAAATTTGCCGTCTACAACAAAACATTGCAATAACCAACCGTAAATGCAATTTACAATGTGGGCATGACGGTGTACATAGAATACGTTGTGCTGGACAACTTTACGATAGACTCGCTGTTGTTGTATTTTGCGGCGGCAACGCTCAGATTGCGTTGCAAGTGGTATCGAATCGCTCTCGGCGGCGCGGTAGGCACGGCGTGCGCGGCGGTAAGCGTGTATGTTACGGGCGCGTGGCTGTACGTTATCAAGGGCGTTTGCGTTGTGCTTATGTGCGCGGTTACCGTCGGGTTGGGAGTTAAATTGTTTTGGCATATTTTGCTTACTGCGGCATATACCTTTGTGTCGGGCGGCGCAATAATGGGGCTGTTTCACTTGTTTAACGTGCGGTATCTTACCGACGGCGGACAGTTTTATCAAACAAAAGTACCGATATTTGTGTATGTTATGGGGTTTGCCGCCGCGGCGTTTTTGTGCTATTGCGTAGTAACGTACGTGCGCAAAATGAAAAAAGTTGCGCCGTATTTGTGTAAGGTTACGTTGCATCTTTGCAAAGACGTAACCGTTGCGGGCTTGTGCGACAGCGGCAACACAATTACGTATAACGGCTGTCCCGTGTGCTTTGTAAGCGCAAAATACAAGCCTTTCAACGAATTTTTGGCGGACAGTCTGTTGCACGGGCGCACCGTGCAATTGCAGGTAAATACCGTTACGGGCACGGGCACAAGCGTGGCGGCGAAGGCAAAGATTTCCGTAAACGGCACGCAGTACGACGTTTACCTTGCAACGTCGGCAAGTCCGCCCTGCCCGTTTTATCAAATAATTCTTTCAAATCAAGTGTACGGAGGCGCTTTATGAAACTACTGCAATTGTTACACAAATTACTGCAATCGCTGTCTCTTTCTGACAAGACGGTGCATTACCTGTGCGGATCGGAGGCGTTGCCGCACCCGTTGTCCGCGCAGGAAGAAAGCGAGTTGCTTGCGCTTACTGCGCAGGGAGATATAGCCGCCAAGGACAAACTTGTCGAACACAACCTGAGATTGGTGGTGTTTCTTGCCAAAAAGTTCGAAAGCAACAACGTGGATATGGAAGATCTGGTGTCGGTGGGCACAATAGGGCTTATCAAGGCGATAAACAGTTTCAAACCGGAAAAGCAAATAAAACTTGCAACCTATGCCAGCCGCTGTATCGAAAACGAAATTTTGATGTATTTGCGCAAACTTTCCAAGCGCAAGGCGGAAGTGAGTTTGGACGAACCGCTAAACGTGGACGGCGAAGGCAACGAGTTGTTGCTTGCCGACGTGCTGGGCACCGACAGCGACGCCATCTACACGCATGTGGAAAGTCAGGTAGAGCGGCAACTGCTGGAAGAAGGTCTGTCGCGATTGTCCAAGCGCGAACAGCAAATTATAGAAATGCGCTTTGGGTTGGACGGCACCGACGAGCGCACGCAAAAAGAAGTGGCGGATATGCTGGGTATTTCGCAATCGTACATATCCCGTTTGGAAAAGAAAATAATTTCGCGATTGAAAAAGGAAATAGGCAAATTGGTGTAACCGCCGTTTGCCGCGCCGCAATTTGCCGAGTAAAACGCCGTTTGTGCGTAAATTTGCTCAGCGCAGGCGATCTTTGTTGACTATTCGGCATTGGTCGATCCGAATACGGCGCATACGACGCTTTTGCAGCACAGCGCAATTTGCGCGCAAAAAAATAAAACTCTTCCGCTAACTATGCAATAGTAATATTGCAGCCTGCGAGAAGAGTTTTTTTGCAAAAAAACTGCGCATTTGCAGTTGACAGTCGACGCCGAAACGGTATTGCGGTAGGTGGCTACTTCAAAGCACCCTTGTGGCACACGCGCATGCTGCGTAGTGCTGCTGTGTTCCCACCCTGACACGGTTAACAGAGTTACGTTGCACAAGACCTTGATATCAACACTCCTTGCCGCCGCCTGCTTTCCACGCCGAAAGCCGCCTGCAACATTCAGCCCCACTATGGCGGATTGTGAGTAACAGGGCACCGCCGGCTCCCCGCTTAGCGCAGTGATGTTATTATACAACATATTTTACCCGTTGACAAGCGTTTGGCGGGGCGGAAAATGTACTTAAATGTCGGCGGTTGACACGGTTGTGCGCTTGTGGTACAATTTGACCGATAATATTTACGGAAAAAACACTATGATACAGGAAAAAATCGACCGCATAAATTATCTTGCGCGCAAAGCCAAAACTCCGCAAGGATTGACCCAAGCGGAACGCGACGAACAGCGGCAATTGCGCAAGGAATATCTTGAAGAGTGGCGTTTGGGCGTTACGCAAGTGTTGGACAACACCTACATCGTTGACGAACAGGGCAACAAGCGCAAATTACCAAAAAAAGACTGAATTTTTGCAGCCGTAACCGCCGCGTTGCGGCTTTTTGCGTAAGTGCTACGCGTATTGACACCGACGTGCAATTGCGCTATAATTGCACTAAGCATACCGATCGGTTATGCGCGCATATTGCGCGCTTGCGCAATGCATATCAAAGGAAAACACCTGATGAATGACGAAATTTTACAACCGATAGACGCGTACAAAGACGTTTACGAACAAAAGCACCGTCGCCTGACGGAAGAATACTTTGACGATTTGGTAAAACAATCCGGCGTTTCCGCCGAACAAAATGCCGATTACGTAAACAAGCGCAACGCGGCGGAAGCCCGATTGAACTCCGCCAAGGACACATTGGGCAATTACAAGGGATTGCGCGTGTTTTTGATCGTATGCGTTGTGCTGTTGCTGTTTGTTGCGCTTATATGCGGTTTTGCGTTTGCAACGGGCAATTCCGAATTGTTCTTTTTGGCAATACTCATTCCGTGCGTCGCGGTGGCGCTGGCGGGCGGTTTGCTGGCAATTATTTTAACCGTAATGAAAAACAAACTTTCCGAAAGCAATATCGTAGTAGACAAATATCAAAAAGAAGTGCGAGATTGGGAATCCAAGGCTTGGAAACAAATGCGCACGTTAAACGACAAGTATGATTGGAACGTCCCCGATAATCTTATTTACCAAACGGTTCCGCACATTCGGTTGGACAAGTATTTCGACGAAAACAAATTGGAATACTTCCGCAAATATTACAAATTGAACGTCCGAGCCGACCGTACGTCGGTTTTCAGCATAAAATCGGGCAATTCCGACGGCAATCCGTTTTTGTTGGCGCGCTATCTGCATCAGGACTTTATCAAACAAATATACACGGGTACGCGCTTGGTAAGTTGGACCGAAACGGAAACCGACTCCGACGGGCATATGCGCACGGTAACCCACAGCGAAACGCTTGTTGCGCATTATGCCGCGCCCAAACCCGATTACCGTTGCAACACATATCTGTATTACGGCTGCGACGCCGCGCCCGATTTGTGTTTTTCGCGCACGCCGGTAGTGCCGCAGGACGCCGACGACAAAAAAATCGATTCGCTTGTAAAAAGCGGTGCCAAACGCCTTGACAAAAAGGCGCGCCAAGCCATCAACGACGGCTCTACATACAACCAACTTGCCAACAGCGAGTTCGAAGTGCTGTTCGGCGCGGAAAACCGCAACAACGAAGTGCAATTTCGGCTTATGTTTACGCCGCTTGCACAGCAAAACACCGTCAAATTGTTGCGCAGCGGGCAGCCCTACGGCGACGATTTTGTGTTCGACAAGCAGGGGCGCGTGTCCGTAATATGTTCACGGCACGGCGCGGCGTTGCCCATCGACGCCAATCCCGTAATGTTTACCGATTACGATCTGCAAAATGCACGCAAGCGTTTTGTCGATTTTAACGTAAACTATTTCCGTTCGCTGTATTTCGATTTTGCCCCAATATTCTGTATTCCGCTATACACGCAGGAGCGGTGCGATCCGCCCTACGGCGAGTGTTTGCAACACGGCGATATAAGCGATTGGGAAGCGGAAGCGATAGTAAACAAATTCGACCAATCGTTGCTTACCGACTCCGCCTCGGCAACCGAAGCCGTTATCAAGGCAAAAATAACGGACAAAACCGCCGACCGCACATTGGCGGAAGTTACGGCGTATTCTTTCCGCGCGGTGCCGCAAATAGAAGAAATACCCGTACATTGCCGTAACGGCAATACATATCTTGTGCCTGTGCATTGGACGGATTACATACCCGTAAGCCGTACGAGTACGGTAGAATTGCAGGCAACGGACATCACTCGCGAACAGTATCTGTCCACGGCTGACGCCAAGTACAACACATCGGTTTTTGTCAGCGGCATTATTGCGCGGCTGCTTAACGACTAAATAAAGGAGAGTATAATTATGGCAAACGAACTTGATGAATTGACCGGTCCGGTAAACGAACAGGGTCGTGATGTAAACGTCATCGAAAAACAACTGCCCGTCAAAGTGGGCGCAGGCTCGGTAATATTCGAGATACTGCTGTGGGTGCTGGGTATCATTCCCGGGGTGGTATTTCTTATTATGAAGGTAAAAGCGGGCGCTTATTTGCGTAAATTGCAGCAAAAAATTCAACACGACGCGTCGCAGATAGACAACTATCTTGAACAGCGCGTGGTAATTTTGCAAAACACCGCAAAACTGTTGGAAAAGTCGATAGATCTCGACAAATCCACGTATACGCAGATAGCGGCATTGCGCAGCGGCACGTCTACCGACAGCGACAGAAACGCCGTGGCAAACGAAATAGACAAGATAAACGCTCAAATAAACGTAGCGGTGGAAAGTTACCCCGACCTTGACGCGCACAAAGAAATAAGCGAAGCGATGCAGCAAAACTCGTATTTGCAAAAAGAAATTACCGCCGCTCGCGAAGCGTACAACGATACCGTATACCGTTGGAATCAGGACATTCAAAGTTGGCCCACCAAGATGATAGTGGCGGCGCGCGCAGGTTATACAACGCGTATACCCTTTACCGCTTCGCAGGAAATAAAAGAAAAGGCGCGCGACATTCTGTTTTGATACGATTGCCACAGCCTTGTATCGTGTAGGCTTGCGTAGGCGCGACAACAACGCCGTAGCAACAGCCTGCAATTGCGCGTAACTTTGCACAAATAGACGTTTTTTGCCCCGTTACGCTTAATTTCGTTGCAAAAAGTGTGTCCGTAAATAATACGGACGCACTTTGGCTTATTGCGCCGACGTCGAATATTGTGCGTAAATAAATACTTCGCCGATATCTGGCGCGTAGTTTTAATCGCCTTTACCGTTGCAATGCGGCAATAGTGTTTTGTGCAACCGATCCGCTGTAAGTATGCCGCACCGAATTTTTCGGTGCGGCATACGCGGTTTGTAAATATTAAATTACTTATTATTTATTGTCTGAAAACCGATAGTCGGCAATCGACTTTAACCTAATGCACGGTGCGATTGCGCCCGACCTATCCGTTACAGTGTAATTTTGTAATAGGAAGTAAGTTCGGCAGAGCCGTTTTGCACCGTGATTTGCGCTATTGCGTAGTTTTTGTCGCCCACCGAATAGCGCGTAAAGGTCAATTCGTCGGATACGGCGTTGTCGGCTATTTTTTCTCCGGCAATGGTGTACAGCGTGTAAGTGTCGCCCGATTTATTTTTGGCAACTATCAGGGGCACAACGTCGGTAGATATCGTTATGTCGGCGGCTTCCGCTCCCGTAATGTCCGCAAGCGCTTTTATTTCTCCGCTTGCAACGTTAAGAACGTAGTTCGAACCGAGTATGTCGCATACAAACATATAATTTCCGTACAGCGCGCTTTTTGCGGTGTATGCAAAGGGTATTTTTACCTTGCCGTCAAATAGCACAGACCCGATCAATCCGTTGCTTTCCACAACAAATGCGTCCTCTGTAATGCCGCGAATTGCGGACAAACTGCCGAAAGATATCTGCAATTTGTTTTTGCCGTTTACTATATTGCCGCTGTCGGTAATATAGTTGCCGTTTTCCAATTTGTACGCGGGCATTCCGAACACGCTGTCGTGGCGGCTGAAACCTACCTTGCCCATATTGTTTATTATGTAAATGTCGGCGTAATTGTTTTCGTACGCAATGCCGTCCACCATACGCCAAACGCCCACTCTTGCAAGGTCGTATTTGCCGTCGCGGGTGTTGTACATTTCGCCGTAGTTGCTTTCGGCAATGACGTAATCGGCATTGATCTTGGTAATTTTGCCCGTCTTGATATTGTAACGGTTAAGTTGATAGTTGTATTTGTCGCCGGACGAAGATACGTAATTGTAGTCCTTGGTGTTTACTATATCAACTTGGCTAAGCGTGCCGTATATCAGATATTTGTCTATGTATATGGGCGCGCCGGCTATATTTTGCGGCACTGTCCAACGCGACATTTCTTTGCCCTTGGCGTTGTAAAATACCACCGTATTGTTGAACGTTTTTACGCTTGTTCCGTCAACAAATTCGTCCTCTTGCAAGTTTTTGCCCAGCATACTTTCCAGCGGCGTTACGGGCGTGGTAAAGGGTTCGCCCGGCATGGGAACTTTTGTTGCGGTTGCGGACAGTTGCGAGTCGTTGTAAGCGGTGGCGTCCAACGTTCCGTCGGCGTTGATCAAAAAGTAAGCGTTAAAAGCCTGCAAGCCCGACAGATAATTTACAACGGCGTATTTGCCCGCTTGTCCGTCCAGATAGAGTATTACCGACTCGGAATCCACGTCAAAATACGTTTTTGCGCGCATTAACGTTGTGCCTGCGGAATCGTACAATATCATTTCCGAATCGGCATTTACTCCGATAAACACATAAATATTGCTGTCTATGCGCCTTTCCGAAAGGTTGACAAGCCCGTCGCCCTTGCCGATTGTGGCGTCGTATGCGGGCAAATATCCGTACATTTCTTTGGAAAGTTGTATCGTCATCAAACCGTATCTTCCCACGTAAACGTCAGCGCCGAGTTCCACGTTAATGGGCGTAATTTCGCCCAATTTGTCAGCGTTTGCAAAATATTCTTCAGCGCTTGGCAAATATCTGTCCCATTTTATGCCGAAGGTGCTACCGCACGCGCTTGCCGTTACAACAAAGCCCGCCATCAACACAACGATCAGCAATATGCACAAAGTTTTAGATTTTGTTTTCATATCTTTCTCCCCGTCTTTTTGTGTAGTTTAATTATATATTTTTATTTCGTTTGTGTAAAGCGCAATTTGACAAATTTCGGTAAAGTATTTTGCGTTGATACTTTTGTCGCAGAACAAGCGCGCGTACGCTTGCGGCACAAAGCGAATTACGGTATAATAATTGCGTCGGTTGAGTAAAAAAACAACCTACGGTTTAGTTAAAACGGTCAAACTAAACAAACAGTCGCTGGCAAATTGCGGCGCAATGCGGTACAATTTGTTTGTAAAACGGCACAAGTTGTAAACGCCGTCGGACAAACTGCGCGCGTTTGGCTCGGCAGACAACGGCTTTGCCGCAAATTAAAAAAGGAGATTATTAAATATGACGGAAACTCTCGGTCAAAGGTTGCAACGTTTGCGCAAACAAGCGTCGCTTACGCAGGAGGACGTTGCAAATCAACTTAATATCACGGCGCAAGCCGTTTCCAAGTGGGAAAACGACATTTCCGCGCCCGACATTTCGGCGCTTGTACCCCTTTCGCACATTTTGGGCGTAAGTTTGAACGAGTTGCTGGGCGAAGAGCCCGCAACCAAAGTATTGCCGCAGGATCAGCGTAAAAATATCGACTCGATGTTTTTGCGGGTAAAGTGCCATTCTTCGGATAACGACGACGTCAACGTAAATTTGCCGTTGGCATTGGTAAAGGTAATTTTGGATAGCGGCGGCAATATACCCATATCCGCGGGCAAGGTGTCGTTGGCGGACATCGATTTCAACAAGATTTACCAACTTATCGAAAGCGGTCTTGTAGGCAAGATCGTAGACGTCAATTCCGGCGACGGCGACAAAATCGAAATTTGGGTGGAGTGATGAAAATTGTCGTAAGGTCGGGCAAGTTTCGCTTGCGGCTGTACGTTCCCAATATTGTGCTTAAATCCCGACTGTTTTACAAATACGCAATAGGCAAAGCGGTTGCAAACGGTACGCCCAACGCCGCAACGGACAGAACGGAAACCGCAAACGCAAGCGACGACGCCTTGGCAGTTGTAAGTTGCGACTGCGACGTCGACGGTTCGGACGAAAGTACGTTTGACGCCGACAATACAGCCGCCGAATGTGCTGCCGAAGTCGAAGTTGCGCTGTCGTCTGCAAGTAACAACGCGCACGCGCGGCAACAAGCCGCAAACGTTATTACGCGTTCCACAATGGTTGCCGTATACCGAACGTTAAAGCGTATAATCAAAACGTACGGGCATTTCAACTTGGTGGAAGTGCGTTCGGACGACGGCGACCAAGTGATAGTGCGCCTGTAACCCGCTGTGCGGCTATGTTTCGCCGCGGCAAAATTATCAATATTTTTTCAAAGGGCAGCGCAAACGATTTGTCGCGTTGCCCTTTGCAATACGCTCAAACGGCTGTAAACTAAAAATGTGCCTACAACAAAAGGTTGCGCTTGGATAAATGCGTTTTTTGGCAGTTCGCGCAAAGTCAGGGCAAACAGATAAACAAATCGTAACGCAACTTAAACGACAGCGCGCATAGCGGGCAACATAATTATAACATACTTGTAAATATGGCGTTTTGCAAAATAACCGTGGACTATTTGCGCGCAATATGCTATACTGTTTGTTACATCACGGCGCGTACCGTCGCACTGCGCACGCAGGCGCTTGTACGGCTGTATTGGCGTCGATATCCAAAGAGGTTTATTATGGCTAAACAACAGATAACGCACGTACTTAATATGACCGTGTTGGACGACAGCGATTTTTTGTCGCCCTATTCCGAAACCGACACCCCCGTAATTTCGCAAGACGTGGCGGATTTTTTGGAAAATGGCGCCAACGCCGCCCATCCGAAAGACAGATTGGAATTGAACGTCCACAGCAATTGCATTGACGACGAAGAAAAAAAGTGCTATACCAGCGCAATTAAAAATTATTTTACGCTCAAACTTGCCGCCGAACGCCGCAATTTACAGCGCAACGGCGTAGTGTCTTTGATTTTTGCGCTTATCGGCATTGTGGGCTTGGCATTTATGATAATTTGCGAGCAGTTGTTAAAGTGGTCGTCAATATGGATAGAAGTGCTGGATATATTTGCCTGGGTATTTATTTGGGAAGCGGTAGACCAATTTTTTATCGAGCGCCGCAAAATTTTGTCAGGACTTAAACGTTTGCAGGCGTTTGGCGAAATGCCCGTAAAATTTTTGCCGTTGTCCGAACGGCACAAAACTGCGGAATCGTCCAACCAAGCGCAGAGCGGGCAGGCGTAATCGACCGCAAGGTAAATTGCAAAACTTAATATTTACGCGCAAAACAAAGCGCTCCCGCCGTATTCGGCGGGAGCGCTTGTATTTATTTGCGCATTATTCTTTGTTGGCAAGTTTTTTGTATTTTTCAACGCGTTCTTTGGCGTCTTTTTCGGATTTCGCAAACAAAGTTTCGGCAACTTCGGGCTTGGTCTTGGCAAGAGAAGCGTAACGCGTTTCGCCCTTGATAAATTCCTGGTAATCGCCCGTGGGATCTTTGCTGTCCAAAGTAAACGGGTTTTTGCCTTCTTCTATCAAAGCGGGATTGTAGCGATACAATTGCCAATATCCGCATTCTACCGCGCGTTTTATCTCTTCCTGAGATTTGCCCATATTTATACCGTGGTTGATGCAGGGTGCGTAAGCGATTACAAGCGACGGTCCGTGGTACGCTTCGGCTTCGCACAACGCCTTTACAAGTTGCGCCTGGCTTGCGCCCATACCTACCTGAGCGACGTATACATAGCCGTAACTCATAGCCATCATGCCAAGGTCCTTTTTCTTTACGCGCTTGCCTGCCGCGGCAAACTTGGCAACTGCGCCCGTGGGCGAAGATTTGCTTGCCTGTCCGCCCGTGTTGGAGTAAACTTCGGTATCCAATACCAATACGTTTACGTCTTCGCCGCTGGCAAGAACATGATCCAATCCGCCGTAACCTATATCGTACGCCCAACCGTCTCCGCCGAAGATCCAAACGGATTTTTTGACAAGACAGTCTTTTTCGGAGAGTATTTCGGCAACCAATTTGTCGCATTCGCAACCGCAGTTGTTACATTCGTTAAGGCGCGCTATCAGTTCTTCGGACGCCTTTTTGCTTGCTTGTGCGTCGTCCTTATTTGCCAGCCAGCCTTCGCCTGCGGCAACGCCTTCGCTCCAATCTTTCCAAGCGGTGTTGCGTATCAGTTCGGTAACTTTGGCAACAAGACGATTTCTGCGTTGCGTGTAAGCCAAATTTATTCCGTAACCGAATTCGGCGTTGTCCTCAAACAAACTGTTTGCCCAAGCGGGACCGTGTCCGTTTTTGTCGGTAGTGTAGGGGCAAGTGGGGGCGGATCCGCCGTAAATGGACGAACAACCCGTTGCGTTGGCAACTACCATTCTGTCGCCGAACAGTTGCGTAACAAGTTTGACGTAGGGAGTTTCGCCGCAGCCTGCGCATGCGCCCGAAAACTCGAACAAGGGTTGTTTGAATTGGCTGCCCTTTACCGTCGAAATGCTGAGCGGGCTTTCTACCTGTTGTACCGTTTCGGAGAATTTGTGATTTTCCACTTCGTTTACCTGCTCGGCGGGCGTCATAACGAGCGCCTTTTCCTTGGCGGGGCAAACGTTTGCGCAACTGCCGCAGCCAGTGCAGTCCAGCGGACTTACCTGAACGCGGAATTGCGCGCCTTTAACGCCGATTGCGGGTTTGGTAACAAAGCCTTCGGGTACGGGTTGATCGTCGGCTACAAGTACGGGACGAATGGCTGCGTGCGGGCAAACCATAGAGCATTGGTTGCACTGTATGCATTTGTCGGGCTGCCAAACGGGAACGTTTACGGCAATGCCGCGCTTTTCGAATTTTGTCGTGCCTGTGGGTACAACGCCCGCTTCGTTAAATGCCGATACGGGCAAAGTGTTGCCTTTTTGTTCCACAATGGGACGAACAAACGATTCGTAATATTCGCTGTCGGTTTTTTCGGGGAGCGGTGCGCCTTCGGTGGTGGTAGCCCAATCCGCGGGAACGCTTACCTGATGTAACCCCGCTACTGCGCCGTCGATTGCCGCCCAGTTGGCTTCGACAACCTTTTGTCCCTTTTTGCCGTAAGATTTTACTACGGCTTGTTTCATATAATCTTCCGCCTGTTCGTACGGAATTATGTCTGCAAGTTTGAAGAACGCCGCCTGCATTACCATATTGGTGGACTTAGCCGAGCCGGCTTTTATTGCGATGTGCAGTCCGTCTATGGTGTAAAATTTCAAATGCTTGTTGGCAATTTGATTTTTCATAAACGCGGGCAGTTCTTTGTTGAGTTCTTCGTCGCTCCAAGCGCAGTTAAGCAGGAATGTTCCGCCGTCCTTGGCGTCGGCAAGCACGTCGTAACGCGTTACGTAACTTTGGTTGTGGCAGGCAATAAATTCGGCTTGGTCTATCAGATAACTCGACTTGATGGGATTTTTGCCGAAACGCAGGTGCGATACGGTAAGTCCGCCGGATTTTTTGCTGTCGTATTCAAAGTAGCCTTGCGCGTACAGATCGGTGTGGTCGCCGATGATCTTTATGCTGTTTTTGTTTGCGCCTACCGTGCCGTCGCTGCCCAAACCGTAAAATTTGCAACGAGTGGTGCCTGCGGGGGCAACGTCGATCATTTCGGTTACGGGCAAAGAAGTGGACGTAACGTCGTCGTTAATGCCCACCGTAAAGTGGTTCTTTCTTTCGCCGTCGAGATTGCGGTAAACGGACAGTATCATCGAAGGAGTAAATTCTTTGCTGCCCAAGCCGTATCTTCCGCCCAACACAACTTCGGTTTGACGTCCCATTTCGGCAAGAGCGGCAACAACGTCCAAATACAGCGGTTCGCCCAGCGAGCCCGGTTCCTTGGTCCTGTCCAAAACGGCAATCTTCTTTACCGTTTGGGGCAAAGCGGCAACAAAGTGCTTTGCAGAGAAGGGGCGATACAAATGTACTTTAAGCACGCCTACCTTTTCGCCGCGAGCAACAAGGTAATCGACGGTTTCTTCAACCGCTTCGGCGCCGCTACCCATAAGTACGATAACTTTGTCCGCGTCGGGTGCGCCTACGTAGTCGAACAGATGATAGTGTCTGCCCGTAAGTTCGCCCACTTTTTGCATATATTTTTCCACAATGGCAGGCGTGGCAAGATAGTATTTATTTGCCGCTTCTCTGTTTTGGAAGTAAATATCGCCGTTTTGAGCGGTGCCTTGCAAATGCGGGTGTTCGGGGTTGAGCGCGCGTGCGCGGAATTCGTCAACAAAACGTCTGTCCAGCAACTTGTCCATATCTTCGTAGGATATTTCGTCTATTTTGGACACTTCGTGGCTGGTACGGAAGCCGTCGAAGAAGTGCAAAAACGGCACTTTCGCTTCCAATGTGGACAGGTGCGCAACCAAAGCAAGGTCCATCGCTTCCTGCACGGAGTTGCTTGCCAACATGGCAAAACCCGTTTGACGGCAAGCCATCACGTCTTGGTGATCGCCGAAAATGTTAAGCGCATGCGCCGCCAACGCTCTTGCGGATACGTGGAATACGCAGGGCAACAATTCGCCGGAAATTTTGTACATATTGGGGATCATCAGCAACAATCCCTGACTTGCCGTAAACGTGCTGGTAAGCGCGCCCGCAACAAGACTGCCGTGTACTGCGCCTGCGGCGCCTGCTTCCGACTGCATTTCTGCAATTTTTACCGTCTGCCCAAACAAATTTGTTCTGCCTTGCGCAGACCATTCGTCTGCCACTTCGGCCATGGGCGAAGAAGGTGTGATGGGGTAAATTGCGGCAACGTCGCTGAAAGCGTAAGCAACGTGCGAAGCCGCGGTATTACCGTCGATAGTTCTCTTTGCCATTAGATTTTCCTCCAAAAAATAATTTGTAGATTTGTTTATTTGCGGTGCGTTGCGCCTGTTTGCGGCGGTTTTTGCCGACGTTTTGCGCGTAAAAACAAGCGTCGAGACGCCGTTTTTTTGCACACGCCATACAAAAACAATTATAAACTTTTGCACGGTTAAAGTCAACAAGTATTATTATAATTTTAATAAATTATTGGTGGCGTTGCGGTTCGCGTTTCGATTTTCTATGTGCGCTTAACTTATTTTTTTACTGCATTATATCCTCGGAAAAAACAATGGCAGGGTAGTGTTATTTATTTTTGCGTAAATTTTATTACGAAGTTAATTACGGCGGATCAAATACGTTTCTGCAAATAAAATAATTGCTATTTAACAGTTTCTTTCAAAGGAAAATATCATAATGGGCGCTGAAAATGCGGCGTTTCGGTTTTTCTTATGTGCGCTTATTGTTTTTTACTGTATTATCCCATAAAAAATAATGGTGGGGGTATTATGTAGTTTTGTTTATTTTCGCGCAATATGTAAATTATTGCGGTAGATTTTATACGTTTATGCAAATAAAAAGTTTACTGTTTTAACGCCGCGCATATTTGCAAAACACTCCGCAAACACTTGTCAAACCTTGCAAATTGTGGTATACTAACCGTACATTGGTTGCGGCCCTATAGTCTAGCGGCCTAGGACGTTGGCCTCTCACGCCGATAACATGGGTTCGATTCCCATTAGGGTCACCAAATGCAGATAAACCCGAACATAATTGTTCGGGTTTATCTTTTACTTTGCTAAATTCTCAAATTCCGGAATCTTATCTTGGCTCGAATGTAATTGATTTTGTTATCTGTCAGCGCCGCCACTTATTGTTTGATATTTGTACCAAAACGGTATTCCGTACAGTCTCGGCACGTCGACAATACCGCCGTTTACCGTCGGGTATTTGCATAAAGTGGCGTGCCGTTTAGCCGTTGTTCGACTATTTGGTGCCGAGTAGCGGTGCGCTCAAAATCGGCAAAATGCAGCCGCAGTTGCGTTACTTTTTGTCGTTATCGGTGGGGGCGTTGTCGTCAGCCGCGTCGCTATCCGCTGCGCCGTCGTTTGCCAAAGCATTGTCCGTCGCGTCGCCGTCAAGCAATCGTTCAAGCAGTGCAAACATCGCGTCGATATCCAAAGGTTTGGCAAGGTGTCCGTTCATACCCGCGGCAAAAGCGTTTGCTTTGTCTTCTTCAAAGGCGTTTGCGGTCATTGCTATTATCGGTATATTTGCAATTTTTTTGTTTTCAAGGGCGCGTATGTGTCTGGTCGCTTCGTAGCCGTCCATAATGGGCATTTGAACGTCCATCAGCACAATGTCGTAGTAGCCCGCTTGCGATTTTTCTACCATTTCGCAGGCAACCTTGCCGTTTTCGGCGCTTTCCACTTCAAAACCCGATTCGCTCAAAATATCTTCGGCAATTTCTCTGTTGAGTTCGTTATCTTCCGCCAACAAAATTCTCTTGCCGGCAAACTTGTTTTCTTTGGGCGCGGGAGCGGGTTCTTCGGTTGTTTTGCCCAAACTCTTTTCCAAGGCGCGGTGCAGGTCGGACGCAAACAGCGGCTTGCTTACAAAGCCCGTAACGCCGGCATTGCGCGCTTCCTGTTCGATGTCCGCCCAATCGTATGCCGACATCAATATGATGGGGGAGTCGTCCCCGATAATTGCTCGTATTTGTTTTACCGTGGCAATGCCGTCCATATCCGGCATAGACCAATCTATTATGTACACTTCAAATGGGTGTCCGAGTTCTATCGCTTCGGTGGTGCGTACGATCGCCTCTTTGCCCGTTACGGTCCATTCGGCGTGCATACCTATTTGACGAAGCATTTTGGATACGCTCTGGCAGGAAACAAGGTCGTCGTCCACAACAAGCGAGTACATACCGCGCAGTTCGGAAAGTACCAAATCTTCGGGTTCGTCGTCGGCAAATTTCAACTCCAACGTAACTACAAATTCGGTACCCTTGCCCTGTTGACTTTCCACGGTGATGGTGCCGCCCATTATATCGACGATGTTTTTGGTAATTGCCATTCCCAAGCCCGTACCCTGAATACCGCTTACAGTCGAATTGCGTTCGCGCGTAAACGGATCGAATACCGTTTCGACAAATTCGGAACTCATACCTATGCCTGTATCTTTAACGCTGAACTCGTACGTGCCGAAACCTTCTTTGGGGCAAGGTTTTTGCGTAATTTTGATGTATACCGCGCCGCCGCTCTTGGTAAATTTTATCGAGTTGGACGTAAGGTTGAGCAATATTTGGTTAAGGCGCAATTTGTCGCAAAATACTTCTTCGTGCGTTATGTCTACCGTGTCGATAAACAGATCCAGATGTTTGGAGTGTATATCAGACTGAATGATGTTACGCAATCCTTGCAAAATGTCGGCAAGATTTTCGGGGCGGTTGTCGATGTGGACCTTGCCCGCTTCGATCCGGCTCATATCCAGCACGTCGTTTATCAGCGACAGCAAGTGGTTGGACGCCTGCGAGATTTTGGCAAGGTAGTCCAGCGCGCGTTCTTTGTTGTCGATGTGCGCGTTGGCAAGCGCCGTAAATCCGATAATTGCGTTCATCGGCGTGCGAATGTCGTGCGACATATTGTTGAGAAACGTGGTTTTGGAGCGGTTTGCCGCGTCCGCCGCGTGCAATGCCGCCGACAGTTCTTCCGTTTGCGCTTGCAGTTTGCTTGTCGCTTCGGTTACCTTGCGTTGCAATTTGCGTTGGTTAAACGTCCTTACCACCAACATTGCAATAACAAACAGCAACAGCAGCACGGCGGTTACAATTATTACGATGTAAATGGGGTTGCGGCGCAAAAAGGTAATCAACCCCACGTCGGTTGAGGGGCGGAACTTGGTAACTTCTTGCGTAACTACTGCGGATACCGCGTTACGGCTCAATCCCGTAACACACTTGTTTAGTACGGACAGCAACAGGTGTCCGCGTTTGTTGTTTACGCCTATTGTGTAAGCCGACGACGCTTCGCCGATAAGTTCGGAAGTCAGTTCGCCGCGCTCGTCCGCCCACATATATCTTTCCGCAATGTACGAAAGGGTTATCGTGGCGTCGCATTCGCCGCGTTTTACGGCGGCAACGATTTCTTCCCACGAATTGTACTGCACGGATTGGGCGTTTTCACCCACATATTTTGCCAAGTAATCCGCAAAAGGGTTGTCCGCATATTTTTGCGTGGCAAATTTTACGGGGTCGCCCTTCAAATTGCGCCGTTTAAGCATTGTGTGCGTTGTGGTGTAGTATGCGTCGGTAATTTTGTAACCGCATTGTTCCGCCAAGGACATATCGTCGTTGAAGTCCAACACAATGTCTATATCCTGCGCATTGCGCCGTTGATAATATTCTTCGCGGCTGTTTACCACAACGTACTCGTACGAAATATCTACGTTTTCCGTCATCTTTGCGAACAGCGCGGGCAATATTCCGCAGGCTTTGCCGTTTTCGTAATAGGAGTACGGCGCTCTGTCGGGGTTGATTATCAACGTAAGCGTAACCGATTGCTGCCGCAGACTGTCCAGATAGTCGCGTTCTTCGGGCGTCAACACGATGTTGCCGCTTGCGTCGGTGGAATAGTATTTGTCGTGCAGCGTATTGCGCCAATCGGGTTGAGACAAGTCGAGTTCGTCGATGGCGGCGTTTATTTGCTCCATCAGTTCGGGATTGTTTTTGTTTACGCAGGCGTAAAAGGGTTGCGGCGACAGCGATTCGATTATCCATTCGCCGTCAAGCGCGCGCAAACTGCCCGTGATCAGTCCGTCAACGTCGCCGTTTGCAAGCAATTCCGTCAGTTCCAATTCCGACTCGCGGTAAATGGGCGTAAACGTAAAATTATTTTCCGCGGCAAAGTTTTCGAAAACAGCGTTTTTCGAATTGCCCGTCATCATACCTATTTTCAAGCCGTTGTAAGTGGAGTAGTCGCCCTTTTTTACCTTTGTGTTACCCGCTTTTACGGTAAAAATAGTGGCGTTTGTACCGAGATCTTTGTCGGAAAACAAAAAGTCCTTTTCGCGCTCGGGCGTTTTGGATACGGACGTTACGATATCCACTTCGCCGTTTTTCAACAGTTCAAGGCTGTTGGCGTATTCCAGATCGTAACCCGTGTATTCGTATTGCCAATCGTTAAACCTTGCAATCAATTGCAAAAAGTCGTAGCCGTAGCCGTCGCGTTTGCCCGTTGTTTCGTCGTAGTTGTGGTATCCGGTAAAATGGAAATAGCCCACCCGTATGGGCGCGGAACTTGCCTGCGCGGTAACCGTCCCCGCAAAAACCAACGGCAGGAACGTAAGCAATATCAACAATGTTGCAAATAAATGTTTTGTTTTCATGGCTTTCGTCTTCTCGTAAAATTTTCCGACGTTGCGTAATACAACGCATAAATGTTGCTTTTTGTCGGAATATATATGGCAATATTATATCATATACATACAGCGTCGTCAACGCCTTGGCGCAAATATGCGCGTACGTATGCCTTAATTTCCGCAAAAAGGCGCAGCGTATAATCAAAACTTGCGTCGTCGTTGTTTTGGCGCAATTTGTCGAAAGGCAACGCGCGTTTTTGGGTTGTTGCGGCGGGCGAAAATTCGGTTCAAACGGCAATTTTATTTGACTTTTCGGCAGTTTGGGCATATAATATTGCTACAATGTGTAGCAAAAACAGGCGTAAATCCAATTGCGGATTTGCGCCTGTTTTGCGTGTTATAAGGGGTGTTATATGCAACAAACAAGTCAAAACAAAATGGCTACGGCGTCGCCTTGCAAACTGATTTGGCAGATGGGTCTGCCTATGATCGTGTCGATGATTTTGCAAGCGGTATACAACATAGTGGATACGGCGTTTGTAATAAATATGGGCGCAAACGGCATAGCGGGCAATCTGGCGCTGACGTATGCCTTTCCCGTGCAGTTGCTTATTATTGCAATAGGCGTGGGTACGGGCGTAGGGCTTAACGCATTGCTGTCCAAGTCTCTCGGCGAAGGCAACCGTACCAAGGCAAACAAAGCCGTGGGCAACGGGATTTTTTTGGCATTGTGCATTTACGCAGTGTTTTTGCTGTTCGGACTGTTCGGCGCGCACGCGTTTATTGCAATGCAGGCAGGCGACGATATACTTGTGGTGCAAATGGGCACGCAATATCTTACTATATGTTGTTGCTGTTCGTTTGGGGCAATAGGTTTTACCGTGTACGAAAGGTTTTTGCAAAGTACGGGCAAAACGCTTTATTCCACAATTGCGCAAATATCCGGCGCGGCAGCAAACATCGTGTTGGACTATGTATTCATTTTTCCGCTGGGTATGGGTATTGCCGGCGCGGCTTGGGCAACGGTAATAGGGCAGGTAATTTCGCTGGTAGTCGCTATGCTGTTCCATTATTGCGCCAATCGCGAACTCGGCAATTCGTTCAAGAATATTGCGCCGAATTTCGGAATAATAAAGGAAATATACCGTATAGGCTTGTCGGCGGCGCTTATGCAAGGCATGTTGTCGGTTATGATGCTGGGCGTAAACCTTATTTTGGCAACGGTAAAACAGCATGCGGAGTTGGTCCGGGGCAGTTTCGGCGTGTATTACAAAATAATGCAGTTTGCGCTGTTTGCGTGTTTCGGATTGTCCAACACGATCATTTCCGTCGCGTCGTTTAATTACGGTACGGGCAATTTGCCAAGGGCGCGGCAGTGCGTAAAATGGGGTGAGATCAACACTATTGTGGTTTCGGCGGCGATAACCGTGCTGTTTGAAGTTTTTGCGCGTCCGCTTGCAAGTCTGTTCGGTATGGCAAGCGGCGTAAACGGAGTTGAAATAACCCAAACCGTTGCCGCGGCAATACGAATAGCGAGTATCGGTTATGTCTTTATGGGAGTAAGCATAGCAACTCAGGGCGTGTTGCAGGCACTGGGCTACGCGTTGTATCCGCTGTTTATTTCCTGTTTGCGGCTTGCGGTGTTTGTTTTTCCCGCGGTGGGGCTGTTGTCGTTGCTGCCCGACGCCGCAACCGCCGTTTGGTGGGCGTTTCCCATTGCGGAAGCGCTTACCGCGGCAGTGTCCGTTGTAATTTTGGTCGGAGTCGTTCGCCGCAAACTCGGCACGTCGCGCTTGCCGCAGGGCAATTGTAAGGCAAATAAAAAAGTATCGGACTGAACCGTCTTTTTACGCGTTTACGCATATAAGTACTAATTCGTCCGTTGTGTTTATATTTTTGTTATAGATATGTATTATGTGTGTCGAGCGTAATCGCGCGTATGCGGTTGCGTTCGTTTATATTTGCGCGCGAACTTCGTTATTTGACGGTTTTAAGCAAAATTACGTTTGCTTTTTGCCCGAACGTGTGATAATATAAAAGAAAATAAATATTGTTGCCCTGCCTTGTACGACAAGTTTTACAAAATGCGTCAACTACAGTTCGTAAAAGGGGATTGCGTCCGGATTCGAAGATATCAGGTTACTAAGGCTTCCGCGTGAAGTCAAAAAGCGCTTTGAGTCGCTTCGGTAAAAGGTTGGCGGTTTTCGGCAGATTACCCACCTATTTTATAGGTTGAACCATCGTAAAACACCGGCTATGGCGGGGCATTTTCGTACCGATGAAAAAATTGTCGCTCGTTTTTATTTTAATATTCGTATGTATGGCGCTGTGCGGCTGCACAGACAAACTTTTTCCGTTAAAGGACAACGAATTAAATGACGTCAAGCCGCTCGAATTTACCGTTTACGTGTGCGGAGCGGTGCAAAACGAAGGCTACTTTGCGGTGCCGAGCGGTTCGGACTGTTTTGCCGCGATAAATTTTGCGGGGCTTACCGACGCGTCGGTTTTGCCTGCGTATGCCGACAAACTTGTCGACGGCACGGTTACGGAAATCGTCGTCGGGTACTATTGCGACGGCGTGCGGCGCGACTGCGTCAACGTAAACGGCGCGCTTGTGCAAAACCGTTTGCCCGTGGACGGAATAGATCCGACAGTAATCGACAAAATTGCCGACTACATTGACGAATTTGGCAAGATAACCGACAAAACGCTGCTTGCCGACATATTGGGCGCCGATTACGCGGACAATTTTTACCGTTTTTTCGTTGCGCGGGAGGACTATGAAAAAGTTGGTTAACCTGCGCATACCGCTGTTTGCGGCGGTGGGGCTGATATTGGGAATATATGCGTGTTATTGCGCTATTTTCGGCAGTTGGTACGTTGCGCTTGTAATGGGGCTGTTGCTTGCCGTGGGCATTGCGTTGGCGTTGATATTCAAAAATTCCGCTTACAAGGCGTTTGTAATCTTGCTTGTTTGCGCGGTTGTCGGTTTTGGACGAACGCAATTGCAACTGAGCGTTCTCAGCGCCCGCACCTATTGCGAACAGCACGTAACGGTGGGCGGTTATGTAAGCGACATCGGCCGCAACGGCAACCAAGAAAGCAACGTGTATTATCTGCAGGACTGCTACGACGCCGTAAGCGGCGACAAACTTGCGGGCAGAATAAAATTGCTGTATTACGGCGAGGACGAACTGAGCGTGGGCGATCGCGTAATGATGGGCGGCACTATGTCGTCGGTTTACCCAGTAAAAAGCGACGTCGGCACGTATTATTTGCGCAATAGCGTAAGGTACGAATTGCACGACGTAACCGTATTGGAAATTGCCCATGGCGATCCCGATTTGGGCGAACGCATACGCGGCTACATATACGACGTTGCGTGCGAATATATGCCGCATAGCGACGGCGTGCTGTACACATTGCTTACGGGCGACCGCAATGCAATGAGCGATATCAACGCTCGGGCGTTTACCGACGCCGGTATAATACACATTTTTGCGGTAAGCGGTTTGCACGTAGGGTTTATCGTGGGCGTAATATGCTTTTTGTTGCGCAGACTGCGCCTGCACCCCGCGTTGGAGTGCATAATTGTCGCCGTTCCGTTGATGCTGTACGCGTATATTTGCAACTTTTCGCCGTCCGTAATGCGCGCGTTTGTAATGCTGTTGTGCGCTTACGCAGCGCGGATATTGCTGGGCAAGGCGGATATGCTCTCTTCGATGTCGGTTGCGGCGACTATTTTGCTGCTTGTACAGCCCTTTTACATATTCGACGCCGGTTTTCAACTGTCGTTTTTGTCCGTGTTCGGCATAGCCACGCTGTACGCTCCGCTAAACAGACGTCTTGCGCGCACAAAGTGCAACAAAGCGGTGCGCATTTTGCTCAATTCGTTGTTGCTTTCGCTGTGCTGTTGGTTATCCACCCTGTTTACCGTCGCAGCCAATTTCGGCGTGGTGCCTACGCTGTCCGCTTTGGTAAACGTAATTGCCATTCCCATTGTGTCCGTCGCGTTTGTGCTGGGCGCGTTGGGACTTATTCCTTGGATATTTCGCTATTTGCTCGTCGCTTCGGATTACTTGCTGTATGCGCTGATAAAATCGGCGTTTGCGGTGTCGTCGTTGGATTTTGCCACGGTTACGTTTTCCGTGTTCGGGCTGTCGGTTGTATTTACGGTTATTGCCGCGTTTGTTTTGGGCGGATACGTCAACATAGGCAATCGCCTGCGCTGTGCGGTGTGCGCGGCGTGCGCCGTGATAGTGGGACTGTGCGTGTTGCTGTCCGCATTGCCCGTAAGCGCAGATAACAGCGTGTATGTTGCGATGTCTTACGGCAAAACGGCTGTCGTTGCCGTATCCGACGGCGGCGAAGCGGCGCTTATAGCGGATTTCGATTCCGCAGCCGCGGTAGACGACGCAATAAATTATGCCGAACGTTACCGCATTACCGATTGCACGCTTTACATTCCGCATTACGGCGCAGCCGATCCCGATTTGATAGCGCAAGCGCTCGATCGTTTGCCCGTAACCAAGGCGTACAAGTTAAATTTGCAAGGCAACGACGAAGTTGACCAAGCGTTGCTTTCGGCAGACATACCGACGGTGTATCAGATAAAAAATTCCGTCGTAGGCAACGATATAGCGGTGCGTTCGCTGTACGACGGCGCGCAATCGGCTGTGTGCGTAAGCGTGCGGAATATCGAAGTGTGTATCGTTTTGGGCGATATCGCCGCGCAAAACAACCTGCTTTCATACAAACCCGACTGCGACGTTTACGTGCTTGACGGTGCAAACGCCGCCTATTCCGCCGCGGGCAAAGTAACGCTCAGTCAATATCAAAGCGAACAACCGCTCAATTACGGCGCAAATAAGTACGGAAACTTTACAATAAGACAAAAAGGTGGTAAAATAATTTTAAGTTGTAAATGAGGTGGCAAGTTTGATCAAATTTATCGAGTTGAAAGATAAATTAAAATCGGGTACCGTCAACGCGCTGTGCCTGTTCGGCAACGACGAATGGCTTAAACAGCGCTGCGTCGAAAACGTGCGACAGGCGTATTCCATTGCGGACGACGGTTTTGCAACGGACACGTTGGAAAACCCCACATTGGAGCAGATAACCGACGCCTGTATGACGTTGCCTATGTTTTGCGACAAAAAACTCGTTGTTTGCCGCGACTTTGTCTTTCCCGAAAACGCCCGTCTTGCCCAAGTAAAAAAGCAACTTTCGCAAATAATAAGCGCGTGCGACGGCAGTTTTTGCCTTGTGTTCCGCTCGGATACGGACAAATATTTTGCCGACATTAACGGTATGCTTACAGTAAACTGCAACAGGTTGGACAAGCCCGGTGTGGTAAAGTGGATAGTAGCATACGCCAAACGGCAGGGCGTGCAGATAGATACGCTCTGCGCCGACCGAATTGCAACATACTGTCTGTCGGATATGTCGCGCGTGTCCGTCGAAACGCAAAAACTCATCGATTACGGCACGGTGGACGCGCAATCCGTAGATATGTTGGTGCATCGCGACGCCGAATATGCCGTGTACGACCTGTCCGGCGCAATCGCGGACAAAAACGCCATGCGCGCAATGGAGATATACCGCGGACTTATTGCCGGCGGCGAAGAAGTGCGTTCGCTGTTTGCGTTGCTGTACAATTTTTACAGACGTATGTATTACGTCAAGACGTCCGCCTACCCGCCCGAGCAAATTGCCGCATATTTGGGAGTAAAACCCGGCGCGGTGGGATTTGCGCGATCCGCCGCCGAACGTTACAAGCCCATGCAGTTAAAACGCGCGTTGGATTGCCTTGCGCAGGCGGACGACCGCTTGAAAAACTTTTTCGACGAAGACGAAACGTTTGTTTTGCTCATTATGCAGTTAATATCGTTGTAAAGAGGTGCTACTTGTTTAACAAACTCAGATCCAATTACAAATTATCGCGGGTTTTGGTGCGCATAGCGTTTGTTTTGGCGTATATGTTTTGCAATTGGCAGGCGGGCTTGCTTGCCGCCACACAAACTTGCGACTTGCTGTTGTACACGTCAGGCATAAATCTTACCGCCTGGTGCGTGCCCATTGCGCTTGTCGCGCAGATGTTGATAGGCGCAGTTTTGATGCTTATTGTGCCGTTTTTGGCAAATACGTTTCTCAATGCGTCGCGCTTTTACAACGTGCCGCGCGCAGAGTACGGTTTGCTGGCGTTACTGTTTTTTACAATTTATTATTTGATATGCGGCGCGCTCAAATCGCTTAATTTAATTACGCCGCTGTTGCTTGTGTGGGGCGGAATACTGTTCCCCGTGCTGGTATCGTTGGGCTGTACGGTGTGGTTTTACCGAGTTACCGCCAAGTTGTATTTCAACGACGTAACCGCGCCCTTCTATTTCCGCAATCTTGCAATAGTGTACTTGATATGCGCGGCTGTTTTCGGGGTGATATTATGAAAAAGTTTTTTGTGATATTGGCGCTTGCGGCAATATGTTGTACCGCAGTGTGCGCAGTGCCCGCTTTTGCCTCCGAACAATCCGTAGACAGCGCGCTTGTCGACGAAGCGTATTCGTTTGTAAACGAGTTGTGCCAATTGCGCCGTAACGACGGCGACGTACAAGCGTGGCTTACAACCAAGTTGCAATCGATACTGCCCGTATATGAGCAGTCGTTTCCCTACAATGAAAATTCAAAAGGCACAAATTTGATAGTCAGCGTAAAGGGCGCCGATTCTTCCCGAAAAATCGTTGTCGGCGCGCATTACGATTTCAACGGCGGCGAAGGCGCAAGCGACAACGCGTGCGGCGTTGCCGCGCTGTACCTTACGTTAAAACAGGTTGCGCAACTCGGTTCTATGTTGCCTTACGACGTTGATTTTGTGGCGTTCGGCTCCGAAGAAGCGGGGCTGTACGGTTCGCAGTATTACGTAGACAACGTATCGGCGGACAAAGTGTCGCTTATGATAAATCTCGATTGCATAGGCATAGGCGACGACGTATTTGTTATGTGCGAAAACAAGCGCACTCAACTTGCCGACCTTATACTTGACAACGCCGCGTTGCCGTTAAAGGAAAAACCTTACGCCAAGGGCACTTATTGGCAGTACGACGCTTACGGATACGGCTATTACGAAGCGGTGCAAGGCAGCGATCACACGCCGTTCAGGCTTGCGGGCATACCCGTTGCGTTTTTCTTTGCGGGCACCTATTCCGCGCGTTGGGGATATGCGCAAAGTTCCGTTGCGGAATACAACGTATTCAACACCGATCGAGACACCTTCGACATTCTCGTCAAGGAGTGTCCGCAGTTCGGCGAGCGCGTGGCGGGCATATCTCAAACCATCGTGTCCACACTTACAAGCGACAAATTTGCTGCGGTTGCCGATAACGCCCGCAACGAATTGTTGAATCTCAACGGCTGGTACGGTATCTTGTGGCCGTCCGTTGCCGCCGCAGTAATACTTGCGGCGTGCGCGGTGGGGGCGTACATGTATCATCGCAAATTGCAAAAGAAGGCGTTGTTGGGCACTGCCGAAGTAAAAAATCAGGCGGTTTTCGACAAGCCCGACGCAAACGATATTTTCAGTTTCGACGGCACGGCAAAAGGCGCGTCAAATAACGGCGACAACGCACCGTCGGACAGCATAGACGACATTTTTACATTCAAAAAATAAATTCTTTGCGCAACGCGCGCATAGAAACGGAGAAATATGAAACAGCGCAAACCACTTTCGGTGCCCATATTTATTACGGTGTACGCATGCGTTATTGCGGCGTGCGTATTGCTCGACCAACTTACCAAGCATTTTATCGAAATTGCGGTAAACAATCACGGCGGTAAAATCAACATTATCGGCGAGTGGCTTACGCTTGTTTGGACGGTAAATACGGGCGCAACAGGCGGATTATTTTCGACGTTTGATGGGCGCAATTGGCTGTTTTTCATAATGACGCTGGTGGGTCTGCCCGCTTTCGGCTTTATGCTGTGGCGCAGTCGTACCCGCAGCGTGTGGGGGCAGATAGCGTTTGCATTTGTTACGGGAGGCACGATAGGCAACGCCATAGACAGATTGTTTATGCCTTCGCCGGACGGCAAGTTTTTCGGCGGCGGAGTGCGCGATTTTGTCAGGGTGGAAGGCTTTTTCGGCATTTTTAACATTGCGGACAGTTTTTTGGTGGTGGGAGTGATCCTTGCCATATTGTCCATTTTGTTTTTCGATTACGATTCGTTGCTTAAAACTTTGCTAAACGATCGCAAACAGCGCCAAGCGGCGGGCGACGCTTGCAACGGCAATACCGACGGCAATACCGACGCCGAACCGACGTCTCAAACAAATGCCGATTTGCAGTCGGACGACGCGCTTACTGCGGACGAACAGGCGAACGAACATAACGGGGCGGACAAAACGGAGTCGGACGATGAAACGGATTGATCTGCAATGCGCCGAAAGCGGCAAACGTCTGGACGCGTTTATTGCCGACAACAGCGAAATCACGCGCAGTCATGCGCACAAACTTATCGCCGACGGTATGGTTACCGTAAACGGCGCAACCGTTACCAAGCCCGCGCAAATTGTTGCCGCGGGCGCAAAAGTATGTTTTACATTGCCCGACGAAGTCGCTCTCAACGTCGAATCGCAGGATCTGGCGTTGGATATCGTGTATCAGGACGCCGATCTGGCGGTAATAAACAAGCCGCAGGGTATGACGGTGCACCCGGCAAATAACGTATATCGCGACACGTTGGTAAACGCGCTGTTGTACCACATAAAGGATCTGTCCGGAATCAACGGCGTGCTTCGTCCGGGAATAGTGCACAGGTTGGACAAGGACACGAGCGGTTTGCTTGTCATTGCAAAAAACGACTGCGCTCACGTCAATTTGCAAAAGCAAATTCAGTCCAAGCAGTGCCGCCGCATATACGTTGCGCTGTTGGAAGGCGTTGTCAAGCAGGACGACGGCGTAATAGACCAACCGATAGGGCGCAGCAGATCCGACCGCAAAAAAATGGACGTAGTGCCCGACGGGCGCAGCGCCGTAACCTATTATACCGTTTTGGAACGTTTCGACCGTTACACTTTGGTGCAATTCGAACTTAAAACGGGCAGAACGCATCAAATACGCGTACACGCCAAATTTTTGGGACACCCCGTAGTGGGAGACAAAACCTACGGCTACTCCAAGTGCAAATGGCAACTTGACGGGCAGTTGTTGCACGCCGCTCAACTTACTTTCAAACACCCCGTAACGGGCAAGGAAATGACGTTTACCGCGCCCCTGCCCGATTACTTCGACAAGGTGCTGCAATCGTTACGCAGCAGGCAAAAATAAAATGAAAAATTTGTTATCGTTACATGAACTTGACAAAAAAGATATAACAAATATATTGCAAATTGCCGCGCAAATGCGGCGCATTTACACAACGGGAAGCAAAAAGGGACCGCAACTGATAGGCAGCGTCGTGGGCGGCGTGTGGACAAATTGCTGTTTGTCAAGCACGGCGTTCGGTTTGGCAACTTCGTATATGTCGGGCGCGTTTTGCCCCGTGTACGGCGCGGAAAACAAGGCGGACAGTTGCCTTGCGCTGGACAGTATGGGCGTAAACACCGTTGTGGCGCAAATGTCGGATCTTAACGAAATAAAACGCGTTGCCGCGCTTATGCGGTGCGCAACGGTAAACGGCGGCACAAGCGACAGCGACCCGATTACCGCTCTTGCCGACATTATGACGCTCAATATCAAACTTGACGGTTTGCAAAATCTCAACGTGTCGGTTGTGGGCAATCGCGACGTCAACGTAATGGATGAACTCAATTACTGTTTGCATTTGTTCGGTTCAGATCTTGTGTGGTACTTGCCGTCGTGCGACATTCAAACGCCGCGCACGGGCATTGTGCTGGACGATCCGACTGCGGCATTTGCGGGCGCGGACGCGGTAATCGATTTGGGACTTGACAACGGTTGCGACGGCGCGTCGTATTACGGCAGTGCAGTGGGCATACCCGACGAATTGTTGGACAAGGCGCATGTAAATTGTCCGTTGTTGGGTTGCCGAACGGTAGCGCACGGCGGAGTACGCGCGTCCTATAACGACAGCGTGGAAAATCTGCGCCAAAGTTGCTACGTGGCTGTGGCAATGGCGGTGTTGTATTTGGTGCGCAAAAACTGATTCCGACCAGGCGCGTGCGGACTTGGTTGACGGCGGCTTGCGCCTTGCAACCTTGCACTTCGTGCGCTTACGCGTCCGCACGGTCGGACTAACAAGGAAGCAACTGCCCGTTGCTTCATTATTCCGACTTTCGCCGGGGTGAACATCCCCGGCATCCCCCGTTAGGTCGCAAACTTCGGCACAGGTCCGTAGTTTGCGGTGTTTAGTTAAACTGCCCGCCAAGGCGGGTTTTACAAGGTTGGGTTTAGTCGTACTGCTTGTTGCTTGTTTAGGGTCGCCGCTTGTTGACGGAATTTGAGTTGTTTCCGCTTGCGTGGTGTTCGCTTAGGCGAACAGTGTTATTTACGCGCAAGCGCGTAAGTGTTATTCGCCTACGGCGAGTGTTATTTTTCCGCTTTCAGCGGAAAAGTGTTATTTTGCCTAACGGCAAAGTTAAGGTTGACATAATTTGAAAATTATTATTGTCGGGAAGTACTTCTCGACAGTAATTTTTTTATTACTTAAAAATGTTTCAAATAAAAAAAGCCGCAACTGTTTGCGCAGCAAACAATCTCACTTACGCGCTTGCACGTAAATCTCACTTTTCCGTCGTAGACGGAAAAATATTTGCCCACGGGCAATGTCGCACTATTTGCGTCAGCAAATACTATCACTTCGCGTAGCGAAATAACACTTTGCAGTAAGGCAACTATTTGCTTTACTGCAAAATCTCACTCGCCGATAGGCGACTATTTGCCTGTCGGCAATGTTTTGCGTGTATTTTTGCAATAATGAAAACGCTCCGAGCGACAGTTGTCGCAAGGGGCGTTTTGCATATATGGAGTATAAAAACTGCGTATTTTCGTTATTTTTCTTTGTGCTGTTCCGCATTGTTGTCGGGTGCGCTTGTGTTGTGATCCGACGTGTTTTCGTCGTCGGGCTTCGGCTCATCGTCGGGCGTGGCGGTGGGTTCTTCCGTTTGCGGCGGTGCCGCGCTGTTGGCAGTTGCACGTTTGCGCAAGTTGGGCACAACTTCCACCAATAATATTGCTACCAATACCAGCGCGCCGCCTACGGCTATTTTCCAACCGAATACGTCCGACCCCACAATTATGGATATGATCGCTCCGCTGGGCGATTCGAACGACAGCATCAGTGAAGTTTCGGTTGAAGCGGTATATTTTTGCGCGTACGTCTGCGCAAAGTATGCAAAGGCGGTGCCGCCCAGCGAAATTATCGCAATGCGCCACCAATTGCTTTGCAAATTCCATTGCATTGCCGCGTAATTTTTGCTTTCCGCAGCAAGCGAATATAGCAAAAACAGTGTTGCCGCAACGGCTATCTGCCAAAACGCCATCTGGACGTGGTCGGTTTTGTCGCGTTTAAGTGCAAAGTCCGCCCAAGGGATCTGCAACGCGAACATAAGCGCGCTTGTAAGCGTAAGAAGGTCGCCCACAAGCGTGTTTTCTTCGCCCGACGCGTCGGACAAGTTGAGAATCGTCAACCCCGTAATGGCGACGACAACCCCCGCAAGCGAGATCCATTTGGGACGTTTTTTGTAAAATATCCAGGAAATAAAGGGCACAAACACAATATACGACGCGGTAAAAAAGCCGCTGTGCGCTGGCGTGGTGTATTTTTGACCGATTATTTGCAACAAAAATCCCGCAAAAAGCAATATTCCGCCCACTCCGCCGTACAGCAAAATGGTTTTGTTTAACTTTATTTTTTTGTTGAATATCGCCAACAGGCACAGCGCACCTATCGAAAAGCGTATTGTGTTAAGCAACGCGGGCGTAGCGTTAAACGACGACGTAAGCAATTGATCCGTAAGTACAAAACCCGCACCCCAGATCAATGCCGTCGCAAACAGCATACACAAACTTAATATTCGTTTGTCGTTTTGTTTTAGCATACGCCCCTCTAAAAAAATAACGGCAAACTAAAATATTAGTCTGTCGTTGCAATTCCGCGGCGAATGGACACGGGATTTCTCCCACATTGCCGTCGGATATTTCGTTTGATATTATTATATGCCGATTTTTCAAAAATGTCAACATTTTTATTTTTTTGCGCGCTCCCCTCGGACTAAATCGACTTTTCCGACGTACGCGCAAGCGCAAATACGCGTTTGTTGAGCCGTTTCAAGGTAAAAACAGCGCGTTTAATGCGCGTTTTTTGCGGGCAATACGGTGGTAATCGCGCCGTTTGTGCGCGCAATGAGCATTTCCGTATGCTGTGCCGCGGCGGCTTGTCGCAAACGGACAACAGCGCGCGCGGTCAAGTGCGGGCGTAGGCGCATACTTCAAAGCGGTATCATTCGCAAACGCAAAAAGTGATGTTACATTTGTAAATTTTTATTTACTTTATTTCAAATAATTGCTTTTACACGGTTATGATGTTAAAATATACTTTGTGCGAGTATGCGCATTTGTAAAAAAAAACGAATCAAAAGGGGTAAATTATGAGATCGAGCGGTATTTTACTGCATATTACGTCTTTACCGAGCAACAGCGGTGTGGGCACTCTTGCCGAAGCGGAAAGGTTTTTGGAATTTTTGCGTGCAGCCAAGCAGGAGTATTGGCAAATATTGCCCATTACGCCTACGGATTTTGTCAATTCGCCGTACGCTTCGCCGTCGGCATTTGCGGGCAACACGCTGGTAATCGACGCGGAGCAATTGGCTAAGGAGCAACTGTTGAGCGAAAGCACTCTTGCCGACAGCAAGCGCGCCAAGGGCAACGATTACGGTTACGCCATTGCGCGCAAGGACGTTATTTTGCGCGAAGCATATTCCAACTTTATCAAGAACAATCCGCCTGCGGATTACGCCGAGTTTTGCACTTCCAACGCCTATTGGCTGGACGATTATGCGCTGTTTTGCGCCGTAAAAAAGCATTTCAACGGCAAATCCTGGCTGGAATGGGACGACGAAGATATACGTATGCGCACGCCGTCGGCAATGCGGCATTATGCCGATATGCTAAGCGACGAAGTGGAATTCAACGTATTTTGTCAATATCAATTTTACAAACAGTGGAATGGTTTTCGCGCCAAGTTGAGCAAATACGGCGTAAAACTCATCGGCGATATACCCATTTACGTGGCGTACGATTCGGCAGACGTGTGGGCGCACCCGCAACTGTTCGAGTTGACCAAGGACAGACGCCCCAGTTGGGTAGCGGGAGTACCACCCGATTACTTTTCGCAGGACGGGCAATTGTGGGGCAATCCGCTTTACGATTGGGACGCGATGAAAAAGGAAAATTACGATTGGTGGACGCGCCGCGTAGGCAAGTGCGCCGAACTGTTCGACGTGCTGCGTATAGACCATTTCCGCGCGTTCGACAGTTATTACGCCATTCGTTACGGCGAACCCACCGCGCGCAAAGGTCAGTGGCGCAAGGGCATAGGGTACGATTTTCTCAAACACATTCAGGACGCTTTTCCGCAACTTACCATTATTGCGGAAGATTTGGGCGACATTCCCAAGAGCGTACTCGAACTGCGCGACAGATGCGGACTTGCCGGTATGAAGATAGTGCAATTTGCCTTTGACGGCAATCCGGGCAATCCGTTTTTGCCTGCCAATTTCGAAGAGCATTGCGTGGCATATCTGGGCACGCACGACAACGATACTACCGTCGGTTGGTGGCAAAGCCTTAACGACGGGCAACGGCAGGTGGTGCTTAATACCGTCAATTTGCCCAACGGCGACCATATTGCGTTGGATCTGATTGCGCTGTTGGCAAACAGCCGCGCCGAATTGGTAATTTACAGCATGCAGGATATCGTCGAAAACGACGCGTCCTGCCGTATGAATATACCGGGAACGCTGGGTTGCTGGAAATATATGGCAAAGCGCGCGGACTTTTCGCGGGCGAAAGCCGCCTGGCTGGCAAAAATAACCGAGCAATCGGGCAGAATTAACGGATAAGGAGCGGACATGGCTAACAGATTTACACAGTTTTACAACGGCGAGTGTACCGACGCATACAATTTGCTCGGTTGCCACAAAGTATCGCAGGGATTGTATCACTTTGCGGTGTGGGCGCCCAACGCGCGCGACGTTTGCATTGTGGGCGACTTTAACAATTGGCTGTTTAACCACAACAAGTTGCAGTTGGAGGACGGCATTTGGCAGATAACGGTAGAGGCGCGACCCGGCGACTGCTACAAATTTGCCATTACAACGCAATCGGGCAGCATTTTGTACAAGGCGGACCCGTACGCGCGCTATTCGGAATTGCGTCCCAAGACGGCAAGCATAATTTACGACCCCGAAACGGAATATCGGTGGACGGACTCCGAATGGATGGACAAACAGCTCAAGCGCGACATATACAAAAGTCCCGTCAGCATTTACGAAGTACACGCGGGTTCCTGGAAGCGTCATTACGACGGCAGAATGTACTCCTACCGCGATTTGGTCAAGTACCTTATACCTTATGTCAAAAAAATGGGTTATACGCACGTGGAATTTATGCCGCTTGCCGAACATCCGCTGGACGCGTCCTGGGGTTACCAGGTTACGGGATTTTATTCTCCCACCAGCCGTTACGGCACGCCCGACGACCTTAAATATATGATCGACAAGTTCCACAAGGCGGGTATCGGCGTAATTTTGGATTGGGTGCCCGCGCACTTCTGCAAAGATCCGCACGGGCTTATCGAGTTCGACGGCACCTGCTGTTACGAATCCGCCGACGAATTTAAGAAAGAACACAAAAGTTGGGGCACGCGCATATTCGACTATTCGCGTTACGAAGTGCAAAGTTTTCTCGTGTCCAACGCGCTGTATTGGCTTAAAGAATTTCACTTTGACGGTTTGCGCGTAGACGCGGTGGCAAGCATGCTGTATCTCGACTACGATCGCCGCGACGGCGAATGGCGTCCCAACAAGTGGGGCGGCAAGGAAAATCTCGAAGCCATCGACTTTTTGCGTAAACTTTCCTGCAAAGTGTTCGAGGCATGCCCCTACGCTCTGTTCGTCGCCGAAGAATCGACAGCTTTCCCCAAGGTTACCCACCCGACGTACGTGGGCGGACTCGGCTTCAACTACAAGTGGAATATGGGGTGGATGAACGACGTGCTGTCGTATATGAAAACCGACACGTTGTGGCGCGCCGAACATCACAATCAATTGACTTTTTCTATGTGCTATGCGTACAGCGAAAATTACATTTTGCCGCTGTCGCACGACGAAGTGGTACATATGAAGGGCAGCCTTATCAACAAAATGTTCGGCGATTACGACACTAAATTCGCTCAGTTGAAGGCTCTGTTGGGCTTCCAATACGCTCACCCGGGCAAAAAACTCAATTTTATGGGTTCGGAATTTGCGCAGTGGAACGAATGGGACGAAAATAAGGAACTCGATTGGATATTGCTTACCTTCCCCAAGCATGATTCGCACTGCGAATTTGTCCGTTTGCTCAACAAAGTTTACAAAAAATACAAACCGCTTTACCAAAACGACGCTTCGTGGGAAGGTTTCCGTTGGAGATTGGCAGACGACAGTCAAAACAGCGTCATCGCCTTCGAACGCGTAGACAAAAAGGGCAATATTATGTTGGTAGTTATCAATTTCAGCATATACGACTACCACAAGTACGGTTTTTACGCCGACAGCGGCGATTACACATTGGTACTCAACAGCGACGAATTCCGCTTTGGCGGACGCGGCGTGGAAGTGCAATCGCAGGTAAACGCCAATGCCGAAGGCTACATCGAACTTACAATGCCCGCTTCGTCGGTACAGTATTATTACAAAGCGGCAAACAAAACCAAATAAATCGGAGACAAAAAAACTATGGTACAAACAACAAACACACCTACGCTTACCAAATCCAAAGTGAGAGATATGATAGAAGGCGCTTCCAACAAAAATTTCGGCGTATCTGCAACCGAACTTACGCTTTCGCAACTGTACAAATGCGTTGCAAGCGTGGTAAGAGATATGCTGTTGGACAAGCGCACGGCATTTAACAGACAGTACAAGGCAAGAGACAGAAAAAGAGTCCATTACCTTTCGATGGAATTTTTGATGGGCAGAAGTCTCAAAAACAACCTGTTCAATATGAAGTTGGACGGTTTGTTTGCCGACGCTCTCAAAAAATATTACAACGTTCAGATAGACGAACTGTACGATTGCGAACCCGACGCGGGCTTGGGCAACGGCGGTTTGGGCAGGCTTGCCGCCTGTTATCTCGACTGTCTTGCCAAGGAAAACTATCCCGTAATGGGGCACACGCTGCGTTTCGATTACGGATTTTTCCAACAAAAGATAGTGGACGGATGGCAAACCGAACTGCCCGACAATTGGCTGCCCGGCGGCGAAGTGTGGCTCAAAGAGCGTGCCGACAAGGCGCAGGTAGTGCGTTTCGGCGGCGAAGTAAAGGAAATCTGGACGAACGAAGGTCCCATATACCAACAGATAAACTGTCAGGAAGTAAAGGCGTTTCCGTACGATATGGTGGTGGAAGGTTACGAAGCCACAGCCGTGGGCGTGCTGCGTTTGTGGTCGGCGCGTAACAACAAGCCATTCGATTTCCGCACGTTCGGTCAGGGCGAGTATATGCGCGCAATGGAAGAGCAGTCGCAGGCGGAAATGATAACCAAGGTACTTTACCCCAACGACGACCACGAAGAAGGCAAAATTTTGCGCTTAAAGCAGGAATACTTCCTTGTGTCTGCCGCAATGCAAAATATCGTATCCGACCATTACAAGCGTTACGGCAATTTCGACAACTTTACCAACCTTGTGGCGGTACACATCAACGACACGCACCCCGCTTTGTGCGGTCCCGAACTTATGCGTATCTTTTTGGACGATTACCATTTCAGTTGGGAGCGCGCCTGGCAACTTGTAAAGGGCGTTTGCGCGTACACCAATCACACGGTAATGGCGGAAGCGTTGGAGCGTTGGCCCGAATACATTATGCAAAAGTTGCTGCCGCGCGTTTACCAGATAATAGTGGAGATCAACGAGCGCGCCTGCAAGGAATTTTGGGACAAAACTCAGGATTGGAAAAAGGTTTCCGACCTTGCCATTGTGGCGTACGGTCAGGTACGTATGGCAAATTTGTCCATTGTCGAGTCTCATCACGTCAACGGCGTGTCCGAATTGCACAGCGACATTCTCAAACGCGACCTGTTCAAAGATTTTTATTCCATCGAGCCCGACAAATTTACCAACGTAACCAACGGCATTGCCCATCGCAGATGGCTTTGTCAGGCAAACCCGGGGCTTACGGACTTTATTAAGGAACTTATCGGCGACGGCTTTGTGTCCGACGCAAGTCAACTTACCAAACTAAACGATTACCTCGACGACAGTCAGGTACACCAACGTATGGCGGAGATCAAGCGCGTCAACAAGGAATATTTTGCACAGCGTGCGCTCAAACGTCTGGGCGTAGCCATCGACCCCAACACCCGTTTCGACGTACAAGTAAAGCGTCTGCACGAATACAAGCGTCAGTTGCTTAACGTACTCAAAATAATATCTATGTACCACGATCTCAAACAAAATCCCGATTTGGATATTACTCCGCAGACCTTTATTTTCGGTGCAAAGGCGGCTCCGAGTTATTACGCGGCAAAGGAAGTTATCAAACTTATTTGCTGTATTCAAAAAGATTTGGAATCGCACCCCGCCATTCGTCGCAAACTAAACGTTGTATTTATGGAAAATTACAGCGTAACCATGGCGGAATATCTTATTCCCGCGGCGGAAATATCCGAGCAGATATCTCTTGCCGGCAAGGAAGCCAGCGGCACAAGCAATATGAAGTTTATGATCAACGGCGCGCTTACCGTGGGCACATTGGACGGCGCCAACGTCGAGATCCGCGACGCAGTAGGCGACGACAACATATTCATTTTCGGTATGAACGCCGCCGAAGTTGCCGAGCAGTGGGAATTGGGCTACAATTCCACGTCGTACTATTTCCGTTCTCCGCGTTTGCGCGTAATAATCGAAGAACTCAACAACGGTTTTGCGGGCGAGTCGTTCGAAAGCATTTCCAACTATTTGTTGCGCAATTATCCCATTGCGGACCCGTATATGTGCTTTGCCGACTTTGCCGATTATATGTCCGTATGCGACAAGATGGACGCCGCGTATAAGGACGTAGACCTGTGGAACAAAATGTCTCTCAAAAACATTGCCGAAGCGGGACGTTTTGCCGCGGACCGTTCAGTAAAAGAATACGCCGAAAAAATTTGGAGAATGTAATGGATTACGTCATATACAATCCCACCGACGAATTTTACAAAAGCATAGTGGGCGCCGTTGCCGAGGACGTAGGTTTCGGCATACGTTTGCAGATACATCACAACGTAAACCCAAGCAAAGTTACGCTTGTGGTGTACCGCGACGGCGAAACCGCCACAACCGAGTTTGTAATGTACAAGGACGCTTCCGGCGACGGTTACGACAACTACATTGCCGACGTCAAGTTAAAAAAAGGTCTGTATTGGTACTACTTTGTAATGGACGGCGTAACGTACGAGCATTACGTCGGCATGGGCAGCAATCGCCGCGCGTCGCTTTTTTACGACAACGTGCGCCCTTGGCAACTGTCCGTATACAAAAAGGTTTACCCCACGCCCACGTGGCTTAACAAGGGCGTAATGTACCAAATAATGGTAGACCGTTTTTGCGCTTCGGGCGAAACCGTCCCCACGGAAGACAAAATAATGCGTCATTGGGGCGAACAGCCCTTTTACCGCGAAGAAAACGGCGTAGTGCGCAATCGCGACTTTTTCGGCGGCAATTTGCGCGGAATAATCGACAAATTGCCCTATTTGTCGTCGCTTAACGTAACAACGTTGTATCTCAACCCCATTTTCAAGGCGTACAGCAATCACAAATACGATACCGAAGATTACGAGCAAATCGACCCTATGTTCGGCACCGAGCAGGATTTTGACGAACTGTGCACACAGGCGCACGCGCGCGGCATACGCATAGTGTTGGACGGCGTGTTCAATCACGTGGGCAGTTCGTCCAAGTATTTCAATCTGGACAAAAAGTACGGCGAAGGCGGCGCTTACAACGATCCGCAATCTCCCTACCGCGATTGGTTCAACATTTATCCCGACGGCACGTACGAGTGTTGGTGGAATTTCCGTACGCTCCCCCGAATAAACGCGCAAAGCAAGGGCGCGCAAAAGTATTTTTGCGGCAAAAACGGCATTGTGCCGCAGTGGTTGCGCAAGGGCGCGTCGGGCTGGCGGCTGGACGTGGTGGACGAAGTTGCCGACTGTATGTTGGACAAGATCGTCTCTTCCGCCAAAAAGCAAGATCCCGATGCCGTAATAATCGGCGAAGTGTGGGAAGACGCGTCCAACAAGGTAGACTACGGCGTACGCAGACACTATCTCGACGGCAGTCAACTCGATTCGGTAATGAATTACCCGCTGATGAACGGTATAATAAATTTTGTGCGCGACGGCAACGAACAAGCGCTTGCGCACGTAGTGTTCGATATCGTCAACAACTATCCCACTTTTGTGCGCAACAACCTTATGAATATTTTGGGCACGCACGATACCGTCCGCATACTTACCAACCTTGCGGGCAACCGTCTGGACAACGTCCCCAAGGACACGATGGCGCGCACCAAACTTACCGACAGGCAGTATATGTTGGGGTGCAAATTGCTCAAAATTTCCGCCGTGTTACAGTACACGTTGTTCGGATTTCCCTGCGTGTACTACGGCGACGAAGTTGCAATGGAAGGTTACAAAGACCCGTTTTGCCGTTGTTGCTACCCGTGGGACGAGCAAAACAAACTTATGTTGGATTTTTACCGCCGTTTGGGCGAACTGCGCAAACTAAGCGTATTCAGCGACGGCGATTTCCACCAATTGGTAGCCGAAAACGGCGTATACGCGTTCGAGCGCGTGTGTCCGCAAACGGAAACGGTTGCGATAGTGGCGGTAAACCGCGGTTGCAACAGTTACGAACTGTATCTCGGCGACATTTACGAAGATATGCTTACGGGTCGCAAATACAGCGAATATTGCCACTTGCAGCCCAACGGTTACGTAATTTTACGCAAAGTGTAATGCGGTGCCGACGCACGTGTGGTCGGAAAAAATTATCTCTTGACATTTCTCACATATTATGTTAAAATATGCACATAATATTAACAGGAAGTGAATACAAAATGGCAAAAGTTTCAACAAATATAACAATTGATGCGGAAGTAAAAAAGCAAGCGCAAAAGTTATTTGCGGATTTGGGCATGGATTTGTCCACAGCAATCAACATTTATCTCAAAAAGGCTCTTGCCGAGCAAGGCATACCCTTCGAAGTTACTCTTTCCGCCCCCAATGCGCAGACTTTGCAAGCCATAGCGGAAACCGAGCGCGGGCAAAACATTTGCGGCCCCTTCGATACCGTCGACGCTCTTATGGAGGCGTTAGATGTTAAAAATTGAGTACCACGCGCAATTCGGCAAAGATTTCAAATTGGCAATAAAGCGCGGTTGCGATGTAAACGAATTCCGCAAAGTGGTAACGATGTTAGCCAATCAACAGCCATTGCCGTCCAAGTACAAGGATCACGCGCTTGCAGTATCTAAGAAATACCGCAACGTGCGCGAGTGCCACATACAGCCCGATTGGTTGTTGATTTACTCTGTCAACAAAAAGTATCTCATTTTGCAACTTATTCGAACGGGCACTCATTCCGATTTGTTCTGAACAGCGGTGCGCCGCGCGCCGCGCTCACTCAAATTCCTACATTTTTGAAAATTGTTTTATGTTTATCATGTTGTTGAAAATGCGTTTAATTATTACTAAACCGTTTCTGAAAACATTTGCGTTTTTTGTTGCTTTTTTATTTAATTATGTTATAATCTTCAAGTATAATATTATTATTTGTTTTTGCCCGTGCGGTTGCGGCTGTCGTTTCGGCGGTCGGCTTGGTTCGCCGCTATCGTCATCGTCAACGCATTTGCTATGGGCAGGCAACAAAAGGAGTTGTTTTTATGCAATCTTTGCGCGAAAAAAAAGGCTTTATTTGTGATATGGACGGCGTTATCTATCACGGCAACGTGTTGTTAAACGGCGTAAAGCAATTTGTAGATTGGATGTACCGCAACAACAAGCGGTTTTTGTTTCTTACCAACAACAGCCAAAAGTCCCCCAAGGAGTTGCAGCAAAAGTTGGCGCGTATGGGGTTGCAGGTTCCCGAACACAATTTTTACACGGCGGCGCTTGCCACGGCAAGTTTTCTCAAAAGCCAAGGCGCAAGCACGGCGTACGTAATAGGCGACGCGGGGCTTACCAACGCGCTGTACGAAGTGGGCATTACGCTCAACGATGTAGACCCCGAATACGTTGTAATAGGCGAAACGGAAAATTACAATTTTGAAAGTATCAAAAAAGCCACCGCGTTAGTAAACAAAGGGGCGCGGCTTATCGGCACCAATGCGGATATTACCAACCCCACCGAGCATGGCGAAGTACCCGCGTGCAAAGCGCTTATTGCGCCGGTAGAATACGCCACCAATCGCAAGGCGTACTATGTAGGCAAGCCCAATCCGCTTATGATGCGCGCCGCAATGGAGCGATTCCACCAAAAGGGCATACACTCGCCCGACGTAGCAATGATAGGCGACCGAATGGACACGGACATTGTAGGGGCAATCGAATCGGGCTTAGACGCCATATTGGTATTGTCGGGAGTATCCACGCGCGCCACGGTCGAGCAGTTTCCGTACCGTCCGCGGCTTATTTTGAACGGCGTTGGAGACATAGCGGAGTAATGTGCCGACCTGTTCCGACCACACGCGGAGCCGACCAAACGCGAGACGGGCTGTTGACTTGCACATACGTGCTGCGCAACTTGCCGCTACGCGTGCCGTAGGCACCGTCTCGGTCGGACTAACAAGGAAGCAACTACCCGTTGCTTCTCTTTTTATACCTTCGCCGGGGTGTCGCATGTCCCCGGCAACCCCCGCAAGGGCGCAAACTTCGGCGCAGGTCCGTAGTTTGCGGCAGTTTAATTTGAACCTTGTATTAAAGTTACGCTATTTGTGCGTAAATATGGAAACAGTGTAATAAACAAAATAGACAGCAGTCAATCTCACAGCGTAGATTGGCTGTTTTTGTAAATTTAGTTTTGTATATAAACCCTTGTGAATTACAGCAATAATAAGTAAAAATTTATAATATGGTTGAAAAGAATTATATTCATACTTTCAACAACATTATATAGACATCAAACAATTTTCAATAAAGTAGGAATTTGAGTTAGCGTAGCGCGTGTGGAACTACGCGCGAGCGGAAACAACTCAAATTCCGTCAACAAGCGGCGACCTGTGCGGCGCTTGTTGTCCTTGCGGGGGATGGTGGGGCAGGCGGCTCCCCACCGAAAGTACAAATAAGTGTCGCGCGTGCGTTCACGCGCAACTCCCAAGTCCGACTGCGTCGGCGCAACAGCGCACAAATTCATACAAGCAAAAAGCAGTCCCAACTAAACCCAACCTTGTAAACCCGCTGAGCGAGTGTATCCACTGCAAAATAATCTGCAACGAGCGCACGCAGTGCGCGAAGCGAAGCCTTTTTGCAGGGGATATGCGAGCGGTATGGTGGTCGGCAAAAATAATAAATTTTTCCCCTAAACCTTATTGACATTTTTCGCGGTTTGTAATACAATAACTATGTCAAGTAATTATTGCCTAAATTTGTAAGTTGCGTAAGGGGGCTCTCTGTGCAAATACAGCATGTTTGTAACTGTAATTACCTGGTTTGTTGCACTGTACATTTAACTGCACATTGCTACTTTTGCGCCCTTGTCAACGCCGCTTGCACGCGCAATATTTTTTCACCCGTAAATTAACGCTGTACTGTTGTTGTACGGTGTTTTTTTGTTATTACAAGGTTCTTCCGAACCAAAAATCTAAAAAAGGAGATAGACAATGAAAAGATCAGTCAAAATTTTGCTTGCGATTTTGATGGTTTCGCTGTTGGTTTTGTCATTGTCCGCCTGCCAGGATCCCTGCGCGGACGGCCACCTGTACACCCCGGGCGAAATAACCAAACAGCCAACCTGCACAAGCGAGGGCGAGCGTACGTACACGTGTAGCAGATGCGGTCAAACGTTCACTCAATCCATCGGCAAATTGCCGCACTCGCTGCAAACACTCGAAGGCAAACCCGCAACCTGCGCGGACGCAGGTCTTACGTCAAGTTTCAAGTGTTCGGTCTGCGGCGAAGTAATTCCCCCGCAGGAAGCGATCCCTATGCTTCCCGCTCACACTTGGGATAACGGCACGGTTACAACCGAGCCCAAATGTAAGGACGGCGAAATCACTTTCAAATGCACGGTATGCGGCGCAACCCGCACCGAGCAATTGGTAGCGCGCCACAACTACGATAACGGCGTATTGACGATTGCTCCCACCTGCGGCGATTACGGTCAACGCGTGTATACCTGCAAGGATTGCGGCGCAACATACCAAGTGTTGGTTGCTCCCATGGCAGATCAGCACGTGTTCGGTCCTTGGGTAGAAGAAACCGACCAACACGTCGGATACTTCCAATGCCAAAATTGCGGCAAGTATTTCGATGCAGACGGCAACGAACTGCCTTCCGTCAACAAGGGCGAGCAACTACCCGTTTGGAAGTTGGTAACGTCCGATAGTACCCCCATTGCACTTGGCGACAGAATTGTTATTGTTGCAAGCACAGCCGATATGGCAATGTGTACAACACAAAAAACAAATAATCGTGATGGCGTTGCAATTACTAGGGACGCCGCAACCCAAACCATAGTTATTACGAGTGAAGTTCAAATAATAACAATAGAAGCGGGAACTAAAAACGGCACATTTGCTCTCGCGGTAGGTACCGGACAATATTTGCGCGGAGCAGGTACAACTCAAAGTACGCTTAAAACAGCAAAACAAGTTGACGACGAATCTTCTTGGACAATTGAAGTTTCCGCCGACGGTATTGCTACTGTAAAATCACAAGGAACCAATGCGCGTAATTGGTTAAGATACAATTCCACCGGCAGTAATCATTTATTTAATTGTTATGAAAGTGGTCAAGACGACATTCAAATATACAGATACACCGGCTCCGGCGAAATAGTAATCCCCGGCGAACACGAATGTCAACATCAGTGTCCCACTTGCGGCAAGTGTACGTCCGATTGCGATGATCCTGCTTGCGCAGAGAAGTGCCCCGGCCACGAAAGTGCAGACGACAAAGGTAAAACACAGGATAACCCGCTTACTGTCGAAGAAGCGATCGCTTTAATGAAAGAAGCAGGTTCCGGCGTTGTTGTCGGCGCAGCCGAAAAACAACAATACTATGTAAAAGGTGTTGTAAGCGGTTCTACAGTTGATACTCAATTTCACGAGTGGACGTTTACGTTGGGCACCGGCTCGGAAAAAGCAACTTGTCAAGCCAAGATTAACTCTTCCGTCAGCGTTGAATTTCCCGAAAGCGACGGCGCTCTTGACGGTGCAACCGTAATAATTCACGGTTTCTTGGAACTGTTTAACGGACAGTACAAGATTGCATATCTTCCTGCAAGTGCAAGTCCCACGGGCGACAAATTTACCCCCGACGTTGTAGAAGTGGTTTTGCCCGCAGACGCACATTTCTGTCAACATGTTTGCCCGCAATGCGGTTTGTGTACAGACGAGACTTGCGACAACGCAAAATGTCAACCCAAGTGCGCAGGACACAGTGCTGTTGACCCCGACAAAGGTAAAACTAAGGAAAACCCGCTTACCGTCGAAGAAGCGATCGCTTTGATGAACGAAGCAGGTTCCGGCAAAGTTGTCGGCGCAGCCGAAAAACAGCAATACTATGTACAAGGTGTTGTAAATGCAGGTTCCACCCGCAACACTTACGGACAATGGGAATTTAAGTTGGGCGACGGCTCCACAAAGATTACTTGCCAAGTAAATGTAGATGCTTCCGTTACCAACATTCGCTCCAACGAAGCAGGCGCTCTTGACGGCGCAACCGTAATCGTTCACGGTTTCTTGGAACTGTTTAACGGCACATATCAAATTTCGTATCTTCCTGCAAGTGCAAGTCCCACGGGAGCAAAATTCAATCCCACTCTTGTAGAAGTTGTTTATCCCGCAGGTGTACATTACTGTCAACATGTTTGCCCGATCGACGGAAAGTGCTTGGATCCCGCTTGCGGAGACCCCGCTTGCGCAGACAAATGCGACAAACACCAAAACGTACAAGTTCTCGAAATTACACCTACCAACATCGGTAGCAGTATTGCAGGGTTGGAAAAGAGCGGTGTAGCCAAGAACGCTTCGTATAGTAACGAATTTACTTTTAGCAAATCCACAAGTTATATTAAGTCCAAAACTCTCGGTAAAGTGTACGCAATAATTGCCGATGTATTCGGAACTTATGACAATATGAAGATGTATTCTGCATATTCGGTAGATGCGTCCAAGTTGGTAACCGCGACAAAAGGTTCAGGTCAAGGCACATTGTACATATATGACTTTGGCGACGGCACAACAGAATTCTATTTTGCTAACACGTCCACCTACACAGTAAATATGTACTCGATCAAAATCTACTACGAAGTATGTCAGCACACAAATCGTACCGAACACCCGCTTAAAGAGGCTACCTGCACGGAAGACGGCAATATTCAATATTGGTCGTGCAACAATTGCGGCAAACTGTTCAATGCGGCAACAGGCGGCGATATAATTGAACAATCTACAACCGTACTTAAAGCAGGACACAAATACAGCGAAGAAGTGGCGCAATTACCTGCCGAATGTGAAAAAGACGGCGTTAAAGCCCACTATACTTGCACGGTATGCAACAAAAAGTTTGTTAAACAAGGCGAGTTGTATGTAGAGCAGTCCGACGAACAATTGAAGATCCCCCAATTGGGGCACGACTTCGAAGGTCAAGATTGGGTACAATCCGACGACGGCAAACACTACAAACAATGCGTACGCTTTGAAACTTGCGGCGGCAAGGACGGCGAGGAACAGTGCAACACCGCTGCTTGGGAACAAACCGACAAAACCCACCAAAAGAAATGCTCCGATTGCGGCAGACTTAGCGGCGAGCCCGAAGGCCACACCTTCGACGCAACCCATAAATGCAAATGCGGTTACAGTCAACACGCCGCGCAAGTAGGCGAAGAGTATTTCACCGATTTGGCTTCGGCTCTCAACAAGGCTCTTACGCTCAGCGGCGAGCAAACTATCACCTTGTTGGCAAACAACACCGGCGCGGGATTGCGCTTTACGGAACACACGGGCAAGATCACCATTGACCTTGGCACATTTACCTACACGGTAAACGCTGCCGTTGGCAGTGCGGGCACCGAGTCTCAGGCGTTGCAAGTTTTGCCCGGCGCGGAAGTGGAAATTAAGGGCGGTACAATTGCGGCGGAATCCGGCAAAGGTGTTGTACGCCTTGTAAACAACTACGGCAACCTTACTCTTAACGGCGTAACGCTGGACGCAACCAACGTAGAAGCCGGTTGCGACGCGGCAGTGGTGGCTTACAGCGGCGAACTTACCCTTACCAACGTAACGTTCAATGCTGTTCCCGCAACGGCATACGCTTTGTCCGCAACCTATTGGAGTAAATACTCCGGCGTAACAGTTACCGTAGACGAATTGACCGACTTTGCCACCGGCAACAAAGGCGTCGAAATTGACCTTGACACGCTCAAAGGTGAAACTTCGCCCACAGGCGCGGAAGTAACCGTAACATTTACCAAAGAGCAACGTACCGAAGGTGCGGACAACTACACAATTAAAGTGTTGGGCTCCAACTGCGACAAACTTACCAAGGTAACCTTCAAAGGCACTAAAATAAGTCATAATTATGCTAAGAAGAGCGGCGAAGAAAGCGCTAAACACGTATGCGCAATTTGCGGCGACGAAGGCGAACACAAGTGGGTATATGACGCAACAGGCACCAAGAACGATACTCAGCACACCGTCAAATGCGAAGGCTGCGGCGAAACCAAATTGGTAGACCACACCTACGACCAAGACGGCAACAAGTGCGTTTGCGGACAAGCCGAACCCGCACAAAAAGTTGTAGACACAATAGTACTTACACCAACAAGCTTGGGACTTCCCTCTTCGTACGGTTCAAGCAGTTCAAACAAGAGTGTTGCAAGTTCTGTTAAAACAAAGTCAGTAACTTTTTCATATATTCAAACGATGTACTCTTCGTATTCAAAATCACCACAATATATTCAAATGAAAAAGAACGCTGGCATAATTAACAACACTACTGCATTTCCCGGAAGAATTGTCAAAATAGAATTGGCAACTCCTAGTGTTGCTCAAGGTGATCCCGGGGCGGTAACGCTTACTTTTGGAACGTCATCTAGTCCTACAGGAAACAGCAAGGCGGTTTCGTTTAGTGGTAAAGGAGATACGCAGACGATAACTTGCGAAGATGGAACAAATTATACATACTTCGAACTTAAAAATGGTTCCGGTACAGGATATATTGATAAAATTACAATATATTTTGAAGTAGACGATTAAGGAAAATAATATCTACAACGCAACCCCCGTGGCGGAATTCGCCGCGGGGGTTGTTTGTTGTACTACATATTGATTATAGTTGTAATACGTTTTGTGTTAGTGCCGAGTGTTATTTACAATATATTGCAGTATATTGCAAATAGATTACTCTGCCTTGTAAACATAGATAAGCGGGTCTTCCGTTGAATTTTTATAATTTGCAAAGTAAGAAGAAGAGTATTGCAAAACGTTTGCTGCGGTTGCTGTGCTCGACGACTTCTCTTTCGTCGATTTTATTTGCACTTGATGGTCTGCCTTTTTTTGTGTACTTGCACTCAACGTCCAAGTGGTTGTTGCGCTTGACGCAAAGCTAATTTTTTTAGTGTCATCAACACTTGTAACGCCCAATTTGCCTGCGCTACATGTAAATTCCCAAGTAACTTTGTCGCTCGTGGATGCTGTAAATTGTGCAACCCTTGCGTCTAGCAAACTGTCAAGTATATCATCACCCGAGAAAGCACCAGCCAAATCTACGCTTGTTAGTCTGCCACTGTTAAGGGTCGCTACGGCAGCCTTTGCCTTGTCTGGCGAGACAAATATTATTTTGTCGCCGTTATTAAGTTGAGTAACATCGGTTAGCAATACCCATTTTGCGCCGGCGGTACCACCTGTACCGCCACCGCCGGAGTCTCCGCCACCGCCGGGGCCAACGGGGTCTTCGGGATATACGATTTCGCCGGAACCGGTGTATCTGTATATTTGAATGTCTTGCTGACCACCGGTGTAGCAACTAAATAAACCACTGCCTGAATTATACTTTAACAAATTGTGAGAATTTGTTCCTTGTGCTGTTACAGTGGCGGTACCATCGGCGTCAACTTGGATTTTCCAAGAACCGTTACCGTTATCGTCAAGACTAGTCTCTGTTTTAAGATGGTTACTACCGTCGCTTGCAGCATACAAATAACCTGTATCTACTTTGAACGCCAATGTGCCGTCTTTGTTACCTTGTTCAATTGTTATTACCTGAACGGTTTTTGTAATCGTTACGGTTTTGGTTTCTGCGTTTTTAGTAATAGTAGTTTCTCCGCGGTTGTTACTATTTTGTGTTGTAGACATTGCCTTAGTGTCTCCGCTTGCTACGATGACAATTCTGTCGCCGACTGCAATGGCTTTGCTTGCGGACGTTACCAATTCCCAAACGGGTTCTTTTTCTTCTTGGGTGTAACCGCAAAGACACTTGTTGCCGGGTTGGTCAAACTTGTGTTCTTCGGTGGTGTAGGTTACTCCGCATTTTGTGCATTTTACACCGTGCGTGTCGGGATTCCAACCTTCGGTAAGTACAACAGGTGTGGGAGTATGCGGTTCGGTTTCCGAATACTCACATTGTTTACACCAAATGGTATGTTCTGCACCTGTGTTGCCTGCACCTTCCTTTACAACAAGGTCGTGATGTTCGGTTTTGGTGGCTGTGCAACCGTCAACCGTGCACTTATACGTGTGTTCGTCGTGATTTTTGTCGCCGCTGGGATCAACTTTCCATTGGTGAAGTTCGCTGAAATTGCAAATCCCGCACTCATGCTTTTCGCCGTTTTTATCCGAATAATTATGACTTATTGCAATAAAACAATCTCACTATTCGCGACAGCGAATACTATCACTTCGCGTAGCGAAATCTCACTTTTTCGCCGCAGGCGAAAAAATATCACTTTTCCGCCAACGGCGGAAAAATATCACTGCCGTAAGGCAATATCACTTTTCCGCCAACGGCGGAAAAATATAACTGCCGTAAGGCAATATCACTTTTCCGTCGCAGACGGAAAAATATAACTGCCGTAAGGCAATATCACTTTTCCGCCAACGGCGGAAAAATATCACTGCGAAGCGAAGCCTTCGCCTTGCTTCGCTTCGCATTTTTTGTCTTTTTTTGCAAACCTATTGACGCAGTAGCCGCTTTGTGCTACAATCATTACGAATAATTGACAAAAATTGCACATTTTCGGAGTGAACTATGGAAATCAAACGCGATTTATATCTTAACAAACTTATTGCGCGCCGTCAAAACAGGCTGGTAAAGGTAATTACGGGCATACGGCGTTGCGGCAAATCGTATTTGCTTAACAAATTGTTTTGCGATTATTTGCGTGATAGCGGTGTGCGGAGCGATCACATTATACAATTGGCGTTGGACAGCATTACCAATGCGGCGTTGTTACAGCCCGACGCGTTGTACAATTGGGTGCGCGGCAAAATGACAGACGACGATTGTTACTACGTGTTGTTGGACGAAATTCAACTTGTAACCAACTTTGTTGGGGTGCTTAACGGTTTGTTGCAACTGCCCAATGCGGACATTTACGTTACGGGTAGCAATTCGCGTTTTTTAAGCAGCGACATTGTAACGGAATTTCGCGGGCGCGGCGACGAAGTGCGCGTGTATCCGCTTAGTTTTGCGGAGTTTTGTTCGGTGTACAACGGCGACAAAGCAGACGCCTGGCGCGATTACTACACTTACGGCGGGTTGCCGCTGGTGCTGTTGCAGCAATCGGACGAAGCCAAGGAAAGTTATCTAAAAGGGCAACTTGCCAATGTGTACGTAAACGACATTGTGGAGCGCTACAACATAGCCAATCCGCCCTACCTTAGCGTGCTTACCGAAATTGTTGCGTCGGATATCGGCTCTCTTACCAACCCGCTAAAACTGTCCAATTCGTTCAAAAGCGTGCTTAACGCAGGCTTGACCGACAAGACAGTTGCCGCCTATTTGGGGTATATGCAGGACGCTTTTTTGATACAAAAATCTCGCCGCTACGACGTAAAAGGCAAAAAATATTTGTCGTCGCCCAGCAAATACTACTTTACCGATTTGGGCTTGCGCAATGCCGCGCTTAATTTCAGACAGCAGGAAGAACCGCACATTATGGAAAATATTGTGTATCTGGAACTGTTGCGGCGCGGTTTTTCGGTGGATGTGGGCGTGGTGGACGCGCGCGGCGACGGCAGCACGGGACAGCGCACAGCCGAAGTGGACTTTGTCGCCAACAGGGGCAGCAAACGCTACTATTTGCAATCGGCGTACAGCATACCCACTGCGGACAAGGAACAGCAGGAAAAGCGCCCGCTTGGCAGCATAAAAGACTTTTTTAAGCGCATTATAGTTGTGGGCGACAACATCAAGCCCAAGCGCGACGACAACGGCATTGTTACAATGAATATTTACGACTTTTTGCTGAACGACAACAGCCTGGATTGGTAGTGTAGCCGACCACACGTGCGTCGGCGCGACAGCGCGGCAAATATATGTAATAAATAAAATAAAAAGCCAATCTTATGCCGAGATTGACTGTTTTATTTTGGTAATTATGCCGTCGATTGCGCTCGCGTTAGCACAACTAATTCATACGAGCAACAAGTAGTCCTAATTAAACCCAACCTTGTAATACCGCTGAGCGAGTGTATCCACTGCAAAATAATCTGCAACGAGCGTGCCGCACAAAATATTATTTTTTATAGCGCGAGTGCTGTTGCAATTCAAAACAATCTGCAACAAGTGTGCCGCACCTAACAAGGTGCGGCACACGAAGCGAAGCCGTTTTGAATGCAATTGCACGAGCGCTACCTCTACCATTCCCTGCGGTATACGAAGCGAAGCCTTTTTGCAGGGGATATGCGAGCGGTATTGTGGTCGGCTCATATATTTTCCGCTATTGCTTTTACCAAATTGTTTTCTTCGGTGGCGTATGCTTGTTTTATGCATTGGAAAACGGCTTCCGCCTTGCTGCTGCCGTGCCCCTTTATTACGGTTTTTGCCGCGCCCAGCAACACCGCGCCGCCGTAGTTGTTGTAGTCCATCAATTTTTTTACTTCGTACAACTTGCTTTTTACCAACAGCGCGCCCATTTTCGATTTGAAACTGCTCATCATTGCGCTTTTTAGCAGGTGCATAAGTTCCAGGCACGCGCCTTCGGTAGACTTTAACAGCACGTTGCCCGCAAAGCCGTCGCACACAACCAAGTCGAACTGTCCGCTAAGCAAATCGCGGCTTTCCATATTGCCCACAAAGTTGACGGACGGCGTATCGGCAAGCAAGCGGTAAGTTTCTTTGCGCAATGCGTCGCCTTTTTCTTCTTCCACGCCGATATTAAGCAGTGCAACGCGCGGATTTTGCACGCCGAACGCCTTGTTAAGGTACAAACTGCCCATTATTGCAAATTGTTGCAAATACAGCGGGTCGCAATCCACATTGGCGCCGCTGTCGCATATTCCGACGATCTTGCCGTTTACAACCGTGGGCAAAATGGGGCAGAATGCGGGGCGTTTTACCCCTTTGATACGTCCCACGCGCATTACCGTGCCCGCAAGCAACGCACCGGTAGACCCCAGCGTTACCATTGCGCGCGCGCTGTCGTCGTTGTGCAGCAGATCGAAACATTTTACCATACTGCTGTCTTTTTTGGTCTTTATCGCTTCAGTGGGTTTGTCGTTGCAACTTATTACGTCGGTTGCGTTAAGTATTTCCAAACGGCTTTGGTCATATTTTTTGCCGTTGAGCAGTGCGCCTATTTGACTTTGGTCGCCCACAAGCACAAGTTGTACTTGCGGCAACGCTTCCAACGCTTTAAGCGCGCCTTCTACATTTGCCGCGGGACTGTTGTCGCCGCCCATTGCGTCCAAAACGATTTTTATCATAGCAGTGTACTCCTTTGGACAATTATATCATTTAGCGCGCGGTACGTCAAGTTGCGCAATACAAATGCGCCGATTATTCACTTTTGTTTACAATTTGTTGACATTTGGGTGGCAAAATGGTAATATACAATTGCACGGGCGCACATAGCGGCGCAAGCGTTTTGCCGAGGTGCCGCGTGCGTAGGCAAAAAATCTTACGTTACCAAGGAGATTGCGTATGGTTGAGATAAGACCCGTAACAACGCGCAAGGAGCGCAAGCAATTTGTGGAATTTCCGCTCGATCTGTACAAGGGCAACAAGTATTTTGTTCCGCCGCTGTATTCGGACGAAATGAAGATATTTAACAAAAACTACGCCTATTACGAGCAGGCGGAAGCGGTGTATTTTAACGCCTACCGCAACGGCAAAATAGTAGGGCGCATTTCGGGCATATTGCAAAAAGTGGCAAACGTCAAATGGGGGCAAAAGCGCGTGCGCTTTACTCGTTTTGACGCGATAGACGACGAAGAAGTTGCCCAAGCGCTGTTGGGCGCGGTGGAAGATTGGGCGCGCAGCAAGGGTATGGAAGAAGTTGTCGGTCCGCTTGGTTTTAGCGATATGGAACGCGAAGGCTTGCTTATTGAAGGCTTTGACCAACTGTGTACCTTCGAAGAGCAGTACAACTACCCGTATTACCAACGCCTTATTGAACATTGCGGCTACGGCAAGGACGTGGATTGGTTGGAACATCAATTGCGCGCTCCCAAGGAAGGTTTTGACCCCAGATACCGCAAAATAAGCGATATGATGCTGTCCAAACTTAATTTGCACTTTGGGCAGGCACGCAGTACGCGCCAATTTATCAACAAGTATGCCGACGACATTTTCAGAATTTGGGACGAAACCTACGACCAGATTTACGGCACCGTGCCCGTAACGCCCAGATTGAAAAAGTCGCTTATATCGCAATTTAAGTTGCTTATCAACAAAAAGTATTTGCGCGTGCTGTTCGATTCCAACGGCAAAGTGGTGGCGTTCGGCGTGCTGTTTCCCAACATTTCGGACGCTGTACGTCCCAGCGGCGGACGGCTGACGTTGCCTTGTCTGGTGCGGTTGCTGCGCTCCATACACAAACCCAAAGTGCTGGATCTGGGCGTAATAGGCGTTGCGGACGAGTACAAAAACCACGCCCTGTCTACCGCAATGCTGGTATCGTTGGGCGACGCGCTTGTCGACAACATAGAACACGCCGAATCCAATCTCAATTTGGAGTACAACAAGCCCATACAAAACGCTTGGAAATACTTTGACGCCATTCAAAACAAACGCCGCCGTTGCTTTGTAAAAAAACTTAACGACGACAACACACCCGCGCAATAATGCGCGGGTGCATTTTTTTTGCCGCGGCGCTATGTGCGTGCGAGTAGTGCAGTCTTGGTCGTTGCCGTATTGCGGTATTATCAACGCGGCGCTATGCGTATGCGCTTGCAACGTGCCTGCCGCGCGTCGGCAAATGCCCGCAACAATGAGCGGTCGGCAAATAGCAAACGACTATCCGCCGTTTTACCCGTTTGCGGCAAATTTTGCCGAGCAAACGCCATTATTCCAAGTAAAAAGGAACGCCGTTTGCTCTGCTTCGCGTAAATTTTGCGGTTTTTTGCACTAAACGAGAATACAATAAGTAATTTTTTATTTTATTTGCCTGCGCTTGACAACCTTTTGATGTTGTTGTAAAGTTAATATGTCAAACCGATAACACACAAGAGAGGAGTTATTATGAAAAAAATCGCATTGTTGGTTTTGTCTGCGGTTACCGTTATCTGTTTGCTGTTGGGGCTTACCGCTTGCCAACACGAACACGAATTCGAATGGGAAACCGTTACGCCCGCAACGTGTTTTCACGCAGGCGAACGCCGCGGAACATGCAGTTGCGGCGAAGTCGTAACCGAAACGATAGAGCAACTTAGCGGACACGACGGCAGTCATACCGAGCAGGTTACCGTTCCCGTAACCTGTACAACGGACGGCGAAGTTACCGTAACGTGTTCGATATGCAACGACAGCGTTACCCAAACGCTCGTATCCAATGGGCACAGTTGGGGCGAATGGAGCAACATTCAGGATCCCACATGCGTGCGCACGGGCACGGACAAACGCGTTTGCACCGTGTGCGGCGAAGAAGAAACGCGCGAAGCGGAAATGATCGCGCACAGTTGGGGCGATTGGACAACGACCAAACCCGCCACTTGCACCGAGCAGGGCGTACGCGAACGCCGCTGTGATGTGTGCGGTACGTCCCAAACGGACAATACCGCTCTTGCGGAACACCAATTGGGCGCTCTTGTGGCAAAAGTCGAGCCTACCTGCGCGGACGGACTGGAAGCGCACTACGAATGTACCGTTTGCCATCAATGTTTTGTGGAAACAGACGGCGTAAAACAATTTGTAGACCGCGAATTGTTGGTAATTCCCGGTAACGGACAGCACGTTTTCGGCGCTACCGTGCCCGAACAACTGCCCACTTGCGACAAGGACGGCGTGCGCGAACACAAAGTTTGCTCGGTATGCCGCAAAAATTACGACGCCAACGGCGTTGCGATAGACGACGTTACTTTGCCCGCCACGGGGCACCTGTGGGCGCGCGAATCGTACATTACCGTGCCCGATTGCACGCATTCAGGCATTGAAAAGCAAGTTTGCAGCATTTGCAACGCCGGCCGTCAGGTAAATGTGGACAAAACGCCGCACATACCGCAAACCATTCCGCAAGTAAACGCCACCTGCACCCAACCCGGCAAAACCGAAAGCGTAGAGTGTTCGGTATGCCACACGGTGCTTACTCCTTCGAGCGAGATTCCCGCAACGCAACACAATTGGGGCGAATGGCAACCGTTTGAAGAACCCACGGAAGATTCCGACGGCAAAAACATTCGCAATTGTTCCGTATGCGGAGCGGCGGAATATCAGGATATTCCTTCCAAAGATCACGTTTGGGGTCCTTGGCAGGATCTGGGCAACGGTTGGCACGAACGCACCTGCCAAACCGACGCGTCCCACACGCAAAAGGAATTGTGCAGTTACGGTGAAAACGGCACAACGCATTCCGCAACCTGCACCGAAGCGGGCTACACCGAGTACGAGTGCATTGTTTGCAGGCATGTAAACAAGGTGGAAGGCGACGCCGCGTTGGGACACATTTACGGCAGTTGGATCTCGGAAATAGTGGACGAAAAGGCAGACGGCCACACTCACACCCATTACCGCGATTGCACGCGTTGCAACGCTCCCGAAGCGCGCCAGCGCAATACTTGCGAACTTAAAAGCATTTCTAAAGAAGAAGTTACCTGCACAACGCCCGGCTATGAGCGTTTTCAGTGCGAACAATGCCGCAGTATACACGAAGTGGTAACCGAACAAGCAACGGGACACACTTACGAATACGAACAAGACAAATCGCACCGCACACACAGACAAAAGTGCACCAAGTGCGGTTTGACCACCGATTACAAAAATTGTACATTGGTGGATACCCCCGAAAAGGCCACTTGCGACAAACCGCTTACACACAATTACCAATGTTCTGTTTGCGGATTGGTACTCCGTATAACGGAAGGCAACGCGTTGGGACACAGTTTGCAAGCGCCGGAATTTTCGGGAGTAAACTCCAATGGCAAGAACCAACACACCGAAAAGTGTTCGCGCTGCGAATACGAAGTCGTAACCGAATGTACCATTGTCGAATCGAGCAAGGCTCCCACTTGTACGGAAGCGGGTTCGGTTACCAAGGTTTGTCAATTCTGCCTGCACTCCGAACAGAGTACGGGCGCGCAATCCGCCGGACACAGTTGGCTTAACGACGGCGTTTACAAGCCCACGGGCGACGGCAATCATATGCGTAAATGCGGCAAGTGCGGCTTCGAAGATATTCAACAATGCAACTACGACGTTGTTCCCACAGCCGCAACCTGCACCGACAAGCCCTACGACACCAAAACTTGCTCGGAATGCGGCGACAGCGTTCGCGTAATTACGGGCGAGGCGTTGGGACACAGTTGGAAAGTGGAATACATCAACGAAAACGGACACAAGAGCGTGTGCAACACCTGCGCAACCATTGACGAAGGCGCGCACGATTGGTCGCAAAGCAACCTTTGTTCTTCGTGCGGCTACGACGGCTTGAATTACAAGGTGTTGGGCGCGCACTGTCTGGTGGAAAACGACAACCGCATACTTTCCGCCAAAAACATCGTCATTCCCGCACAGCACCCGATTTTGGGCGATAACGGTAAATACACGGGGCAAGAATTGCCCGTACTCGGCATAAGTAAGTGGGCGTTTATGAACAACCATACCATTCAAACCGTATCGATTCCCGACACGGTGGAAACGATTGAAGAATATGCGTTCTACTTCTGCACGGACTTGCAGGAATTGCACTTCGAAGGCGCCGAAAATCATCTCAAAACCATCGGAATGTCCGCATTTATGGGTTGCAAGTTGCTTACCACGTTCGAAGCGCCTACGTCGCTTACTCAATTGGGCGCAAGCGCGTTTGGAATGTGCACGGCGCTACGCAACATTACCATTCCCAACCAACTTGAAGATATAGGCAGCAGAGCGTTTGAAGGCACCGCGTACATCGAGCAGGAAACCAATTGGTCGGGCAATATGATCTATCTGGGCAAACACCTGTTAAAGGCGCGCGCGGGCGATGGTACGGACTTGTCGTTGGAAGTGCGCGAGGACACCGTTACGATAGCGGCAAACGCCTTTGCGAAAATAAAGAATCTGGTATCCGTCAAGTTGCACAAAGGGCTTAAAGTAATAGATAAGGACGCGTTTTTGGAATGCGAAAACATTGCCAACGTGGAATTTGTAGGCACTTTGCACGATTGGTTGAATATCCGTTTTGAAAACGACTATTCCAGCCCGCTGTGCTACAACGCTTCTATGCACATCGACGGCGCCACGGGTATGATCGACCTTTCCGACACGCAAATTACGCGCATACCTTCCGGCACGTTTAAGGGCACGGCGATAACCGGCATAAGATTGCCCGAAACGGTAACATACATAGGCGAAGACGCCTTTGCGGATTGCGATCAACTTACATCCGTCAACTTGCCCGACGCAATAACTTACATCGGCAAGGACGCGTTTACCAACAGCAAGTATTACAATACTGCGAGCAATTGGGGCGACGACGGCGTGTTGTACATAGACAACCATCTGATCAAAGTAGACGCAGCCAAGGCTACGGGTACGATCACCATCAAGTCTACCGTCCGCACGATATGTATCGAAGCGTTTAAGGGTTGCGCCAACGTAACGTCGGTATACATTCCCGCAAGCGTGGTGCGCATCGGCGCTTACGCGTTTGACGGTTGCAACGCCCTTACGGGTGTGAAATTTGCCACCAACAACGGACATTGGCTGTGCAATATTCCCGGCGTGATCGGTCGCGGAAATATCACCGACGGCAAAACGCCGCAACAATGTCTCGATTTGTTGAGAAGTTACCGCGGCGAGTGGACAAAATATTGATTTTGCGCCGACAATGCGGCTTGATCGACAACAAACCGTTTGCGTAAAATGCGCTTTTGCAAACAAAACTTAAATTTTACAATTGCGCTTTCAAGCGAATACAAAAGTTCTCGGATCACCCGATCCGAGAACTTTTGCTATTTATATAACAATTTGTACAAGCGCGCAAGCGGCACAACATCGATACGGCTTGAAGCAAATACGTCGTTGGACATTTATATAATCGCGTAATCCGCATAACGGCGCGTATCAGCGCAGCAATTTGTTTACAAGCAGTGCCACAACCGCGCCCAACGCCGCAAATATCACGCGCCAAACGGTACTGTTAAGCAGTTCGCGCCTGCGCTGTATCAGTTCGCGCTCGAAGGCTTTGCCTTTGGATTTCAACGTAATTACGTTTACCGTTTGATTGTTTTTTTGCGATTTGGTACATTCAAAGTAGCCGTCGTATTGCAGTTGGTTAAGCACCGTGTCTATTTTTTCTTCGGTAAAGCGGTATTTTTCGGGAGTGCTTTCAATAATAAATGCGTCCGATATTATGGCGCTGTCGTTGTTCTTCTTGCAAACGTCGTATACCGTACGCATTACGGATATTTCTTTTTTGTTCAGCACTCGGTGTTCTCCTTACATAGTTTTGGCAACAAATACGGCTGCCAACGCCCCGCAAAACGCCGCCGCAAATACGCCTAAAAACAACAGCCATATTTGCGCGTCGGCAATTTTTGTTTTGGGAGCGAGCGCCTTTTCTCCTTCGAAATACGATTGCGCCTTGATGGTGGCGCACAGGCATATTTCTTCCTTGTCCTGATATTTTACGCTGATGTAGCCGTTTTCTTTAAGGTACGTAAGCGCCGCCGTAACGCTTTGCGGGTTCATTTTGTGCCGCGCGGGCAATTTGTCGGACAAAACGTTTTTGTCCAACACGGTGTATTCCAACCCCGCCAAATCAAGCAACAGCGCCAACAGCGATTCGGATTTTTTGTCCAGCATATCATTTCTCCCACAGGTAAACGGACAAGTCCACGCAGCCCGTTTGGTCAAAACAAACGCCTTCGCTTTCCAACAGATTGCGTTGCATATCCATTCCGCCGAATGCAAACGCGCCCGACAGCGCGCCGTTGCGGTTTACCACGCGGTGGCAGGGCACAATTATCGGTTCGGGGTTTACGTGCAACGCCCAACCCACCTGCCGCGCCGCCCGCGGATGTCCTATCAACCGCGCTATCTGCCCGTAAGTGGCAACTTTGCCGCGGGGTATCATTTTTACCGTCTGGTATACTTTTGCAAAAAATCCGTCTGTCATAATTTTTACCGATAACGGCATTATACCCGCGCTTTGCGCCGTTGTCAAGCGCGGCGTCGGTTGCGGCGTAAAGGACGTTTTGACTGTGATATTATTGACTTTATACCGCGCTCAAATACCTTTTGCGCGGCAAAAAAGGTTTTTGTCGGGTATTTTGGCAAACGCTTGAAATATATCGCAAAATATGCTAAGATATTGTAAATGCGATTTTGCACGCGTTGTGCCGCGCAGTGAGATCGCACTCAGCAGGACAAAAAGAGGTACGGATATGCGCAATTTCATTACGATAGAAGGCTGCGACGGCGTAGGTAAAACTTACCAGACCAAATTACTTAAACAATACTGCGCCGAGCGCGGCTTGGACAATATCGTTTTTACGCGCGAACCGGGCGGCAGCGATATCGCCGAACAAATACGGCGTATAATTTTGGACGCCAACAACAGCGCAATGGACGATATGTGCGAAGCGTTTTTGTACGCGTCGTCGCGTATCCAACACCTTAAAGACATTGTAAAACCCGCTTTGGAACAGGGCAAAATAGTATTTTGCGACAGATTTGTACATTCGTCGTATGTATATCAGGGCATTGCGCGCGGCTTGGGATTGGACAAGATAGTGGAACTCAACCGTATCGCCGTGGGCGAATATATGCCCGAATTTACGATTTTTTTGGATCTGTCGCCGCAGGACGCATTTTCGCGCAAGGGCGGTGCGGACCAATCCGACCGAATGGAAGCGGTGGATTACGCTTTCCACGCCAAGGTGTACAGCGGCTACAAGCAACTTATTGCCGCCGACCCCGACAAATTCGAAGTTATCGACGCGTCGGGCAGCGTGGAGCAAACTCAGCGCAAGTTGCGCGAAGTATTGATTAAACGGGGAATTTTGAAATGAATTTCGACCCAAATATAGGTCAATATTTAATAAAGGCGTTTGCCGAAGGGTGCGCGTCCCACGCGTATATAGTTGCGGGCGAAGCCAAACGCTTGCCGCGCCTGCTTGCGGAGTGCGCTGTGGTTACGATGTGCCCCAACCATACCGACGACGATTGCGTGTGCTGTCGTAAGGTACAAAGCGGCAAACATCAGGACGTAATAACGTTGCCCGTCGACCCCGACAAAACGCGTCTTACGGTTACGGACATAGCGTACTTGGTGGACGAAAGCGCCAAACGTCCCGTAGACAACAGCGAAGCGCGCGTTTTTTTGCTAAACGCAGCCGATTCGGTTGCGGGCGTAGGCAGTGAACTGTGGCAAAACAAACTGCTCAAAACGCTGGAAGAGCCGCTTACGGGCATATATATTTTTATCGGCGTAACCGATGCCGAAGGGCTGTTGCCCACGGTGCGCAGCAGGTGTCAGATATTGCGCCAGCACCGACAGACCGAACGGCAGGTGCGCGACTTGCTTGTTGCGCGCGGCTACGACGCCAAATACAGCGAAATGGCTGCGGCAATGGCGGGCGGAAGCGCGGAAACGGCAGAGCAACTTTTTGCCGACGACGTCGTGTTCGATTGCTATGCGTTGGCGGCGGATATAGCCACGCAGATGACTTCTACCAAGAACGCCCTGCGTTTTGCTTCGGACATATTGTCCAAGCGCGACCACATCGGCGACGTTTTGGGATTTTTGACCGTGCTTATGCGCGAAAGCATAGTTTACCGTTTGGCGCCGCAACTTTGTTTGTTGCCGTCGATGGCAGATACGGTACGCGCAATTTGCGAGTTGTACACGCTTAATGCGGCGGAAGGGTGCGTCGAACTGCTGAACCAAGCAAAAAAGAGATTGGATAACGGCGGCAACGTAACCGTTGTTGTAGACCGTTTGTTAAGTAATATATTGGAGATGAGATACAGATGTCGCAAATCGTAGGTATCAAGTTTAAGGATTCGGGCAAACTTTACTATTTTGCCCCCAACGACATACAATTGAACAAAGGCGACGGCGCAATAGTCGAAACCGCGCGCGGAGTGGAGTACGGCACTGTGGCTGTACCCAACACGGAAGTTGCCGACGACGAAATAAAGGGCGAACTCAAACCCGTTTTGCGCAAGGCTACCGCCGCCGACGAACAACAGCGCGCCGAAAACATAGCCAAGCGCGCGCACGCAATACGTCAGGCGCAGGATATGGCAAACCGTCGCAAAATGGATATGAAGTTTGTCGACGCCGAATTTACGTTTGACAACAGCAAGGTGCTGTTTTACTTCACGTCGGATAACCGCATAGATTTCCGCGATTTGGTAAAGGAACTTGCCGCAACTTTCCATATGCGCATCGAATTGCGCCAAATCGGCATACGCGACGAGTGCAAAATGAAGGGCGGTTTGGGACCGTGCGGCAGAGTGTGCTGTTGCAACGACTATATGGGCGATTTCGAACGCGTGTCCATCAAGATGGCAAAGCACCAAGGGCTGTCGCTTAACCCCGGCAAAATTTCGGGTTTGTGCGGACGGCTGATGTGCTGTCTCAAATTCGAGGACGACTATTACGCCGACACTCTCAAATTTATGCCCAAGGTCAATTCGGTAATAGATACGCCCAACGGCAAGGGCAGGGTAGACAAAGTGGACGTCTTGCGCCAAACCGTGGTGGTAAGCACCGAAATAGGCGAAGGCGAAGTGCAAATCAACGAATACACGTTGGAACAGTTGGGTATAACGCCCGTTTACGGCAATGCCTGCGCTCAATGCAACGGTTGCAAAAACGAGCCCGATGACGACGATGACGACGATACGGACATTTTGCCCGAAACAGACGAGTAGGAGACCATTGTGAAGATTTTTGTAGCGTCGGACATTCACGGTTCGGCATATTGGGCGCAAAAAATTACGGAAGCATTTAACAAAAGCGGAGCCGACGCGTTGGTGCTGTTGGGCGATATTTACAATCACGGTCCGCGCAACCCCTTTCCGCTCGATTACGCCCCGATGAAGGTTGCCGAAATTTTGTCCGCCGTTTCCGCCGAGACGGTTGCGGTTAGGGGCAATTGCGACAGCGACGTAGACGAAATGATAAGCGCCTTTCCCTTTGTGGACAACAACGTTATGTTTGTGGGTGGCAGACGCGTGTTTTTTACGCACGGACACGTTTACAACGGCGACAGCCTGCCCAAATTGGCGCAGGGCGACGTGCTTGTGTACGGACATTTTCACATCAGCCGCATTGCGGTAAAAAGCGGCGTAATATGCGTAAACGTCGGCAGTGCGTCGTTGCCCAAGGACGCGTCTACCTATTGCATAATAGACGACGGCGGCGTAACGCTGTACGACTTTGACGGCAATATTGCAGCGCAGCACAACTTTACGGATTGATTTTACAGCCGTTTGCCGTTTGCGTAGACGGTTTAACTGTAAATAAAGGTAGTTTTTATGGAAAAATACATTTTGGCGTTGGACCAAGGCACAACGTCGTCGCGCGCGATGGTTTTTGACAGGCGCGGCAACATTGTGGGCAGTGCGCATCAGGAATTTGCGCAAATTTATCCCAAGGCGGGGTGGGTGGAACACGACCCCAGCGACCTGTACGGCAGTCAGATGGGCGTTATCGCCGAAGCGTTGATACACGCCAATGCGGATATCAGTCAAATTGCCGCGATAGGCATTACCAATCAACGCGAAACCACGCTTGTGTGGGACAAAGATACGGGCAAGCCCGTCTACAACGCCATTGTGTGGCAGTGCAGACGTACCGCCGACTACTGCGAAGAATTGAAGCGCAACGGTTTGTCCGGCTACATATACGACAAAACGGGTCTGGTAATAGACGCCTATTTTTCCGCAACCAAAATAAAGTGGATACTCGACAACGTTGCGGGCGCACGCCAACGCGCCGAGCAAGGCAAGTTGCTGTTCGGTACGGTGGACACGTTTCTTATGTGGAGACTGTCCGGCGGCAAAATATTCGCAACCGATTACACCAACGCCAGCCGTACTATGCTGTTTAATATACACACGCTGTGTTGGGACAAGGACCTGCTCAAATTATTCGACATACCCGAATGTATGTTGCCGCAGGTTTACCCGTCGGGGTACGCGTTCGGCACTACGTCGCAGCAGTTTATTGGCAATGTGCCCATTTGCAGCGCGGTAGGCGACCAGCAGGCGGCGCTGTTCGGGCATTTATGCGTAAACAAGGGCGATCTCAAAAACACTTACGGCACGGGTTGCTTTTTGTTGATGAACACGGGCGACGTGGCTGTCAAGTCGGACAACGGTCTGCTTACCACGCTTGCCGCTTGTTTGGACGGCAAACCGCAATACGTGTTGGAAGGCAGCGTGTTCATCGCGGGCGCAATAGTGCAATGGCTGCGCGACGGGTTGCTTGTTATTCGCAACGCGTCCGAGTCGGAAGAGTACGCCGACAAAGTGCCCGATACCGACGGCGTATATGTCGTTCCCGCGTTTACGGGCATGGGCGCGCCTTATTGGGACGCGGACGTGCGCGGAACAATTACGGGTATAACTCGCGGCACAACGCGCGCACACGTAATACGCGCCGCTTTGGAAGCGATCGATTACCAGGTGTACGACGTGGTGTCCGCAATGCAACGCGACGCCGCAATAAAAATTACGCAACTCAACGTTGACGGCGGAGCCAGCGTAAACAACTTTTTGATGCAATTTCAGGCAGATCTGCTGGACGCGGAAGTTATACGTCCGCAAATTACCGATACTACGGCGCTGGGCGCGTGTTACCTTGCGGGGCTTACCGCAGGTTATTGGACGAGCGTCGACGATATCCGTCGAAATATTTCCGCCGTAAGCCGTTTTCAGCCGTCTATGACGCAACAACACCGCGACAAATTGCTGGAAGGTTGGCACAAAGCGGTGCGCCAGGCGCGTTGTAAGTAATTTTATTTCGATTGTGATATTTTTGCGTCTTTTTCAACAAATTTCAATGTATTTTTACTGTTGACAAAGACTAAAATATGTAATACAATAATAAAAATTTTATTGACAACAAAACCAAGACATAATTATCCGTTGTGTCTGTTTGTTGCTTGCAAATCAATTTACTTTTGATATTTTATTAAAAAGTGCGGCTTGCCGTATGTTTTATTTCAGGAGGAACAATGTCCACTAAATTCGAATCGTTGGAAGATCTTGTTGCACAGACGGAAAAAATGACCGTCAGCGAATTGCGCTCTACCGCGCGTGAGTTCGGTCTTATTCCGCGCAATCTCAAACGCAGCGTACTTATCGACAAAATCATCGCGGCGTACAAGGGCGAACTTGCCCCCGAAACGCCCAAAAAATCCGGTCGTCCGCCCAAGGGCAGCGACAACGTCAAGCAGGACGAGCCCGTGTTGACGCCCGATACGGCGGTAAATGCCGACAACGTCGATCCCGCCTTGCCGCGCACGGGTATTTTGGAAATAATAAGCGACGGTTACGGTTTTGTGCGAACGCACAACTATTCGAGTACGCCCGGCAAGGACTATTACGTATCGTCCAATATCGTTTCGCGTATGAATCTCAAGTCGGGCGACAAACTTAAAGTTGTTTTGCGCCAGTATCCCGACAAGGCGGCGCCCACGGCGATATTTGTGGAAGAAATAAACGACGTGGTGTGTCAGGAAATAAAGCGCACCCCGTTTGACGCGTTGGAACCGTGTTTTCCCAATCAACGTCTCAATTTGCGTTCGGAAAAGAGCGATTATTCGCTGCGCGTGTTGGACTTGGTAGCGCCCATAGGCAAGGGTCAGCGCGGGCTTATCGTAGCCCCGCCCAAAACGGGCAAAACCATTTTGCTCAAAAAGTTGGCAATGGCAATTACGCGCAACCACCCCGAAATACATCTTACCGTATTGCTGATAGACGAGCGTCCGGAAGAAGTTACCGACTTTAAGGAGAGCGTAAATTGCGAAGTGGTGTATTCCACGTTCGATCAACAGCCCTACAATCACTGCCGCATTGCGGAGTTGGTGTTTGCCAACGCCCGCCGCCGTGTGGAGCAGGGGCAGGACGTAATGATTTTGTTGGACAGCATTACCCGCTTGGGGCGCGCCTACAACCAGATAGCCGAGCAAACGGGACGCACTCTTACGGGCGGTTTGGATATCGCCGCATTGCAAGAACCGAAAAAACTGTTCGGTTCGGGACGTAACGTGCGTGGCGGCGGCAGCCTTACCATTTTGGCAACGGCGCTCATCGATACGGGCAGCAAAATGGACGACATCATTTACGAAGAGTTCAAGGGCACGGGCAATATGGAAATTCAACTTGACCGCCGTATGAGCGAAAAGCGTATTTTCCCCGCGGTCGATCTCAATCGCAGCGGTACCCGTCGCGAAGAACTGTTGCTTAACCAAAATCAGTTGGAAGGTATGTATCTCGTGCGCCGCATGCTTTCGCGCGAGGACAGCGTGCAAGCCACCGAAGAACTGCTCGAAGTGGTAATGACCACCGAAAACAACGACGAAACCATCGATACGCTCAAACGTCTTGTGCGTTCGGCGGAAGCGCGTCGTGCAATGAAGAAATAACAAAAATTTCGCAATACGCCTTGGCGCAATTTACGGCGCGTTGGGCGTATGCGTTTATTATGTAACTTATGAAAACGGTTGTATTGGGAATGAGCGGCGGCGTGGACAGCGCCGTATCCGCTTGGCTGCTAAAACAGCAGGGTTACAACGTAATAGCGCTGTTTATGCACAATTGGGACGAGCAAGACGACGGTTGTTGCACTGCCGAACAGGATTACGATGACGTCAAACGCGTTTCGGACAAACTCGGCATTGCCTACTATTCCGTCAATTTTGCCAAACAGTATCGCGAGCGCGTGTTCAAGTATTTTTTGGACGAATACGCCAAGGGGCGCACTCCCAATCCCGACGTATTGTGCAATCGCGAAATAAAATTCGGTCCTTTTGCCGACTATGCCAAGGCATTGGGCGCGGATTACATAGCCACGGGGCATTATTGCGGCGTGTTACATTCCGACGACGGAGCGCATTATCTGCTTAAAGCGCGCGATCAATCCAAGGACCAGACCTATTTTCTCAATCAACTGTCGCAAAGCCAACTGTCCGATGTGTTGTTTCCGCTTGCCGACGTAACCAAGCAGGAAGTGCGCGACATCGCGCGTAAATTGGGCTTGGTAAACGCCGCCAAAAAGGACAGCACGGGTATTTGTTTTATCGGAGAGCGCAATTTTCGCAAATTTTTGCAAAATTATCTGCCCAATTGCCCCGGCGACATTGTGGATACCGACGGCAACAAAGTGGGCGAGCATATCGGACTGATGTACTACACGTTGGGACAGCGCCGCGGTTTGGGTTTGGGCGGCACGTCGGACGGTTGCGGCAGATGGTTCGTAGCGGACAAGGATATGTCCGCCAACAAACTTGTTGTTTCGCACGGCGACGAAAGCGTGCTTATGTCGCGCGCGTTGTTTGCCACGGGTGCCAATTGGATACCCTGCCCGTTAGGGGACGAGTTCGATTGCACAGCCAAGTTCCGCTACCGTCAAAGCGAACAGGACGTACATGTAACCCTGCGCGACGACGGCGTATTTGTGGAATTTCGCCAACCGCAACGCGCGGTAACTCCGGGACAATTTGCCGTATTTTACAGCGGCAACAAGTGCATAGGCGGCGCAACGATAGACAAAGTGTACAAAGGTTAAACGTATGAGCAGTACCAAACGAAACAAAAATACGGCGCGCAACAAAAAAGACGCTCCGTCATATATGCGTCCGCAACCGAGCGCCAAGCGCAAACCGACGTCGGACAGCGCCGCGCGGCACGTTCGCGGCACAAAATCCGCCCTGTCGCAATCGGACGACGCCAACGCAACGGCAAACGCAACGCAAGCGGCTGATTTGACTGCGCCTGCCGACGTTGCCGACAGCAATGCGCCTGACAACGCGCAAGTGCAAGCGGAAATAGACGAACTTGCCGCCGCTCCCAAGCGCCAACGCGTGTGGGAAGTGGACTTTGTGCGCGGCTTGATGATCTTGTTTGTGGTGTGGGATCACTTTATGTTCGACGTGGATATGATAGGCGGCGACGTATACAAAACGTCGTTGTTTATTTGGTTGCACAATGTTGCGCAGTCGTATTACGCGTCGGGCTCTTTGCGCAGCGTTACGCACGACGCGTTTGTAACGATGTTTGTGCTTACAAGCGGCGTGTCGTGCAGTTTCAGCCGAAATAACGGCAAACGCGCCCTTAAAATGGTAATTTTTGCGGCGCTGTTTACCGCGGTTACGTATGCAATTTCAGCAATATTCGGCTACGAAATGACCATCTACTTCAACGTGATACACGTCATTGCGCTGTCGGTTGCGCTGTACGCTTTTGTAGAGTGGGCGCAAACAAAGTGCGTAAAAAATTGGCAAAAAAACATCTTCGGCTGTACGATGTTTGCGGTAATAATAACGTCGCTTGTACTGGGATATTACGCACGCTTGCACCAAACGGGCAGTTTGATAGTAATTTTCGGCGAAAGCGAAGGCTTAACTAACTTTTACGGCACAATATTCGGCGGCGGCGATTGGTTGCTGTTTTTGCCCGATTTCGGTTGGTTCTTGCTGGGGGCGTTTTTGGGTAAGCGCCTGTATCCCGCCAAGCAAACGCTGTTTCCGTCGGTCGACCCCAGGTATGTGTGCCCCGTAACTTTTTGCGGACGCTACTCGTTGTGGGTGTACGTGTTAAGTCAGGTTGTAATGTACGGATCCATTTATTTACTGCACGTTGTGGTGCAGGTTCTGTAATAGCGCGGCGTTTACTTGCGTTCTGTGCGTAATTCGGCGTGATTGTGCGGCAACTTGCGGTTATTTGCTTGACAAAGCGTCCGCCGATTTGTATAATAAAAAGGCTGTGAATAATTCGGCAAGGTATTTTAAGCTCTGCCTTGTCTAAACCGCATTTCCACTGGCGGTAATTGTTCAACCGTGAACAGCGATCAATCTTAAATCAGGAGACAACAATAATGGTAAAAACTTTTATGGCTAAAAAGGAAGCCGTTGAAAGAAAATGGTATATCGTTGACGCCGCCGGCAAACCGCTCGGACGCGTGGCAAGTCAGGTTGCAACGATACTTCGCGGCAAGCACAAACCCACATTTACGCCGCACGTAGATACGGGCGATTACGTAATCGTCATCAATTGCGACAAGGCAGTGCTTACAGGCGACAAATTGCACAAAAAGATGTATGTACGTCGTTCCCCCAGACCGGGTCATCTCAAACAAACGCAATACGCCAAACTTATGGCGGAACGCAGCGATTTTGCAATGATGAAAGCGGTAAAAGGTATGCTCCCTCACAACAGTCTCGGCAGAAAAATGCTTACGAAACTGCGCGTTTACAAGGGTGCGGAGCACAAACACGAGGCTCAATGCCCCGAAGCGTTGAACTAAGGAGGGTAAACCAATGGCAAAAGTCAGTGCAAAGAAAAAGATTCAATTTTGGGGAACGGGCAGAAGAAAAAAGTCCATTGCCCGCGTAAGACTTATTCCCGGCGGCAGCGGCAATATTACGATAAACAAGCGCAATATCGACGATTATTTCGGTCTCGATACGCTCAAATATATCGTACGTCAACCGCTCAATGCAACCGAAACGCTTGGTAAATACGATGTAGAAGTAAACGTAAGCGGCGGTGGTTACACAGGTCAGGCAGGCGCGATCCGCCACGGTATCAGCCGTGCGTTGGTGCTTGCGGGCGAAGACAAGGCAACTCTCAAAAAGAGCGGTTTCCTTACGCGTGATCCGCGTATGAAGGAAAGAAAGAAGTACGGCTTGAAGAAGGCTCGTAAGGCTCCGCAATTCAGCAAGAGATAATTTGCTCAAACAGCCAATTACAACATTACAACTCCGAAACTTTGCGTTTCGGAGTTTTTTTTGTCGCGCAACAACGCTGTACGATCGGTATGCCGCCAAATTGCCCCTTGCGCCCTGTACAAAGCGGTGCATTTTGCCTGTAATTGCGTACAAAATCGTCAAGCGTTCATTTTTGTCGTTACACCGTCCCCGCATCGCTTTTTCGCAGAAATTGCCCCCGACGTGGCGTAACCGCACGCGTTATTTTGGGCGAATTTTTGCCGCAAAATTTCATTATTTTCGCTTTATTTTTGAACTTACGCTCTTTGCGTTCATTTTTGTGTAATTTTGCAATATTTATGTTATATTTTTCGTCGCTTTTTTTGTCAAAATTCGACAATTTGCCGCTTTTCGGTTGACGGTATGTTGTAACAATGGTATAATGTCTTTGCATTTTGTGCGGTCGGAATTTGCCGCCAAACGTACTGTTTTGTAAATAATGCGACGATTTTTTGTCCGACGTCGCTGCGTTTTGCGGTAAACTTACGCGCAGTCCGCCCCAAACGCGCCCGCGCGGTCAAGCGGTTCGGCGGCTGTTCGCTAAAAGGCTGTACCCGCGTTCGGTTTGCGGTTTGATGTCCGCGTTGCCGTGCAAGTCGGGTATACGCCCCGCTCGCTCGCAGTATCCCTGCGTAGCGGACTAACGCGCCGAAAACGCTTTTGCGCAGGTATCGCCCGCGTTCGGTTTGCTCTCGGCAAACCGTTGCGCCTGTCGCTCGGTTTGCGGCTCGGCACTCGTACGCGCACGCTCATCGCAACGCTACGCCCGCGCGATGTGTATACATACGGCTGTTTGTCGTATGCAAATATTTACAATTACGTACACTAACTGCATAACCCTCTCTTCCTTGGGGTATTTACAATACACTCGGGGGGGGGTGTTTTAATAGAAAAAATACACAATGGAGACGATTGCAAATGTTGAAAATCACAAACTTATCCAAAAAGTATCCCAAAAATCCCAACTACTCGGCGCACGACATAACGTTCGAAGTCAACGTCGGCGAAGTAGTCGGATTGGTTGGCAGTAACGGTGCGGGCAAGTCAACAATTATCAAAAGCGTCATCGGCGTGTTGCCTTTTTCGGAAGGTACGGTAACCGTGGGCGGATACGACATTGCCAAGCAACCCGAGCAGGCAAAAAAACTTATCGGTTACGTTCCCGACGACCACTCGGTGTACGACAAACTTACCGGCAGAGAGTACGTCAATTACATCGGCAGTTTGTACGGCGCCACCAAGCAGCAAAAGGAGCAAACCCTTACCGACCTTGCGCAAAGTTTCGGTATCGATACGGCTCTCGACAAGCAGATCGCTACATACTCGCACGGTATGAAGCAAAAAATCTGCATACTCGGCTCCTTGGCGCACGAACCCGCGCTGTGGATATTGGACGAGCCTATGGTAGGTCTCGATCCGCAAACGATGAAACTTCTTTGCAACTATATACGTCAATACGCCGACAACAAGCACGCGGTGCTGTTTTCGTCGCACAATTTGGATACGGTATCCAAAACTTGCGACAAAGTGGCGTTTATCAAGGGCGGCGAACTTGTTCGTTTTGTCGATCTGCACGAGCAAAGCGACATCGATCTGGACGCATTGTATATGCAAATCAACGAGGTAGCCGATGCTTGATTTTATACGCTTGCAGTTAAAACTTAAATGGGGTTTTAACAAAAATAACGATAAAAAAAGCGCCATAATGACGGCTGTTGCCACATTTTTGGCATTGGCGGTGTCGTTGGCGTTGGTGTGGGTACTTACATTTGTACTCAAACAAAACCTTGTAGTTCCCGGCTCCGACAACGGCGTAACGGTGCGCACGTTGGCGGTAATGTATCTCACGCTGGTGTTGGCGGGCTTGACCTTTGCCGCGGTAGGCATGCAGGTAAAACGTTTGTACAAGCCTGCGGATCTGCTTATTACGGCGCGTTTTCCGCTAAGTCCGTTCAAATTGTTTGTGGGCTGTATGATACTCAACTACATCGACCTTATGCTCTATTCCGCAATAGCGGTGCTGCCCGTAATGATAGTGTTCGGCTGGGCGGCGCAAAGTTTGGGGTTTGTGTATATATTGGGCGTACTGCTTGCGGCAATTTTGATGCCGCTTGTGCCCTTTGCACTGTCCACGTTCATTGCCATACCCGTAATGTTCGTAATATCCCTGCTCGACAAGCACCGCGTGGTACGTTTGGTGGTATTTGTGGTATTTTTGGTAGGTTGCTTTGTGCTGTACGATTACATTCTTACGGTATTGGCGCAGTTCTTTATACACAACACCTGGACGCAGGGCACGCTGGACATCTGGCAAAAAGTGCTTGTCGGCTTGGACGGCTACTACAATCCCGCGTTTTGGCTGTCGCACGTAATGTTCTTTACCGACAAGTTTTGGCTTAATTTGGGCATATTGTTGGGCGCAAGCGCGGTTGTAATTGCCGGCGGAATTGCCACGGCGCGTTTGGTATACTCCAAGGTACGCACCAAGGCGCTGGACGGCGGCTACGATATCGGCGTCAAGCGCACGGCGTTGGACGGTTACGGCAGTGCGCGCGCAATGCTGCGTTACGGGCTAAAAGATATAATACGTACCAAAACATATTCCTATTTCTATTTGGGCGTGGCAATATCCACACCCGTAATGGTGTTTTTCTGCAACAGGCTTGTAGATATGGTAGGTACGGCGCAGGTAGGCGACGGCGTAAATTTCGGCGCGTCTATGTTGGTGCTTACAACCTTTATGGCAATGATATGTTCCTTTTCGGGTACGCTCATCAGTTCCGAAGGCAAAAACTTTTATATTACCAAAATACTGCCCATATCATACCGCAAGCAGTTGTGCATAAAGGGCTTTTTGCACATAGCGGTCAGCGTAGTGGCGTTGCTTATCAGCGCAATATTGCTTGTTGTACTCGATTTTGTCAGCGTAGGACAAATGGCAATTTTGGTTGCAACGCAAATAGTGCTTGTGTTCGGGTTGGTGCTTAACGGTATCAATCTCAACTTGGCAAACCCCAATCTCAAACCGAAAGCCAACGGCGAGCCGGAAGAGATAAATATAACAATAATGTTGCTTATCGGCTTGGTAATTGCGGCAATAATGGGCGCAATCAGCCTTATATTCCCGTTTGCAATGGAAAACGGCGGTATGCTTGCCGCGGCGCTTATTCCGGTAGGCGTAAGCGTGGTATATGCGGTTATCAATGCGTTGGTATTTTGGTTTACCGCAAATGAAAAATATCGCAAGGTAGAGTAACACAAGGAGAGAAGATATGAAAAAATTGATGACGTCGGTAATAATACTGCTGCCGTTGATAATTTTACTTATCATGTTGGTAAGCGGTGCAATTATCGGTTTTATTACTCACATTTATGTAGAGTCGGTCGAATTTGCCTACAACGACACCTTGGTGTTGTTGTTAAAGGACGAATCGCAGCCGCCGCGTCAACAGTTGGCAGTAAACGTTTTTCCGTTGGAAGCGGACAACCGTTCGTTGCGCTTTACTGTCGAAGACGATAGCGTAGCGCAAGTTTCCAACGACGGCACTCTTACCGCCAAATATTTCGGCGAAACGTACGTTCGCGTAACAAGTACGGAAAATGCCGCCGCAACGGCAAGCCTTAAAGTTATCGTAACCGATACCGCCGTACACGCGTTGGCGTTCGATTCCGTCAATAACGATATGTACGTGGGCGAAACGCAGCGTTTTGCCGTGCGCGTAATTCCGCAAGAAGCCGTTACGGGCGTGGAATTTACTTCGGATAACGTAGCCGTTTTGTCCGTAAACAAAATCACGGGCGACGCGGTTTGCCACGGTGCCGGCACGGCAACAATAACGGCAACATCTACCGAAAACCCTGCCGTAAGCACGCAAATAACCGTAACCTGCCACGAACCGCTTGTAAGCGCGGCTGTATCGGTGTCGTCGGTAGTAACGGCGCAACTTACGGCGCAATTTCCCGCGTTGACGGTTTACCCTGCCAACGCAACGTATAACGTAACGTACAGCGTGTCGGACGACAGCGTCGCTTCGGTCGACGGCAACGGCAATATCACCTTTGCCAAGGCAGGCTTTGTTACCGTAACGGCAACGGCAGCCGACGGCAGGGGGCACAGCGCGTCCGCCGCAGTCAATTACAGATGTACCTACGGCTACTATTTGGGCAACCTGTTCGAAAAAACCGACTACACCTTCGATTACGACCAATACAAGGGCAAGACGCTGTCGGATATTGTCTTGCGCGCCAATCCCGACGGCGCCTATCGTCAAATAATCGACGTGTCGTTCAGCGGCAGTGCGGGCTTAATTTCCTTCAACAGCGCCAACAACACGTTTACGCTCAACAACGTCGGCGACGAACAGCCGCTGGGCGTAGTGCAAATAGTAATACATGCGCGCAAGTACGATACCGCAACCGAGCAACTCAAAGAGTTTACCACCGACGTGTGTACCGTAACGGTAACGCGCAACACGCAGTCCGTGTCGTTTGTCGGTGCGGACGGCAACGCCCTTTCGGCAGTAAACGTTCGTAGCCGAAGCGTAAATATCGGCGAACTGCTTTCGCCCGACGCGCGTCCGCGCTACTTGGGTGTTGTTGCAACCCCATTCAACCACACCGACAAGTTGAGTTACGCGCTTGCCGATACGTCTGTCGCAACGTTAGACGGCACAATTCTCACCTTCAACGGCACCGAAGGCACGGCAAACCTTACCGTCGGCGTCAAGGACGGCGACAACTTTACCGTGTCCGCGCAAGTTGCCGTTACCTACCTTGCGCCGGTCAATAGCGACGTTCAGGTCAATGTCGATACGGAACACGTCGAACAAAGCGTCGCGCTCGAAATACACGACAACGGCACCAAACAAAGCGCCCTGTTGGATATGAACACGCCCGAAGGCTACGTTGCCGAGTACGACGTTACCGAAGGTAAGGACGTAGTTACCGTGCAGGATAACGACGGCGTGGTGCGTTTCGTTCCGCAAAAGGGCGGCTTTGCCACAATCACAATCAAACTTGTGCCCGCGGGCAGCGCTCACAGCGGATCCGGCGCTCTCGGCTATCCCAGGCGCGCCGCAACCGAAGTATTGACGGAGTACACCGTCGAAATTTACGTCGACCGCGAAGTTCCAGTAGACGCAATATCTTTCGACGTTGCCGACGGCTTCCGTACCGCAGGCAAACAAGTAAATTACACAATCACGCTCAACGTAGACCCTGCCGACGGCATAATGGAAGGCAAGGAACTGTTTGTAAACGATTCCAAGGTGCAACTGACGGCAAATGCCCAATCCTACACCTACACGGGCACGTATAATATCGAAAACTTGCACGGCACAATTACCGCGCAAGTGCGCTACGGCGACAAGGCGCTCGAACTGCTGCAAGCCGTCAATCCTAACGAGCAAATAGACGTAGTACGCGCAGAGCGCGGCATTTCGGTCAGTTCGTCCGACGGCAAACTCGATACCGTTCCCACCGTCAACTACAACGGCAGTGCATTGCAACCCAACGGCACAATTACCTTTGCCAATATCGGCGACAAGGTAACTCTTACCGTTGTACAGTCGTCGTTTGCGCCTGCCGACATCTCGCTCGAAACGGTTCTCGGTCAAATCACATTCAGCAGCAATACGTCGTTCGAATACACGTCGGCTATCAATGGCGACCGCACAGGCATCGACATTGTGCTTACGTCGCGTTCGGATACCGACCACGAAACCGTTCAACTCAACATTGCAGGTCAATCGTTGACGCTCGAAATCGTCTCGCCCAAACTTGCCGAAGTTCTTTCGGTCAAATGCGGCGCAGTTTCGCTGGACAGCACAACGCATTACTACACATTACTCGGCAGCCTTACGTTCACATTGTCGGGCAGCCGCAACGATGGTATGTCCATTACAGACAAGCACGTAAAATACCGCGTAAACGACGGCGAATGGCAGCAGTTGCAACTTGGCGACGGCAATTCGGTAAGCGTAACCGTAACTGTCGATGACAAAATTTCCACAATAACCTTTGCCGTGGCGCAAAACGAAACGGTAGCCTTTACCGTCAACCTGCGCCAAAGCAACATTACCGCGCTCGATTGCGACTACACCTTGTCGTATAAGCCCATCAACGGCAACGCTTACACAAGCGAACCGTTCAAAATGAGCGGTCAAACGGAAACTTATTTGTTCCCGTGCGAAATGGCTGATTACTTTATGGTAAAGGTAACGTTGCCCCAGGTAGACGGCGTGCCTTTGGGCGACTACAAGTCGGACGACATCAAGGACAAATTTGTCCAAGCGTTCAGTTTCGGTAACTCTCTGCCCGCCGGTTGGAGTGCGGACTATAACGTAAATGACGCCACGTCCGTTATAATAACCGTAAATCTGCCTTCCGACGAAGCCGCGCTCGGCTTTACCGACCAAATCGTAACCCTTACGTGCGGTGAGCGTAGCGTAAACTTCAACCTTTCGCGTATCGACGTCGCTTCGATCGGCTTTGTAGGTTACGACAGTAGCAGTTACGAAGATAACCACAAGGGGTACCAACAAGTTCGCGTATTTGCCAAGCACAGTTCTTACGACGGCACAACGGTAGACTACATTCTCATTCCGCTCAAAGCGCTTGTAAATACTGCCACCGGCACCCCGTCCAAAAACTTGTCCGCGCTTACGTTTACGTTTACCGCCTACAACTCCAAGGCAGACACAAACAAAGTTTTGGTTACACAGCGCGGTACAACCGTAACTGCGGGTAACGAAGTGTACACAATTGTACAAAACAGCGACGGCACATACCGTTTGGACAAAAACGGCTCTCCCGTCGTCCAAGACGGCAAGTATGTCGATACCGCCGCGCTCGATATTCCTTGGATAGACGTCTATTCGCAGGGCGCCGAAGGTTACGCCCGCCTGTATTTCGGTAACTTTACGGGGCTGTCGGAGTCCGACGTACAAAACGACTACTTCGGCAACTTCTTCGAACGTTCCGATTGGAGTGCAGTAGAAGACAACATCGACAATTACGACGGCAGCGGACGTACTTTTGCGGCAAGTGAAGGCGCATATTCCTATCTGCGTGTAGAAGCGGACGACGGCGTTGAAGATGTAGACACGGGAGTAAACACACACTTCAACTTCAACGTGTTGCAGGACAACGCTCTGGTCAATGTATTTAACGCTACGGGATATTATGCTAACAGTAATATTGTCTTGCACGAAAACTTGTACGGACCGGGCGAACTTTCCGGCGATGCTGACAAAGAATCCGAAGCAACCGACAAGGATCTTATTCTTACGCGCACAAACGAGAATGGGGACAAACCATGGAATAGTTCGGATTCAAGCGTTTTAGGCAAGACAATCATATACGGCAATGGTTATCAGGTCAATTTTGAAGCGAAAAACGCTCAAATGATGGCGCATGGCGGTACGGGAACAGCTTGGGGCGTTTATTTGCAAAAGGCAATAAATACCGACGTCAAGGCGTCTAATACGAAAGATACCATAACAAAGGCAAACCAATGTGTTGTCTTGGTGATGCAATATGGCTATTATAGCACAATAGAAAATTATTCCAAGATATCTCCTTGGGGTAGCGATCCCGGTCGTATCTATCTTAAAAATACCGTGTTAAGATATTGCTCACAAAGTGCTCTACAACTCTATTACAGTACGTCAACCGCATATATCGAAAATGTTGTAGTCAACGAATCCGTCGGTGGGTTTACATCTGATAACAAGGACAGTGAGTATCACGTCGTTTATAACTTCAAGGGCTTTGTTGATGAATTGAATTATATGTCATATTTGCAACTTGGAAATAGCATAGGCACTGGTGCTTTCTTGATGGATATGTATGGCTTCACTCCGTATATGCAGGCATGCGATCCGTATTTGGAATGGTTCGGTCAGACACCGGATAAACTTATCCCCGCCCCCAAATACGATGCGGCGGCTTGGTGGGGTACTCGATTTGCGAATGTATTTTTGTATAGTAGAAGTGTACCATCACACAACAGTACGGTTACGCTTAATTTCTGGAACGAAAGTACAGGGAAATACGATGCAACAGGCGAATTGGCAAATGGCATCAAGGTAACAGCCCCGATTGATGCGGAAATGCAAAGCTTGCATTACAATATATTTGTTTACGATAATACGGTGGATTCTGACGGCGGATTAAAAACCGATTCCGAAGATTACAACGGCCGCAATATGAGCGAACTTTTCTCGAATGACAGATATATCCGTTTGCTGTGTCAATACACCTCATACACAGGGAAAGGGTATAATGCAAAACCGGTAAAGAATGTAAGTCATATTCAGTGGCATACGCAAGAGGTATATCGTAACACCGATTGGATAGAAGGGCGTGAACAGGATCATATGACCCACCTTAAAAACTCTCTCGAAGGCGTAAAATGGCCCGACGGCTCGGGGGTAATTAACGGCGAAGCGGTGGAAGATGTGGCGGCAACCGCCAACGCGCTTGCGTCTCACACGATCCTGCCCGAACGTAAAGAAGAATATTGCTGACAAACGGGTAATTACCGCGGCAGGTATTGCACGCGTTGCGTACTTGCCATTTGCGGCACCCGTAATGTTGCCAAGTACGTTTGTGCTTGGCAACATTGCCTTTGCGGCGGCGTACGTATCGGCATTTGCAACATTGCGCGGCGCGTAAGTAACTGCGCGCAACCGCTTGGGCACACCCCGTTTGCTTGGGTGCGCATTACCTGTATCGGCGTGCAATCTTCGATATGGTATGCATTGCCCGTAACAACATACAACAACGCTTGTGCGCGCATTGCTTGCGCGCTTGGCACACTTACAACACAACTGACTTACATTATGACGGTACAAATAGGCAACGGTTTTTACTTTGCGTATATTGCAATTGCGGTGGTGTACATTACCGCATTGGCGTTGATAGTGCGCAAGGTAAGCGCGCGGACGGCGCACACAATATTGTTGGTAATTATCTTTTGCAACTTTGCGTTGCACTTTATCAAGCAATTTTTCGTGCCGTATTGCACCGATTTTCCTATGTCTCTGCGCCGTTCCACGGTGGAAAACCTTTGCGCAGTTTCCACCGTGTTTTTCCCCTTTATCTTTTTGTTGCGCAGGCAGTGCATTTTGCACGATTTTATGTACTTTATTGGCGTTTGCGGCGGTTTGGCTGCGCTTGCCTACCCGATAGAAACGCTGGGTATGCCGCCTTTTGCCTTTGACACGTTGCGCTTTTACATCTGCCACATCAATTTGCTTGCGGTGCCGCTTGTTGCGGCTATTCGCGGAGTGTACGTGCCGCGGCTGCGCAAGTTTTGGGTAATACCGTTGATGTTTTTGGCGTGGCAAACAGTTATTTGCCTTAACGAATTTTTCCTTATCGGCATTGGGCTGGTAGATGCGTCGTATGCGGACCTGCTCGATCCGGGTTTTCGCAACAGCAGTTTTACCTTTGGCGTGCGGCCGATGTTTGAGCAATTTGCGTTTTTGCTGGACCCGCTTGTGCCGCGCTTTCTCAAAACCGACGTTTTCAATATCAACGGCGGCAAGGACTTTTATTTTCCCGTGTTGTGGATGGTAGTGCCCGCCTTTGTGTACCTTATTCCCCTTTACGTCGTTATTTCCTGCCCCTTTTGGCTGCGCACGTGTTTGCGCCGCCGCGCAAACACAGGCGTCCGCTGACGCGCAAGCGCGCTACGTAACAGTGCGGCAAAATCTTCTTTTGCGTAAGACAGCACATTTGACCGTAGGTTGAATGTGATTTTTTTTGTTTTGCGGCAACGTAATTTGTATTTGCAAACCAACCGAACGTTTACTTTTTTTGTCCGCATTTATTTGCCCGCGCGTAAATACATACTTAGTGCAGTAAATTTGCGCAAAAAAACGTGAAATAAGTATCACATTTTGCTTGACAATCGATTATAATAGTGTTATGATAAACACGAAATTGAAATAAGTTTCATATTCTTGCGCAACATCGCGTTTGCGCAAACGAATAACGTACCAAGGAGATTTTTATGCCGATAGTATTAGCGCCTGTCAACACCGAATTGCGTATCGTTCGCATTATTGCCGACGACAAAACAAAAAAACATTTGGAAAGTTTGGGCATAACCATCAACAGCACGCTCAACGTAATGAGCAACAGCGGTGGCACGGTAGTTTGCAAAATAAAGGACGGCAAGATCGCTTTGGACCACAATTTGTCTACCAAGATTTTTGTTGTGTAGGCGCGTTTGCGTTTTACCGCGTTTGGGCGGCATTTTTGGCGCGTTGCGGCGGCAGTTTTGGCGGCGGCAAAGTGCGTTGCGGTGCAGTTCGCCCGTAGCGTGCGCCTGTTGCGGTGGGGCGTTGTTTATATATGCGGTCAAGCGGTACAACATAGGTTAATTCTGCCTGCGGCAGATTGATACAAATACATACAAGGAGATTTAAGTAATGGTAACAACATTGGACAAATTTGCAATAGGCCAGCACGGCGTTGTGCAAAGCGTCGGCGGCGAAGGCAAAATAAAGCGTCGTTTGTTTGATATGGGCATTACGCCCGGTGCGGAAGTGCTGTTGCGCAAACGCGCTCCGCTGGGCGACCCGTTGGAAATAACGGTACGCGGTTACGAACTGACTTTGCGCATTACCGAAGCGCAATGCGTAACATTGGAGGTGCGGCAATGAAGAGATTTGCGCTTGCGGGCAACCCCAACAGCGGCAAGACAACGCTGTTCAACAGCCTTACGGGGTCTACCGCGCACGTAGGCAATTGGCCCGGCGTTACGGTAGACAAGCGCGACGGCGTGTACAAAAAGTGCGCCGAACCCGTTGCGATAGTGGACTTGCCGGGCATTTATTCCCTTTCGCCCTACACTCCCGAAGAAGTTATTGCGCGCAACTACATATTGGACGACAAGCCCGACTGCGTAATAAACATTGTGGACGCCACCAATTTGGAGCGCAATTTGTACCTTACCACGCAAATATTGGAAATGGACGTGCCCGTAGTTATTGCGCTGAATATGATGGACGCGGTGGAAAAAGCCGGCGACAAAATTAACGAGAGCGAATTGGAAAAGCGTCTCGGCGTGCCCGTGGTAAAAATATCCGCGCTTAAAGAGCAAGGGCTAAAAGACCTTATGGACAAGGCGTTTAACGAAAGCAACAAACGCCGCGCAGGCACAACCGTGCTTAACGAAACGCAACTAAAACACCTTATCGGCGACGTAAAAATTGCGCTTGCAGGGCAAAATGTTGCCAATCCGCTGTTTCACGCCATCAAACTTGTAGAAGGCGACGAAATAGAAGTTGCTATGCACAAAGAAACCGTGCCAATGGTGGAAGAATTCAAAAAAACTTTTACCGACGAAACTTTCGGCACCGACTTCGAAGCGCTTGTTGCCGACGGGCGTTACAAGTACATATCCAAGTATTTTGCCCCCGTGCTTACGCGCAAAAACAAGGAAAAATTCAAAATGAGCCGTTCGGACAAGGCGGACAAAGTGCTTACCAATCGTTGGGCGGGCATACCCATATTTTTGGTAATACTGTTTTGCATATTCCACCTTACCTTTTCGGAAAACTTTTTGTTTGTTTCTACCTTTGCCGATTGGGCTAACAGCCCGTTGCCTTCGTTGGAAGATCTGGGCTTGCTTACTGCCGACGGCGAACCGCTGAATTACGGCGTAAGGTGGCTGGCAACCATTTACGACGGCACGATATATTCGCCCGGCGTAATTGTAAACAACATTTGGAACGATATGCTTGTAGGCGAACTGTTCGGCTGGGTAAGCGGTCTTGTGGAAGGCAGCGGAATGGCGCCTTGGGCAGTAGGGCTTATCAACAACGGTATAATCGAAGGCTTGGGCGCGGTGCTTAGTTTTTTGCCCCCTATCCTTACGCTGTTTTTGTTCTTTTCCATATTGGAAGACAGCGGTTATATGGCGCGTATCGCCTTTATTTTGGACAGAATGTTTCGCCGTTTCGGCTTGTCGGGACGTTCGTTTTTGCCTATGATAATGGGCTTCGGCTGTTCCGTACCCGCAATGATCAACACTCGTACCCTTGCCGACGACAAGGAACGCACCGCAACAGTGCGCGTAATACCGTTCTTTTCGTGCGGAGCCAAGTTGCCCATACTTACGGCTGTTGCGGGCGCGGTAATGCTGCACTTTGCAAGCGGCGGCGGCAATGCCGATCTTATTACCTACGCAATGTACATATTGGGCATTTTAGTGGCAATAGTAAGCGTGTTGCTTATGCGCAGTACCACGTTGAAAGGCGAAACTCCGCCCTTTATTATGGAATTGCCCGCATATCACGTGCCGCAATTCAAAAATTTGATGGCGCACTTGTGGGACAAAACCAAACACTTTGTAAAAAAGGCGTTTACGATAATTCTTGCGTCTACAATAGTAATTTGGGTGCTTACGCACTTCGGCTTTGATTGGCGCTTTTTGCAAGACGAACAAATAAACGACAGTATTCTTGCGGGATTGAGCCGCCTTATTCAGCCGCTGTTTACGCCGCTGGGATTCGGCAGTCAACTTGGCGCTTACGGCTGGGTGTTTGTGCTTGCCGCCGTTGCGGGGCTTATCGCCAAGGAAAACGTCATTTCCACGTTTGCCACGCTGGGCGCTTGCCTTATTGCCGCGGGCGTACCCCAACTTAACGGCTTTAACGCCGCGGACATCTACGCGGACGAATCGGGCATACAGGCCGTGTTGGCTATGATTGCCGCAACGGGTATTACCGTGCCGGGGCTTATCAGTTTTATCGCGTTCAATATGACCACTATCCCCTGCTTTGCGGCGGTGGGTACCGCCAAGAGCGAATTGGGCAACAAAAAACGCTTTAATTGGACGTTGCTGTTTTGGATAGCGACAAGTTACACCGTGGGCGCAATAGTGTATACGATAGGTTCTTGGTGGTGGACGCTGTTTATTTGGCTGGCTGTTGCGGCGGCGGTTGTAACCGTAATTATTTTGCGCAACAAACGCCTGTCTCAAAGCACGCTTACCGTGGCTAAATAGCCTTATTGGGAGAATACGACACTATGGGAGCGTTGGAAATTATACTTATTGTGGCTTGCGTAGCCATTGTGGCGGGCGTAACCGTTGCGGCGATCGTCCGCAAAAGAAAGGGCAAATCGCCTTGCTGCGACGAATGTTCGGGCAATTGCGGCTGTTGTTCGCATTGCGCCGTCAATAGCGACGGCGTAGCCACCGACACCGATAACGGCGACAACAACGCCAACGGCGACTTCAATATCGACGCCAACAACGACGGCGCAGGCACCGATAACGTCTCAGACATCGCCAACGGCAACGACGACAATACCGCCGACAACAACGACGGCGCAGGCACCGATAACGTCGCAGACAAGTAAATTGCGCGGAGACAGACGATTTTGTCGGCAGCGCGGGCGCAAGCGACATCGATTTACCCGCTAAGGCAAAAAAAACAGTCGAACAACAATTTCTGCCGATTTTCGACATACCGTATAACAAAAACACGCAAGCGTCCTTGGTTAAGGACGCTTGCATTATGCCCGCGTTGACGGGCGGATAAATTCTTTTATGTTTCGGTTGCCCAACACAAGCAATTTGTCAAGCACTTGTTTGGTTGCGGCAATGTCGCTTGCTGCGTTGTGGTGGTCAAGCCCCACCCCGAGACGTCGGCTCAAAACGTCAAGTTTCAAGTCTCCGCGCACCGTGCGCCGGTTGTACATTATGTCGCGCGCCACCCACATCGTATCCAACAAGCGTTTGGGCGCAAACGGTATGCCGTAGCGCGCAAGATCTTTGTGCATTACGGTCAGGTCGAAGTAGCAGTTGTGCGCCACAAAAACGTAGTCGTCCGTGCCGACAAGAGGCTGTATTACCTGCCAAAACTTGTCCAATGTGGGCGCGCCTTGCACGTCCTGCGAAGTAATGCCGTGTATATACGTCAAAGTAATGGGCGCAAGCGGATCTATCAGCGAATAATACCCCGTTTGCACGCCGTTTTTTACCAAAATTACGCCTATTGCGCATATCGTATCGTTTGCCTGATTGGCGGTTTCCACGTCGGCAAACAAAAATGTGGTGTCCGCGGGATAGTTGTATTGCACGCTCGCCCCGCCGTTGTATATATCTGTATTCATAAATATGTCCGCGATAGTTTTGTCCGTCGTATGCCGTTTTGGCGCTATTTTATACGGTAATGATAATTCAAAACGGCTGGTTTGTCAATCCCAAGCCGATATAATGCAAACTCTGTGCAAAAAACGCTTTTCAATTTGCGTTTTTTTTGATACAATAACAATGCTTATGAAAGTTTGGGTCAAAACGGTATCGGACGAAAAGATAACTCGCAGTACGCTGTACGAGTACGGTTCGGTTGCCGATTTGGACGAATTTGTGTCGTTGTTGCAAAACGTATGCGAGCAAATGGACATTCCCACGCCCGTCGCCACGCGCGTAAACTTCAATCATTTTGTAATGTTCAACAACACGCGCTTCAAGCCGCGCGACTTTGTGGAAAGCGTCGATTTCGACCTGCTCGACGTCGAAGCCGTGCCGGAAAAGGACAAAAAGCGCAACTAGCGCCAAATACAATGCGGGTATAGTTTAGCGGCAAAACGACTGCTTCCCAAGCAGTAGTTACGGGTTCGACTCCCGTTACCCGCTCCAATTTTTTTGCAGGTTTTATTCCGCGCCGATGCGCCCGTTGCCCGTTGCGTTGCAATTGCGGCGTTCGGCGTTGCATGCGGCGCAAAACGCGCTTTGCGGGTAAAATTTGCACAGGTAACTTTGTCGGGGCAACCCGACGTTTTAATAGTAGGCAGGGGCAACAAATGTCGCGGCGTAAATATCGGCAAGGCAATACCGACATTTTTCAACTTGACCGCGCCGTTGTAGCAACTTGTACGCCCGCATTTTACACACAGCCTTTGGGAGCGCAGCAAATATGGTTATAGGAATTTTTACCGCAATGCGTAAGGAAGCGGCGTCGTTTATCGGTGCCGATTCGGTTGCGGAACAGGTGGGAGACTTTACTTTTTACCGCTTTAAGTTGGGCGATCACAGCGCCGTGCTGTGCTGTCCGCCGTATGTGGGCGAAATTGCCGCGGCGGCTGCCACGCAACTGCTTATCACACATTACAAGGTAAATTTTGTGTTCAATTTCGGCGTAGTGGGCGCGCTTACCGAGCAGGCGGCATTGCGCGACTTTGTGTATGTGCGCGACGTGGTGCATTACGATATGGATACGTCCTTCGTGGACGGCACGCCTATGGGCAGGTATGCCTGTTTTGACGCGACCGCGGTACAAACCGACGAATATTTGCTAAACAAGGCGATTGCCGCGCATACCTATCCGTTGGTCAGGTGCGCGTCCGCCGACAAGTTTGTGGACTCCGCCGAGCGTAAAGCCGCCCTGCATACCGATTTCGGCGCGGACGTGTGCGATATGGAATCGGCAGGCATATTGTTTACTTGCAACTTCAATCGCGTGCCTTGCCTGTTGGTAAAGTGCATTGCCGACAGCGTTTACGGCGGTTACGCCGAATACAAGCGCACCGTAAACGACGCTTGCCGCGATTTTGCCGAACTTGCCGCGCAAATCGCCGCCGATTTGTAAAATTATGACCGAATTGAAACGTGTTGCCGCAGCCGAGTGCGGCGATTATCTACCCGAAAACGTACAACGCGCCGTAGACGCGGTACTCGACAGTTTGGGCGGAATACAGTCTATCGTTCCGCGCAACGCCAAGGTATTTGTAAAAGTCAATCTCGTGCGCGAAATGTCCCCCGACAAATGCGGCACAACTCACCCCGAAGTGGTGGTTGCGCTGTGCAATCGCTTGCTTACCGTAACCGACAGCGTAACCGTAGGCGACAGTTGCGCGGGCTTGTACACCAAGGGAATGTTGGGCGCGGTGTACTCCAAGTGCGGTATGACGCAGGTGGAACAGCGTACCGCCGCCCGTCTCAATCAAAATTTCAACACGGTAACGGCGCAAATAGACGGCGTTGCCCTGTCGCAATGCGAACTTACCGACGCGTTTATGTCCGCCGATGTGGTAATAAACGTCGGCAAACTCAAAACGCACACTTTTGCGGGTTACACGGGCGCGGTAAAAAACCTGTTTGGGCTTATTCCCGGCTTGGTAAAGGTGGAAATGCACAGTCGTTTTCCCGATTTGCCCGATTTTTGCAACCTGTTGTGCGACTTGGAACGGTACGCGCACGGCAAAATAGTCCTTAACGTCATCGACGCGGTGTGGGGTATGGACGGCGAAGGTCCCACCAACGGCACGCCCAAGTTTATCGGGCAGATAATCGCCTCTGCCGACGCATACGCCGCCGACGCCGTTGCGGTGTCGCTGTTTTGCAACGATCCGCTTTCTATGCCCGTACTGCAAACTGCGGTAAAGCGCGGCTATATCCAAGCCGATTTGTCCGACGTCGATTTCGACTTTGCCGCTTGGCGCCGCTGTTTTATTTCCGACTTCAAGGCGGTTCAAACCGTATCGAGCGGCTTTTTCGACGACCGTTCGCCGCTGATTCGCAAATTGGCAAAAAAATTACTCACGCAAAAGGTTCACCCCGATTCGACCTGTCGCGGTTGCGGCAAATGCGCTCGGCACTGTCCCGCGCAGGCTATAAAGATCGTCCGCGGCAAAGCCAAGGTAAATCAAAGCAAGTGCATACGCTGTTATTGCTGTCAGGAACTGTGCCCCTTTAACGCCGTCCGCCTTAAAAAATCGTTGGCATACGTTATTGCGCGGCGCATTTCGGGCAAAAAGGTCAAATCCGACGCGCCCAAAAAATAATTTTGCGCCGATATCTGCGCGCATACGCGTATTTTGTGCGCGCGGCGCGTGGGTTTACTCGAATTTTGCGTGCGGCAACGCGCCCGATTTATTGCCGTTTTGCGCGTTATTGCATGCGCTTGCGGCACATTAAACGTCAAAATATGCCGTTTGTTGCACTTGACACTTTTGCACATTTATAGTACAATTACTATACAAATTTTATCATTATTGCAATTCAACTTAAAAGCCGCCGTTGCTTTTAGGTTGTTTTGTGCGTAAAAGGAGTTAATTATGCCCGAAGTTCAATTGACAGAAGCAGGTCGCAAAGAGTTGGAAGAGCGTCTGGATTATCTCAAATCCGTTCGCCGTGCCGAAATTGCGGAAGAGATCAAAACCGCGCGCGGGTTCGGCGATTTGTCCGAAAACGCCGAGTACGACGCCGCCCGTAAAGCGCAGGCGGAAATGGAAGGCGAAATTGCCGAGATCGAAGCGCAGTTACGTATGGTAAAGATCATTCACGAAATTACCGTAACCTGCGCCGAAATAGTGGACGGCGTACAGCAACCCGCCAAAACGTACACGATAGTGGGCACGGCGGAAGCCGATCTCAAAGTGGGACGTATCAGCGACGAATCTCCCGTAGGTTCCGCGCTCATCAAGGCGCAGGAAGGGCAAACGGTGCAGGTTGCGCTGCCCAACGGCAAAACCAAGTTGCTTGCCGTGCTTAAAGTAGAAAGATAACGCCGCAAGGAGCAAGTATGAGTCAAGACAACATTCCCGAAGTACAAACCGAGCAGCAGGATCTCAACGAAATATTGCGTATCCGCCGCGAAAAACTTGCCAAACTTATCGAAGAAGGCGCCAATCCGTACGAAATTACCAAATTTAACAAAACCCATTCGTCCGTACAGGTATTACAGCAGTACGTAGACCATGCCGAAGGCGAAGAATATCAGCCGCAAATAGTGTCGGTTGCGGGCAGAATGACGTCGCGCCGCATAATGGGCAAGGCAAGTTTTTGCCACATTTTGGACGGCGACGGCAGTTTGCAACTGTACGTCAAGCGCGACGAAGTGGGCGACGAAACCTATCAGCGGTTCAAAAGTTGGGATATCGGCGACATTATCGGCGGCGAAGGCGAAGTTTTCCGCACCCATATGGGCGAAATTTCGGTAAAATTGCACAGCGTAACGCTGTTGTCCAAGTCGCTGTTGCCCCTGCCGGAAAAGTTCCACGGCTTAAAGGACGTGGAAACGCGTTACCGTCAGCGTTATGTCGATCTTATTGCCAACCCCGAAGTAAAGCGCACGTTTGTGTTGCGTTCGGGCATTATCAAGGCAATACGCGAGTATTTGGACAATCTCGGCTTTCTCGAAGTGGAAACGCCCATTCTCAACACAATTGCGGGCGGCGCCAATGCGCGTCCGTTTGTAACGCATCACAACACGCTTGATATCGATATGTATATGCGCATTGCAACCGAACTGCACCTGAAACGTCTTATCGTGGGCGGTTTCGAGCGCGTGTACGAAATAGGTCGGCAGTTCCGCAACGAAGGTATGGACCTACGACACAATCCGGAATTTACCACCATCGAACTTTACCAGGCGTACACCGATTTCCACGGAATGATGGACATTGCGCGCGGTTTGTTTTGCCACTGTGCGGACAAAGTTCTCGGCACGCGTTTGTTGCCGTACGGCGACGTTACAATCGACCTTGACAATTGGTCGTCGCTAAGTATGATACAGGCCGTGCTCAAATACACGGGCGTGGATTTCAACGCTCTCAACGCCGAGCAAGCGGTGGAACTTTGCGCGCAAAAGGGTATTCAACTTGCCGCGGGCAAACAAACTTGGGGCAACGCGCTGTACGAGATGTTCGACGCATTTGTCGAAAAGCAACTTGTTCAGCCCACGTTCATTTACGATTACCCTGTAGAAGTAAGCCCCCTTGCCAAAAAGAAGCCTACCGATCCGCGCCTTACGGAGCGGTTCGAGTTCTTTATCAATTGCAGTGAAATGGGCAACGCTTTTTCGGAACTTAACGATCCCATCGATCAATACGAGCGTTTTGCGGCGCAAGTTGCGGCAAAGGCTCAGGGCGACGACGAAGCGCACGCTATGGATACGGACTTTATTACCGCGTTGCAGTACGGTATGCCGCCGACGGGCGGTTTGGGCATAGGTATCGACAGAATGGTAATGCTGTTTACCAACAACCAATCCATTCGCGACGTGTTGCTGTTCCCCACAATGAAGCCGTTAGACTGATTTTTTTGCATAATTTTTGCCGCAGATTTTTTACGTCTGCGGCATTTTTTGCATCTTTTGTCCCCCCCCCACGCAATTGCGTTTGCGTGTACGGTCGTATCGGTTTGCGCGTTTGTTCCTACAAGGCAAACGGGCAATATCGTTGCTTGTCTGTCGGGCAAATCGGCAAATGCGGTGGGTGTAGCGGCGGCAAGCGCGTTCTCCCCGCGCGCAATTGTGTTTTAGTCGCTCGTCAGATATTCCGACGGTTCGTTCAGCAGCGCGTTGCGGTAGTTGTATTTTTTAAGCACCTTTATTTTGCGCGTGGCAGTAACTTCGGTGTACCGTTCGGTAACCGCCACGTTGCTGTGCCCCAATATTTCCTGCACGCTCCTAAGGTCCGACCCGTTTGCCAGCAAATTTGTGGCAAAAGTGTGGCGCAGGTAGTGCGGCGTCGCGTTGCAATTGATGTGCGCGGCGCGGCGGTACTTTGCAAAAATATCTTCTATGCCGTGTATCGAAATGGGGCGCCAAGCGCGGTTTACAAACACAAAATTGTGCGTTGTGCGCAGTTTTACGCGTATTTTAAGCCATTGCCGCAGGTTGTTTACCGTTTCCGCGCAGGATAGGTATATCAACCGCTCTTTTTTGCCCTTGCCGTGTATCAGCACAATGCGCGACTGCAAATTTACGTCGTCGTACGTAAGCGCGGCGGCTTCGCCTATGCGTATTCCGGTAGAACACAGCAAATCTATCATAGCCAGATCGCGCGCGGCTTCAAATTGCGCAAAAGGCGTTTTGGCGCGGTTTTTTGCCTTGTACAGCGCCGCAAGCAGACGTTTTACTTCGTTTACGGTAATGGTGCGCGGCAAAACTTTTTCCGTTTTCAGTTTGAACTCCCATTCGAGCATCGGGTTTGCGGGCTTGTTGTTTTTGTAAAGGTACTTGTAGTATTGCGTAAGCGTGGCAATGTGCCTTTTTACCGTGGACGTTTTGCGCCCCGATTCCATCATTTCGCCCACGTACAGCATAACGTCCGCTTTGCCCGTGCGTTGCACGTATTTGTCAAAATCGTTAAGGTCCTGCTTGTATGCGGCAACCGTTTTGTCGCTCAAATTTTTTGTCGCCCTGCAATATGCAACAAATTCGTCGGTTTTTATGCGTGCGCTTTTGCTTTGTTTCGCTTGTTTCATAGTTTTATCTCCTTGTTGTAAATTACAACAAATTATAATGTATTTGCGCGCGCTTTGTCATTAGCGAATATTTTGTGCAAACAGGCGGTTTGCGTAGCGGTGCGACGGACGTTATATTTGCGAGTTTGCTTGGGTTCGGCGTTATGTCTGCGCGCTCGTTTTGTTCTCCGCGCGGTATATTGTGCGTTCGGGCGCGCGCAGTAAAGGTACTGCGCAAAGTGGCGGTAATGCGCGCAATTGCGTGCGCAAGGGTGCGTTCGCTTAAAAAAATCTTAACAAATCAACCAACAAATTTTCAATTCGGTATTGACATTGTTTGTGCAATTTAGTAAAATTCTCTTGTATGTTTTTTATATGTTGACTGGTCGGAAAGCTGTATTCATCTTCTGGAAAATATGCAGGAGGCGCAACAATGAATATTCTTGTAATCAACGGAAGTCCAAAAGGGGAGCGCAGTAACACACTAAGGCTCACCAACGCCTTTTTAGCCGGGGTCTGCAATTCACAAGAAGACTGCTCGCCCGCAATCGAAATACTTCATATTTCGCAAATGGATATTAACCCCTGCCTTGGGTGTTTTTCCTGCTGGAAAACTACACCCGGGCAATGCTGCATTCACGATGATATGCCGTCAGCCCTTGAAAAGTTGTTGTGGGCTGACCTGACAATTTGGAGTTTCCCTTTGTATTTTTTCAGCTTGCCGGGGAAATTAAAAACATTTATCGACCGACAGCTTCCTCTATCGCTGCCTTTTATGAATTCCCATGCAGAAAGCGGTGGGCACCCTGCCAGATATGATATGAGCGGAAAGAAAACCGTTTTAATCTCCACCTGCGGATTTTATACAGCAAATTCGAATTACGATAGTGTAACGGCGCAATTTGACAGGATTTGCGGAAAAGGAAACTATACCACTTTATTTTGCGGAGAAGGTGAACTTTTCAGAGTGCCGGAATTATCTAACCGCACAGACGAATATCTTGCCGTCGTTCAGCAGGCGGGTCGGGAGTATGCTTTCGGCGGAATCAAAGAAGAAACAAACGCAAAACTGCAAGAATTGCTGTTTCCGAGAGATGTTTTTGAGCGTATGGCAGACGCAAGCTGGGGTATCAAACAAACAGGCGAAAAAGAAGATGTTTCACTGACCTTTACCAAACAAATGGCTGCACTTTACAATCCGGCAGCGTATCCCGGAACAGATATAATTTTGGATATGGATTATACCGATATCGGGAAGCGTTATCGCATTATCCTGGGGAAAACGGAGAGCCGCGTAGTAGAACAGTTTAGTGAAAAACCAACAACTGTCATTCATACGCCTTTTTCTGTATGGCAATCGATTGCTGCCGGAGAAATAGAAGGTTCAGCCGCTTTGATGAAACATCTATATTCCGTCGAAGGCGATTTTGATTTAATGCTGAAATGGGATGATTATTTTGGGCAGCACAAAAGTGCAGATATATCAAAAGATAAGCCAACCTCAAATGGAAAAACGGATATCGGGCTGCCCTAAATTCTGTCGCTCATCGCTCCATTTCCTTTGACTTTGGCTTAAAAGGCACAGCCGTAATTCCGTTTTGAGTACGCACAAAAGTCTCAGGATACGCTCGCCGAGTTGCCTTTTGCGGCATATCGGCATATATTTGAAAATTAAAAGGAGAAAATTATGAAAAAGACATTTACAATTGTTTTGGCTGTTGTAATGGTAATCGCTTCTCTCTTTACCCTTACCGCGTGCAACACATGCGACCACGTTTGGGGTAATGGCGACGTTACCAAAGCGCCCACCTGCAAGGACGAAGGCGTAAGAACCTACACTTGCGCAAAGTGCGGCGAAACCAAAACGGAAAAAATTGCCGCCACGGGCGAGCACACTTGGGATGACGGTCAATTAAATCCCGCTCCCACCTGCAATACTGCCGGCAAACGCACACTTACCTGCACCGTCTGCGGCGAAACCAAAACCGAAGACGTTGCCGCAACGGGACAACACTCTTGGGATGACGGTCAAATAACCACAGCCGCAACATGCGGTAACAAGGGCGTAAAAACCTACACCTGCACGGCTTGCAGCGCCACCAAGACGGAAGATATTCCCGCCACGGGCGAACACACCTATGGTAAACTCGTTGGCGAAACCGCCACGGAAGTAGCGCATTATCAATGCTCCGTATGCAAAAGATATTTCGACGCGCAAAAGAATCCCCTTGTAAGCATCGAAAAGGGTGCCGCTCAAACAATCGAAGTAACCTTTACCACCAAGTTCAGCGAAGCGCCTGAAGGCTACACCGTATGGCTTGCAGGCACATTTGCCGGCGACACGGATGACGATTGGGCGGCAGCCAAGCAAATGACGGGCGCTGCCGACGGCGTAACATTCTCCGTAACGCTTACCGTTGCTCCGTTTAAGGAATACAGTTACAAGGTAGTTCTTATGTCCGGCACAACGTTCGATTGGACAGCCGATCACATCGAATACGGCAAATCGGGCGAAGTTGTCAACGGCTTTGAGACCGAAGCCAAATTTACTCTCGATATGGACGAAACCGTCGCTTTGTTCGGCGGTGCCACACTCCCGTACAAAAAGCCCGTTGTTGTAGAAGGCGGACAATATATCCTTACCGGTTCCGCGTTCAGTTGGAATCAAACGTCCGAAGACGCCGAACAGGTGTTGCTTCCCACGTCCGATCCCAACGTATTCTCAGTAACGCACACCTTTACCGCGTTCGAAACCTTCAAAATAAAAAACAATGCGGACGGTTGGGACGATAATTCTACTTTCGGTTACGATTCTCTCGGTACCGTAACGTTCGCTTCCGGCGTTACGCAGGTCAGCGACCTTGTTACCAGCAGCGAAGGCAACTTCTGTATTACTTACGAAGGCTGCACGGCGGAAATTCGCCTTAACGTCAGCACTTCCAAAGTAGACATTTACGTAACCGCTCTCGGCGGCAAGGCTGTCAAGTCCGACGAGTGGATCTTGGTAGGCGCGGGCGATTGGGCTGCCACAACAACAAGTTCCTTGCGTATATTCAACAATGTAGGCGGCAGCAAATACGAACTTACCTTCAATTTTGCGGCAGGCGACACATTCAAGATCAAACTCAACAATCCCGATTGGGACGGACAAATGAATGCCAACGGTTACAGTTGTCAATTCAGCGGCGGCGGAGTTGTAGACGACGGTACAAACGACCACAACTTCAAAGTAAATTCCGCTTGCACGTTAAAGATCACGATTGATATTTCCGCTCGCACTGTAACATTTAGTGCAGTTTAAGATTGCGCTTCGATCGTGCAATGCAATAGTGCAATATACTATCTCAACGTACATTTTAGTTTAACGCATACGCCGAACCCCGAGTTACGTGGTTCGGCGTATCTTTTTTAGACTTTATTGTAAATAAATATTGTCATAAGATATTATCTCTCGGCAATTATTTTTTTATTGCATAAACTGTTCAAATAAACAACGCCGCAACTGTTTGCGCAGCAAACAATCTCACTTACGCGCTTGCGCAAAAATTTGTCACAATTTTCGTTTTTTTTGTAAAAAGGTATTGACACGTCGTTGTCATTTTAGTAAAATATTGATATATGTATATTAGTGCCCGAATTTTGCCGTTTTACGTATAGGCAAGTTGTTCGGGGTCCCCCGCCTACAAAAGGCAGCCGACTCAATCGGCGCCTTGTTTGGATATTTTTCGCAATTAAAAGGAGAATTTACTATGAAGAAATCTTTCAAAATTTTGTTCGCAATTTTGCTGGTTTCTACTTTGGTATGCGCTCTTGCTGCTTGTAACAACCAGTGCGCAGACGGGCACCTGTACGGTCCCAGCCAAATAACAACACCGGCAACTTGCACAACCGAGGGCGTACGCACGTACACGTGCTTGCGTTGCGGCGAAACTCGCACCGAAGCCGAGCC
>CANRFV010000004.1 GCA_947629985.1 uncultured Clostridia bacterium | reverse complement strand
ACGGAGTGAAACCGTTAAGGTGAATGGCAACCGTGCAATCTTTGTCTATGGTTACGTTTTCAAAGCCCGCTTCGCCTTGATATACGCCCATCAAAACGCCTGCCGACGGGTACGACTCGCCGAGTTCGCCTTTGTAGGTCAATTCGATGTCGCCCTTGAGAGTGCAATCTTTAACGCCTACGCCATAGCCGCCTTGACCGTTGGCAAGGAATACCGCCACCTGAGAACCTTCGGCTTCAAAACCGTTGATAGTCAGGTTGGAAACGACGTTGCCCGAACCTTCCATAAGAGCGGCATGTTTACTTGTTTTAATTTTAAGGTTGCTGATCGTGTGGCTGTTACCGTCTATTCTGCCGTGATTAACGACAATGGGGTCAAGTTCGTAACCGAGCATATCGATATCCGCCATTATCTTTAATTGAGCGTAATTGGTTTCGTCGGAAGTTATTTTGCCGTCGTGCGTGGCAGCGGCATACGCAACAAGCGTTTCGGGGCTGTCCGCACCGTAAAGGTTGTGTCCCAATACCCAAATGTCGCCCAGCATAACCTTGCTGTTTGTAACGGTGTTGGATGCGTCAACTTTTACATACGTCCATTGGTAACGCGTACCGCCGATGATAACGGGATCTACGCCGGGTTGCGTGTGCTTTTCTTGTGCGTAAAGGATCGAGTTTTCTACGCGGTTGTTGGTCAGTTCGGAAACGCCGTAACCTACGCTGTCTGCCGTTGTTGTTTGTTCGCCGACAATACCGCCGATGAACAATTTGCCCGTATTTGCGCTTGCGTAATCTGCGGACGCATTGCAAGTAACTTTACCGTTGGTAAAACTGCAACCGGAAACATCCGCGCCCGCGCCAAGTTGACCTACTACGCCGCCAACTTTGCGAGTGCCGGCAACTTCTACATTGTTTACGCTGCAATCAGACAAAACTCTGTTGCCGTCTTCAGCGTTGTAACCGACAATACCGCCGATTGCGTCGCCTTCGAGACCGCTCGCGCTGTAAACGCCTTCGATTTTGCTGCCGCTTGCGCCGTCAACCGAGCAACCGCTATACTTGACGTAACTTTGTCCGCCGCCGATACCGCCGACTTGATAGTTACCTTTGATACTGATTAAACCTTTTACTTGACAATCGGTAATTGTGCCTGTGTAAGCGCTACCTGCAATTGCACCGACAGCGCTCCTGCCTGCAATATCAACGCCGCTGATGACCAACTTGTTGATCGTAGCGCCGGAAAGTTTTGCAAACAAACCTACGCCGTCTTGTTCGGGTTGATTGATTTTTAGGTTGGAAATTACTTGTCCGTTACCTTCGAATGTGCCGCTGAATTCCTTAATGGGCTTCCATTCTTTGCCGCCGAGATCGATGTTTTCCATCAAATAAACGGTTTTGCGTGCAAAATTGTCGGTTTCGGCTGCGTCGCGGAACGCTTCGAAGTCTTCAAGGTCGTATATGTACACTTTGTTGAGATCGGTACGATCCACTTCTTCGGGATCGACGGTTTCGGCATTGCCCTGGATGGCAACGACTTTGGCGCTGATTACACATTCGCCTTCAACCTGCGCGGTTTCGCTTGTGGGCATTGCAATGGTTACGGTAAGTTCGCCCACTTGTTGCGAAGAACCGCTTGCAACGGGTGCAAGCGCTTCCCAATTGGACATTTCACCCTTGCCCGTATCTACCATACTAAGACCCGCCATACCTTCAACTTGGATCGACAACAGATCGAACAGTTCTACGCCCGAGTTGTCCGTTACCAATTGAAGTTGCCACTTGGTTGCAACCGTACTGCGGTTTACTATTGTAATTTTGAACGTTACATAGTCGCCGGGAGCGATGTTGCTGACGGTAAGTTTGCTTCCGTCGAGAGTATAGGTGCCCAAAGCGGCATAATCGCCCTTGGAACCTGCAAGTTCGCTCTTCATAACGACGTCGCTTATGCTTGCTTGTACGTCTACTTTACCGCTGGTTACGGCAATGTTTACATCGCTTTCGCTGGTAAACAACGCAAACGTAGCGCCTGTAATAAGACTTACGCATGCTATTACCGTAAGCACGGACATAAGTATTACTTTGTTAGCCTTTTTCATTGTTTTCCTCCTGATATAAATTTTTTTTGATTGAATAAATTTGTTTGTACGCCGCACTTGCATACGCGCCATTGCGGTGAGTACGCGGCAACTACGGTTGCCGCAGGGCAGTTGCGCCGAGCCTGAGCGCAAAAAAGCGCAAAAAGCCGCAAGCGTTACGCTGCCGCCATATTTTTTTGCAATGATGGTTTACTTGGTTGCCTGTACGGCATGCACTATCAAATCGAACGTTACTTCCTTGTCCTGCGCGGCGTTGCCTGCCGTTTCGACAAACTGCAACTTTACGGTAAAGACGCCTTTGCCGTTTAGTTCTACTTTGCCGACGGGAGCGCTGTCGCTGCCAAGTTGTGTTACGCCGCCGCTTGCGTTAAGCGCTTGCGTTACCATAGACGTACCCGACGTTACGGTAAGCGTAAGTTGACTTGCAAGTTCTTGCGCCGACGCGCCGTCCAAATTGATTTCCAGCCAATAATTAAACGCTACGTCGCCGCCGTTTTCGATGGACATTGTCGCTTCAAACGAACAGCCGGGCGCAATTTTGTTGCCGGACGTTACTCCGAATACGTTTTCGGACGTGGCGCTGCTGAAATCTATGCGCGTACTGTTGACGGGCAACGTTTCCAACTCACCGCGAGCGTTTAGCACGGTGCTTGTAAGAGACGTTCGGTAAAGTTTTACCTTTAACGTGCCCGCTTGCAAATGGTTGGTTATCTTGAACACGTCGGTAAACAACGCAAGACTGCCGCATACCAATATTACAAGGCAACACAGTATTGTTACGCATGCCAGCAACACAATCCTGATCTTTTTAGACATACCTTAATTACCTCCTTTACATATTTTATTTGTTAGACTGTTGCGTTGACGCCCGACGTTCCTTGTACGCCTGACGACGACGTTCACGCTCCAACTCCTTGGATTGACGGCGCAATTCCGCAATTTCCGCAACCGCTATGTCGATTGCGTCCTTTGCAGCGCCCACCTCGCGGTACGACGTTACTTTGAGCACCGTTGCCGCTTGCTTGAAGTTTACTTTGTTTTCGGCAACGTAACGACTGATACCCGGGTTGTTTACCTGATATTCGCACACTATCGTGCCGCGACGTATACGCATACGCACAACGCGACGAGTTTGCAATTTGTATTCTTCGCAATGGTCGTTGCGGACGATCTTTACGCCGTCCACCGCCGCGGCATAACGCGCTATTTCGTCGTACCAGCCGCGTTGTTCGACGGTAAGCGCGGCATACTTGGCGGCATGAGTGGGCTTTGCCGCTTCGAACATCACCGCGCCGTCGGCTGCAACGGGCTGAACCGCCACCGCGGATACCGACAAGTGCGCGTCCGATTGGGACAATTGCTCTTGTTCGGCTTGTTTTTGCTTGCGGCGCTTGTTTTCCTGCGCGAAATCCACCGACGTTATTGTTACGCTGAATACGCACATCAAGCCCGCCAATACTACGAAAATTATTATTAAAGTAGTCATTTAGCGTTATTCTCCTTTTGGAAATATTTTGCGTTTTATTGTTCCGATGTGCCGTCGAAGGCGCCTTCGGACTGAACGGAAGTTGAGTTGTGCCGCGGTTGGGGCGCGGATTGCGTTGGTTGGGGACCGCTTGTTGCGCCCGTAAAAAACGCGCTTGCCGAAGTTGTCGGCTCGGACGAACCCGCCGTTGCGGTTGTTGAGCAAATGTCGGCGGCAGGATCGCGCTCGGCGGCGGACGTCGGTTGTTGGGCGGCGTTTTGTTCGAAAGCGGCCGGCGGAGCGGAAAATGCGCTTGTTGCCGCTTGCTGTTCCAATTGGCTGAGACGTTGGCGCAGCAGTTCCAATTCCGCCTGCTGTTGCTGAGCCTTGTCGGCAATGGCGGCGCTTTCCTGCGCAACCTTGTCGCGCTTGCGGGCGGACAGAACGTTGGCAATGCGCACTATTTCCACAACGGCTATTATTGCGCAGGGCACTATTACAAACAGCGCCAAGCCGACGGGCTTTTTTACTACGGACACCAACGCGCCCAACGCTACGCTTTTGCCCGTTACCTTGCCTATTACGTAGTTGATTGCCGTATCGGGGTTTTGAGTAGTGTCGATGACCTGCGTTTCGCCGTCGGACGGGGACGTTGCGTCGCCCGTGGGGTTGTCGCCACGCAAATACAGCAAATAACCGCCGTCTATCGCCACTTTGTCTACCAAACGGTGCGTAATCGTCTCCTGCGTGGCATACGTGTACCTAAAAGTTATTACGTCGCCTATTTGCAAGCCGTCGAAAAACTCGCTACGCTGCGGCTCGGCTTGCGGCACGGTGGCAATAAACACCATGCTGTTGACCGGTATCGACTTGATTTTGTAATTGCTTACGTCGGTTTGCGGATTGACCGCCATAGACGGCGACTCGACCAACCGCATTTGACGATTGCCGAACAGCGTTACGCAACCTGTTTTGTCGCGCTTGGAAAACATCGAAATAAGCAACGCCGCCACGCACAACGCCAAAAAAAGGTACAACAGTGCATTTGCCGCTATTTTGAGTATTTTTTTTGCCTTGTCGGATGCTTTCGACGTCATACTACGACCTTTGTACTGTAAGCAACAGTTCGAAATCCGCAAAGGCACCCTGCGCCTCGTTGCCGACCTGCTCGGGCAAAATAAAGCGGACGGTTATCGAATACTTGTCGGTAATATCACATTCGAAAGATTGCGCCGTATCGGCGGCTTGCGTAAGCGGCATACGTTGCGAATAATCGTCGCACACAAGTTCCACTTCCACGTACTGCGCCAGCGCGCCCGTAAGGTTGTCAAACTGCAAGGACAAACCGTATCTGCCGCCGACTTTGGCGTGCAAAACTATTGTGTACTCGCGGCTTTCGGACGGGTGCAACCCCCTGGCGTTGAAGTTCAACTCGGCGTTGGTAACGCCGTTCTCTTCCAACGTAACGTTTTTTATGGGACGATCCGTCGTTGCAAGCAGACACAAAATTACAACTAACGCGATGATCAATATTACCGCTACGATTATCGAAATATAGGCAGTCTTTTTCACTGTGCGATCTCTCCTTTGCTTGTTGCCTTGCGCAAAACCGTGCGGAGCGTGCTGTGTTACGCCGCCGACAGCGTTGCGCCGAAATGCGTCATTATATGTTTACGCGCGCGCGAAAGAACAAATTACCCGCAACGCCGTTTGCGCGCTTTGCCAAGCGGGTTACCCACATAGTAATATATTTGCCGCGACATTGACAGGGCTTCGGCAAAACAAGTGTTTATGTTACAAATTTCGCGCAAATGCCCGAAAACGGCAAATTATAACATCGGGCAACATTTTGTTGCTTTTTTGACCGAAAAACGCCTGAAAAGCAACATTTTGTTGCTTTTTGGTACATTATAGTCAATATTTTGTTGCTTGTCAACACAATAAAGCAACATTTTGTTGATAATTTGGTCAACAATTATATGCAGAGGTTATACAAAAATGTTAAAATTGAAAGAGATCCGCGAAGAAAAATCCGTATTGCAAAAGGTGCTTGCCGACAAAATAAACAAGACGCGGGCGTGCGTTTCGTCCTGGGAAGTGGGCAAGACCGAACCCGACTTGGACAGTTTGATAAGGTTGGCGGACGCGCTGGAAGTATCCACCGACGAACTGCTGGGGCGCGGCGCCGCTTCCGACGCGGAAATTGTTACCGCGCTTACCCGCGACGAAAAGGAACTGCTGGATCTGTACGACAAAATGTCTACGCCCAACAAGTATCAACTGCTGGGATTTGCAAAAGGTTTGCTTAAATAGCCGCAAAAAATCAATTCGGTATTGACATTTGACCGCGAAATTGGTATGCTGTAATTGCGACGGAAACAAGGTTTGTTTGCGCCGACGACTTTACTCGGGTAATTGAAATGAAAAAAATGCGTAAAATTGCAATTGTTTTGGCTGTAATTGCCGTGTTGGCATTGGCGTTGACCGCTTGCGCACAACAACCGTCCGACAACAACGCGGAGCAACAACCGTCCCAAGATACCGCCGTCCCCGAAAAAAGCGGCATTGCCAAAGTGTACGACAAAATATCCGAATACTTTGACGTAATTGTGCAATATCTGATACTGCTGGTGGAATTTATCGGTATCGTAATACTTGTTTACGCCATTATTTCGGCGGTTATTGGACTGTTCAGGCGGCAAAAACACGTGCGCCTTAAACTTGCTGAAGGCATTGCGCTGTCGTTGGAATTCAAAATGGGCGGCGAGTTGCTGCGTACCGTTATCGTGCGCGAATGGAACGAACTGTTGATATTGGGCGCGATAATTTTGCTGCGCGCGGCGTTGACATTCCTGATACAGTGGGAAATAAAAATAGAACGGAAAAGCGGCGCTATGTCCGACCTTGAACTGCACGACATAAAAACTCCGCTTACGCAGGACCTACCGCGCAAAAACGCCAAGTCGGCAAAGAGCGCAAACGCCGACGAAAGCGAAAACAAATAGCGCAGGGCGGCAGCGATAGCGAAAGCCGACGACGAAACGGCGCAAAAGTCGGCAAAAGCCCACCACCGCCGAAGCGAAAAACGTTGACAAGCGCGTGAAAGAGCGATTGCTCGCTGCCGATAAAAAATGACCGCAGGGGCGTTTGACGGCGCAAATAGTAAAAAAATGGGCTGCAACAAGGCAAAAACAGATAAAAACCGCTGTTAAACGATAGCAAACAACAAGTAAAAATCGATAGCAGGGGCGATTGAACGCCACGTCGGCAACATAGGCAATCAGATAAAAACGCTGTTAAACGATTGCAAACGAAAACTCTGTTAAACGATAGCAAACAATAAGTAATAATTGAACATTAAATAATAAAAAACAACAATATAGTACGCAAAACGCCGCAACGTTTACAAAATAACGTTGCGGCGTTGACTTTTTGTGCATATTAAGCACTGAAAAATTGCCGAAAATTACTTTACGATAATAACAATTTTAGATAATGACAACATTAACTTAGACGTAAGAAAAAAATAATTGCCGAAAAAATATCTTGCGACAATATTTATTTTCAAATAATGTCAACCTTAAATTTGCCGTCAGGCAAAATAACACTTGCCGTAGGCGAATAACACTTTTCCGTCGCAGACGGAAAAATATAACTGTTTGCGTGCAAACAACGCGCCAAAAGCGGCAAAATGCACCGAATTTTGCCGAAAATACGGCGTTCGGAAACACAAATTACCCGAACGCCGTTGTTACTGAATGTCAACTTAATTCAAACATACCGGTATACAGTTGATAATATTTGCCTTTTTGCGCTATAAGGTCGTCGTGGCTGCCGCGCTCGATTATTACGCCGTGTTCCAGCACCATTATCGCGTCGCTGTTGCGCACGGTGGACAGGCGGTGAGCGATGACAAACGTCGTGCGCCCTTCCATAAGCGCGTCCATACCTTTTTCGATGAGCCACTCGGTACGCGTATCTATGCTGCTGGTCGCTTCGTCCAAAATAAGCACGGGCGGGTCGGCAACGGCGGCACGCGCAATGGCAAGCAATTGACGCTGACCCTGCGAAAGGTTTTCGCCGTCGCGGGTAAGCACGGTGTTGTAGCCGTCGGGCAAGTGCATAATAAATTGATGCGCATTTGCCGATTTTGCCGCGGCAATACACTCTTCGTCGGTGGCGTCCAACCTGCCGTAACGAATATTGTCCATAACCGTACCCGTAAACAGGTGGGTATCCTGCAATACCATTGCCAGGGATCTGCGCAGATCCGCCTTTTTTATTTTGTTGATGTTTATTCCGTCGTAGCGTATTTTGCCGTCGGGAACGTCGTAAAAACGGTTGATAAGGTTGGTAATTGTGGTTTTGCCTGCACCCGTAGAGCCGACAAACGCAATTTTTTGCCCGGGTTTGGCGTACAGCGACACGTCGTGCAGGACGGTTTTGCCTTCTTCGTAGCCGAAAGTTACGTCTTCGAAGCGCACGTCGCCGCGCAATTCGGTATAGGTTACCGAGCCGTCGGCGTGGGGGTGCTTCCAAGCCCAATGCCCCGTGCGTTCGGCACATTCGGTAATGTTGCCGTCGGGATCTATCTGCGCGTTTACCAACGTTACGTAGCCGTCGTCAACTTCGGACGGCGTGTCCATAAGGGCAAATACGCGTTCGCCGCCCGCCACAGCCATAAACAGCAAGTTGATTTGCTGAGCAATTTGCTGAATGGGCATTGTAATGTTGCGGATATACAGCAAAAATACCGCGATTATTCCGACGTATTCCAATGGGTTGGAAGCGTTTACCGCTATCAACGCGCCGATAACCGCAATGCCCGCGTAAAAGAAGTGCGACAAATTGTTCATTATCGGTCCCATTACGTTGGCGTAACTGTTGGCGCGCGCCGAAACTTCCGCCCAATGACTGTTGATTTTGTCAAATTGTTCGATGGAAAGTTCTTCGTGGTTGAATGCCTTTACCACTTTTTGCCCTTCGGTAAGTTCTTCGATGTAACCGTTAAGTTTGCCCACGGCGGCTTGCTGCGCCACAAAGTTCTTTTTGGAGCGGCCGCCGATAAACTTGACGATGATGCCCATTAGCACCAACATGCCCACCATTACCAACGCCAATTTCCAATCTTGTATGAACATCATTGTAAACACGCCCACGATCGTCATAAGACTGCTGGCAAATTGCGGTATGGCGCGCGCAATAAATTCGTTCATCATGTCGATATCGTTGGTGTAACGGCTCATCAATTCGCCGTGAGTGTTGGTATCGAACACGCGTATTGGCAGGGTCTGCATATGCGCAAACAAATCGTCGCGCAACTTTTTGATAGTGGACGTAGACACAGCCACAAGCAAACGGTTGAGCGTGTAGTTGACTACAAGGCTAAGCACGTAAATTGCCGCCATCAACCCCACAACTGCGCCCAAATACGCCAATTTGTTGTTAGAGAACGCAAGATTATTGATGAAATCAAACGGGGTAAGCGTTATGCCCTCTTTCGCCATTTGTTCGGTCGATTCGAGTGAGTTCGGCAAAGCCAATCCCGTAAGCAAAGGATTGAGCAAACTTGTGGCAAGAACGTTGCACGCGCACTGCACGGCAATGCACACAAACACCACTACCATGCGAACACGGTACGGTTTCAGATAAGACAGCAAACGCACAAGTGTTCCTTTTAAGTTTTTGGGGCGATGAGCGCCCATATATTTAGTACGCGGGGGCATCAGTTATCACCTCCCTGCTCTACCGTACCCTTTTGTTGCGAACGGTACACTTCCTGATAGATGGAATTGCTTGCAAGCAATTGTTCGTGCGTGCCGACGGCGTTGATCTTGCCGTCGTTGAGAATTACTATTTTGTCGCAGTTTTCTACCGAAGAGATACGCTGCGCGATAATTATCGTGGTCATATCCGCCGAAAGTTGTTTGAGCCCTTGGCGGATCTGCGCGTCGGTTGCCGTGTCCACCGCGCTTGTCGAGTCGTCCAAAATCATTATTTTGGGGTTTTTGAGCAGGGCGCGGGCAATGCACAAACGCTGTTTTTGTCCGCCGGACACGTTTACGCCGCCCTGTCCCAAATCGGTGTCGTAACCGTTGGGGAAGGACATAATAAAGTCGTGCGCGCAAGCGGCTTTGCAAGCGGCTTCGATTTGCTCCTGCGTGGCGTTTTTGTTGCCCCACAGCAAATTTTCACGTATGGTGCCGCTGAATAAAACGTTCTTTTGCAATACCATAGACACGCCTTCGCGCAGATTGTACAGCGAATAGTCCTTGACATTTACGCCGTCCACAAGCAGTTCGCCGTCGTACACGTCGTAAAAGCGCGGAATAAGTTGCACAAGGCTGCTCTTGCCGTCGCCCGTGCCGCCGATTATGCCGACAGTTTCGCCGGATTTTATGCTGAGATTGATGTTTTCCAACGTAAGATTGTCTTTATTGCCGGAATAACTGAAATCGACGTTGACGAAGTCGATACTGCCGCTGTCTACCGTTTTGTCGGGGCAAGCGCCGTCGTTGATGTCCGATTCGGTCTCCAACACTTCGTAAATACGGTCGATGGAGGCGCGGCTCATTACAAGTTGCACCGCAATAAAACATATCATCATTACCGACGACAATATCTGCGTGCAGTAACTCATCATTGCGGTAAGCGTACCGGATTGAATTTCTCCGTTTGCTATATCGATGCCGCCGATGACCAACAGCGTTATTATCGTGCCGTACATTACGCAACTTGTAAGCGGGTTCATCAATATCATCAATTTTTCCGCTTTCAAGTTGGCTTGGCGCACGGCTTCGGTGGAATTGCGGTACTTCGCTTCTTCGTAGTCTTCACGCACAAACGCCTTTACTACGCGTATCGCCGCAAGGTCTTCCTGAACGTCGGCGTTCATTTTGTCGTATTTTTTGAACATCGACTTGAACAGCGGGTGCACACGCGTGGATATAACGAACATTATTATGCCCAATGCGGGTATCGCCACAAAAAACACCCATGCCATATCGGGGTGATTTACAAACGCCATTACCGTGGAAAAAACAAGCATTGCGGGCGCGCGAATTACCGTACGTATGATCATCATAAACGACTGCTGAGCGTAGTTTACGTCGGTTGTGGAACGCGTAACCAAACTTGCCGTGCTGAACTTGTCTACGTTGGCAAACGAAAAGCCCTGTATCTTGGCAAACAGTTTGGCGCGCATATTTTTGGAAAAGCCCGCGCCTGCAACCGCGCACAAACGTCCCGCAAGCGCGCCGAACGTAAGCGACAAAATTGCGCAAACGATCATCAGCAATCCGTATGTATATACCGTGTTGAGCAACACCGTGCCGTCGATAAAAGTGCCTTTCGGCAAAGTAACGATCGCATGCGCATTGTAAAAGTCGAAATATATCAAATCTTGCTGAAGTACGTCGCCTAACGAATACAGTTGCATTGTGTTCATTATGTTTGCCACAAATATGGGCAGCACAACTTCCAATGCGGTTTCGCATAACACAAGCAATACCGTAAATACGGACGGCACTTCGTACCCTTTGGCTCCTTTAAGTAACTTTCTTATCATATTCTCTGTACTGTCTACTCCCTTCCTTCCCCTATATTCTTCGATTACCAATATGTCGAAACGGCGAGCCGCGCTTGCACAAAGGACACTCGAGACTCACCGATGTATTGCATTATTGTATATATTATATACTATTTGTTACTTTAAGCAAACTGAATTGCCGCATTTTACAAAAAATTTTATCGCAAGTTATACCGAAATTTTTTTGCTATTTTTCCAAGAAAATCACGTTGCCGTCGCCCAAAACGCCGCTTAATTCGTATTCGACGCCGCTGCAACGGCGCACCTTGGTGGCAAGCACGTAATTTTTGCCTTCGATGCGGAACTTGACGGGGATCTCGCCCGGGTACTGTTGCAGCAAATCGATAGCCTGCGAATACTTTTCGTCGTCGCGCTCGTCCATTTTGAGCCACAGCGTAACGGACGTTTCCTGCCGCTCGCGTTCGGGTTCGTCGCGTACGGCGCCGCCGTCGCGCGGATTGACGATCTCGCGCACGGTAATTTTGTATGCGTCGCGCGATTCGCCCAACACGCCCTTTATTACCACAAAGGCGTCTTCGGCAAACAGCGTTTTGTAGTGTTCGTACACCGAGCCGTACAGCGCAATTTCGATAGTGTCGAACTTATCTTCCATTACGCCGAACGCCATACGTTGGTTATCTTTGCCCACGACAACGCGGATATTGCGCAAAATGCCGCCCGTTGTAACAAATTTTTTGTCCACTTTGGGGCGAATGGGTTCGCCGTCTTCGCTGCCGTCGGGCACATACGCCATTGTTTCGGATGTGTTGAAGTCGAAGGCGTACCGTTTGGCTATATCGTCGTAGTCGTCCAATGGCGAGCCCGTCATATACACGCCCAAAACCTCGTTTTCGAAGTTGTACAGCACCTGTTTGGGAAATTCCTTTACCTGTTTGTGCTCGGAACGGACGGCGGTTTTGATTTGCGGAGCAAGGTCGAATATGGACATTTGCCCAGTGGCTTGCTTTTTGCTGTGTTCTATTGCGTCGCTGAGTTCTTCGGCATACCACTGCATCATATCGGCGCGCGTACGGTTAAAACAATCGAACGCTCCGCCCTTGATCAAGTTTTCCACCATGCGTTTGTTTACGAACGAATTGCAACGCTCAAACAGGTCGGTCATATCGGCAAATTCGCCGTTGCGGCTGCGTTCTTCCACTATCTGGCGCACCACGCCCACGCCTATGTTGCGTATTCCGCCCAAGCCGAAGCGAATGGCGCCGTTTTCCACGTGGAATTCGTCCAGACTTTTGTTTATGTCGGGCGGCAAAACCGCTATATTTTGCGTTTTGGCATACGCCATATATTTTTTTATCTGCGAAATGTCGCTTATTCGGTTGTTGAGCAACGCGCAGATAAATTCCACGGGATAGTAGCGTTTGAGCCAAGCAGTCTGATAGGTTACGTACGCGTAGCACGTTGCGTGAGATTTGTTGAACGCGTATTGCGAAAAGTCGTCCAACTGCTTGTATATTTCCAACGCGACGTCTTCGGGAATACCGTTTTTTACGCAGCCCGGCACCGTTTCGCCGTTGGTCCAAGTGCCGCCGTGAACAAACAGTTCGCCCAGATCTTTCATCATTTGCGATTTCTTTTTGCTCATTGCGTAACGCACGTTATCCGCCAACGCCATGCTGAACCCGGCAAGTTTTTGCACCAATTGCATAACCTGCTCCTGATAGACGATACAGCCGTTGGTTACGCCGAGAATGGACTCCATTGACGGGTGCAAGTATTTTATTTTGGATTTGTCGAACTTGCAGTCGATGTAATCGCCTATATACTGCATCGGTCCGGGGCGGTACAGGCTTATTCCCGCTATGATCTCTTCCAAATGGGTGGGCTTCATTTTGCGCATAAGGTCGCACATTCCGCCGCTTTCAAGTTGGAATATACACATTGTGTCGCCCGAACTTATCAGGTTGAACACTTCCGGATCCTCGTAATCCTGTTGGGAAAAATCCACCTTTACGCCGTAATCTTCGTAAACGTAGTCGCACGCCTTTTTGATGTCGGTAAGCGTGCGCAACCCCAAAAAGTCCATTTTGAGCAGACCCAACTCTTCCACTTCTATCATATTGTACTGAGTGGTTACTATGCCGCCCTTGGCAAGCGAACCGCCGTTGGTCTGCAAAGGCACATGGTCGGAAACTTTTTCGCGGCAGATAACAACGCCCGCGGCGTGCATACCCGTTTGTCTGGGCGAGCCTTCGATACGCATGGCTATATCTATAAGATGATGGGTATTGGGATCTTTGTACGCCTGTATCAATTCGTCCGAAATGTAGGCGTCTTCGGGCTTTTTGTAAGGCACAAGCCCCAACAAATGCCTGAGAGTGTAGTGAAAGTTGTCCGGCACCATCTTGGCAAGACGGTTGGATTCCGAAATGGGTACGCGCATTACGCGCGCAACATCGCGAATGGCGTTTTTTGCCGCCATTGTGCCGAAGGTTACTATCTGACACACGTTGTCGTTGCCGTACTTGCGGTGTACGTAGTCTATTACTTCGCCGCGGCGATCCATACAAAAGTCCACGTCGAAATCGGGCATGGATTTGCGTTCGGGGTTGAGAAAACGCTCGAACATAAGGTTGTAGCGGAAAGGTTCCACTTCGGTAATGCCTATAAGGTATGCAATTACGCTACCCGCGCCGCTGCCGCGACCGGGTCCTACCGGTATGCCGTTCGTTTTGGCGTAGTTGATGAAATCCCATACGATAAGGTAGTAATCAACAAACCCCATATTGCAAATTACGCCGTATTCGTAATTGACGCGCTTTACCACTTCTTCGTCGGCATTGGGATACTTGACCTTTAAGCCCTGCTCTACCAAATACCACAAATATTCCTTGGAACTCATACCGTTGGGCGGAGTGTACAGCGGCAAAAGTTTTTCTTTGCCTATATTTACGTCGCACTTGGCGGCAATTTCCAACGTCGTGTCCATTGCGTCCGGCACGTTGGGAAACAATTGTGCCATTTCGTCGTAATTTTTGAAATAAAATTCTTCGCCCTGAAACTTCATACGGTCGGTGTCGTCCAGATATTTGTTCATCTGCACGCACATCATAACGTCCTGAATTTCGGCGTCTTCCTTGTTGAGATAGTGAACGTCGTTGGTTACAACCAATTTTATGTCCAATTCGCGCGCAAGTTGAATCAATTGCGGCATAACTTCGTCTTCTTCGTCTATGCCGTGGCGCTGAATTTCGATATAGTAATCGTCGCCGAACAGTTGCTTGTACTGCAACGCAAGTTCGCGCGCTTCGTCGGGACGCTCGGCAAGAAACAGCCGCGGCAACTGCCCCGCAATGCATGCGGACAGGCAAATAAGCCCTTCGCTGTACTTTTTGAGCGTTTCGAAGTCGATACGCGGCTTGTAATAAAAACCGTCCACAAACGCAATTGAGTTGAGTCGGCACAAGTTGTAGTAGCCGGTGTTGTTTTTGGCAAGCAAAATAAGATGGAAATACTCCTTGTTTTCAAAGCCGACGCTGTACAAGTTGTCGCACATATAAAATTCGCAGCCGATAATGGGCTTTATGCCCGCGGCATGCGCCGCTTTGAGAAACTTCCAAGCGCAGTACATATTGCCGTGATCGGTAACCGCCACGGCGGGCATATTCAACTGCTTGCACTTGTCGAGCAACTCGTCTATGCGCGTTGCTCCGTCCAACAAACTGTATTCGGTATGTAAATGCAAATGTACAAATTGTTTCATAAAAAATCCTTTGTTTACGTCCGCGCTAAGCGGGTGTTGCGGTTACTTGTGCGAAAGTTCTATCAACTTGGCGAAACGGTGGTTGGCGCCGCTTTTGGATATGCCCGACATATCGGCAATTTCGTCCAGGGTGGCTTCGGGGTACTTTTGCCGAAGATCGGCAATTTGTTTAAGACTGTCGGGCAAGCCTTCGTACATTCCGTTAAGTTTAAGCCGCTCTATCGCTTCCGTTTGCCGTTCGGACGCCAGCACGCTCTTGTCGATGTTGGCGGAAATGCAATTGCGCTGTCGGTTGGCGCGGTTGCGCACGCTTCTGCCTATAATTACGTTTTCCAACTGCAACTTGGCGGACATCGCGTTTACGTATACGAGAAAATCGGCAATTTTTTCACTGTCTTTAAGATACAGCACTCCGTGATTTTTGCGCGGAGTGTACTTCAACTCCATTGGCGCGTACGCGGCGCTTACCGCTTGCAAAAAATCTGGGTCGGTAAAGCGCAGTTCCAGATGATACTTGGAGTGAAGGCGGTTTTCGCCTATGTCGCTGTCGGTAAGCGGAATGATCACCGAGCCGCACGCGACAAACAGCCCCTGCATAAAGGCGCGCGCACAGCACGGCTTGGACGGGACCAACGACGCGGCGTCGCACAAGGTAAACGAACCGTCGCTATCGGCGGCGGTCAAATGCAACTTGCCGCCCAACGAAGCGTCAAATCGGCACGTGTAACTTGTTTGCTTGGACGAAGTAAATCGAGCGTCGGTTATTTGAGCGTCCACGCCCAACTGCGTTACGCACAGTTTTTGACAGACTTCGGGCAGTTCGCGGTTATCGCTTTCCACAGTAAAGGCAAAATTGCGGTTGTCTATCGAAATGGACCCGACCGACTTTATTACGGCAGTCAAAAAGGAGGCGGCACAGCACCCCTTTAAGCCCTTTGCCGAGCGCAATATTTCGCTTTTAACCTTTTGCGAGAATGTCATACTGTTCCTTTGTAAAATTGACAAGACACAATTCCGTCTTGGCAACTATGCCGAAGCGTTGCCAAAGCGTATCTATTATATACCTTAGTATTAAGTATATATCCCAACCCGTCGCTTTGTCAACGTTTAGAACAAAGCCCGCGTGTTTTGTTGAAATTTGCGCGCCGCCGAGAGTGTAACCTTTGAGCCCCGCGCGGTCGATAAGCGCCGATACCGCAACCGTATCGTGAAACAGCGCGCACCCCGCCGACCGTCCGTTAAGCGGCTGTGAGTCGCGCTTGGTTTTCTTTATTTGCTCTATTCGGCGTTCTATTTGCTCGCGGTTGCCGCGGTCAAGGCGCAAATTTACGCCGATTACGAGATAATCGCCGTTTTTTAACGCACTGCCGCGCTTGCGATAACCGCATTTGTCTACGGGCAATACAAAAACTTTGCCCTTGCGCATTACTTTTACGCTGTGCAGTATGCCCCGCATATCCTGCCCGAAACACCCCGCGTTGCACACCGCCGCGCCGCCCACCGTTGCGGGCAAGCAAGCCAAAAATTCGCCGCCGGACAGCCCGTTTTGACACAATATTTTTGCCAGATATGCCGTGGAAGTGCCTGCCGAAGCGTACACTTTGCTTCCGCGCACGGTTACTTTGGAAACTTTTGCCGTAACCACCGCCGCTCCGTCGAAATCGGCGTCCGCCGCCAAAATATTGCTGCCCCTGCCCACAAAAACATAGCGGATTTTGTACTTGTCCAACAGCCGCACGGCTGAAATCAACTGCCGTTCCGAGCCGGGGTAAACGGTCAATTTGATTTTACCCCCGCAACCCAAAGTTGTCAACTGACTGAACGATCTGTTGCCGTAAACCGCAACTCCAAGCCGCCGCAAACGCAACGCGACAATGCCGAAAATATCGTCGCGCATAGTTACATCGACAGCGTGTCCAGCGCCGCTTTGCGCTGATTGGCAATTGCCGTTTCGTCGCCGAAAACGCTCGGCACATATGCCGTGGGCAACAAATTTTCACATTCGGAATAGCGCGGCAAAGTGTACAAATTTGTTTCGCAAACGGAAAACAGCCGCAAATTTACCAAGGTTTGCTGAGTTTGACTGCTTAGCAAGTGCTCGATGTAACTTTCGCATGCCGACATTTTGTCCTGCGCCTGCGCGGAAATGCCCACATATTGCACAAGATCGGTATATCCGCCCAGCGGAACAAAGGCAAGTTGCTCTATTTTTGCGTTGTTTTCGCGTTGTTCCAGACGGAACATATCGCGCTGTGTGCCCAACAACGTAACCGCCGTTTTGTTGCCTACAAACTGCTCGTATGCGGCGTACTGCGTAACGTCCTGCGATACCTGCGCCTTGCCCTTGCCGCCCGACATAGCCAATGCCGAAAGCGGACTGTTGTAGGCGGTAAATCCGCAAATAAGCGGCTGCAAATCGACGGTGTTTTTGCCTATTTTGCGCGTATATACGGCGGTCAACGCGTCGGACAGCAATTTGTCCGCGGGCAACTGCTCGGCGCGCGCAAACAAACAGTACGCTCCCGCATACAGCGGCGCGGCATATTGCTTGCCGTCAAATTGCGCCGACACGGCAAAGTTGTCCATAACTCCGCCCAAATCGATATTCAAAACGGCAAGTTTGTCCTTTACCAACGCGCCCGCTCCGCGTGAAAAACAAATAAGGTCGAACGCGTCGCCCTTTTGCAACTTGTACGCCATTTGCTCGACGGTAAGCGTGGTTACGTGTACAAACAAACCTTTGTTGTGCTGTTCGAACTGCGCCGAACGCGACGTAAGCCAGGCTTCGCGACTGCCCACTCCGCCCTCGAAACACTCGACGTTCCACATTTCCAACACGCCGCGGTAATACGCTTGCTGTTGTTGGGGCGGCTGCTCGGGCAAATGGGGGAGCGCCCATATTACCACCGCCGCGCACACTGCCGCAACTGCAAGCAAAGCCAATGCGCCGCGCACAAATTTGCGCCGCGCGCCGCTGTCGGCGTCGGCGTCGGCTGTTGCGTAATTGTCCGTCTCGGCAACGCCAAATTGATTTTTTTTGTTACGATGTGCCAAAGTTCCTTTCCTCCGCAAATAATTACGCTACATTGTATGAAACAAACTTTGGCAAAATGGCATTTTGCCGCCCGCAAACGCTCGGAGTTTGCCGTATTTTGGCATTTTTCCGCCGTTGGCGAAAAGCGAGATTGCTTCGCAGTTATATTTTGCAGTAAGGCAAATGTTTGCCTTACTGCAAAGTGTTATTTTTTCGCCTACGGCGAAAAAGTGAGATTTACGCGCAAGCGCGTAAGTGATATTATTCGCTAACGCGAATAGTTGTGGCGTTGTTTAGTTGGAATAACTTTAAGCAATAAAAAAATAATTGTCTAAAAATCAAATTTTCGACAATCAAAATTTCAAATATGTAGGAATTTGAGTGAGCGCGGCGCGTGTGGAACTACGCGCGAGCGGAAATAACTCAAATTCCGTCAACAAGCGGCGACCTGCGCGGCGCTTGTTGTCCTTGCGGGGGATGCCGGGGCATGTTACTCCCCGGCGAAGGTCTAAAAAAAGAAGCAACGGGCAGTTGCTTCCTTGTTAGTCCGACCGTGCGGACGCGTAAGCGCACGAAGTGCAGGGTTGCAAGGCGTACGCCGCCGTCAACCAAGTCCGCACGCGTTTGGTCGGGAATTATAGTATATCCATCACCCGTCCGAACTCCACGCCGAAACGCCTGTCCGTGCATTGCGTGTTGCGCGCCGCTTTTTCCACAAAGTTTGCCGCAATCTGCGTTGCCGCAAGCAACGATACGCCGTTGAGCAACTCGCCCAGCAAAACGCTACTGAACACGTCGCCCGTGCCGGAATAAGTAATGTCTACGCGGCTGTTGGTAACGTAATGTACCGATTTGCCGTCCATAACGATGTTGCCGATAAGATCGCCGCACTCCACTCCCGTTACGACCGCACTGTTCGCGCCGCTTGCTTTGAGCAAATTTTTTAGCGCGGCGCCGCACTTTGCCAAAAAGCCCGGTTTGTCGGCGCTTTGCATAATCGCGTCGTAATCAACGTCGGCAAGCAAACACGCTTCGGTAAAATTGGGCGTTATGCAGTGCGCGCTGCGCGTAATGGCACGCATACGCTTGATGTATTCGTCATCGAATACGGGGTACAGTTTGCCGTTGTCGCCCATTACGGGATCGACCAACAAATATGCTCCCTTGTGCGCCAACGCGCCAACAATTTGCGTAACCGAAAACAGCGTTGCGGCGTCGTTGCAAAAGCCCACGTAAACCGCTTGCGGCTGACGGTGGCGCAACAAACTGTCGGTGTAGTCGGCAAGATGCGCGTTGCCGTAATGCAAATAGCCGTCAAAACCCGTCTGACAGGAATAATTGCCCGTAATTATCGGCATGCAGTAATGTCCCAATTTATTAAATATGGCAATATTGGCAACCGCCGAACAGTTGCCCAAGCCCGATATATCGTTGAATATCAAAATGTTTTTCATAATTACCTGCGTTTCTATTTGTCGGTTATGTCGCCGCCGCGCCGCGCGTCTTGTTCCGCGTCGTTTTCGGAGCGTTCGCCGTCGGGCACAAGGCGGCAAGTTGCGTCGGTTGCCGCGCCATCGGTAGATATGTCTGCCAAAATACGGACGGAAGGATTGTCGTCGTTTGTTTTTGCTTGCGCCTCGTGCGCCGCGTCGTCCGCATTGCCGTCAACGTCCGCGCCGTTTGCTTGGGCGTTACGCTCCACAACGGAATTGTCGCAAGCGGAAGCGACGTCCGGTTCGATATGCGCGTCGTTGCCTGCGGTTGCCGCGCTGTCCTGCGAAAAATCCGCCAACCCCACAAATACGCGGGGCGGCACCGTGCGCAAAATAAACCATACGGCAAAGCCCACTATCAAGCCCGCAACAACGCCGAGCAGCGCCAAATAGGGCATATATCCGAACATTTCGGGGGTGTCGCTTACCAAGCAGAACACAAGGTTTTGCGCCAGATTGTGCATTACCGCCGCCACAACGGATACGGCAATTACGCTTACGCGCGGGTACACAAAATTTACCAACAGCGACGAAATTACAACGCTTACCAACCCCGCGGTAAAACTGTACAGCAATGTGGACATATTGCCCATAAATATACTGCCCAGCACCGTGCGCACCACCACCAAAATTATCGCTTCGGCAGGGCCCAAAATAAACAGCGCCAACAGCGAAAAGATGTTGGAAAGCCCCATCTTGGCGCCGGGCAAAAACAGCGGCGGAAAAAGACTTTCGATCATAAACATGATAAGTCCCATCGCCGTAAGCACCGACAGCGTTGCAATGCGCCGCGCGCTGAAATATTTTGTTTTGTTGCCGTTATTTGCCATATTTTTTACCGTTGCCGCCCGTCGGGCGAGTTGTTTTTGTGAATGTGCGCTGTGTGTGCAAGCGTTTGTTCGATTGGCACATTGCCGCACGCCGTAGCGCAAAATTACGCGATTTGCTTACAATTTGTATCGATTTTAAGCACGAATTACGCAAAAACGTGCGTAATTTGCGCAAAAACGCGGTTTTTCAGCCGCCAAGCGGGGCATTTATTGCCGAAAGCCGCACAGCGCCCAAGTATGTGCCGCGCAATCACGTAATTACTTTAAGTCGGTTGGGACTGCATACTATCGCCGCGCCCGACTGCGTTACCGCGGGGAAGTTGCGCACGCAATCCTGATGGAAACCGCACACGGATTCGATCATTTTTACCGAAGGGGCGGATCCGCGCGTAATTTGCAGTACGTTGTAGCGCGTTTCGCCGTCGAAATCGCGACTGAACTTTACTTTAAGCACGTTGTTCTCATCCGAATCGATTTGTATTTGCCAACCGTTGGCGTTGTCGTAATTTATTTGCCACTCGTTGCGCTGAATGTTGTAAACAAACAGATTTTCGCCGGCTTGGTCGTCCACGACGGTTACAACCTGCACCGTCGATTTGCCGCCGTCCAACACCAACGCGCCGAACAGCACAACTATAAGCAACGCCACAGCAAGGTACACGCCAACATCGGCGGCGCGGAAAGGCTTGCTTGTGCGCACGTCGTTAAGTTTGGCTGCCACGCCGCGCTTGCCGCGCACAAAGTGATACACTACCAACCCCACAGCCGCAATGCCCAACGCCGCGCCCAAACAAACGGACAGCCACACATAAGGATTTACCTGCCGTGTGTAGCGCGCGTCGGCATTGTAACGGTAATTGCCCTGCTCGTCCTGTTCCAGATTGAGCGTGTAATTGGCAAAATTGTCGCCCTTAAAGGTCATTTCGGCTGTGCCGATGTTGGTTAGCAACTGCTGTTTGCCTTCTATTGTGGAATATTGAACGGCAACTTTTATGCCGTATTGCTTGGCTTGGTCGTTAATAAAGTTTACTATGCCGTCGCGCCCCATTACGGTAAGCGCGGTGGTAATACAATCGCCCAAAGTAGCCCAGTGCGAGCCTGCGCTTTGCGGCACGATTACCATTACCGAACGCACGCCCGTTTGTGCGGGAACGCCCGTTGCGCCGTCCAAAATGTGGGCGTATTGTACGCCGTCGCGAGTGTAAGTGCGAACATTTTGTCCGCTTACCGACACGTCTGCGTTTGTAACGTCCACGGCAAAAAGCGTTTGCGCAAACAGCGACGACATTGGGTCAAATGCGTCGGACATGCCCAATTGTATTGCGTTACCGTCGTAGCCCACGCCGACAGACATACTGCTCTTGCCCGCGTCCACGTAATAGCCGTCAAAACCGGCGGCGGACGCAAGCCGCTTTACTTCGTCCACGATGTAGCCCTTGGCAACGCCGCCCAAATCTATCCACTGTTCAAAACTGTCGCCGTACACAACGGCGGGGGCAACGTTTTTTGTAACGTAATATTTGTCGCCTTGGGCGCGCAAAATTACGGCGTTTTCGCCGAAATCGGTAAATTGGGGTGCGGAAAACGCCTTGACGTACGCGTCGTCGGGCAAGGGGTAGCCTTGCTGAATAAACTCCTGCGAAGTAACCTCGCGGTCGTACGGCAAACCGAACGCGCCGTCAGACCATATTCTCGACGAAAATCCCCACAAGTCCACCAAGCGGTACACCGCGGGATCAAACGCGCCGTCGGTAAGATCGTACGCCTGACGGGCAATTTGCAACATTTCGTACGTTTCGCGCGCAATTTCCAACGTCGTTCCCGACGGGGCGGCGTTGTACCTGTACACATCGGAAATGGGTTTTGCCGCTCCGTTTGCCGCTGTACTGCCATCGTACTGCGTGTTGGCAAGCATATCTACCCGCACGATAAGTCGGTGTATTTGCGCAAACAACTCTACCAGCGCGCCGCGAACGGCTTGTTGGGCGGCAGTAAGGCTTTTTGCGCCTATTTCAAAGTCGATGGGCATTGCGTCGGACGAATACACTTCGACGGTAACGGGAATTCCGCTGTTGCCAAAGTAGTAACCGTGCATTTGTACGCCCACGGGCACGTTTGTTGCGGAGTCGCCTTCGCCCCGGGTAACGTACACCGTGTGCAGGGTTATTTCGTCGTCGTCCATGGCAAACGTATATGTGCCGACATTATCATTATTTGCGGCGTATGCCAAACCGCCCGTACCCGCGGATACAAGCAACACAGCCGAAAATATACACAATATCGACAAAATAGCCCAACGTTTGTTCATACGCTATAATTTTAGCAGTTTTGTGCTGTTTTGGCAACAATTTAATGTTGCGATAACCGTTGATAAAAACCGCGTTGTGGTGTATAATTAACGGTAACGGAGATAGGAGGAAACATTATTATGTCTAAATTGAAAAACGATATCAAACAAGAACGTGAACAAATCAAGCGCAAATTGCGCGCCATAAGCCCCGCAAGACTTGTTGTTTTGTTGGTAATGATTGCGGTTACGGTATGTTCGTACGTATTTTACGGCTACTTTTTCGGAGACAAAAGCGGTTGGTGTACCTCTCCGAATACGGGCAGCGATTTTGTAAACGACGTGCTTAAACTTGTGCCCGTGGTGGTAAAATGCATACAGTCGCTTACCATATTGTACTTTATTGCAACGGTGCTTACGGTAATATTGCACAAATCTTTCCGCAAAACGCAACGCGGAGTAACGGTATCCAACCTGTTGTGCAATTTGATAAATTGGCTTACAGCCATTATTGCGGTAATTATCGTGCTTGCAAGTTTCGGAGTGGACACCACCGCCATTATTACCGGCGCGGGAGTGTTGACGTTGATCGTAGGCTTGGGCATGCAATCGCTTATTGCCGATATTGTTGCGGGATTGTTTATCGTATTTGAAAACGCCTTTAACGTGGGCGATATAATTACCGTGGGCGACTTCCGCGGCGAAGTAATTTCCATAGGTATACGCACAACTCAACTTAAAGCGCTGGGCAACGTAAAGATATTTAACAACAGCGATCTGCGCGGAATACTTAACCACGACCGCGAACCGTCCGTGGCAAAAACGCTGATCGACGTGGAATACGGCGACAAACTGCCGCAAATAGAAGAAGTTATCAAACAAAACGTCGGCAAACTTGTAATTGAAGGCGCGCTGGACAAAGTAAGTTACGACGGCGTGGCGCAACTGGGCGCAAGCGGCGTTACATTGCAATTTACCGTACCCTGCAAGGAAAGCGACATATTTGCCGTAAACCGCGCGCTCAATGCCGCAGTAAAGAATATGTTTGACGAAAACGGCATCGGTATACCGTTCCCGCAAATTGTAGTACATCAAGACTAATGTTTGCGCGCGAACGTTATATATGCAATTTTTGCCATTTTGCGTGTAATATAGGTAAAATTTATGGGGTGCTTAACAAAATTTTATTAAAATACGCCGTTCAAAAAGTTGGCATTTGCGCGTTTGTATTGTATAATATCATCGGTAATGTGTGGTTTGCCGTTGCGGCGCGCAATACATACCGCAAATTTTAACGAATTTCACAGCAATGCTGAGAAATACCAAAATAAATTTTTTGAAGGAGAAAAGAAAAAATGAAAAAACTCATCGTTATTGCTCTTGCAGTAGTAATGGCACTGTCCGTAGTTGCTTTTGCAGCATGTGATGCCGGCGAAACCGTAACAGGCGAATACAGCTATGACAACACTTGGACACCCGGACAAAAATACGGCTGCAAAGTTCAAGTTACCGTTAAAGGCGGAGTTATCACCAAGGTTGTTGTAGAATCCGATACAGAAACTTATTACAATGTTTCTTCCGGTTGGGACAGCAAACAAACATGGCTTGATGGCAAAGACGCTTTGATCAACAGCCTTGTAGGTCAATCCGTTGAAGATATCAACAAGATCCAAGTTGCAACGAACAGCGCTGAAGGCGCTCCCATTGGACAACCCACAGGTATTACAGGCGCTCCCGCAGGCGTTAAACTTGTAGCAGGCGCTACACAATCCAGCGGTCGTTTGATCCTTGCAGTTCAAAATGCTCTTAGCAAACTCGGTAAATAATTAGTATAATTATTAACACAAAAAAACTCGGTCATTACGACCGAGTTTTTTTGTGCTTTTTTTTCGCCCAGACACGGCAATTTAATTAAACATCTGAAATTTACATTATAGCAAGTGCAACATTGCCGACAAGCAAATGCTTTGCCTGTCGGCAGTGATATTTTGCTGCAAGGCAAACGTTTTGCCTTACAGCAAAGTGTTATTTTTTCGCCTGCGGCGAAAAAGTGAGATTGTTTGCTACGCAAACAGTGAGATTATTCGCTGTCGCGAATAGTTGTGGCGTTGTTTATTTGAACAGTTTATGCAATAAAAAAATAATTACCGAAGAATAATCTCTTTCGGCAATAACAATTTTCAAATAATGTCAACCTTAACTTTGCCGATAGGCAAAATAACACTTTTCCGCTGAAAGCGGAAAAATAACACTCGCCGTAGGCGAATATTTGCCTGTCGGCAATGTTGCACTGCCGCAGGCAATATCACTGCGCCGCAAGGCGCACGTTAAGCGAGTGTATCCACTGCAAAATAATCTGCAATAAGTACATACCGCGCAAGTAAATTTCAATTATTTAGGAATTTGAGTGAGCGTGGCGCGTGTGGATACTACGCGCAAGCGGAAACAACTCAAATTCCGTCAGCAAGCGGCGACCGCATACAAGCAACAAGCAGTCCTAACTAAACCCAACCTTGTAATCCCGCTGAGCGAGTGTATCCACTGCAAAATAATCTGCAACAAGTATGCCGCATTATATCTTTTTTTCTTTATGCGCGAGTGCTGTTGCACTTCTACTATCAACAAACAAGTTTTAATTAAAATGCAACATTGTAAATCCTAAGAACAAGCGTATCTCTTGCAAAATTATCTGCAATAAGTACATACCGCGCAAGTAAGTTTCAATTATTTAGGAATTTGAGTGAGCGTGGCGCGTGTGGACACTGCGCGCAAGCGGAAACAACTCAAATTCCGTCAACAAGCGGCGACCTGCGCGGCGCTTGTTGTCCTTACGGGGGTTGCCGGGGACATGCGACACCCCGGCGAAGGTATAAAAAAAGAAGCAACGGGCAGTTGCTTCCTTGTTAGTCCGACCGTGCGAATGCCGTAAGGCACACGAAGTGCAAGGTTGCAAGGCGTATGCCGCCGTCAACCAAGTTCGCACGCGTTTGGTCGGATAATAATTTTAATACGCTCTCGCTACCAGCGCCACAACAAGATCGTCCGACTTGTTACCGCAGCATGTGCATACGTCCTGGAAGGGCGGTTCGTCCAACATTACGCGCACCGTCGCCTGAAATTTCTCCTTAAACAGCGCTTCGCAAGCGGGGTCCTTGTCCCACACCACTTTGGCAAAACATTTGTTGTCCAACACGGCGCCGAGTTCGTCCATATTGTGGGCAAGTTGCACGTGGCTGTCGCGGAAAGCGAGCGACTTGGCGTACATATTGGATTGAATTTCGTCCATAAGGCGCACCGCCTGTTGTGCAATGCCGTTTAGCGGCAACGTAAACTTGTCGCACGTATCGCGGCGCGAACAGGTTGCAACGCCGTTTTCGATGTCGCGCGGACCGATCTCCACGCGCAAAGGCACGCCTTTCATTTCCCACTCGTTAAATTTCCAACCCGGGGATTGATCGCGAACGTCGAGTTGCACGCGCAAGCCTGCCGCGCGCAACTGTTCGGAAATCAATTCGGCTTGTTGCAACACGCCTTCCTTGTGCGCCGCAACGGGTATTACCACTGCCTGAACGGGAGCAACTTTTGGCGGCAATACCAAGCCGCGTTGATCGCCGTGCGCCATAATGAGCGCGCCGATAAGCCGCGTTGTTACGCCCCAACTTGATTGCCACACGTATTTGTGCGTGCTGTCCTTATCCAAAAACTGAATGTCGTAGGCGCGGCTGAACTTTTGCCCGAAGTGATGGGTGGTGCCCGCCTGCAAGGACTTGCCGTCCAACATCATCGCTTCCATACCGTAAGTTTCTTCCGCACCGGCAAATTTTTCTTTTTCGCTTTTGCGCCCGGTAAAAGTGGGCATTGCAAGCACGTCGCGGGCAAAATCGCTGTACAATTGCAACATATCCAACGTTTCCTTGACGGATTCTTCGCGCGTGGCGTGCGCCGTGTGCCCTTCCTGCCACAAAAATTCCGACGTGCGCAAAAAAGGACGCGTCGTCTTTTCCCAACGGACTACATTTGCCCATTGGTTGAGTTTGAGCGGCAAATCGCGGTAACTGTTGATCCACTTGGAATACAAACTGCAAATTATCGTTTCGCTGGTGGGACGAACCACTAACGGCTCGGCAAGTTGTTCGCCGCCGGCAACGTTTACTACCGCTACTTCGGGTGCAAAACCTTCGACGTGTTCCGCCTCCTTGTTGAGCAAACTGATGGGTATAAGCATGGGAAAATACGCGTTACTGTGCCCCGTCGCCTTTAAGCGAGCGTCCAACTCGCGCTGAATATTCTCCCAAATGGCGTATCCGTAGGGACGTATTACCATAGTGCCCTTGACGGGACCGTAATCCACAAGTTGCGTTTTGAGTACGACGTCGGTGTACCACTGCGTAAAGTTTTCGTTGATGTCGGCTATTTCTTTTACAAACTGTTTGTCTGCCATATAATGCTCCTGTATTTATTTACTTGACCGACGCGGTTGCGCCGTTGCGCACAAGCGTACCAACCGCGCTTGTACGGAATGCGTTTACAGTATAATTCAGATATAAAATTTTGTCAATTTGTAACAACTTAAATACGGCTATTGTTTGCAAAGCAAACGGTCGGCGTTTATCTGCCATTGGCGGAAAAATATTTGCCAAGCGGCATAGCGCGTTTTTGCTGTCGCGTGCCGTTACGGGCAAAAACAAGCGCGCACGGCGGCACGCACAAGCGGACGCGTGCGACGAAAACGCCTTGACTCCCTTGGCAACGAGCGCGTTACTGCCCCGCAAAGCGTAATTTCGCCTTGGCGGCAACCGCCTGAAGCGGGTAAAACGCCGCGGCAAACATTACCGTGTTGCAAGCGACGTGCGCTACGTAAAAGGGTATGCCCGTAACGTAAGTGGCAACAAAACGCGCGGCAAAATCCGTCCCCGTCCAATAAAAGCCGTTACCGTAGCCAACAAGAGTTTGCGTGGCGGTGGTAAGCGCTCCGTACAACGCGGTACACGTAACTGCAAGCAGAGTTGCGCACAGCGCGGTTGACCACACGCGTTTGAGACGCGCGCGGGACAGCGCCCAAAACAGCGCGGCAAACAAATTCCAATAAATTACGGACGAAATAAGCCAGACGTTTACGCCCCATATTGCCGTATCCGCAATGATAAACGCGTTTACGGAAAACAGCGCGACGCCGAGCCCCCACACGTAAGCGCATGAGGCTATCAGCACGGAAACTATCTCGATATTGGGCAATGCGGAAAGCGCCATTTTGCCCGCCACATACAGCGCCGCGTACAGCGCCGCCACGGCAAGCATAATTACGCCGCGCCGAGAACGGTTGTTCATAAGTAAAGCAAACGCGTACAAATTGTACTGCTATTGACGTCAGGCTAATGCGTTGCACCGTTTACATACGGGCAGTTGCGCTTGCAACCGCGCCTTGACGCACGCCTGCGCTATAAAAAAGTGCCCTGACAAAACAGGGCACTTTGGTTGATACGAGTTATTCTTCTTCGTCGGGTTCTACCGTAAGGGTAAGCGCTACCGATGACGAATTGGTCAGTTTGTCGGCATCGAACTTAACTACGGACACCGTACCTGTGCCTATTGTGATAACGTATTGGTCAACAAAGTCGGGTTGCGCCCAACCGGTTGCCGCAGCCAAACTTACCGCATAGGGCGTGCCTTCCTTATTAGCCTGCGCCGTGGTAAGGTCAAGCGAGTACGAAATACTGTCGGACGTGTAGTAAAGCGTGTCGCCTTCGACGCGGTCGAGCGTTATGGAACTGTCGTTATATTGGGGCGAAAGTAAGATTTTTTCGTTGCTGCCGTCGCCGCTTGCGCAGTAAACGCCGTAAAATCCGTTTGTGGACTTGGTATACAATACTTTGTCTTGCCAGCCATAGGACGGCGTAATGCTGTTGGTGTTAAACACAACTACGTCCTTGTTGTCGGCGGAAGTTGCGCTGTACAGGCAGATATTGCTTACCGAAGAGTTGTTTTCGTCGGCAATTGTGTAGTAAACCGTGCCGTTGTTGGCGTTTTTGATAGTGTACGTTACGTGCGAGTGATCGTGCCCTTCGGGTTTGACGTTTTCCACCACCACGTCGTATTCGGTTGCGCCGAAAGCAAGTTTGCAAACAGAGCCGTCGGCGTCAAGGAAGAATATGCAGTTGCCCGCCCAATCGAAATTGACGGAGGAAACCGTTTCGTCCTCTTTGGATACCAACGTATCCTTGCCGCTTGCAACGTCCAACGTGTGCAGAGTGCTGTCCATAACGTAAGTTGCGACAACTTTGCCTTCTACCTGTTGAAGCCAGATCTCAGCCGCATTGCTTGTAAATACGTAATGGGTCTGTTCGTCTTCGCCGTTCAACTTGTAACTTTTAAGTACGGATTGCGACGTAAGCGGATTGCCGCCCGCCGTAAGTTGGTCGTTGGGGGTTGTGATATAAATACGGTCGTTAAAGATAAATATACCGTTAATACGCGTTGTGGTTGTATTTGCCGAATAATATACGCGCGGAACTACCGTTTGAGCGTGTTGACGCACATAATCCGCAATTTGTTCGGACTTTTGCGAAGTGGTAAGATCTTTGTCGTCGTTGATTTTGAACAGGGCTTCGACGTCGGACATTTTGAGACGAACTACCGAGCCTACGCGCGCGTCTACCGCGGCATAAGTGTTTTCTACCGAGACGTCGCTGATATTGCCGTTTACATAGTAAAGATAATCGCCGTATTTTACCGCTATTCCGCCGTTACTCGACACCGCGCCGGGATCGGGCGTATCGACGGGAACGAACTTGGACGACGGCGTGCATGCGGCAAATATTACCGAAACGCATACCAACAGCGCAACCGTCAGTAATGCTGTTTTTTTGATTGCTGTTTTAGTAAACATTATAAACTACTCCTTACGTAGATACTACATACGGACTTTATTATAAATCATTATCGGCAAAATTGCAACAATTTTGCGGCAATCTGTTGCACATCGACAATATAAAAACGCCGCTCGGCGCACAAAAATCGCCGAGCGCAAACAAAACCGATCAATATGCCGCATCATTACGCTTGATTTGGCGTATGCGCGCGCAAAATAGTCATACAAGATCGTTAAGAACGGATATCTGCCCCGTGGACGCGTCCTGAAACAACATCCAGAACGAAACGGGCGAATTGTCTACGTAAACAAAGTCTTTGTCGGTAAAATTTTCCTGCAAGGCGGGCAAGCCGTAACAGATGTAGCGAATTTCGCCGTCCTTTTGCAACACTCCCAGCACAAAATACTTGTCCGACGACGGAAAATCTATCCGCACGAAAAAAGACTCGCTGTACTTGCGTATCAACGGATAATAGGGCGGAAACTGCAAAAAAACTTTGCTGATTTCGTTTTTTACGCTTTGGTAATACTCGTCGTTGCCGCCCGAAGCGTAAAACCGCTCGAAGGCGTTGCTGTAATCCTGTACGCTGCGGTAACGCTCGTCGGCGCTGAGTTTTAGCCTGCTTACGTCCAGATTGTCGTAATAATTGTCGGTAGAAGCGACAAATCGCTCGTAAGAAGTGGCTTCGCGCTCGTCGTCGTGCCTGCGCGCGGCAACAAGCGAATCGCATTGGCGAAACAAAATGTCGCACCTGTCGTTGCCCACATGCGTGCGGGCGGCTTCGTAACAGGCGTCTTCGCGCTTGACCAACACGCAACTTACGTTTTGAAGCGGCTGTTCGGGCAGGGAAAACGTGCAATTGTTGAGCGTATCGAGACAGTGCGCGCAGCGAAAATTGTCAAAAGCCGCCAATAGCCACCACTCGCCCGGCATTGTGATATCCGCATTTGTTACAAAAACCGTAACTTCCGTTCGGTTGCCGTTGCCGTTTACCGCCTTGACCATACCGCACAACTCCTTTTTGCGTTCGGCAAAACGCGCGTTTGTTTGCTGTAAAATGAGAATACGCTTGCTGTACATAACCGTCTCCGCACCCTTTTTACCAATGATACTGCGTTACGATTGTATTAAAATTGCCATTAAAGTCGAATTTGCGCTTTTTTGAGCGAAAAATGCGTTAATTGAATAAACTTTTACGCGTATGCCCCTGCGAAGTCGGCGCGGACAAAAAAATCTCTCCCGCACACTGTTGTGGGGAGAGATAAAATTTATTGCGTATTGCGCCCGATATGCCGCAACCGCAGACTTAACGCCGACGGACGCGCGCTGCGGTTTAACCGCAATTGTACAAGCGGCTCAGTTGTGCCCTTTGGCGGCGTTGTACGAACTTTCCGACAACTCCTTAAAGCGTTGGCGCGCGCTGATGCGCTGGAATATCGCCTTCATAGCTACGTCCATTGCGCTGCCTTCGGTGTAATTGCCGGGGACGTAAAAGTCCACGCGGTCTTCCTTTACAAGATAACTTGCGTCCTGCGGGTTGCGATACACGCCTATTGCGTAACCGCCGCGCTGACGGGTAAGTTTCATACTCGGCACGTCGGTAAGTCCGTCGCCGATGTATATCATATTTTCAAAGGGTACCACGCGCTGGCTTTGCGGCATATACATATTCAATTTTTTGTGTTCGCCGACGTCTTCGACGCCCTTGTTTATGCGATACAAAAACTGCGTTTTGCTTGTGTAATTGATTGCGACCGACGGCCACATTATCTCGCCCTTGTCGTTGTACAGATAGTCGCAGGCAAACACGTTGTAAAATTCGTGCCCGATGGGACAGCCTTCGATCATATGTTTGAGTCCGCAGGAAATTATATAATGGCGCACTTCCAAGCCGAGTTGCGCGCCGTAATCGTTGATACGCTTGAACCAATCGGTTACGCCGTCGAAAAATTCTACCTGCTCGCCCATTTTGCGCAGCGAAGCGGGCGACAGATCGATGCCTTTTTCGTGCGCCTTTTGCGCCATCAGGTACATATAAGCCAATATATGGTCCATATTGCGCTCGTGCGCCAAACTGTCGCAATTGTTCCAAAATTCGCTCGGAGTCATTCCCAACGCGGGTATAAAGGTAAATTCCTGCATATCGCGCGTGGACAGCGTGTTGTCGAAGTCGTAAATAAGCGCTACAATAGGTTTGCTCAAAAAAGTTTCCCTCCTTATTTAAGTGTAAATACTACCGCCGTTTGCGGAGCAAGTACGGTTTGCAAGCCCGTTACGGTGGCTTTGCCCGTTTGGAACAACACGTCGTCAGCCGCATAGGGCAACGTGCGCTCGGCGTCGGTGGGGTTGAACGCAACCGCCACGGAATTGCCGCGCCTGTAACACAGTACGCCGTCGTCCGAACAGTACATCACCGCAAGTTCCGCGTCGGCTTGCAAATCCTCACAGCCGCTGCGCAAAACGTTAAGTTGCCGCACAAAGTTCAGCAGCGAATTGCCGTCTGCCGCTTGATCGGCGACATTGGGCGCGTCCGCACTGCGATCGACGTCGAGATACAGTTTGTCTTGCGGCGCCGACGAAAAGCCCATATTGGGCAATGCCGAATCCCACTGCATAGGCGTGCGCGAACCCGTGCGCTGAAAACCGCCTTCCTTGGAATGTTGCGGCAAATAGCGCATACCTATTTCGTCGCCGTAGTAGAAAAACGGCACGCCGGGCAACGTGAACAAAAACGTATACGCCAAACGCAATTCGCTTTCGTCCAGATACCGCGCTATGCGGTCGGTATCGTGATTGCCGCTGATAACCGAAATGTAACCGTTGCCGCGCGTCTGCTGCAATTCAACCAGATAATCGCCCAACATATCCGCCGCGGATACGTGCGCCGTCTTACAAAAATAACTTTTGTTTACGCCCTGCTCGTTGACGTTGCGAAACGCCTTGTGTACCATCTTGGTCCAATGGTCCAGCAAAAAGTCGCAATGGAAGCCCGCCTGATTGATGGAACGCGGCGCATTGCACCACTCGGAAACTATTACCGTCTGCGGATAGTCCTTATCCAACATTGCGCGCACCTTGCGCCACAGCGAAGCCGTTGCGGACTTGTCGTCGTCGTTTTTTACCAAACTGTCCGCCATATCCACGCGGAAACCGTCCGCGCCGTGATCCAGCCAAAAGCGCATTACGTCCATCATTGCCTGCAACGTGCCCGCAACGCGCGGATCGGTGTAACTTATTTGCCACTCGGGGTGGGTTATTTTGTTAAAGCCGTAGTTCAGCGCGGGCTGACTCAAAAAGAAATTGAGCATATAACAGCCGTCGCGATCGGCATTGCCCGCAACCCAACTGTATCCCGCGGGGCGATCCCACGCGTTTGACGACCATATATAACGATCGCTGTATTCGTTGCGATAAGGCAATTTGCTTTGCTTGAACCACTCGCACTGATCCGACGTGTGCCCGGGTACCAAATCCAGAATTACGCGTATTCCGCGGCTGTGCGCTTGGTCGAACAAACGGTACAAGTCTTCGTTTGTGCCGTAACGCGGAGCGACTTTGTAATAGTCCTGTACGTCGTATCCCGCGTCCATAAAGGGCGACAAAAAGCAGGGATTTATCCACAGTGCGTTAAATCCCAACTGTTTGATGTAATCCAACTTGGCGATTATTCCGTCGAAATCGCCGATACCATCCCCGTTTGTGTCGTAAAAACTTTGGGGGTAAATTTCGTAAAAACGTGCGTTTTTAAGCCATACGGGCATATATAACTTTCTCCTTTAACGTGATTTTAAGCATATTACTGCTTATAACTATGCTATTACACCAATAATACTACAATTTTGCGGTATTTTCAATATCTTTTGAAAATTTGTGCGCAAAAAAAACGCGTTATTACCGCGCAAACGCGCCGGAAATGCGGCAAAAGACAAAATATAAGCGGAAATTTGTCCCGCCGACAAAACGCACAAGACCCAAATATTCAAGCCGAAAACGCTTTTTAATGCAGATGGGGTGCAAAAACGCGCTTGACCGCGCCGAAAATCGCGGCTGCGCCAACGCCCGTAAATAACGATTTGTCGGGGTGCGCGTTTGCGCCGAAAATGCCCGAAAACTTTCTGTCAAGCGTTAAAAACCGTAACTGCGCCGAAAAAAAATCCCCGAACCAATCGGTCGGGGAAAATTATTTAACTTTCGCTTTGCGGTTCTGCCGCGGCGGCGCTGTCTGTCGTAACGACAATTGTTACTGCCCTTTGTCGGAAGTTTCGGCGCTTGGCGTGCCGAGTTCGGCTTGCGGCGATTGCGACACTGCCGCGCTTTCGTCCGCGTCGGCATTATTATTGTTGTATTCTTCGGAATTATTACCTTCTTCGGCGTTGCCGATATGCGTTGCGGCGCCGTCGGAGTCATCCGCTTGCAGCGGTTGTCCGTAAGATCCCGTGTCGTCGTAAACGTCCTTTGCGGTAAACTTGACGCGCTTTACTATGCAATAGAAACAGGGAATAAGCACCAACGTTACCATCGTTCCCAACAGCAGTCCGCCCAGCACCACTATACCCATAGGTTGCATAAGTTCGCCGCCGCTGCCCAAGCCCAGCGCCAACGGTACCAACGCAAGCACTGTTGTAAGCGTGGTCATCAATATCGGGCGCAAACGCGACTTGCAACCTTCTATTACCGCCTGTTGCGGCGTAAGACCTTCGTCAATGAGCATATTTATTTTGTCGATCATAACTATTGCGCCGTTGACTATTACGCCCATAAGCATAATAAGTCCCACAAAGGACACCACGTTGAGCGTCATACCCGTAATTGCCAAAGCCAAAAATCCGCCCGTAAAAGCGAACGGTATGGACGCAATTACGATAAACGGCTTGGAAAGCGATTCGAATTGGCACGCCATTACGCTGTACAGCAACACAAACGCGGCAATAAGCGACACCACAAGTCCGTCGAACGCGTCGTTGAGATAGGACGCTACGCCGCCTTCGCTGTATGTTATTTCGGGGTAGTCGGCAAGCACTTGATTGACGGCTTCGCCTATAATCTTGCCCGCCGAGCCCGAATCGATATCGGAAATTTCGACGTCGATGGTTGTGGAATACTTGCCGTTTTGCATATTTATTGTGCTTTCGACGGTTTCGGTTGTGTAACAATTGCCGTCGGCGTCGGTTACAAGCACGTCTTTGAGCAGTACGACGCCGTCATCGCCGAAACCGACAACTATGTTGAGTAACGAGTCGATATCCGACGCGGTAGCGTCCTTAAACAACACGTTGACGTCCTGCATTTCGCCGTCAACGTCTAAATTGGCGGCAACGTAGCCCGACATTCCAACGCGCAACAGCAATACGGCGTTTTGATAATCGACGCCCTTGTCGGCGCACAGCGTTTTGTCGAAAGTAAAGTTTATTTGCTCGGTTTGCAAGGGCGTGTTGTCGGTTACGTTTACTATGTGTTCGGGGTCTGCCGAACGCAACTTGTCGCTTACCTTGGCGGCGACGGCGCGCAACAGATCCATATCGTCGGACGTAAGCGTTACCGATTGATTGGACATTCCGCCCGTAACTTCCGCCACAACGCCGTCCATTTCGCGCACGGTTACGTTGGTATACTGCGCGGACAAGCCGGATATCAGCGCGCGAATGTCTTTTACCGTTTGCTCCGTGTTGAGCGCGGACGTGTCGGTCTGAATACGTATCACGCTGCTGTCGGACGTGGCAAGTATGCCCTGTTTGCCCACGGTAAGCGATACATATTGCAATTTGTCGCCGAAATGCGCGCTTATTGCGTCGGCGATGGTTTTGCCCGAAGCCGTCGCTTCGTCAAGATCGGTAGCCGCGTCGTAACTGACGGTTACTTCTATTACGCCCTTGTCTACGCCCGGCATAAATTCCGTACCCGTGGTAAACACAAGCGCCACGCTGGAAGCGAACAGTACCAACGCCACAACGCACACCGCAACGCGGTAACGCAACACTTTGGAAAGGATTTTGCCGTAGCCGTTTTCCATACGGTTGATGTTTACGCGTGCCTTGACGCGCTGAATTTTGCCGAGATATTTTGCGCGGCGGGCGGCGCGCTTGCTTTCGGGCTTGCGGTTGCCCTTGCCGTCTGCCTTTACGGGCGTGTGTTCGCGCGGTTCGCCGTCTTCGAGATTGACGATTACCGTGCCGCCGTCCTTAGTGCGCTTGGTGCGCGTGCGCTGTTTGCGGTAAATAAGGTGATACAGCGACGGAATTACGGTAATTGCCACCAACAGCGACATAACTATCGAAAACAGTACCGCCCACACCAGATCGTAAAATATTTCGCGGGTAAGTCCGCGTGCAAACAGTATGGGAAAGAACACGCACACGTTGGTAAGCGTGGACGCAAACAGCGAGCCTGCCACTTCCTTTGTGCCGTTAAGGCAACTGTCAAAAATGTTTTCGCCGCGATCGCGCCGTTTGGTAATGCTTTCCAACACCACTATGCTGTTGTCTACCAACATACCTATACCCACGGCAAGTCCGCCCAAGGATACAAGGTTAAGAGATATATTCATTATCCACAGCCCACACAGCGCCACCAATACCGACAGCGGCATTGTTATGGACACCACCAGCGAAGAACCTATCTTGCGCACAAACAGATATATTACCAACACCGCCAGTACGCCGCCGATAATTATGGACGAAAGCACGTTGCGAATACTGTCGTTGATAAATTCCGCCTTGTCGTCCAACAACGCCACGCCGCTTGTTACCGAAGTTTGCGCAAGCACGCTTTTTACGCTGTCTACAACGTCGGTAGTATTGGCGCCGGAAACCGCGTACACCTGTATAGTAACGGACAGTTGCCCGTTGTACTGCGCGTACGCCTGACTGTCGCTGTACGACGAAACGTACCCTATATACGCAAGCGGCACCACCAACGTTGAGCCGGAAGTATCGAATTGGCATATACGCACAAATCGCACGGTATCCGCCGTGGGAGTTATGCCTATATCCGTATCCGCGCCCAAATTGTTGTACAAGTCGAGCAATTGTCGATCGGTAAATACGACGTAATCGCCGTAACTGTAATAATTTGCCGCAATTTGCTCGTCCGAAAGGTCGATAACCGTGCCGTTGTCGTCTACAAGGCGGCCGTCGTCGTCGGTAAGACGTCCGAACGCGTTTACCGCAAAGCGAACGCCGTTGATTTCCGCATACGGTTTGCCGTCGTCGTCCAAATGCACTTTTACGCCGTTGCCGTACACTGCGTCGCCGTCGGTATCTACGTGCGCGGACTTGTTGTCGGTAAGAACGTCCACAATACTGCCCTTGCCGTTGTCGAAGTTTTCGAGACGAATGATGTGTATTATCTGCGGAGACATAACTGCCGCAAATTGCTGCGATTGCGTTGAGTTGACAAACAGCGCGGCAAATTGTTCGTCGGTGATTTGCGGTTTTACACCGTCCTGCTCGGCTTGGGTTACCGTATCTACAATGTCGTCGTAGGCGACGGTGTTGACCGAATCGGCAAATTCGCACACGTCGGCGGCTTGATCGTGAGTGTAAATGCGGCGAGTACAGTCGGCGTCGCAATCGGCATGCGCCTGTTGCGAATGCAACAGATCCAACCCTTCGTACCGCTTTACCGCGCCGTCCGCCGTTACGCTGCCGCCGTCCTGAAACAGGCAGGCAAATTGATCGTAGGTTATATCGTCGCCGTTAAGTTCGCCGTCGTCATTGACGTCGGACTCGGGGCAACATTCGCGAAAACGCACTAATTTGTCCCAATTTTGCTTGATTGTGCCGTCTTTTGCGCCGTCCTGCAACCATTTAAGCACGTCGTACGACAAATTTATTTGGTCGGCAAGAGCGCGCAAATCGCTTTCGCTCATATTGAGAAATTCGTCGTTTTGCAGCAACTCGGCGTTGATCGTGTGCCAATACAGCCGCAACGTCTGACTGCTGTTGTTGCGCAACAACGTCATTAACGCTTTTGCCGCGGTAATGCCGTCGCGTTGTTCGCTCAATTCGGCGGCGGACTTTCCTTCGATGTCGTCTATTACCGTTTTGGCGTCGCGCGCTTTTTGCACGTAGTCGGTAAATTGCGACATTGTGCAGTACGCGTAGGCGTTTACCGCCGCTTTTAACGCGGCAAACGATTCGAGCGCGGCGGAACCCAACTCTAACTTGGCTGGCAATTGCATTACTTGCAACACGCTTGTTGCGTCCGACGCGTTGCGAATGGACACCGTTGTGCCGTCCTGCATAATTGAGCCCAGCGGAATGTCAAGATTTTCGTTGCTTAACGACTGAACGATGAGCAGTGCGGTTATGTCCAACCCCTGCAACGCCGTAATGCGTATTTGACGGGTGGGACTGCCCATAACGTCTACCGAACCGACGCCTTCGATAGAACGCAATTTGGTGGCAAGCGTATCGGCGTCGGCGGCAAGCGCGTCCATATCGCCGTTGGGGCTGTACACGGATATTGTGGCGGTTGCCGTGCCGTTCATATCTATTTGAATAAAACTCGGTTCGTAACAACCGTCGGGTAAGGTTACCGACTTGAAAGCGTCCTGAATGACGTCGATTTTGGCGTCGATATCCGTGCCGTAATCGAAGGTAAGCACTGCTACCGAAGCGTTGTCGTACGACTTGGTTTGCAAGTCGGTAATGCCCGGCACCGTTTGCAACGCACGCTCGATGGGTTGAGTAACGTCGTTTTGCACGCTTTGCGCGCTTGCGCCGGGATACACCACAGATATGCCCAACATCGGCATTTTTATATTGGGCAGCAGGTTTGTAGACGTATCCAACGTTGCCAACACGCCCACCGCCATAAGAACGATTACCAAAATACACACGGTAACCGGACGTTTTATTGTGGTTTTAATAAGAGAATTCATACCGCGCCCTCATTTTTCTATATTATACACCCATATAACAATTTTGACATATTTATTTTGAATGTTTTTGACAATTTGAACGGCGTTGCAAGCGAAGCGTTTTATGCCGACGTGTTATTGGGCGATAAGTTTGAAATATAGTAAAAATTTGAAGGGTGGGTTGGGACAATTTTAGTGTTTGCAAACGAACGACATTGCGGAATTGGGGACGTTACAAGACGACAAAAAATGCCGTTGCAAACGAAGCGTTTTACCCTGTCGCATTATTGGCGACAAATTTGAAATATTGAAAAAAATTTTGAATGGGTGGCAATTTTTAATGTTTATACCCGGACGGCATCGTGAAATTGGCGGAAAAAATACAAAGTATGCCGGGATAAACCGCAACAAACATAAAAAATAAGCAACGCAGATAATTATACTTGGCAACTTGTTGCTCGTTTTCACGTTGGAAACGAGACAACAAAAGACGCCGTTACTTAACGGCGCTTTATTATTGCGGTTTACGCAATAGGCTGTTGTGCTTTTACAAATAAATACGCTTAACCGCATTTGTATATATTTTATGCCAAATCGTCGAAATCTACAAAAGTATAAGCGCGATTTTCGAGACGTTTTTGTATTACGCCGATTGCCACCGCAGAGACGTCGACGCCTATGAAATATCTGTTATTTTGGGCGGCGGCAAGCAATGCGGAACCACTGCCGGCAAAACAATCCATAACTATGCTGTGTTCGTTTGACGACTGCTTTACAATCAGATCCAACATATCGAAATTCTTTTCTGTCGGATATTGCGGATATTGCGGGTCTTTGTATTTCCAAATATCCTGAATTTTTTTTCCTTTGTGTTCATCGGCATATTTTTTTATTCTCGGGTTGCCGCTTGCAGACCATTCGATTAACCCCAACGAATCCAATCTGTCGAATTCTTTCGGATCCGTACGCCAATGTCTACCCGGGGGCGGATTCATTCCGCGCCAAGGCTGCCCCGTCGGACTGCTTGGGTCGGTTTCGCCGGGGGCATGTAGCGGTATTGTTGTGTATCGGCGACCGTCTTTATCGATTTTGTTAAAACGCTTTGCCAATTCGTCTCCGTCGCATTGTACCCTTACGTTATTCCAGATATTTTTATGTGTTTTGGTATAAAACAATATCATATCCTTTTGGTTGCCGAACGCTCTGCGATCAAAATTTTTCGGATTGGATTTTATTCTCGTAATGTCGTTAGCAAAACAATCGTCTCCGAAAATTTCATCCAACATCACCTTAAAGTAATGTCCCATTTTTGTGTCGATATGCACATACAAACTACCTTGGTCGGACAAAAGTTCCCTTATTAACACAAAACGATCGTACATATATTTAAGATAATCGTCCTTAGACATTGTATCCGCAAAAGCGACTTCGCCTTGTTTGGAAGAACTGACTGTGCTTACCCTATCTGCGGCAACGGAAAAAACACGATCGGTATTAAAAGGCGGATCGATGTATACAAGGTCTATTTTGCTTTTGTATTTACCTAACAACGATGCCATTACAGCAAAGTTGTCTCCGTGTATGACAAAAGAATCGCCTTCAAAATCAACAAGTCGAGCCGATGAAACCGCTTGGTCTATCACATTGTTATACGAAGTTTTGCCGTCAAAAACTATATTCATATTTTCCTCAAATCGAGTATAAAAAATCTCTGAGCAAAAGTCCCGACAAAATTATCTGATCGTCGTGTTTGTTAAGATACTTGTGCATTTTATTTTTGCTTGTGATATACAAAACTCCATCGCAAATTGCTATTTTTATTACTTCGACGCCAAGTTTATTGCTATTTAACGGCGCCGTAATGGTAGAAACGGCATCGGCAAATTGCGAATCCTGATGTCCGCCGAAATCGGTTAAAAATTTTGCTTCGCCGATAATATATTTTCCGCCGAATTTGGCAACAAAATCAAGTCCTTTGTCGTGATTGTAGCCCAAATTCTCTTCGGCGAACCTTGCCATTTCCGAATCGGAACAATTTAACACGCAATTGCTTTCGCAATTCAAAAAAGACATTGGGTCGGTAAACACAGGAACGCCCAACGCACCCGTTGAGATCCATCGTTTGAACAACGGCCCTACTTGTCTGTTGGTTTCCTTGGGTGCGCTGCATTTTTCAAAGATTTCATTCAGTCCCATTTCATACAACATTCCGGCAAGCCTGTTTACTGTTTCGGGATTTCTTTCGACAGACGCACGATCCCGTTTCAAATATGCTACATACGAATCTTTTATCGGGAACAAATCCAACCCCAACAGTTCTTTAATTAGATCTTTGTTATTTTTTGCATCAAACGCAGTTTGAATGTTTTCCCACTTTGTCGAAGCAACTTCACGTCGCACATTGGAAGAAAGCGGATAAATCTTGAACAGCATGTCCAAGTAATTTTTTTGATTTGCCAATTCGACGCTTAACTGTGTCCAATAATTCATATAACCACTCTGCCCCTTTTTAACGACAAAGTTTAAGTCGATTATATTTTAACATAAGTTAATGCAAAAAGCGAGAAAAATGTATAATTTAGTAAAACGATTTATAAATTTGATAAAATAATGTTCCGCGGCGCAAAAAACGCAACAGGACTGAGTGTAAAGCGGATAATTTGCTCTACTCCCGAGCCTTTAGCCGAGCGAGCCGAAGGCGAAGCGAACGCCACGCAGCGCAGCAAAGTATATCGGCAAACGGTAAACAAACTTTATTACCCCAAAAAACAAAAATTTGCAATCAAACATTTTGTTTACGAATAAGTTAATACTCAATTTAATAACCGTTCGCACATTGATTTCAATACAACACATACAAATTAAGCAACAAAAAAAATCCGTCCCGAAGGACGGAATGTGGAGCTGATACCGGGATTCGAACCCGGGACCTCGTCCTTACCAAGGACGTGCTCTACCTCCTGAGCCATATCAGCACATATTTGCGCATTTACACGAATGCAATGCCTATTATATATTGTTTTGGAACGGTTGTCAATTGTATCGCCGCTTTTTGTTGCAAAAAATTGCGACCCCCGCCCAAAAGGCGGGAGCCGCAATCGTCTGAAAACGCAATCAGTCGATCAGAATGTTGTGATGGCTTTCTTCCGGTTTTTCCTTGGGAACGGTAACCGTCAAAACGCCGTTTTCGTATTTTGCCTTGATTTGCTTTTCGTCTACTTCGCCCATATAGTAACTGCGCGAGCAACTTACGGCGCGCTCTCTGCGAATGTAACGGCTGTCGTCTTCGGCTTGCTTTTTTGCCGAAACGGTTACGTAACCGTTCTCAAACTTCAAGGAAATGTCCTTTTTGTCAAAGCCGGGCATTTCCACGTCCATTACATAGTTGTTCTCCGTCTCCTTTATGTCGGTCTTCATAAAAGTGCTTTCTTGATCCATATAGAACGGACGGAAGAAACTGTCCATGGCTTCGTCAAACAAATCGCTGTTTCTGTGCGCAAGATAATTTTTCATAGTAAATTCTCCTTTTTTTAAGATATTCAAAGTGGTAATGTTGGCAATCTTTGCGTTTGATTGTTAGCACTCTTTCGCTTTGTCTGCTAATATTATAGCACCAATACGCAATTTGTCAACTGTTTTTTGTAAAATTTTTACAATTTTTTTTAAAATTTATACTCAAAATCGAAATTTTGCCGCTTGAACACGCAAAAAGCCGTTGCACGAGCAATTACGCGCCGTAACGATCGCACTGCCGCGAGAGCGAATGTGTTGCCTGCATTGCGCAAGCGCGTTGCAGACAAACTACTTAAGCGCTCCGCACGGCGCATACTAACAAAAGCGCCGCCGCGATTTGCCCGTAAAACAAAAACCGGACAGAAAAGCCCTTACTGCACCACGGCGTGTGCTTGCGCGCCGTGTGCCAAGCGACAATAAAACGCAAAGTGTTGCAATGCCGCAATCGATATGATATAATAATTGTAATTACACTTGTAAAAGAAGTTTGTTTTGTTCGGCGCAAACCGACGAAGCAAACGTATGTGCGGCGCAAAATGAAAAGACAAGACGAAACTGTGCAAAATCAACAAGATATGCCCGAACAAGCGGCAACGCACACCGACATCGACGCAGCCCAAGCGCTCGCCGACGAATCTTGCGCTACACAAAAAACCGACGGCGACAACCTTGCCGCTGCCGAAGCGGAAATACCCTATCCGCGCAAAAAATCGTCGCGGCTGTGGAGTAATCTTTTCTTTATATTGTCGTTGATACTCAGTTTGTACCTGATATACGAATTGGGGCGCTCGACCGATCTCGGCGACGAAAAGTCGTTGGCGGAAGTGATCGCCAACATCAACTACAAATTTTTGCTGCTATCCGTTGCGGCGGTTTTTGTAATAATAGGGTTGGATTCGCTTAAATATTTTGTAATAATACGCGCTACAAAGGTAAAGGCGAGGTTCGGCACCGCACTGCGAGTGGGATTGTACGGCAGATATTACGACAACATTACGCCCTTTACTTCGGGCGGACAGCCGATGCAAATATACTTTTTGCACAAACAGGGCATAGGCGGCGGAGAAAGTTCGGCAATAATCTTTATCAAATACGCGTTTAATATGACGATGTGGCTGTTGGCTTGCTGTTTGCTGATGACGCTTAACAAGGGGGCGCTTGCAACCTACGTTCAGGACGAAACTCAACGCAGCTTATTTACCGTTGCGGGCTGGATAGGCTTTGGAATAAACTGCTTTTTGCCCGTGTTGATACTGTCGTTTGCGGTTTTTCCCAAAATGACTTGGGCAATTACGCGGTTGGTGCTTAATATCGGGCACAAATTGCGCATTGTAAAAAACAAAGAATCGGTACTCGACAAAGCGCGCCGTGCCGTAAACGCATTTGTCGCGGCGTTTGTAAGCATGGTAAAAAAGCCGTTTCACTCGATAATTTTGGCGTTGTTGTGCATTGCGGAACCCGTGCTTTCGATGATGCTGCCCTACTTTGTGGTGGCGGCATTGGGCGGCAACGCGGTTACGCCAAGTTGGGAATTGATGTTTGCAATAATGACGCTAAACGTGTACGTATCGATGAGCGTTACGATAATCCCCACACCGGGCAGTTCGGGCGCAATAGAGAGCGCGTTTATGCTTACGCTGGTAAACATATCCGAAGGCGTGCTGTTTTGGACGGTACTTACTTGGAGATTTTTGTCCTACTACATATACATACTTATCGGCTTGATAATGATAATAGTACATATAGTACGCACCAACCGCCGCAAAAACTTGCAAATTCAAACGCGGTAGAACCCTGCCCAAAAGGGCGCGCCGCGCAGCAAAACGACAATAACGGAGCGCAACGAAAACAAGGTTGTATTCCGTTTTTGGTTGCCTTGCCTACGTTAAAAACGCGTAAAACACACACAAAAACGACGCGCCGAACGGCGCGTCGAATAAAAAACGTAAGATAGATTGAAATTTGTTCGGTAGCCGCACTATTGCGCGCAACCGACAATTTTTATTTTGAGCGGGGCAATATGCGACAATTCGATACAAGCAAGCGAGACTGCCGTGCCGCCCGCTCGTTACCGCAGTTGCAAACAAAACCAAATAAAGCGCCAACGCCGCAAAGCAGACTTATTTGCCGCCGTCGCTTTGGGCGTACAAGCGCACCGCGCGCTCGAAACGTTGCAAGCCGTCCGCAAGCACGCATCGCGGACACGCCGCATTTATACGCACAAAATATTTGCCGTTGCCGCGATACTTGGCTCCGTCGGAAAGGTACAAGCCCGTGCTGCTGCGAACAAACTCGCACAGTCGCGCGGAATCGTCGGTTAGCGCACTGCAATCCACCCACAACAAGTAAGTCGCGTCTTGCCCGACAAGGCGCAGTTCGCCCAAACGCGACGCAAAAAATTCCGCCGCATACGCGCGATTGCCGTCGATATATTGCCGCAATTCGTCCAGCCACTGTGCGCCTTCGGTATATGCCGCCACGGTCGCTTCTATCGCAAAGGCGTTGGGCTCGGCAAGTTCGTCGCTGTTTAGCCCGCGCACCATCTTGTCGCGCAGCGATTTATTGGGAACGCACACCGCCGCCGATTGCAACCCCGCAATATTAAACGCCTTGCTGGGAGATATTGCCGTAACGGAAATGTCGCGACACACGGGCGAAACGCTGCCAAACGGCACATAATCTACGCCCGTTGCGGTAATGTCGCAGTGAATTTCGTCAGACAACACCGTTACGCCGTACTTGCGGCACAGTTCGCCTACGCGCGCAAGTTCGCTGCCGCTCCACACCTTGCCTACGGGGTTGTGCGGATTGCACAATATCATCATTGTACACAACGGATCGGACAGCAGTCGGTCAAGCAGGTCGAAATTGACGGAATAAACGCCGTCGGCGTAATCCAACGGACACTCGCACACCTGCCTGCCCGTATTTACTATCGAATGGTAAAATATGTCGTATACGGGCGTAAGCACAAGCACTTTGTCGCCTACATTAGTAAGGCGTTTTACTCCGCAGGTAATTGCGGGAACCACTCCCGTGCAAAAACACAGCCATTTGGGGTCGATATTCCAGCCGTGTCTGACGCGCCACCAATTGCAAATTGCGTCGTACCATTGCCGCGGCACGATTTGGTAGCCGAAAATACCGTCGGCGGCTTTGTTAAGTATCGCTTGCTTTACGCACGGCGCCGTGGGAAAGTCCATATCGGCAACCCACATTGGCAGTTCGTTGTCGTCAACGTCCCATTTGAGCGAATTGGTATGGCGACGGTTTACCGTCTTGTCGAAATCGGTCATAGCGTTACTTCCTGCAAATAATTTGTGTACGGGCGGGGTCTACATAGCGCTCGTCCACCGTTACCGAACCGAAGCCGTCGGCCTGAATTACGCCGCCGCTTGGGTTTACGACGCTGTCTACGGTGCCGCACAACTGCGCGTCCACGGTAGAATATTCAAACGCGCGCGTGGTATTTAGCAATGTGCAACCCGTCATTTTGAGATTGCGCACGTAACACAGCCCCTGCAAACTTTCCACGGTGCAGTTTACCAACGTCAGATTTTCGGCGTTCCAAGCAAGATATTCGCCCGAAATAAACGAATCGTACACCGTTACGTTGCGGCAGTTCCACAAACTGTCCTTGCTTAGCAACTTGCAATTGCGCAATTCCACGTCCTGCGCGCCGTCAAAACAGTAATCGCCCGTAAGTATCAAGCCGTTACAGCGCACGCGACGGCAATTCATTGCAAAATACGTGCCGTTTGCCGTAACGTTGTTGATGGTTACGTCGCTGCAATTCCACAGCGTTTCGGCGGCGTTGGGCAGCGTTACGTTGTTAAGCGTAAGGCGCGTTGTGTGCCGAAACGACTTGGGTGCTTCGATAATGCAATTGTCGAACACAATGTCGTCGGTGTACCACATACCAGCGCGCGCCGTTTCGAACAGAGTGCAATTGTTTACGCGCACATTGCGACTGTACCAGATGGGATACTTCCACTTGAACAGACAGTCGTCCAATACGATGTTTTCGCTCTCTTTAAGCGGCGATTCTCCGTCGGCAAACGTGGCATGCACAAAGTGCGCGTTTTTTGCGGCAAACATTGCGCGCTCGCCCACATAATAACCGCGATTAAGTTCTTCCATAGTAAAACACCCTTATAATAAATTCTTGCTATATTTTAGCACACGATTGCCGCAAAAGCAAGAAATAAATAATGTTAGCGCAAATTAACAATGTTGAACTGTCGGCTCTTGCTGTTCGCGCTATGCTCGCGTAAGTTTACGTATTGTTGAATAACGTATTGCGTACAAACGCAAATTCCTACCGCACCGCGTGCGGACTCGGTTGACTGCTACGCAGGCGCGTAGTTTGCGGCAGTTTAATTGAAACCCGCTCGACAAGTTAAGATTGTTGAATGGCGTACTGCGGCAAAATACGAATTCCGACCGCACTGCGGTGCGGTCGGAATTTACTAAAATGCTTTTTGCAAATAATCTTCGATAAAAGGTTGAATGTTACCGTCCATAACGTCGGCGACGTTGGCGTTTTCAAAATTGGTGCGATGGTCCTTTACCAATGTGTACGGGCAAAATACGTATGAGCGTATTTGGCTGCCCCATTCGATTTTTTTGATTTCGCCCTTGATAGACAGCGCTTCTTCCATTTGTTCGCGCTCTTTAAGTTCCGCCAATTTGCTGCGCAACATCATCATTGCCTGTTCACGGTTTTGTATCTGACTGCGTTCGTTTTGGCAACTTACCACAATGCCCGTGGGCAGGTGAGTAATGCGTATTGCGCTTTCGGTTTTGTTTACGTGCTGTCCGCCCGCGCCGCTGCTGCGATAGGTGTCGATCTTAAGGTCCTTGTCGTCTATTGCGACGTCGTTGTCCTGCGGCAATTCCGGCATTACTTCCAACGAAGCGAAACTTGTATGCCGACGTTTTTGCGAATCGAACGGCGAAATGCGCACCAAGCGGTGAACGCCCTTTTCCGCCTTTAAGTAGCCGTAGGCGTTGTCGCCGATAACTTCGAACGTAACGGATTTTATTCCCGCTTCGTCGCCGTCAAGACGGTCGAGCACTTCCACCTTGTATCCGCGCCGCTCGGCATAGCGGGTGTACATACGGTAAAGCATCTGCACCCAATCCTGCGCTTCGGTACCGCCCGCGCCCGCGTGCAACGTAAGTATGGCGTTGTTGGCGTCGTATTTGCCCGAAAGCAACGTTGCAATGTGCATTTCGTTGATCTCGGCGGTAATTTGCGCAAGTTCGGCAGCCGTTTCTTCCAACATTGTGGGTTCGGCGTCGCACAACTCCACAAGATCGCATATATCCGCAAGGCGCCTGTTAAGCGCGGCATATGCGGCAAGTTTATTTTCGATGTTTTTGGCGCGCTGACTTACCTGTTGGGCGGTCTTGACGTCGTTCCAAAAATCCGCCTGATGTTGCTGTGCGGTAAGGGTGTCCAACTCGCTTTGCAACTTGGGAATGTTCAAACTTTCGCCTATGCCTTTAAGTTTGCTTTGCAGATCCCTGATGTTAAGTTTAAGTTCTTCGATTTGTACCATAAATTGACCGTTTGTGCGTAAAAATTGCCGCACAGTGATTTATTTGTTGTTTTTTTGCTCTTTTTGCTCTTTGCGCTGTTGACGTTTGAGCGCATATTCCTGCTGTTTGGTAAGCGGCTGTTGCGGCGCGTCCGCGTTGCTTGCGCCGTCGGCGGCTTGCTGTTCGCGCTGTTTAAGCAGGTCCTTGGCATAACAGCAGTTTTTGTACTTTTTGCCGCTGCCGCACGGACACGGTCCGTTGAGTTTCTTTTCCTGATTGACGGGGGTATCCGACTTGACGTTTACGCGCAAAGTTTGCACTATGCGGGCGAAGGTAAGCATACGCAAGGTTTGAACGCGGATTTGCTCGTTGAGTTTTTCGAACATATCAAACGCTTCCTTTTTGTACACAAGCAGAGGATCGTGTTGACCTATCGCCTGCAAGCCCACGCCCTGACGCAAGTCGTCCAGCGCGTCGATGTGATCCATCCACAAGTTGTCGATCGTGCGTAGCAAAACAAAGCGCTCCGCTTCGCGGAAGGGTACTACGTTGCCGACGTTTTCTTCGCCCAAACGGCCGTCCAGATATTCGACGCAACGCTTGGCAAGCATATCGCAAACGTCGCGCGCGGAAGTAAGATCCTGCGGCGTTACAATGGGCTGTTCAAACGCAAAGTAATTGGCAAGCGCCTTGTTTACCTTGTCCAGATCCCAATTGTCTACGTTTTCGTCGCTGTCGCAGGCTTCGGCAAGCGCGTAACGACAATATTCCGGCACCATTGCGATAATGTCCGAGTGGACGTCGTCGTTGTCGAGTATGCGGTCGCGCTCCTTGTAGATGACCTTGCGTTGCTGATTGTTTACGTCGTCGTATTGCAATACGTTTTTACGTCCGGAAAAATGCAGACCTTCGATGCGCTTTTGCGCGGATTCCACCACCTTGGACAGCATACGCGATTGCAAAGGCGCGTCTTCGTCAAACTTGACAAACATCATTACGCGTTGCATCATATCGCCGCCGAACACCTTGATCATATCGTCTTCGACGGACAAAAAGAACATACTGCAACCGGGGTCGCCCTGACGTCCGCTTCTGCCGCGCAATTGGTCGTCGATACGGCGGGAATCGTGCCGCTCCGTACCGATAACGCACAAACCGCCCGCGGCGATTACGCGCTGTTTTTCTTCGTCGGTTTCCTGCTTGAAACGTTTTACCAACTGCGCGTAAACCTGTTTTAACCGTTCGGTTTCTTCGTCGCCCTTGGCAAAACTTGTGGAAAGTTCTATTTGCTCGTCCTCGTAGCCCTGACGTTTCATTTCCTGCTTTGCCAAGAATTCGGGGTTGCCGCCCAACAGAATATCCGTTCCGCGCCCCGCCATATTGGTGGCGATGGTTACCGCGCCGTATCTGCCCGCCTGCGCCACTATTTCCGCTTCGCGGCGGTGGAACTTGGCGTTAAGCACGTTATGCTTGACGTTCGCTTCTTTGAGCAGTTTGGACAGTTCTTCGCTCTTTTCCACGGTAATAGTACCCACAAGCAGGGGTTGCCCCGTGGCGTGGCGTTTGACTATCTCGTTGACTATTGCGCGCAATTTGCCCTGACGCGTGCTGTAAATCAAGTCGGGGTAATCTTCCCTTATCATAGGCAGGTTGGTGGGTATTGCCACAACGTCGATGTTGTATATGGTGTTAAATTCCTGCTCTTCGGTTTTGGCAGTACCCGTCATTCCGCTTAGTTTGTGGTACAGGCGGAAATAGTTTTGGAATGTTATCGTGGCGAGAGTTTTGTTTTCTTCCTTTATCGTAACGTGTTCTTTCGCTTCTATTGCCTGATGCAAACCGTTGCTGAAACGTCTGCCTTCCATTTTGCGCCCCGTAAACGAGTCTACGATGACGATTTGTCCCTTGTCCACAATGTAATCGTCGTCGCGGTGCATTATCGCGTGCGCTTTGAGAGCGTTGTTTATATAGTGGTTGAGTTCGGTGTTTTCCGGCGCGGACAGGTTGTCCAATTTGAAAAAGCGCTCCGCCTTGACTACGCCCTTGTCGGTAAGACGGACGGTTTTTTGCTTGCGATCCACAACATAGTCGCCGTTGGGCTCGTCGTCCTTGTCGTCGGTTTTGCCTTCTTCGTTGACGTTTGTGCTGTTTTGCAAAGTACACACAAACCTGTTTGCCGTAACGTATGTTTCGCTCGACTTGCCGCTGGGACCGCTGATAATTAAAGGTGTGCGCGCTTCGTCGATCAAAATGCTGTCCACTTCGTCGATGATAACAAAGTTAAGTCCGCGTTGAACGCACGCGGCGCGGCTTGTGGACATATTGTCGCGCAAATAGTCGAAACCGAATTCGTTATTGGTGCCGTAGGTTATGTCGCAGGCGTACGCTTGACGCTTTTCGCGGGCGCTTTGCTGGTTGAGCGTTACGCCCACCGTCAAACCCAAAAAGCGGAATATTTTGCCCATCCACTCCATATCGCGGGTGGCAAGATATTCGTTTACCGTTACGATGTGTACGCCGTTACCCGTAAGCGCGTTGAGATACGCGGGCAAAGTTTCTGTCAAAGTTTTGCCTTCGCCCGTTGCCATTTGGCATATACGCCCTTGGTGCAACGCTATGCCGCCCAACAACTGAACGTGGAAATGACGTTGATTGAGTACGCGCTTGCTCGCTTCGCGGCAGACGGCGTATGCGTCCGGCAGCAAGTCGTCCAGCGTTTCGCCGTTGTCCAAACGACGGCGCAAAATTTGCGTCTGTTCCTGCAACTGCTCGTCGGACATATTTACATACAAAGATTCTTTTTCTTCTACCAACCGCGCGATCTTTTCGAGTTTTTTTACCGCGCGGGCGTTGGCTCCGCCGTAATTATCTTTCATACCTTTTTCCTTTACTGAATAACAATTGTAAGTTTGCGCAAGGCAAAACTAAATATTTTTGTTGGATTTGCCCGAATTGTGCCGAACGTAATATTCTTCGTCCCCGTCGTACATTACGTTTTCTTTGCGCGCGGCAACGGTCAAGCCTATTACCTGTACGGCGCCGGCGCGTTTGAGTACCTTGGCACACTCGTTGAGCGTTGCGCCCGTTGTTTTGACGTCGTCTATTACCAACACGCGCTTGCCTTTTACGTCGGCGTTTATTTTGTACGCGCCCACAAGATTGGTTTTGCGTTGGGCTTTGTCAAGTTGCTCCTGCGGCGAAGTTTCCTTTACTTTTGTTACCGCTTGGCACAACATATCGTCTTGGTCAAGTATATCACAAAAGTGCCGCGCAAGCAACTGCGCCTGATTGTATCGACGTTTTTTAAGCGACTGCGCCGACATTGGCGCAAATGTTACCGCGTCGTACTGCAAATTGTGCTTTTGCGCCATAAATACCAAATATTCGGCAAAAACGGCGGCATAACTGCCCATATTGGCAAATTTCATCTGCAAAATCGCCTGCCGAACCGCGCCTTCGTAACTGAACACGGAATAGGCGCGATCGAAATAAATTTTGTCGAAAGCGCAATTTGTGCAGTAATCTTCGGCGCCGTCGATGCCCACGCCGCAACGCAGACAGGTTTTGCCGTTGTTGAATACCACGTCGCGCTTGCAATGCGAACAAAAGCCCAATCCGTCAAATACGTCCGCGCCGCATATCATACACCGAAACTTTGTGGGCGCGAATACGTGCGAAAGCGCCCGGGACAACTTAATAGATATCTTCGTCATCGCTTGGCTCCGCCGTTTCGGATTGTTGCGCGCCGCTGTCGACAGGCGCGCCGAAATATTTGATGTGTACGGCGTTTTCTTCCTGCAAAAAACGGCACAAATTGGTTGTGCGCGCCGCAACATAGTTGTTGTGGATCATCAACGCAAGTATTTTTTTGCTGCCAACAAGCACTACCGCACGCTTGGCGCGGGTTATTGCTGTGTACAGCAGATTTTTGTTTATTATTGTGGGCGGTCCGTTTACCAACGGCACAACTACCACTTCGAACTCGCTGCCTTGACTTTTGTGTATGGTAATGGCGTAGGCGAGTTGAATGTCGCTCAGTTCCGTTTCGGTGTAGGTTGCCACGCGGTTGTCGTCGAAGCACACTTCCACAATGCCGTTTGCGCGGTCTACGCGCCGAACTTCGCCTATATCGCCGTTGAAAACGCCCTGCCCGTCGGACGCGGTGCCGTCTGCATTGAACTTGACGTAGGGCAGATCGTAATTGTTTACCGTCTGCATTACCCTGTCGCCTTCGCGAATACACGACTTGCCCACCTGAAATTCCGCCTTGCCGAACACGCGCGGATTAAGCGCCTGCTGCAAGCGCAAATTGAGATTTTCCACCCCCGCAACACCACTCTTCAACGCGCCGAGAACCTGAATTTCCGACGGCGGCAACCCCGTAAACTTGGGCAGACGGGTGGTTACCAACTCCACTACCGTATCCGAGATCTGCTGAAAATCGTTGTAATTCATTACAAAGAAATCTTTGCTTTTGTTGTTGATCTCGGGCATGTGTCCCTTGTTGATAAGATGCGCGTTGGACACGATAAGGCTGTCCTCCGATTGGCGGTAAATATGCGTTAAATAACGTATTTCTATTACGCCGCTGCGAATAATATCGGCAAGCACGTTGCCCGCGCCCACGCTGGGAAGTTGGTCTTTGTCGCCCACCAACACAAGGCGGGTGCCGTTTTCCAATGCGGAAAGCAAACTGTACATTACCGATACGTCCACCATGGACAGTTCGTCCACTATTACCACGTCGCAGGGCAATGTGTTGTAACGATTGTACTTAAACGCCATTTTGTCGCCGTGCGTTTCGTAGCCCAGCAGGCGATGAATGGTTTTTGCGTCCTGCCCCGTGGATTGCGACAAACGTTTGGCGGCTCTGCCTGTGGGCGCGCAAAATTCCAACCGCAAGCCGTGTTCGCCCAAAATTTGCGCAATACACTTGATTATGGTGGTTTTGCCCGTGCCCGGTCCGCCCGTAATTACCGTTACGCCGTTGATCAGCGCAGATTTTACCGCGCCCGATTGACCCGCGTGGAATGTTATTCCGTTTACCCGTTCGAATTGCCCGATAAGCGACTCCGCGTCGATGAGAATACGCTTGGCGTCGTTGTTGAGAGTAACGAGACGAGTGGCTATTGCGCGCTCCAACTTGTAGTACCGCGCAAGCGATATACAGCGTTGCCCTTCTATTTGGAAAGTTTTGACGGCGGGCTCCAATATCAACTTGGTTACGGTGTCCTCTACCAACTGACCGTGCAGAGTAAGATCCACGTCCAGCAGCGTAGAACACGCCGACATAAGGTCGTCGAACACAAGGTAGGTGTTGCCCTGTTTTTCGGCGGCTTCCTTTAACATATAAATGATTGCCGCGCGCACGCGAAATTCGCTTACGGGTTCGATACCCATACTTTGCGCGATCTTGTCCGCGGTAACAAAACCCACGCCGTCCACGTCGTCGATAAGGCGGTAAGGGTTTTCGAGTACAAGGCGTTTGGTATCGCCCTTGTAGATATTGTAAATTTTGACGGCAAGGTTTACCGTTATACCGTAACTTTGCAAAAACATTACCTGTTGTTGCATACCTTTAAGTTCGGCAACGGCGTTGGCAATATCCATTGCCTTTTTTGCCGAAATGCCCCTTACGGTAGAAAGCAACATAGGGTTGTTTTCGATTACGCCGAATGTGTCGTCGCCGAACTTGGCATAGATGTTATTTGCCGTAACTTCGCCCACGCCCTTGATAAGTCCGCTGCCAAGATACTTTACTATGCCCTGCTTGGAAGTGGGATTGCACACGGTGTAATTTTGCACGGCTATTTGCTCGCCGTAACGGCTGTGTACCGACACTTTGCCCGTAACGTTCAAAACGGCGCCCACCGCAAGCGTGGCAAAATTGCCGACGCAGGTTATATTGTCCCCGTCGACGGTTTCCATATTCAATACGGTGTAGCCGTTTTCTTCGTTTCGGTAAATAATTGCCGAAACCGTGCCCTTTACAGTAATTTCCAATGCAGTAACGTCCTAACTGAGATATTTTTTCAGATCGTCCACTTTGTCAAGTTGCTCCCAAGCAAATTCGTCTCTGCCGAAGTGCCCGTAACTTGCCGTCTGTTTGTAAATGGGACGATTCAAATCGAACTTGTCGATTATCGCGCGCGGACGCAGGTCGAATTCGTCCGAAATGATCTCCGCCAATACGGAATCGGACACCTTGCCCGTGCCGTTTGTGTTGACGTCTACGGAGACGGGTTTGCTGCGCCCTATCGCGTAGGACACCTGCAACTGTATTTTGTCCGCCAAGCCCGCCGCAACGACGTTTTTGCAAATGTAACGCGCCATATACGCCGCCGAACGATCCACTTTTGTGGGATCTTTGCCGCTGAACGCGCCGCCGCCGTGAGCGCAATAACCGCCGTAAGTATCGACAATGATTTTGCGTCCGGTAAGTCCGCTATCCGCCGCGGGACCGCCTATTTCGAAGCGCCCCGTGGGATTGATGTAATATTTGGTTTGGTCGTCCAACAAATCGAGCGGCACCACCTTGCGTATGACGTGTTGGATCATATCGCGCGCGATAGTGGCGCTATCTACGTTGGCGCTGTGCTGTGTGGACAAAACTATCGTGTCTACGCGGCAGGGACGGTCGTTTTCGTCGTACTCCACCGTTACCTGACACTTGCCGTCGGGACGAAGGTAGTCGAGTATGCCTTCCTTGCGCACCTGAGCAAGACGGCGGCTGATCTTTTGCGCCAAAGTAATTGCCATAGGCATATATTCGGGCGTTTCGTTGCAGGCGTAACCGAACATCATACCTTGGTCGCCCGCGCCGTACATATCGAGAATTTCGCCGCGACTGCGGTATTCGTCCGAATGATCCACGCCGAGAGCGATATCAGGCGACTGCTTGTCCAGCGAGATGATAACGCCGCAACTGTCCGCGTCAAAGCCGTATTTTGCGCGGGTGTAGCCTATTTCGCGCACGGTATCGCGCACGATCTTGGCGTAATCTATTACCGCCGAAGTGGTAATTTGCCCCATTACGAACACCATGCCCGTACATACTACCGTTTCGCACGCAACGCGCGCGTCGGGATCGACAGCCAATATCGCGTCCAGAATGGCGTCGGAAATTTGATCGCACATTTTGTCGGGGTGCCCTTCGGTAACGCTTTCCGAAGTAAAAAATCTGTGTTTAGAACTTTTCATTTGTCTCCTTGTTCCGTATCGAAGGCGTATCGTGCGCTGTAAAAAACGCAATCTTGTGTAGACAAGACTGCGCAAAACATCACTTCTTTCGCCGTCCCATCTTTCAGAAACGGCACATGCCGTACCTGCGGAATTTAGCACCTAACGTAAGTGTATTTTTAGGTTGCTGTAACATCATAGAGTCCGTCTCTCCGTTACTCTCGATAGGGTTGAATATATTGTAACACCATATAAACGTATTGTCAACAAAATACCCGTATGGTTATTGGCGGTTACGCGCAAAGGGAGTGCGTCCATAGGGGAATTTGAAAATACAAGTTATTGACGCCTTTGGGCGAGTAACAAAGGCGGCGGCAACCGCAGTTGCCGCCGCATATATTGCGTTTGTCGATATTTGCGCCGTTTTGTGCAGCACATACCGATGTTGTGAGCCGCCGTACAAAACGTCAGTTGTTTTGCAGGGCGCTGCCGCTGCTGCTTTGTTTGGTAAGCGCCCAAGCGCCGTTGTTCGAAACGGTATACGTCCAGCCCGCGGGCGCGTTGTCCGCATTGACGATACCGGCGGATTTGTCGCGCAAAACGTCGGTTTTGTTGTCGTGCGAAGCGTAGGGGCGTTCGCTGTAAACAGATACCGATCCGTTTGTGTTACGGCCGAACTTGCACGTGGCAAAGTCGATAGTAACGTCGCTTGCCGTTTGGTAAGCGTCAACGGAAGCGCCCGAATACATAAACCCGATATTCGCCCAATTTGTATCGTCCGAATCGGTAAAATCGCACTCGTAAATATCAACGTCGGTGGCTTTTGCCAAAGAAATTGCGCATTTGCCGTAATTGCGAACGTCCACATACCCCACGTCAGCGCCCTTTACACCGTGCAAATTTAAGCCGTGCCCCTGCGCGCCGTCGAAAGTGTTGTCGAGTATAACGTTGTTTACGGTAAAGTTGTTTACGATGTCCGTTTCGTTGTTGAGTTCGGACACCTTCAATACGGACACGTTGTTGCTCATCGGCGCGCACGTAACGGTAAGTTGCGAAATGGTACAGTTGTCGCCGCTTACTTCCATTGCCGCCTGACCGCTGCACGTGTACGCGCCGGCATTTATTACGGTGCCCTGCGCGCTTTCGCCCGTAATGGTAACGTTGTCGGCGGTTATTTTGAGTTGTTCGTCGGCTGTGGCGGTATATTCGCCGTCGTCAAGCGCTATATGCGCGCTGACGGGATCAAGAGAATTGACGAGAGCCAGCACGTCGAGCAACTGCTGCGAATTTGTGGCGCGCACGTTGGCAAACGTGTAACGAACGTTATCCGTGGTGCCGCCGCTGTTGCCTTGGGACGAGTAACCGAATATTCCGCCCACATTTGCGGGCTTGTATTCGTAAAAGTTGGTTTGATCTACGGTTATATCGACGTCGGTTGCCGAATGACCTTCGGCGGGAGAGTACGCATACCCCGCAACGCCGCCCATATCGCGGTAGCCGTACAAAGTTACGCCCTGCACGGCGCAGTTGTGGATAGTGTCGTATTCGCGTATCTGCCCCGCAATACCGCCGATTTTGTCGCCGTTATCGTAGCCGCCCTGTTCCAAAGCGTTGGGCGACGCCGTAATGTTTACGTCGTACGCTTTGCAATTTTGCACCGTGATATACCCCGCGCCTATAACGCCGCCGATATAATGATTGCCCGTTGCCGTAACGTTACGCACGGTTACGTTGTCGATAAGCCCCGACGGAAAACTGCCGCCCACCAATGCGCCGATATATCCCGAGCCGCCAAGGGTGCAGTCGCTTAGCGTTACGTTGCGGAAGGTTGCCTTGCTGCTGTTGCCGAACAAGCCGACGTAATCGCCGTCAAGTTGGCACGTTAAGTGCGATACGGTGTGCCCGTCGCCGTCGAAAGTGCCGCCGAAAGCGTGTTCGCCGTTGCCGATGGGTTGCCAATTGTCAATGCCCGACAAGTCGATGTCGTCGGTAAGTTTTACCGTGCTGTCGGAAAAAGTTTCGCCGCCGTTTACTTTGTCGCGCAAAAGCGCCAATGCCGCGGCGTCGTCTACGCCGAAATATTCGCTTTGCTCGCCGTCGCTGTTCCACTCGGTAACTTCGGTAAGTTTACTGCCGTCGGCAGACACTACTTTTACCGTAAAATCGACGATCTTGGCGCCGTCGTCCACAAATCCGAAAAACGCCCTGTTACTGCGCATGCGCGCGGCGGCGGTTTCCGTTATTGTGGCGCTGTGCCCCTGACCGTTGAACACTCCCTTAAAGGGAGTCTCTTCCGTACCGAGACTTTGCCAACTGTCCGTATTCAGGTTCAAATCGAAGTCCAAATACACCGTTTTGCCCTTAAAATCATCGGCTTGCTCGTTTTGCTCGCCCGATATTGCGGTGCGGAACGCTTCCACGTCGCCGTCCGTGCGAATGTGGTAATTTGTCAACTTGCTTTGCTCTTCCTGCGACAGTTGCGACGAAGTGTCGGCTATTACCGTCCAGGCGTTGCCGGCGTAAGAATAAATGGCTATGCCGCGCCTATCCGAAAAGTCGCTGTATATGCGCAAATAAAAGTCTCCGTTTTGCGCAGAAAGTTGCACGTCGGGCTCGCCGCTGCCGCTGTACCATACCGAACCGCGCCGTCCCGAAAGCGATTGCAGCCATTGTTCCTGCGTAAGCGCTTGCTCGCCGTCGGGCAGCGACTTGACGTACAAATCGTACGCGGACAAGCCTTGGCTTCCGTTAAGTGATTGCAACCACTGCTGTTGGTCGCCTTTGTAACCGTTTTTTACCGCTATGTCGTACGCCGACTTGCCGAATACGCCCGCTGCCGCCAAGATGAGAAGCAAAAGCGACAACGCAAGCGCCGCACAAGCCAAACCGATAGCGATACTTGTGGCTCTCTTCATTAAATACCTCCTGTTACTCGGTTGAAAAAACCTGTATAGCCTTAGTATTGCTTGACGGCGCTGTTTTTTATGCACGACGGCGTTGCCTGCGGCAGTGTTGGTTTGCCGTTTGGCAATTTGTGCCGAACGGCAAAGTGTGATTTCGCTACGCGAAGTGATAGTATTTGCTGACGCAAATAGTGAGATTTTTTCGCCTGCGGCGAAAAAGTGAGATTTACGCGCAAGCGCGTAAGTGCGATTATTCGCTAACGCGAATAGTTGCGGCGTTGTTTATTTGGAAAAATTTTGGCAATAAAAAAATAATTGCCGAAAAAGAATATTTTTCAGCAATATTTATAATAATGTCAACTTTAACTTTGCCGTCAGGCAAAATAACACTTTTCTGCTGAAAGCGGAAAAATAACACTCGCCGTAGGCGAATAACACTGCCGCAGGCAATATCACTGCGCCGCGAGGCGCACGCTGAGCGAGTGTATCCACTGCAAAATAATCTGCAACAAGCGCAAACCGCACAAGCAATTTTCAAATATGTAGGAATTTGAGTGAGTGCAGCGCGTGTGGACACTACGCGCAAGCGGAAAAAACTCAAATTCCGTCAACAAGCGGCGACCTGCGCGGCGCTTGTTGTCCTTGCGGGGGCGAGGGGCGTGGCGCGATCAGTCAATCACCACAGTGTGGTGTTGACCGCGCCACGTAAGGGCGCAGTGGGACTATATAGCGCCCGTCGCCTTAATTATGCGACACCCCGGCAAAGGTATAAAAAGAGAAGCAACGGGCAGTTGCTTCCTTGTTAGTCCGACCGTGCGGACCGTCGGCGCACCACTTGTTTGTCAGCACCAAGCACGCGTAGCGTACTCGGTGCCGCTGGCACACGGGTGCGCCTTTTCCCACACAATTTTCGTATACTCAAATTGTGCGGGGTCCCTAATGTCTTACGACGCGCACAAAGTGCAAGGTTGCAAGGCGTATGCCGCCGTCAACCAAGTCCGCACGCGCCTGGTCGGAAAAAATTATTCCAATCCGTCCAACAATTTACGAATCTCGTCGATAAGTTCGTCGGTGTCGCCGTTGTCGTTACTGCGGCGAATTTCTTCGATACGACGGATCAAATCGCTTTCGTTTTGGGGTTGGTATTCCGTCTGCGGTTCGGGTTCGGGCTTGGACGGTTGCGGTTGGGGGTGCGGCTGTGCTTGTTGAGCGCCGTCGCCGCCCATACGCGCTATTTTGTCCAGCAAAGCGTTGGTTTCGTCCACAATGCTTGCCTGTTCGGGTTGCGGTTGCGGTTCTTCTACGCGCGGCTGTTCGTGTTGTTTGTCCGCGTGTTGCGCAGACGCATTTTGACTGACCAAATCTTTTAAGTGTTGAATTTCTTTTAACAGATCGTCGTTGGCGCGAGCAAATTCTTCCGCGCCGTCGGCAGAGTCGTCCTGCTGCGGCTGCGGTTCGTCCGAACTTTCCGCAACAAAGGGCGATTGCTCCGTTTGTTCGGCGGACGGCGAAACAGGCGCGTCGGTAAATTCTTCGAAAGAAAGGTGCGGAACGCGCGTGCCGCCGCTGTGGGGAAGTTTGAGATGGACAAGTTTGCCCAGATCGATCACTTCGTCTACAAAGGCGCAACTTGCTTCGTCGGCGTTGTCCAACGCAATAATTTTTATTCCGCGAGAACGTAAATAACTGTACAGATATACCATATCGCAGGGCTGAGCCACAATACACACTGCGTCTATTGCGGCACAAGAGTTTACCGCGTCCACCACGTCTACGAAAATACGGTTGTCAAATTCCCTGCGGCCGCGACGTTTGTTGCGCATAGGGCGTTCTATGCGGTAACCGTGCTGATCGGCGTCGGCAAAAATGCGCTTGTGCTTTCGTTCGCCCGCGCCGTAAATTTTGCCGGACAAAATCTCACCCATATCGCAAAGTTGCTCGATTACGTTGTTGTAATGGACGTCGCTGAGCGCGGCGTTATCCACGTCGATAAAGAATGCAATGTGTCTGTTTTGAAGCATAATATCCTCCGAAAATGGTTGATTTTATTGTACAGTATTTGTATCGTTTTGTCTATGATTTCGTTCAAAATAAAACAAATATTGTTGGCAAAGGCCCGCGTCCGCGCCGAACAAATTGCAGAAAAATGAAGAAATTTCGGCGTCCTTGTGCCCCTGCTCGAAATATTGGTGGTAAACCTTTTTGAGCCAGGTATCCACGGGAAAAACGTCGCCGCGTTTAAGCCCGAACAGCAATATGCAATCCGCAACTTTGGGCCCCACCCCCGCAAAAGACAGCAACTGTTTGCGCGCTTGCGCGCTGTCCGAGCGGCGAAGCGCGTCCACATCGTAGTTAAGCAACGTTTGCGCCGTTTGCAACAAATATCTGTCGCGGTAACCCGCGCCCAACTGCGTGTAAAAATCGACGGTTTGACGCGCCATTGTTTCCACCGTGGGAAAGGCGTAGCCGAATTGATTGCGCTTGCCCAATGCCGCGCACAACCGCTCTATTATCAGTTGAATACGCTTGATGTTGTTGTTGGCGGAGATGATAAAACCGAATATCGTTTCGGTAAGGTCTTGGTTAAGTATGCGTATACCCTTGCCGTATTGCGCGGCTTCGTTCATTACGGGCGACAGCGCCGAAATGCGCTTTACTTTTGCCGAGTAGTCCGTGTCCAGATCGAAAAAACGTACAAAATAGTCCCTGTCCTGCGGCAGAGTGTACACCGATACCTGCCCGCCCGATTGCACGGCGAGCGCGTATTTGTCCTGCGAAAACACTCCGTACGAGCCGTCCGCATTGCGCTTGTATCTGAATATCTGCCCGCACTCCAACGTGTCGCGCACGTTAAAGTATTCGTCGGGGCAAGTAAATGCCAATGTAAGATCCATATAATTGTGCCCTGTGTTGCGGCGGTATATCCGCAATTGTAAAAAAAGCCAAGATCGTGCAATCTCGGCTTATATTTGCTTTATATCGGTTATTATTGCGCAACGGGATAAACGGAAACCTGACGTCTCGTTTTGTCTTTGCGTTCGAACTTGACAACGCCGTCGATCAGGGCAAACAAAGTGTCGTCCTTGCCGATACCTACGTTGTTGCCGGGATGAAAATGCGTTCCGCGCTGTCTTACGAGAATGTTTCCTGCGTTGGCAAACTGTCCGTCGGCACGCTTGGCACCCAAACGCTTGCTTTCGCTGTCGCGTCCGTTTTTGGTGCTGCCCATACCTTTTTTGTGAGCAAACAATTGCAACTTAATAAACATCATATCAATTTACCTCCAAGTTGATGAAATCGGAATACTCTGTGTAAAAATCTCTCAATCCGCACAACATTGTGTTGAGAATAACGTCGGCATCGTGCCTTTCCTGTGCGGTAAGATCGTCCGCAAGAGTAAACCTTAGTGAGCCTTCCTGCTCGTTGACGGAATATTTGACGTTGATTTTTGCCACCTGCAACAACCCCAACAGGGCCGTTTGCAACAAGGTGGATACGCCTGCGCACACAATGTCTTCGCCCGACTGCGCATATCCCGTGTGCCCGCTTGCGGACACCTGAACGATACTGTTGTTTTTGCTTGTGATAATTACGTCCGTCATTAGCCCAAAGTTATGGAATTTACTTTAAGTTTGGTGTAGGGCTGTCTGTGTCCCTGACGCTTGCGAATGTTCTTTTTGGCTTTGTACGTAAAAATGTTGATTTTTTTGCCTTTACCGTGTTCCACAACAGTGGCAGAAACCTTTACGTTAGCGGCGTCGCTTCCCACAAGAACTTTGTCCCCGTCCGCTGCCAATACAACTTCCAACGCGACTTCGGAGCCTACTTCGGCTTTGAGAAGTTCCGTTTCGAAAATAAGTCCTTCCGTTACCTTGTATTGCTTTCCGCCGGTCTTTACAATTGCATACATCTAACTTTACCTCCCGTATCAGAGTCTCGCTAAACAAGGGTGGCCTACGTAATCGGCGCTTGACAAAAAAACCCTTTTTATGCGGCTGAAATATATATTACAATAAAAAAGGGGATTTGTCAAACGGATTGCACCGCTTTTTTTGCAGCAATAACAATGTAAATTTTTTCGCAAATTGCAAAAATAATCTTGCCAATTTGCCGCAATAACAACGCAAAAACGCTTTATATGCGTTTGCGGGATTTGTTTTGCGCAAACTTTCGGCTTTGTATGGGTGTTTTGGCAAAAAGGCGGGGCACGCAAAAATTAAAATTTGAACGACAGCAAAATGCCACCATACCCCCCTAATCGGGGCGGGGCGAGTGCATCTGTTACGCGATAAGGTTTACCTGCGGTACAGCCTGTCCCATAGACAAGCGGGAGCGCGTGCCGCAAACAAAACGCTTGCCGCTTGACAAAAGTTGCGCAAAAGTATAAAGTATATAAAAATGCAGGCGCGGTTACGTTATTACGCTTGCGGGTGCCGGAGAATGAGTATGGTTTGGCTGTATGTATGTGTGGGTATAGTAGTTGCGTTGCTTTTGCTTGTTACGGCAGGGGCGCTGTTTACGTACATAACCGCGTTTACCAATCCGCGCAAACGCAGACACGATGATTACATATTGCCAAGCGGCGATCAGTACGAACATGCAAAAGACACGATGTACCGACTTATCGACGAAATGAAGGTCATTCCGTACGAAAGCGTGGAGATCGTTTCGTACGACGGGCTTAAACTGTGCGCGCGCTACTACTGCGTAAAGGAAGGCGCGCCGTTGCAAATACAGTTTCATGGCTACCGCGGAACGGCGTTGCGCGACTTTTGCGGCGGCAACAAACTTGCGCGCGAAAACGGATTTAACACGCTGGTTGTGGATCAACGCGCACACGGCAACAGCCAGGGGCGCACCATTACGTTCGGAATAAAGGAACGCTACGACTGCCTTAGTTGGGCGCAATATGCCGCAAACAGGTGGCCCGACGTCAAAATTTTGTTGGTGGGCGTATCGATGGGCGCGGCTACAGTGCTTGCCGCAAGCGATCTGCCCCTGCCCGACAACGTTGTGGGAATAATTGCCGACTGTCCCTACTCCAAGCCGTCGGAAATAATAAAAAAAGTTATGGCGGACGCAAAATTGCCGCGCGCGCTGTACCCGTTGGTAAAACTCGGCGCGCGACTGTTCGGGCACTTCGATATAGACGGCGACGGCGCAGAACAAGCCGTTGCGCACGCAAACAAGCCGATATTGTTGTTGCACGGTACCGACGACCGACTTGTGCCCTGCCAAATGAGCCGCCGCATAGCGGAAAATTGCCGCACGCCCGTGCAAATTGAAACCTTTGAAGGCGCGGGGCACGCATTGAGTTATTTGCAAGACGGCGCGCGGTACAAAAACGCTTGTTTGACCTTTGCGCAAAAATGCATAGACGGAACGCTGTCGGAAACAACGAACTGATACGTTGCGGCAAAACTCCGTTTACACGCACAAAACGCAAGCGCGAACGCAATGTTCGCGCTTTTTTTGCGGCAAAATGCCCCGAAATTGCGCAGAAAATGCACTTAAACGTGCAAAAAACGGCGTTATTGCCACACAAAATATGCAATACGGAGCATACTCGCGTTTGCGTGGAGTCCCCAAAACTTGCACGATCGGCGTAATTATCACGCGAGATTTTTCAGCGTGAACGGTGCTAAAAATGGCGCAAGCGCGAGCGGAAAACCCACCCCATATAGTCAAAACGGGCGTTTGCGCAACAATTTTGCCGCGAAACAGATATTTTTTGCGCAGTTGCTTATACTAAACGTAACAATGCAGGAGGTTACTATGGCAAAAAGCAAGCAAAACAATCACGAATATTACGCAAACTTCGAAACTTGCCGCAACCGTCTGTTCGATACGTTCGATCCCGATTGGTTGCAGATAGAGGACGCGCATCTCAGTTGGGAGGAGGCATTTGAAAGCGACGATGATTAACAAAAAATCCGAAACAGAACAGATAACCGACAATATGACGGTAAACGAAAACAACTGCGACGTGGAAAAGACGCGTCAGGCTATGAGCGACTTGTACAAAAACGTTACCATGGCGCAAAGCAGCATAAAAACGCTGCTGCCCTACGTGGAAAAACAGGACGTTACCAAAAGTTTGCACAAACAGGTAGAACAGTACGACCGTTACGTGGAAGAAATAGACGAACTGTGCGAAAAACTCAATTTCGACCCGACGCCTGCGCCCAAATTTGTAATAACAATGGCAAATATGGGCATAAAAGCCAAAATGATGACCGACAAAAGCATTACGCACGTTGCCAAAATTATGTTGCAGGGCACGCTAAACGGCATAATCGATTTATACAGGTTGATACGCGAAAACGAAGATATACACCCCGAAGTAAAAGTGTTGCAAAAGCAGATACTGCACTACGAAGAAAGTTGTTTCGAATCGATGAAAACATTGCTGTAACGCGCAAATCGCAAGCGGACGTTACGAAACAAAGCGGCGCGCGGCAAATATTTGCCGTGCGTCGCTTTGCTTTTCGGCAACATCACACCACAGTAAACGGCACGGGAACGCCGTCCACATACAGCGTGCCTTTGCCCGTTACACCCGTGGTTTTAACATAAGTGCCCGTCATTCCGCCCTGCAAGGCGACGGTGCGCTCGCCTATTATCTGTATTACGCCGTCGGCGTCGAGTTGCACCGCTTTGCTTACGTACGGGCACACGTTGCCGTTGGTATCGCGCGCAATTATATTTACCGCCGCCACGTCGTACGACGTGTTTTCGTGCAATACGCTGTGCGACACGGTAATATCCAACTTGTACTCGGTAACGCTTGCAATTGTCGACGTTGCCGTAAGTTGCCCGTTTGTGTACGCTTCGACGGTTATTCGGTTGGCTTCGCTGCCCCAACCCGAAGCGTATTTGCCGTACAGTTGAACTACCTTATTCATTGTAAGATGTTCCGACATCATAACGCGCGCTATACGCAACTTTGTTTTCAGCGGCAATCCGTTAAGCCCGTATTTGCTTACGTCGGCAAGGCAACGCTTGATGGCCTTGGCGTTGCGCGGACGGAAATTTTCTTCGCGCTGCAACCTGTCCCCGATAAAGTCGTCTATAAGTATGGGCGGATGCGGCAAATGCTTAAACGGCGAATCGGCGCGGGTATATTGTCCCACATACGCTCCGCCCTTGTACACCTTGATACTGTCGGCATTGGTAAGGCAGTACACTCCGCCCAAAACGCCCTCGGGGTAATCGCCTATATCCGGCAAAAAACACAGTTGCAAATAGGGTTTGTCGCCCATACAAGAAAACACACCGCTTGCCCACTTGGGATTGCGGAACATATCCGTTACGCCGTGGTAACACACCCTGTCGCCGCTGCCGAAATCCTTGTGCGTGTTGTAATCGAACATACACCAACCGAATGCGCCGCACACGTTGTCGGCGGCGAATATGCCGTCCAGCATACGGGCGTAGCGCAGCATATGTTCGGCGCGATGGGGCGCGTCGTCGTAACTTTTTGTGGGATACATATGCCCGTTGTATTCCGTAACAAGGTAGGGCGCGCTTTTGTCGCACACCTTGTTGCGATCCGTTGCGCCGTTGCGGTTGAAATCGTTGAACGTATACACGTCCTCCAACAAGTGCGACTTGCGCAGATAGCGCACTCCGCCCGTTTGGCGCGTGTCGTCCAATGCGTGAGCGATGGCGTTTGTTTGAGCGTACAGTTCGTCGCAATCGGGACTTTCGTTTATGCGTACGCCCCACAGCACTACGGACGGGTGATTGCGATATTGCGTGATCATCTCGCGCAGGTTGTCGCAGGCAATTTGCCGCCACCGTTCGTCGCCGATATACTGCCAACCGGGTATTTCGGTAAATACCAACAACCCCAACTTGTCGCATTCGTCGATAAAATATTGCGACTGCGGGTAATGCGAAGTGCGCACGGCGTTTACGCAAAGCGTGTTTTTGAGTATGCGAGCGTCGCGGCGCTGCATGCTTTCAGGCATGGCGTACCCCACGTACGGGTAGCATTGATGACGGTTTAGCCCGACTATCTTGGTCTTGACGCCGTTAAGATAAAAGCCGTTCTTGGTAAATTGCGCGCTGCGCACGCCGAAACACACGTCGTATTGGTCGCTATCGACGGCAACGACAAATCGGTACAAATTGGGTTCGTCAACGCTCCACAACTTCAAGTCGAGTTGCGGCGCGCATATTTCGGTTACCGCTTCGCTTGCGTTAAAACGTTGCGACCATATTGCGCTGTCGCCGTCGTATATCGCCGCGGTAAATTCCGCCGGCGGTTGCAATCGGGCAAAACTTATACGCGCCGTAACGGGGCGGTTGGGCAAAGCCTTGACAAATACGTCGTCTACGTAGGCGCCGCGCTTTACCTGCAAGTACACGTCGCGGTAAATGCCGCCGTAAGTTTGGTAATCGATAACGTTGCCGAAGGGCGGCTGATCAAGTTGCTCGCGGCTGTCTACCTGCACCGCCAACACATTGTCGCCTTGGTGCGCGTAGCGCGTTACGTCCACCGTAAACGCGGTATAGCCGCAATGATGCTCCGCCGCCTTTGCGCCGTTGAAATACACCGCGGCGTAATGCGCCACCCCCTCGAATGTGATAAGCACCGTAGACTGCGAAATGTCGTCCAAATGCACGTTGCGCTTGTAACCGCACAGCATTTGGTAAACGCTTTCGTCGTAACAGTTAAAGGGGGTTACCGCCGTTGTGTGCGGAATACGCACGCTTTCGCCGCAGGCGTCGCCTAAAATGTCGTCGGACCACTGCGGAAAAAATTGCCAATCGTCGTTTATGTATTGTTTCATAAAAACCTCTCGCGTTTGATTATATTCGCACAACGCGCGTTTGTCAATATCTATGTGCCCCGCAAACGCCAAAAAGGACCGCCGTTTGGCGGTCCCCGTTGGCACCTGTTACTTTTTGGCGGACGAATTTTGCAAAGATTCGTCGAGCAACTCGATACATTTGTCCAGAGTTTGCTCGTCTACGTTGCCTTGCAACAACGATTTGAGCCGTTCGCGCTTTTCCGCGTCGTCCGCGTCGGATTGAAAAATATCCTGCGCTTGCTGCGACAGTTGCTTTACTTGCGCAACAAATTCGTCCAGCGTAACGGTTTTGTCCAACAGTTGCTTGCGCGCGTTGCCGAAATAAATAAGTTGATTGTACATTGTGCGGAACACTTCGTCGCGCATCAAACTTGTAAGACTTTGCCCCGAAAGCGACGAGCAAAACTTAAACAACAGCGTGGCAAATGCCCCGACCGTTATGCACGTTACCGCCAACTGCAAAATAACTTCCGTATTAAACGTGCGTACGCCTTTTACCCAAAATACGTCAATGCACGCGCACCCCACCCCGAATATATAGGGGATAACCGCCGCAATGTCGAATTTGTTGAGTATTTCGATCTTTATTTTGTCTACGAACAGTTTTTTGCATATTTGCGTCAACACGCAGGTAACAACCGCATACAGCAACAGGTATGCGTTGGCGCTGTCGGCAAAATACAAGCCCAGCGACCGTATAAAAGTTACAAAATCCATATCGATGTATTTCTCCGTATGTTGTTAAGAAATACAGTCCCCAAGATTTCTCGCTTTTTCGGCTGCCGCGTCCCCTTGCGGCTACCGTAATTATATTGTATCACACGCAATTGCCCGCTTGCAAATTTTGTGTCAAAAATTTTTTCGCGCGGCAAGTAAAGGCGAAATCGCCTGTAAATGACATTAACGCCGTAAATGCCGCACACGGGGGCGCGCTTGGATATTTTGCACGCCTTGACTTGCGCGGTCGATTATGTTTTTACGCGCGGTTTTACAACATAATTAACAAAAAACGGCGAACAAAGTCGCCGTTTTGTAATGCCTTTTTGCAGCAATGTTATAATATTGTAATGTTACTATTATATGTTTGCGCGCGTTCGACGTTTAGTCGTCCTTTTCTCTGTGCCATTTGAGTATTGCGCCGGTGGGATCAACTTCCACTTCGTATTCGTAACGCTCATATTTGAATTCTATGTCGTACACGGTTTTGTTGGGGTAATCGTCGTCTATCTCGCAGTCCCATTCGCGAACGAGCGACGGATCCAAATTGAGTTGCTCGCAAACGCGTTGTTTGAAGTTTTGTTCGTCGGAAGCGCCCGTGGATATTACCGGCTCGTATTCGCGGCTGAACGACACTACGTTGCCCGCGGCGTCGATATCAAATTCGTATTTGTAGTCGCCCCAAGTAAATTCCACTTCGTACTCCACCTTGCCGTCGTCGAGTTCTTCCTTGGCGACAAGACCGGTTACTTGTTCGCGAGTGGCGCCCACATGCGCAAGCGCCTTGTCAACGGCGGCGTCTTTGCCTATCGCTTGGTCGGACGGCGTTACGGGCGCTTTGCCGTATTTGTCGGACGAATACGATACTATCGTGCCGCTTATTGCGTCCACTTCTATTTCGTATTCGGTCTGCTCAAACACAAATTCCACTTCGTACACCATTATGCCGTTGTCGTAATCCATCTTGGTGCGCAAGCGTTGTACCTGTTCGCGCGCGACGCCTACTTTGTCAAACGCTGTTTGTTCGGCTTTTTCCTGCTCGATGTACGATTCGCGGCTGGGGGTTCCGCTGGTTTGGGGCAGGGCAGGTTGTTCCGTGCCGCCGCTTGTGCCGTCCTGCGGAAGGTTGGCAATGAGAATGTTAAGTTCGTTAATGGTAAGTTTTGCAAGTTTATCTGCCGTATAGGCGCTGTTTGCCTTGACTATTTCGGCTATAAGTTGCGCCTTGCCCAAAGATATACCGTATGTATCGGCAATGTTTTGCGCTTGCTTGTCGGAAGTGATCTTTTGCGTAAGTACCGACGCGGTTATTTCGTTTTCTTTAAGCCGCAACGTTATTTCGTCGGATATTTGCTTGACGATGTCGGAATAATCGGCGGCGTCAGACGAATCTACGCTTACCAAAACGGAATTTGCCAAATCGGACAAATATCCGTAGCGCAGCATAGAGCCTACAACGGCGTTTACCGCAACTTGAAGTTGCACGCCCGTTAAGTCCATATCGGCAAGCACTTGCTGTGCGTCGGCGTTCAGCGCGTTCGCTTCGGTTACGCGGCGGTCGGCATTTATTTTCAATTCGATGCTCGGGTTGACGTCTAACGATACGGTTGCGACGGTTTTGCCCAAGTTCTTGCCGCCGTTGCCGCCCGACAATATGCCGCCCAAGGTTACGGTAACTACCGCTACCAATATCAACGCCAAGGCGCAGGTTGCGATTTTCCAAAACGAAACTGTGCTGCGCTTTGCCGCGGCGGCGGAATTTGCCGTGCGCTCCACCTGAATGTTGTCGCACGCTTGTTTTACGGAATTGAGATCGTCGGGGGTAATTTTGTCAAAACTTTCGCGTATTTTACCTTCTGTTTTACGTTTGTTCATCTTGTGCCTCCTGTAAGTAAAGTTTTAGTTTGGCTAACGCCCTGTTGTATTTGGAAAGTACGGTTGACAATGGAATTTGCAAATGCTCGGCGATATCTTTGTGTTTCATACCGGCAACCGCATGCAAAACTACTACGATCCGTTCCTGTTCGGACAGTTTGTACAGGCATGTGCGCACCACGATTCTGTCTTCCGCCGACACGTCGGACGAGACGAGCAATTGGTTTTCCAACTGCGATTCGTCCACATCGGCAAAACGTTGGCTCTGCCTGAAACGCGAATAGCACATATTTTTTACAATCGACATTACCCAAGCCATGGGCTTACCTTGCGCAAGGTATTTGTGGGCATTTGCATATATGCTTACAAAGCAGTCGTTTGCAATATCTTGTGCGTCGTGGACGTTACGCATTATTGTAAGCGCGTAAGCGTACACGGATCTGTTAAGCAGCGTATACAGCCTGTCGAAAGCGTCGTTGTTGCCTTGTCCCAACTCAATAATACAGCGTTCGATCTCCTTGAAATTTGCCGTATTCATCTTAACCGTAGACATTTGCTTTGTTTCCTCTTACATAAATACAACGCGCAGCCGTGCCGTTTTATTGCAAGGTTGCACAAAATTTTTGAAAAATTTGCGTGTTACTTTTGCAGCGTTTGCTTGTAAATTTCGTTTTTGGGCACGTTTCGGTCGCGCGCGACGGCTTTGACGGCGTCGTTTTTTGCCATGCCGTCTTTGAGATAATACTCCAAGTGCTGTTGCACGGTCAACTCGCACAGCGGATTGATTTGTTCCGCGCGATTTACCACCAGCACAAATTCGCCTTTGTCGTCGTCGAACGTATCGCCGAGATGGGCAAAACGCACGCTTTCGTGCAACTTGGTAAGTTCCTTTACCAAACAGCACTCGCGGTTGCCCAAACGGCTGTGCAAGTAGCGCAGGTTTTCGTTAAGATCGTGTACCGACACGTAAAATATCGCCACGCCCACCGACGCGTCCAACAGAGCGTCGCGTTCCGACGTTTTGTCGGGCAAAAATCCGTAATACGTAAACGGGGGTTGGTAACCGCTTAGCACAAACGCGTTTACAAAAGCGCTTGCGCCGCTGATTACCGTGTACGGATAGCCGCGCTTGACAAGCGCGTTTACCAAAACGTTACCGGGATCGTTTATGCAGGGCATACCCGCGTCGGATATTACGGCGACGTCCTGCCCGTTGTCGCAAAAGGACAACACTGCGGGCAAACTTTTTGCTTCGTTAAACTTGTGGTAACTGTACAGCGGCTTTTGTATGCCGTAATGATCCAGCAAAATTCGCGAATGGCGCGTGTCTTCGCAAAAAATTGCCGATACGTTACCAAGCACTTCCACCGCGCGGTAAGAAATGTCCGCAAGATTGCCAATAGGTGTTGCAACAAAATAAACCATATTTTCGAATGATCTCCGCAATAACTAATTTTCTATCAAATAGGGAAAGCGCAATTTGCAATCCCACGCTCCGCCCTTTACGGCGCGCACAAGCACAAGATTGGGTGGTTTGTCGGGCGCGGGACACACGGGCAATATTTCCTTGACGGCAAGACCGTTGTCCCGGCAAAGGCAAACTATCTCGCACAGCCTGTCCGCCTGATGCACCAGATAAAAACTGCCCCTGTTGTTGAGCGTTTGCGCCGCGCTATGCACCACGTCGGCAAGAGTAGCCGCTATTTCGTGTCGGCAAAGAGCGATGTTGTGCCTTAGTTGACGCTCGCCGCTGCCCACGCGCCTGTACGGCGGATTGCATACCACTACATCCGCATTGCGAACGACCGAGCAAGCGTCTTTCAAATCGGCGACGTGTACTTCTATTACGTCTTGCAGTCCGTTCATCAACACGCTGCGTTCCATCATATCGGCAAGTTGCGGCTGAATTTCCAACGCGACAACGCGCTTGGGACCTTTTTTGTGGGCGACAAGTATGCTTATCACGCCGCTACCCGCGCCGAACTCGACGCACAATTTGCCCTTCATATCGTTGCAGAAATTGGCAAGCAACACCGCGTCCGTGGTAAAGCGATATTCCGCGGCGGACTGTATTATGCGCAAGCCGTCGCATTGCAGATCTTCTATTTGCTCATTGGGGTGCAGTTTTACGTCCATAACGTAATTGTACATCAAAAATTTTTAATAGTAAAGAATTTTTTCTACGACAAAACAGAAACAAACAGTAGGCAAATGTTTGCCTTGCGGCAGTGAAATTTTGCCGTTTGGCAATTTTTGCCAACGGCAAAGTGATATTGCCTTACGGCAGTGAGATTTTTCCGTCTGCGACGGAAAAGTGCAACATTGCCGATAGGCAAATAGTCGCCTATCGGCGAGTGATAGTATTCGCTGTCGCGAATAGTGAGATTGTTTGCTGCGCAAACAGTTGCGGCGGTTTATATTTGAACAGTTTATGCAATAAAAAAAATAATTGCCGAAAAAAATATCTTTCGGCAATATTTATTTTCAAATAATGTCAACCTTAACTTTGCCGTTAGGCAAAATAACACTTTTCCGCTGAAAGCGGAAAAATAACACTCGCCGCAGGCGAATAACACTTACGCGCTTGCGCGTAAATAACACTGTTCGCGTTAGCGAACACCCTGAGCGAGTGTATCCACTGCAAAATAATCTGCAACAAGTGTGCCGCACCTAACAAGGTGCGGCACACGAAGCGAAGCCGTTTTGAATGCAATTGCACGAGCGCTACCTCTACCATTCCCTGCGGCATACGAAGCGAAGCCTTTTTGCGGGGGATATGCGAGCGGTATACGTGTGGTCGGAAAAATCGGCAGAAAAAAACCCACGCAAACCGCGTGGGGTAAAAAATTGAATGTTTACGCTTCTTCAATAGCGCCAACAGGACATTGCGCTGCGCAAGCACCGCAATCTACGCAGAGATCTGCCGCAATTTCGAATTTGCCGTCGCCTTCGCTGATGGCTTCACAAGGGCAAACGCTTTGGCAGCCGCCGCAAGCAATACATTCGTTACTGATTTTGTGAGGCATAACCGTTTTCTCCTTTTTCCTATTTAGGATAATACCATTATACACACCTTGCAAATATTTGTCTAATATTTTGGGCGAGTTTTGAAAAATTTTTCACAACGCGCCGCGCACCAAACGCCGTCAATCGGGTTGCGGCGAAGTTTCCGTTTCGATCTCGTCGCGGACGAACGTCTGCTTGCCCAAAATTTCCGCAAGTTCGTTTTGCGTTGCTTGTTCGTCGTAGGTTTGAGTAATTATACTTACCTTGTCGCCGACGTGTATTTTGCGTTCGCCGTCGTCGTCCAGACGTTTGACGTTATCCGCGGCGATAATTTGACTCACCTTGGTGTTGGACGGCCACAAAATGTCGCGCACCGCCTTGCCCACGGCAAACGCGCCCTGCTGAACAACGCATGTCAAGCGCAAAATGACGTGTTGTTTGCCTTCGTTTTGCTTGTCTGTCATTCTTTCCAACAGCACGTCGTACAACGGTTCCACCTTGACGATCTCGCACAGGAAGTAGGAAATAAATACCGTTATCGCCACATAAAACAGGTTGCTGAACGACCAAGTACACTCCACCGTAAATACCAACGCGGTAAGCGGCGCGCGAGTACACGCCCCCATAAACGAACTCATTGTAATAATTACCACCGTTGCGTACAAATCGGCGCTCATACCCATTGCGACAAACGCTTCGGCAAGCAACGCTCCCAACAGCGCGCCGATACTAAGCATGGGAATAAACACGCCGCCCGTTGCGCCGCTGCCCGTCGAAAAGGCGATAGTAACAAAGCGTATTACCAACAGAGCCAATATTATTTGCCAACTTATGCTGCGCGCGGACAATTTGCCCACAAGCGCTCCGCCGCCGTAAAGCGCGTCGGTACCGTTAAAACCGCCAACGGTTATCAAACCGATGACCGCCGTCAACACGAACACGACAATAAGGCGCACCCATTGGGGTATTGCGCGCAGTTTGGTGGCGTACGCCTTGCCGATAACAAATACAAACAGATTGTAACCGCAGGCGACAATTGCCACGGCAACGCCGAGCACTAACGGTATCCAGATGTCGCGCATAGAAAACGCGCCCATATATTGCGCCACATTAAACAGCGCGGATTGCGGTTGCCCCATCAACAGCCCCCACAAATTGGACGCGGCAACGCCGAACAGCACCGACGACATTGCCATCAAAAATATCATCGGAGTAAAGCGTTTGTGCGCTTCTTCCAAGGCAAAAAGTATGCCCGTAACGGGCGCCGACGTTGCCACGGCAAAGCCCGCGCATGCGCCGCCCGTCATTATGTAACGATTCCAACTGTTGTGCGACAGCGGCAAACGGCATGTGCCGCCGCCTATTGCCGTACCCAACAGCACGCTGGGACCTTCGCTGCCCAACGGCAACCCCGCAAAGAAACTGATCCAACTGTTTACCACAATGGCAATTGCGGTACGCAGCCATTTGAACGTAAGCAGACCGCGCAACACGCCTTCGGCGCGCGGAATTCCGCCGCCTGCCGTTTCGGGCGACCACTTTTGCACAAAATACGCCACAACAGCCAATGCCGCCGCGCCCGCTATTACCGCTACGGCTATCCAAGGGTTGCTTTGCGCCGCGTGGTAGATCTCGACGGATTTTTCGCACAGCCACTCCGCTACCCACTTGAAAAAGTACACTATCGTGCCCACCAACACGCCCGTAAACGCTCCGTACACAAATACGGGCAGTATTACGTTGGCAAAATAACTTTTGTAATCCTTTCTTGTCATAATTACTCCAATAAATTAGCGATTTGCGCGGGACTGTCGCACACAGCCACGGTCTTGGCGGAATACAGTTGCTCCGCGTCGCCGAAACCGTACGTTACCGCAACGGCGTCTATTCCGTTGATATTTGCACCGTTGATGTCGTGCAACGTGTCCCCTATCATAAGGCACTGCTCGGCATTCCAATGCATATCCGACAGCAACTCGGCAAGCACTTCGCTCTTGAAACCGCGCGTTTCGGTTTGACCGTACGCCACGGCAAAATATTTGTCCAAATTGCAGTACTTCAACGAATATTCGACGTGCGGTTGATATTTGCTGGAAGCCACAGCCAACACGTATTTGCCCGAATTGTACAGGGCGTCGAGCATATCCGTAACGCCGTCGTACAGACGGCTGTTGGCGGCGGCATTGTCTTGGTCGAAAATGCGTTTGTGCAATTGTATTGCGCTTTGACAGTTGTTTGCGCCCACCAACTTAGTGTAACTGTCGGTAAGGGGCGGACCTATATGCCGAGACAGATCCACCTTGGACGCGTCCACGCCGAAGTGCGCAAGCACCTTGGTAAAAGTGGAATAAATACCTGCCGACGTGTCGTTAAGCGTGCCGTCGAAGTCGAATATCAGATACTTGTAGCGTTTGGCAAGTTTGTCGGGTCTTGCCGCCAAAAAACGACTGAACTTGGGCGCGGAATGGCGAACGGGTATGGAAAAACGGTCGCGCAAATACTCGGTAAGGCGCGCAAGCGAATTGCGGTCGGCGTTTTCGCACTCCAATTCGTAATCGACAACGCCGCAATAGACGTTTTTGTCCAACTCCAAATGCCACTCGCGCAAATCGAACGCGGCGCGGTAAGTGTCGGTTTTGCCGATACAGTGCGCCGTTTGTGGGATATTTGCGCCGACAAGTTGCTTTACAAGCGGCGCTTGCATACCGCCGCGCAACATTTCCATTGCGGTGGCGCGGTCGATAGCCGTTTCGCGCTCGTCGCTGACGTACACGTCCGAATCAACGGCGATTTTGCGCTTGTAACACAGCAAATACGCGGCGTTTTTGGCGCGCACGCGCAACACTTCGTCCGCGGACATATTGTCGTAAACAAAATAATAATTTGTTTGCAACTGCGGCGCGGCGCCGCACGCCGACAACAGCGCGGCGTATTCGCTTTCCGTGAGCGCAAGTTTAAGTTCTTGTTCCGTATTGTTCATAATTGTTCGTTACAATCCACAGTTATGCACCCGCTTGTATCCAACTGCGCAAAATACTTCTGTTCCAATGGGATCCACTTGTTTACAAAGTCTTCTGTTGCGCCGCCGTTACGTTGCGCAAGGCGCGCCATACGCACTTGTTCGGACGCGCTTACCATTGCCGTTACGTCGTAAAAATGCCGCAATTGCGAGTGCAACGCATAACTGCCTTCTACTATTATTACCTGCGAACGTTTGAAGTGCCGCGGTACAAACTCGTTGCGAGCGCAATCGTAGGCGCAGTAATCGAAATCCGCGCCCGAACTTGCCTGTTGAAGCGTTTGCCGCAGCCGTTCGTAATGAATGTTGCCGCCCGCTTGCGCCAGCCTGCTTGCCGTGCGCATATCCGGCGGCAAAAAGAAATCGTCGCACCTTATTACCGAAGCGTCAAACAGTGCGGCGAGATTATTCGCGCAAAAGGTCTTGCCCGAACCGCACCCGCCGTCCAAAGCGACAAATACGGGGCGACTGCCGTTACAACCGCCTATTGCGGCTTCGATGACGTCAACAAGTTGCAGCAAGCGCGCGTGCCGACGGTAAATTACGCGGTAATGCGGTTGGTAAAGCCGAGCAAAACGCTCGGAATGATGAACGGGAGGCATACCCGCCCGTATGTAGTCGTTTACAAAACTTTCGGCGTTGTCGCAAGCAAGCGAGCCGCTGTGCGCCAAGCGTACAAAATTGTTCAATTCGTCGCGCAACGCGTTGTAACTGCCCGACGAGCGGACGGCGAGCATACAGCGCATAAGCGCGGACGGCGCGTAACCCAGCCGTTTGTATTCGCACAAATTTACGCGGCAATATTCGTCGCATATAGGCTCGCTCAGATCGGCGGGCGTCGGAGCGCAATCCGCCAATTCGCGCTGTAAATATTGCATTGCGTAGTCGCCCATTATGTGTTCGCAGCCGAATTGCGCCTGATACAGCAACTTGACGTAATCCTGCGCCTGCATATACGGATATTTTGCGCGCGCGGCAATCAAATAAGCGGTGTTCAACTTTTTTTCTTTCCTTTGGGCGCGGTGTCGAATATTTTGCTCATCTCGGCAAAAAACGTTGCGCTGTCCTTAAACTGACGGTACACCGCGGCGAAACGAATGTAGGCAACTTCGTCGGTCTCTTTAAGTTGCTCCATTACCAAGTCGCCTATTTTTTGCGAAGTGATTTCTTCGTCCAAACCGTTAAACAAACTTTTTTCCACGTTGTCTACAAGTTTGTCTATTTGCGCCATGGATATGGGGCGCTTTTCGCAGGCGCGCAAAATGCCTTGCTTTACCTTGGAACGGTCGTACAGTTGGCGCGTTCCGTCGCGCTTTACCACCAAAAACGGTATTATTTCTATCGTTTCGAAAGTGGTAAAACGTTTGCCGCAGGCTATACATTCGCGACGTCTGCGTATGCTTTTGCCGTCGTCTGTCGAACGCGAATCGATAACTTTGCTGTCTTCACAGCCGCAATACATACATTTCATATCAATCCTTGTAGTCGGTTACGGCGCGTAGCCGTCTGAGAATTTCGGCGTATTCGTATTGGGGGTCGTTGCCGTCGGCGCCGAAGCGATTGTGCGTATTTTTGTCCCAAAAACGCGACACGTTGGGGGTTATTTCGTCTGCCACCACCAATCTGCCGCCCACTCTGCCGAATTCCACCTTGAAATCGGCAACGATAATGTCCGCTTCGCTCATCAGATCGCACAGCACCTTGTTGATGCGCATAGCGTTGTAGCACATTACAGACATCTCTTCCTGCGTGCAAAGTTCCATTGCGTAGGCATGATATTCGTTGATGACGGGGTCGCCCAATTTGTCGTTTTTGTAACAAAATTCCAACACGGGAAATTTGAGTTTTTTGTGGTATTCCAACCCCAGCCTGTCCACCATGCTGCCTGCAGAGTAGTTGCGCACCACAACTTCCATTGGGATCATCTCGGCGCGCTTTACCACAAGGGCATTGTCCGAAAACTTTTGCACAAAGTGCGTGGGAATATTGTTGTCCTCCAACACCTGCAACAAAACGGCGTTGATCGAATTGCAATACTTGCCCTTGCCCGGAAAATACATTCTCTTTTTGGCGTGATACATCATTGCGTCGTCCGAAAACTCGCAAATGACGTGCGCGGGGCTGTTTGTCGCCCAAATTCGCTTTGTTTTACCTTCGGATATAAGATTGGACTTTTCGAATATCATTGTTACCTCGCGCTGTATTTGTACTGTAACTGTACGGTTTTGTTGGCGCCTACCGTTACGGTAAAGTTTTTGTCCTGCGGCTTGTCCGCAAGATTGGTTTTGATGAGTTTTTTTGCATTGTCGGGCAAATACAAGTCTATTTCGGTTTCCTTTTTTGCTTGAATTTCGATGTTTACAACGCCCTTGTCGCTATCCAGACTTGCGCTGACGACGGCGCCGTTTTCGCACAAAAAACCTTCGAAAGACACGTTTGTCCAATCGTCGGGCAGCGCGGGGAATATCTTGACCGTGTTGCCGTGCGAATACATCAGCATTTGCTGTATGTCGTTGGCAAAAACCATATTGGCGTGCAACTGTATTGGCGTCCATACGCCGCTGCCGCACACTCCCATACCGCGCCAATCCTTGTCTACAAATACAAGATTGTTTATTACGCAACCGCGAACGGCGTTGGTAAGGCACAGTTTTGCCTTGTTGCCCATGCCCAACCGCGCATACACCGCGCCGAGAACGGTCATATTGTAACTGTTTTGCGAAGCGGGCTGAGCCAAACGCTTGTCTGCTGTGGCGGCATAGCGGCTTACCGTTTCTTCGTCCGACTGCCAACTGACGTCCTGACCGAAATAGGCGGGATACAGCGTGCCGTTGGATATGCCGGTGTAGTCCAACGAAATAATGGAATTGACAAATTCCTTAAAGGTGCCGTCGCTGGCAAGTTGCTGATCGGGAATGTCCTTGATCAGTTTTTTCCAAGTTTTCCAATTGCCCTTTACGCCGCACACCGTGCAGGCTTCCACAAGGTTGGACAGCAAATCTTTTGCCAGAGCGAAATCCAGCATGCTGTTTTTTGCAACGACGGGACGGTCGCTTATTTTGTAACTGTCGGCAATGCGCATAGGCAAAGCGGACGGGCTTATTTCCAACACGCCGTCGTTATAGGTAAAGAAATCTTCGTAAAACAGCGCCACTTCTTTCATAAAGGGAATAAGCCTGTTTTTGAGAAATTTGGTGTTTTGAGTGTACAGCGCGTACTTGTAATACAAATTGCACAACCAGGCGGCGCACCCCGAAAAGTGCAGCGCAAACACGTCGCAACTGCCCAGCCTGCCCGTATTGGGGGCGGCAACTACGGGTATGGCAATGCCGCGGCAACCGAATATACGTTGTGCGTTGTTGCGGTAATCGCCCAGATTGTTCCAATAATGCTCGAAAGTTTTTTCCAAATTGAAGAACAAATTGCCCTGCAATGTGTGCAAATACGTCATTTGCAACTCGCCGCCGGCGCACTTAAAGGCGCGATAGGGCTTGTAACAACCGTTCCACAAACCGCACGGAGACAGCGTGTTGCCGTCGTCCGTACTGCCCGCCACCGTCAAATACCGCGAAAAACGGTAGATTTTTTCCGCCAACAGCGGCGGCATTGTGCCCGAATCCGCAGCCAACAGCAAATCTTCGACGTTGGCGTCGCGATTTTTGTCCAAGATGACGTTGCACGAAGAGTACAGTTTGGAATGTATTGCCACGTGCGATTTGAGCAACTTTTCGTAGCCGTCCTTTATTGCGCCGAGTTGCAACTTGATGTTGTTCCAATCGCGCTCGCGCAAGCCGTTTACAAAGGTTTTGGCAAGCAAATATACCGACTGCGCGTTGATAATCTCCACTCCGTCGTCGGCGGGACGGACGCTTCCGCCCAAAACGCTCATTTTTACCACAACGCCGTAATCGGTGCCGTTGTCGTCGTTACGCGCGGCAAACGTCATAAATTGCTTGTCGTACTTGGTTGCCACGCCTTCGGGCATGTTACATATTCCTTCGTACGTACGCGCGTTTACGCGGTGAATCAGCGACAAAAACATTTTGAGATTGATAGTACCGCCGCCGCGCTTGGTAATGCGATACGCAATTACGTTATCCGCGCGCGATACAAACAGATCGCGTTGATACTTTGTGTCCAAAACGGAATATTTTACGCTCGCTTCGCCCTTTTCCATATCCAGCGTGCGCGAAAAGTCAGTTGTGATGTCGGATTGAACAAAACGCAGATCCAATTCGCACAAGGGCAGCGGGTATTCCGCCTGCGGACGAAAGTTTTTTTGCGCCAAAACGGTGGGCAGCACTTTTTGCGCGCCCATAAAATCTCCGTCGTCTATGCGCTGACGGATCTCGCTCATCTTGTCCGACACGTCGGGCACAACGGTTGTACGCCCCATCCAACTGAGCGCGGCGTCGTTGATGAGAATTTTCTCTTCCGCTGCGCCGCCGTACACGTTTGCGCCCATTTTGCCGTTGCCGAGATACAGCCCCTCGCGCCATTTTTCTCCCCACCACTGTGCGGGAGTGCAAAATTTAAGAATATTTGCAGACTTTTCCGACATATTTCACCCGTATGATCATTTCCGATAAAATATTATACCAAAAATAACGTTTGATGTCTATAAACTAAACCGCCAAAACGCAACAATTATGCTGTTTTTTGAGCGAAAAACGCTCGTTTTGCCCACGGCGGCGCACAAAACAAACAAAACTCTCCCCGAAAAATGCGGAGAGAGCGACGACTTCGAGATAAAACATATCAAATTTACGCAATTACGGTTTGCCGCAATCAGGAACAAGGCGGCAAAACTTTGCGCACGGCGCCCATTTCGGTAACGGCGCCGCCTTCCACAAGCAAACCGCCTTCGTGCCGCATTTGGTACACGGGCACGCGCAATTGCTGCGCCGCACGGGCTGTACACTCGTTTTGCAAAGGCGTATCTACAAAGTGAACTTCCAGATCCAGCCCCGTAACCAAGCCCAATCCGCGGTCGATCGAGTAGGACGAATAGTCCTCGTCGGGCGTTATGTGATACCTGTCAAGTTGCAACATAGCGCCCGCGGACGCGCCCGCGACAACTCCGCCGAAACTTTTGACGGCGGCGGTAAGACCGAGTCGATCCAGCCGCTTTACGGCGCGTTCGGGCATTCCGCCCGTAAAAAACAGTATGTCGCTATCGGCAATTACGCGCGCATAGTCCTGCGCGGTATCGTATGGATTGCACCACACAAGCGAGCGCTCGTCTATTCCGTATTCGGTAAACGGACGCACGATGTTGGCGTACTTTTCGCCGCCTAAGCCGTACACGGACAGCCAACTGTTACTATCCCATGCCTGCACCGGACGGTATGCCAACGGCAAAATAAACACTTTGCTGCCGGGGCGTATGTACCGTTCGAGATACGGGCGCGCCCAATCGCCGTCGAAATTGTAGTAATTGAGTAAAATATTTGTCATCAGTACAGTTCTACTCCGTCCTTACCCACGTAAGCGTAGGCAATTTTGTGCGGTTGGGGCTGTTGGTCGGACAGCGTGATCGCGTCGGAAATAAGGCGTTTGGCGTCGGCAAGTCCCTTGCCGTTGTTGTGGTAAACTTCACACAACACGTCGCCCTTGCGTACGTATGAACCGAGAGAAACCGCCATTATTACGCCCACCGAAAAGTCGATAGCGTCGGACTTTTGCAAACGTCCGCCGCCCAACAGCGTTACCGCCCTGCCGATATCCGCGGCGACCATATGCGACACATATCCGTCGCGCGCTGCCACAACGCAATCCTTTTGACCGATTTCAAACTTGTCGGGATGGTAAATATAACTTTCGTCGCCGTGCTGGGCGCGGACCATTTCGGCAAATTTGTCAAGCGCCGCGCCGCTGTCTATTGCGCGCTGAAACGCCTGCTCGGCGGTTTGCGCGGTGTATTTGCCCGTAAGCGCAAGCAAACGCAGGGCAACTTCCCTTATTTCGTAATACAAACGGTTGCGTTTGCCGTTGAGTACGTCGATTATGCCAACGATTTCCAAGGCGTTGCCTACGTGGTCGGACAGCGGCTGTTGCATATCCGTAATAAGCGCGCCTATGCGTTTGCCGGCAAGAGTGCCAATCGCCACCATTTTGGTAGCCAACTCCAAGGCGCTTTGCGGATCGGGCATAAACGCTCCGCTGCCGTATTTTACGTCCAGCAAAATAGTATCCGCGCCGGAAGCGAGTTTTTTGCTCATAATGCTTGCGCAGATGAGCGGAATGGAATTGACCGTACCCGTTACGTCGCGCAGGGCGTATATTTTTTTGTCCGCGGGAGCAAGATTGGCGGTTTGCCCTATTACCGCGCAACCGACGCGCTTTACCACGTCGAAAAACTCTTGTTCGGACAGAGCCGTGTCGAAATGCGGAATACTCTCCAACTTGTCGATGGTTCCGCCCGTAAAGCCCAAGCCCCTGCCGCTCATTTTTGCCACGTACACGCCGCAACACGCAAGTATCGGCGCCAACGCCAATGTTGTGCTGTCGCCTATTCCGCCCGTGGAGTGTTTGTCTACAACTGTATCGCCCAATGCGGACATATCCACCACGTCGCCGCTGTTGAGCATTGCGGTAGTCATTGCAAAGGTCTCTTCGTCGGTCATTCCGTTGAGCAATATTGCCATAAGCAACGCCGACATCTGGTAATCGGCAATCGTCCCCGCGGTAAAACCGTTTACGAAAAACTCAATTTCCTGCTTGGAAAGTTGCTGTTTGTTCTTTTTCTTTTCTATAATATCGAGTATTGTCATATAAGCACCTTACTTATGAGAGTTTGTATATTATACCACAATTACGACAAATATTCAATACCGACGGGAAAAATAGTGCCTGCGGCAATGGCATTTTTCCGTCTGCGACGGAAAAAGTGATATTTTACCGCTTGGCAATTTTTGCCAAGCGGTAAAGTGATATTGCTTCGCAGTTATATTTTGCAGTAAGGCAAATGTTTGCCTTACTGCAAAGTGATATTTCGCTACGCGAAGTGATAGTATTTGCTAACGCAAATAGTGCAACATTGCCCTTGGGCAAATATTTTTCCGCCTACGGCGAAAAAGTGAAATTATTCGCTATCGCGAATAGTGAGATTGTTTGCTGCGCAAACAGTTGCGGCTTTTTTTATTTGAAACAATTTTAAGCAATAAAAAATAATTGCCGAAAAAATATCTTTTCGGCAATAATAATTTTCAAATTATGTCGACCTTAACTTTGCCGATAGGCAAAATAACACTCGCCGCAGGCGAATAACACTTACGCGCTTGCGCGTAAATATCACTGCTCGCGTACGCGAACACCCCGAGCGAGTGTATCCACTGCAAAATAATCTGCAACGAGTATGCCGCACAAAATATTATTTTTTATAGCGCGAGTGCTGTTGCATTTACACTATCAACACAAGTTTTTAATTAAAATACAACCTTATATATACTCAGAGCGAGTGTGTTTACTGCAAAACAATCTGCAACAAGTGTGCCGCACCTAACAAGGTGCGGCACGCGAAGCGAAGCCGTTTTGAATGCAATTGCACGAGCGCTACCTCTACCATTCCCTGCGGCATACGAAGCGAAGCCTTTTTGCAGGGGATATGCGAGCGGTATACGTGTGGTCGGTCTATAAACCGAACATTTCGCGCAACGAGTCCAATCTGTCTTTCAGTTCCTCGTCGACGTTATCTTCAACTTCGTCGAGAACTTCTGCGAGTTTGTCAAGTTCTTCTTCGGGGAAAGTTTCCTGCAAGTTGATGTTGTCCTTGCTGCCTTCCAATACGGAATACACCAGATCGCTCTTTACAACTTCGTCAACGACTTTTTTGATATCTTCCTTGGATTCTTCTACCGATGTCGGGGGCGCGGAAGCGAACTCGATCAAATTGCCCAACACTTCGCCTTCCTTTTTGAAATCCACATTGCTGAAGTCTACGGACGAAAGGTCAAGTGGCAAATCGGCGCCCAACTGATCGCCCAAGCCGTCGATTACGCCGTCCAACACTTCCTTGACGGTTTCCTTGGCTTCTTCGGACATTGAACCCTGCATTTCCGCAAGATTATTGAATACGTCCTGAACTTTTTGTTTGGCTTCTTCCTTGTTGGACGCGTCGGCATTTTTGTCGAACAGCGAGCCGAAGTCTACGTCTTGAAGTTTAAGCGCCTGTTGATACATACCTGCGGCGGTTTTCAACGCGCTTACCGTGCCGCCCAGCGTTTTGGTTTGGGTGGTGCCGTCCTTTTCGATTTTAACTTCGGACGTTTTGTTGAAAATGGATTGACAAATGCCCGTGTTGTAAAACGCGCACGTGGACGAATCGGTGTAGTTTTGGCACATTGCGCTTACCGTATCCAACGCTTCGTTGGGCGAATCGGAAGATTGCAACATACCTATTGCGCCCAAGGCGTTGTTGCCCTGAACCGCAATGCCCGTAATCATTATTCCGCAGAAAACCGCAACGATAAGACCCTGCACTGCGCCTATTCCCGCGCCGATCAAACCGTACTTTTTGTACTTGGGTTTGCTTTTTTTGCCGTCTTCTTGTACGGGTTGTTCAACAAGTTTGGGTTTGACGAAAATTTTGCAAACGGGGTACACTACCGCCCAGGTAAACAGCAACAGTATGCCGAACGCAAGCAAAAACGACAGTACGTACGCAATGCCTTTTACTATGGCGTCCACTATCCCTTGCAGGTTGGCAAGCACGTCTCCGCTTGCGCCTTGCGACATAGAACCCTGCAACATTTGCATAAGATATTCCGACAGCGTTTGCCCTTCGATAAGTTTGGCGGACGCAATGGCATTACCGATAACCTTGCGGAAAGCGAATGCCAATATTATGCTGAGTATTACCAGCCCAAAACGCAACGCCGCGCGACGCCAACCGCGCAACCAGCCGAGCAATGCGCCTATTATTATGGGCAATAACGTCAATGCGATAACGGTTAAAGTAATAATTGTCTCCATAAATGCTCCTCTTTGTATTTTGATAAATTGTAAAAATTTACTTAATAACATTATAACATATATTTTTGCCGTGTCAACTGTACCTTATTACAAAATGCGCAAAAATGTACACACATATCAACAAAAATATATATAATGTGCGGCGACAACTATTGCGGATCGGCTTCGGCTTGCTTGCGCTTGGCTATCTCGTCCATCATCATATCGTAATATTTTTCGTCTATTATAAACTTTTTGTGCTGAATAAGCAGCGACGAAACCAACATAATTATGGGCAGCACCGTTACGCCCGCGCGCAGCCACAGCCGCATAGACAGGTTGCTCTCGCTCTTGAAGTTGTCGTTGGCAACGTTTATTTTGTTGCCTTGTTTGTCTGTAAACGACAGCGACAATTCGTACTTGTCTTGCGGAAGAGAATTTGCGTCCAGGTCCGCCACGCGCGAAATAAATTCGCCGTCGCCGCCGTCTTTACGCATTACCGCAAGTTGCCCTATTACGTTCAATTTGTCTACGGTAATCTGGTGTCCGCCCAACACTTCGTCTTGGTCCAAACGGTCGTTAAACGCCTGTATTTGTTCGTCCGTCCAGCCGTCCACGCCGTCGCCGATTTCGGCAAGATATTGGTTGATTTTGGTAATGTATTGCGTTTGTTGCGCGTAGTCCATTCGGTCGAATACGCCTTTTTGCGTTTCCGCCGCGGAAATATTTTGCGACAGCCCGTACACCAGCGATACGGTAAGCACCAACGTAATTATTCCGTACTTTATTGCGTCGGAAAACTTTGCCATAAGCGGACGCAAAGTGGACACGACCGCTTCGTTGCGCTCGCCGCGCTTGTATTCGTTGTACTCTACGCAGTTGGTCATATTGATAATACTTGCCATATAGTACAGCGCCTGTCCAACAAATACAAGTATGCCGAATATGCTGAGCGTAACAAGGTTAAACGGGAACCAGGACACCCAACCGATGAGCGCAATGCCGGTATAGCCTACGCACGCCACAATTATGGATATTATTTGCAGTTTTTTTCTGCCCAACCACTGCGCAAGTTTGGGATAAAACACCTGCGCCAATATGTTGAACACGCCGAATATGGCAATAAACACTATCGCGTTGCCGTCGTAGCCGATTTCAAGATAATACAGGTTGTACGCAAAGCCCACAAGCAAGGCGCTGCCCACCGAATAAATAAGCATAGACAACGTCATCCACAGGATCTGGTCGTTGTTTTTGATGGTTTTCCACATTTGCTTGACGGAAACTTTTTCGTTTACTTCCATCTGCGCGCGCGGACGCTCCTTGATGAACACCGCCATTATTACCTGCATTAGTACAAATATTGCGGCGACACCGATGGATATCCACCTGAACGCCTGCAATACGTTGCCGGGGTAAAGGAAAGATATTCCGCCTTGCGCAATAAACGCGCCTATGCCCGCAAATACAACCGTAAGCATGGTTGCCGAGTTGCGCTGCTCCTTTTTGCTGGAAAGGCTGGCAAGCATAGACCAATACCCGATGTCGTTCATTGTAAAACACGATTCCCACAGCAAATACATTACCGTCATATACACAACAAACGACCAACCCGTAAGGCTTTGCACGTTGAACATCAACACTATCATTGTGCCCGTAAGCACCGCGCCCATAAGTATCCATGGGCGGAACTTGCCGAACTTCAGATGCGTGCCTTCGATTATAGCGCCCATTAACGGGTCGTTTATGCCGTCCCAGATGCGCCCCACCACGCCGATAAGCAAACTGATGGTGGTAAATTGCGCAATGCTAAGCGTCATTCCGAACTGAATGTACGTAAGCAAAAACGACGCAATAAGTTGGTAAGACATATCGCGCCCAATGCCGCTTACGCCAAACAGCCACTTGTTGCGATTGAACTGCCTGTCTTCGGCAGACAACGGCTGCTTTTTTACTTTTTCTGCCATAATTACTCCCTTCAAACGCGTTGCGTTTGTTGTTGGCTTGACAATTTGCACGCGATGCGGTCGCCGCCAATACGCGAGTGTTCCCACTGCAAATGCATACAGGTATGCGTGCCCCAAAACACACGATTGTGCCCACGGCAAATGCTTACGGATATACCTGCTGCAAATACGTGAGAACGACTGCCGCAAATACATACGCAAAACTCGCGCGTTTGTACGTTTTGTGCACGCAACACATTGCGGACGAGTTTGCACCGACAAGCGCAACGCCGTCGCGGCAAATTAAAGCCTGTTTTAAGCATTATAGCATATTTCAAACCGAATATAAATATAAATGAAAAATTACAGGCGACGTTCGCGCAAAAGCGTTTTGGTAGGCGGCGCCGTGTGCGCGCGAGCGGGGACATCGGCACAACAAACGCGATGGGCGGCAAAATGGCGTATACACACTGCTGTTTACCCTACGTTATATGGGCGAGTGCGGCAATGTGGCACGCTTGCGAACGGCTTGCGGCGACACATTATATCTGCGGCATAGATTACTGCAATCAATGAATATCAATGCTGGCTTGCAACGGCAAAATAATGCGCCAAAACAACATCGAACAATGCATTATCGGCACCTTAAACGCGATGGACGGCAAAATTGCGTATGCGCACCGCCGTTTACTCAACATATATGGGCGAGCGCGGCAATGTTGCGCGCTTGCAAACGGCTTGCGGCGATATATTATATCCGCGGCATAGATTACGACAATCAAAATAACGTTAATGTTTGGTTTGCAATGGCAAAATAATGCGCCAAAACAACATCGAACAACGCATTATCGGCAAATTGCGGCGCGAAAAATCACATTGCGCGGGGCGCCAATTCATTTTGTGCAAAAACATCGTCAATTTTGTTGACAATATTCGATTTGTTTGTTACAATAAATAGGCTTTTGACAGTAGCAAAGGCGCGGATGGCCTCGAAACGTCAGGTAAGCAATGTGGCGGCGTAGCTTAGTTGGTTATAGCGGCCGGTTCATACCCGGCAGGTCGTTGGTTCGAATCCGACCGCCGCTACCAAAATCGGCTCCTTGGTCAAGCGGTTAAGACATCGCCCTTTCACGGCGGTAACACGAGTTCGATTCTCGTAGGAGTCACCAATGGGGAGTTAGCTCAGTTGGGAGAGCATCTGCCTTACAAGCAGGGGGTCACAGGTTCGAGCCCTGTACTCCCCACCAGATTGAGCGGCTGCGTTTGTTGGCCGCAACAGAAAAGAGTGTGCGCAAGGCACGCTCTTTTTCTGTTGCTCCTGTTTACTTGCCGCTCAAGCGCGGGCGAGTGCAGGACGACGAATTATGTAGCGTTCCGCAACACTATGTGTTGCTCCACTTACTCCCGCTGCGCGGGAGACGAGCCCTGTATCGACCACCGAACAACGCCCGTCGAACCCGCAGGGGTTTGGCTGGGTATTTTGTTTGACTATTTATCTAATGTCTGCGTATATGTAAAATCAGCTTTTTGTTGAATATTTTTCCAATATTCTTCTCCAATTCAATAGACAAGATTTGTTGCATACAATTCTTGCGGATATGTTTCCATTGGGGGTTACATCTTCAAACATTATGTAATGTCTATGGCTTTCATGACAGTACACAATTCTACCATGAGCTATAGAATTTCTTATATGTCTCAAGAAACAGTCTAAATCTGTTTTGTCCGATCCTTTTCTTTGACATATGGCACGCACACATTTCAAACAAACATAATTATTTGCCAAATGACTTTTCTGCAAATTGTTATTTACCGAAGATATTTCTACGTAAAACGATAGTGTTTTTGCATTGTCAGTCATTTCATGAAATATCGCATCGTGGTTCTCTGTATCCGGTATACTTGAATGATGTACGCTATCGATATTTGGCGCAAAATAAAGGAAATATAAAAGTAGATTCTTTATTTCAGTATCGTTAATTTTGCTCGGAACAATATATTTGATAACCTTCTTTTTTACATTTGGGCAATTTCTACAGTCATTTTTTACCTTTGTAGCGCCGTTTTTCTTACTCATCCTATAGCAACTCCTTTGAATATAATGCCAAAACATGTTTGAGAATAGCGATTTTGATTAGAACATGTCGCCAAGTATAAAATGTGAGATTACAGGCAGCGACACAATATGTGGTAAAATTACTGAAAAAACAATTCACGCGCAGACAGAAAGGAACGGCATTTTGCAATCCGTTCCTTTCTTGTTTGTTCGTAATATATCAACTTAGGAACGCGTCCAATCGTAATCACTGTAATTATAGTAAAAAAGATCTCCGAGATTTTTCGCGTTTGTAGACGGGTTTGTACAGGTAAGGTTTGTATCGCCAGCCTTCCATCCATTGGGATTTTCAAATACAACACTGTTCAACCCTGTACATCCCGAGAAAGCCCACTTGCCTATGCTTGTTACGCTACTAGGAATTGTGATAGATGTAATTCGCGTACAATCCGAGAATGCACCGGAACATATTATTTTTGTTGTATTTGCAATAGTGCAAGATGACGAAAAAGTACTTTGTCTTACTAATGCTAAATAATTATTCTCTTCGTTACCAAGGTATGAAGCTCCATCGGACTTGGTGTACTTCAAACTGTCACAACCATAAAAAGCGTTTTTCCCAATGCTTTTAATATTGTTTGGAATGGTGACGGATGTTAGATTTTTGCAATACCAAAAGGCACCAAGACCTAAACTTTCCAGCTTGCTGTCTTTTCCAAATGTTGCCGTTTGCAAATTGCAACTCCCAAAAGCCATCTCGCCTATTTTTGTAACGCTACTTGGAAACTTAAAGTTTGTAAGACTGTCGCAATGGTTGAACGCAGAGTTGCCAATGTTTTGCAGTTTACTGTTTCTTTCTAATACTACCGTTTGCAAATTTTTGCAATTGTAGAAAGAATCGTTACCTATGTCCGTAACGCTATTTGGTACATTAATCGTTGTGAGACTGCTACAATTGTCGAAAGAACCGTTTCCTATGCTTGTAACTTCACTTGGAATTGTGATCGTTGTCAGATTGCTACACTTGCTGAAAGCATACGCTCCTATACTTTTTAGCTTACTGCCGTTTTCAAATTTTACTGTTTTCAAATTGTTGCATTCGTTGAATGCAAATGCACCTATTAGTGTAACGCTACTCGGAATGGTAACAGACGTTAAAGCACTATTATCAGAAAACACCACATCGTTTATACCAACGACAGGCAAGCCTTTGTAATTCGATAATATTTCAATGTCGCCACTTGCTTCGTCGCCGTCTGACACACAGTAGCCCTGTCCGTCATCGGAAAGTGTATATACCACACCTTGTGTGTCGGGTTCAACGTCATCGCCATCGCAAGCCACGAGAGCAACTATTGTTGTCAACAATACGATACATAGCAACCACAATAAGTGTTTTTTCATTGTATTTCTCATAATTTCTTCTTTTATAAAATAAATTTTTTTGATGGGTTTAATATTATTATCGCCTTACTTGTTTATCAAACAGCAATCGTTGCATATATGATCGCAAATGAAAGTTCTGTCGGCTATAACTTTTCCCAGTGTATTACACACCTCGTAACCTCTTTCATTTTTACAATCGGGACATATTGGTTGGTTGTTTGTTGTTTCCCAATCGGTTTCTTTGCCACAAATAAAACACTTCATATCTTCACCTCCTTAAATAAAGCTAAATGTTTATTCTTCCTTTCTTATAACAACATTGTTTTTGCCACAAACTACCAAAACGGTAGTTCTGGACATATTGTACTACCAAAATGGTAGTATGTCAAGAGGGGAGGCAATAAAACTATGAAAATAATCTTGGGACAAAGGTTAAAAGAATTGCGAGAAGAGTTCGGATTAACGCAAAAAGAAATAGCCGAAAAGTTTAATATAAATGCGGTAACGTACCTTCACTATGAAAAAAATCAACGAGAGCCGCCGCTATCACTATTGGCGGATTTTGCTATATTTTTTGACGTAACGACAGACTATCTTTTGGGAATACAATCCTGATACGTTTTTGCTATAATTGATAAAATTTAATTTAGAACGGATTGCTCGCTGTCTATTACTTATCCCGTCCGCAACGCCACGCATCAATTGTGCGTCGCGTGCGGCTTCGGTTGTTGTGTTTTGGTTAAATTTGCTTTGTTGCGTTTGCGTTGTCATAACAGGTAATTCTTCCTTTAATAGTGTATTGGTCGTCAATCCGATTTGTGGTTCCGTTTGCATCGGCATTTATTCCCATCCGAGTGATTTGGGAAACAATATGTCGATTTCTCGTAAAGATATCTTTACGCTTAGCGGTTGGGAAACGTTATCACTTGGAGATAATTGATCAACACAACCGATTTTTTGAAGATGCTCCATTATTGCGCCAGCACGGTTAAACTCTATGCCCAATCCCCTATGTATAGACGCAATCGACGCGCGCCCGCCGTTGCGCAAAATCCAATATTTCAGCGCCGATTTACTCAAAGGGTCAAACTTTTCGGCGTGATATGCGGTAATACAAACCGTATCGCCGCACCACGGAGCCACGATCTTTACATCGTTTGCGGATATTGCTCTCTTAATAACGCCGACAAGAAGATGCGCAGCCCTGATGTCCTGATTTTGCACGGGATAATCAAAAACGTATCTTGTGGTTGCTTTACCGTATTGAATGGCTTTAAGTTTAACTTTATATCCTAAGTCTCCCAACCTGTTAGTTATTTTTTTTGCATACTCCACGTCGTCGGTATAGTCTATTCCGTCTATCAATTTGCAATCGTTTGCTTCGGAAATGTATTCGTCCAAATGATCGCTGACGGATTTCAACAACTCATACGCTTTTTTATCACTGTCTTCCGCGTCGTCTTTATCGTCATTCGCACCATTATTTACGTTGTTAAAATGGGCAAGATGTTCTGCAAGTTCACGTTGGAGTTCCTCTAATCCTTTTATTGTTAACTTGTTGTAGTCATCTTCGTCATCATTTGGGGTTTCTTTTTCAAGCCGAACAAGACGCTCATATTGTTCGCGGCGGCGACGCATAATTTCCTTGCGCGCACCGGCGACGTCGTCATCTTCATCATCGTCGTCATCGTCTTCTTCATCTTCTTCGTCTTCTTCATCATCGTCATCGTCGTCATCATCATTCAATTCGGCGAATCTTTCCATAAGTTCACGACGGCGGCGGGCAATCATTTCAGCAAACGGAGATTTCTCATCATCGTCGTCCTTTTCCGATTTGCCATACGGCTGTATAAACTGCGACGGGCGCTTAGCGGACGACTTGGCGTCTTGATTCAATTGCTGCGCAACAAGGCGAGAATTATCGACTATATAATTCAACCCGTCATCCGACAATGTTGCCTGCCCGTTTTTTTCCAATTCTCTTACGCAGTTACGCAATTCTTTGTATCCGATGCCCAATTCCTTTTGTACGGACGGTATAGAAAACGTTTTACGTTTCAACAATTCGTCCGATAAATTCATTTCTTCTTTATTTACCATTTTTTTCTCCTTATTTGTATTTTGTCGAATTTGCAACGCCGCAAATAATTGACGTTAAATGCCCGAAATGCCTTGTATCAACGGAAACTCGGGCTGGGCGTGCGGCACGCAAAAATCGCTTGACGCGTCTGTTTTTTTTAATTCGATTGTAAACGATTAAAGTCCGACGCGTCGAATCCGCGATCGTTCTTAATTCGGTTATCCTATTACCACATTTTGCGCGGCGGCTTTGTCTGCGTGGCGGCACGATACACATATTTGGCGTCAAACGGGTTAATTGACGACACGTAGTTTTTTTGATCGAAAAGTTCTTTGCATTCAAATTCTTTGCATTTGTAGGACCGTTCGATGTGAGACAGGAGAACATAACCGCAATTTGCCTCGGTAACAACACATTCTCCTTCGCCAAGCACTGCCAGCCTACTCTTGGGAACGCACGGGACATTTTGTTCTATCAGCAATGCGTCGATTTTGTCGGAATTGCCCTGCAACACGCTTTGCGGAGAAATCTGCGCAAATTCGCCGCACTCGCGGCTGAATTTTTCCAATGTTTCCGGGTTGTTGCTACCCAAAAACAGATGCGTATTAACGTTGTCGCGCACAATTTCCGCCACCTTCGGTCCGTACACGTTATCAAGTTGTGCATAACTTTGCAACACAATCATAAAAAAGATATTCCTTGACCGACAAGCGGATATGGCGCAATCGAAACTTTGAAAAGCCGGCATATTGCCGAATTCGTCGAGCATAAAATATATCGGCTTTGCCAATTTGCCATCGGGACGATCGTTTGCATACTGTATCAGATAGGTGTAACACGTTTGCAAAAATTGGCTGATAACCATATATTGCGTCTTTATCTCGTCTTTGAAGTTGACGAACAACGCTATCGGCCGATCGCCTTCCACCAATTCGGAAAAGTCAAAACTGCTTGCGCACGTAAGCATTCGTATTACGCTGGATTTATATGGGGTTAGACCGCTGTCCAATTCACCCATCACGCATCGGCGCGTTACGGGAGAGTTGTTCAACATAGAATATTTCGCAAACGACATTGCGCGAGAGTTATCCGGACGAGTTTTGAAAAAGCCTTTATCGTCCACTCTGGAATCGTCGCAATCAATGGCGGTAAGGATTTGTATAACGGTATTCATATTAAAGGTTTCTCGAGTAATTGGCGGACGATCTCCGTAATCATAAATATCTTCGAGCATACCGTTTACAATACCCTTTAACAGAGCCTGCGCCGACAAGGGCCAATACACGTCTTTCGACAATTCCATAGGTACAACCTTCGTCGCCAACTCATCAACCGCATTGTAAGCGTCTTCCTTGAGTATTTGCATTTTTTGTTCCACTGCAAAATCCAACGCCGATTGACTGTCGAATATTATACCGTCGAATTTGTTGCGCGGTCCCTTGTCCGTTTCCACCACTTCAACTTCATTTTCGACTTGGTATGCCTTGATATACAAATCGTATATGTGCCCGATAACGTTGAATTTTTCCGAGTGAATGGGATCTCTGAAACTCAACGTAACGGTTTTGTAATTGTGTGCCTTTAAGTAACTGTCGTAACGCTGCTGCAATTCGCCCTTGGGGTCGGTTATTATCATTGAAGGCGGATCTTTTAAGTTGGCGAATGCGCATATATTGGGTATAAGTCCGCCGGTTGTTTTGCCCATACCCGTTGCGCCGATCAATAGCGCGTGAGAGTCCGGCTTGCTACACAGCAATTTGAGTTTGCCGTCTTTGCCGTAAAAACACGCTTTGATAAACCCGATTCGGTCTTTCTGCGGCAACTCATCAAACGAAATCAGGTCTAAGCCGCTTTGTTCCAAGTCGGCGTATCGCAGCAATCGCGTGTTTTCGTATCCCGAAAGCAATTCTTTTCCGAAAATCATACCGTGTGTCCTCCAAAGCCGAAGCTGTTTTGCTTTATACTTTTGTTGTGCTTTACAAAAACTGATTTGAGTTGTTCAAACGAAAAGTTTTCGTCCCGCTTGTCGCCAAACAATTCGCGCATTACTCTCTCGACCCTTTTGAGCGGATATTGGCACAACCATTGACACATTTCATCGGTCAACCGATACGGTTGTTGTTTGCCCGTTACTCGTTCGTCGATGCGAACTTCGATGTCCCTTATGTATTCGATCTTTTCGTCCGCGGTCATAGGTGCAATGTCTACAAACGTCTTGTCCGAAAAATATTGGGCGTTTTGCGCATCGCACAAACAATAAACCGGCACATCGGACAGATCCAATACCACATTGGGTCTTGAAAGTTTGTAGTGTTGTTTGTCGGTAAAAAATTCGTTTATTTGTTGCAATATGTTTGTCGAAACGCGTCCCGCTATACGCAACAAAAGCGCGTTGGGCACACCGTTGACGAGATTGCGAACAAAAACGTTTTGCGATGATCGATCGAAATCTACCGATTGCAGGTCTGCCGCGTCGATTGTTGCAACATGCGTGCAATTGCTGCCGATATGTGCATTTACTATGCGGTCTACCAATTTGTCAGTCGAATCGGCGTCGTCGCAATTGATAAACAATGTGGTTTGTCCTTGCTTTGCGTAGGCGTCTTCAAGCAGGTTGAGATCTGCCTTGCGTGGGAATTTGCGTCCGCAATTATCAAAGCACATACTCGCCCCGTAATGAATATCTATGGGCAACAACGAGAGTTCGCTTTCGGAATACTCGCCGCGCAAAAGCAGTCTGTCCTTGTCGCTTTCCGATAATACGGGAGAATAAATCAACTTGTGGTAGAGTGGGTGAATTTTGTCCGTCGACAATTTGTTCATATCCACCGCAGACGTCAACAAAAAAGCGTTGTGAGCGGTAATGTTATGCGTGCGTTCACGCGACAATTTCTTTGGGTAAGGATATCCATAATAATCGCAAGCGGCTCCGAGTGTAGAATTGATGTCGTATTTAATAGGCTTGTTGGGCATAACGATGTTGCTAAGATACATAAGCGAAGTGTAATCCAGCCAAGACCCCGCTTTGTTGAGCCAATCGAGCCCATCGCCGTTGTGCGACAAAAGTTTTTCTGCCATCATCAAACCGCCGATACGCAAGGCGTCCACGCTGCCGTTGTTTGCAGCCGTTTCCAGGTTGTGCCAAAATTGTATTTCGGTTGTATACGCGTCCGCACACAATCCCTGCGCGGAAAGTTGCTTTACGGCGCTGATTTTGATTGAGACAATCTGCTGTTGCTCCTTGGATAAGGGGTTTCGCTTTTGCTGCATTTGCAAAAAATCGCAAGTGCGCGTGTAAAGATTGCACGATTGCATATCCGTAAGTTCGTTTAACTCCGCAAAAGCGCACTTTTCTTTTAATTGTATTGCGCGAGACGTTTCGACGTTATGTATGCGCATTAACAAATCAAAAATTGTGTTGTAATCCACACGGTCGCCTACCGCAATGCACGTTTTGAAATAGTCGATAAGTATGTGTTCTTCTTGTAAATTAAGCGGCATTTTCTTCTCCTTTGGCTTTGTTGATACTTGGTATTACTTCATCGATAAGCCCGTACTGCATTGCTTCACGGGCGGTCATTATTTTGTCGCGATCGGTATCTATTGCTATGGCTTCGATAGATTTGTTTGTGTTTGCCGCCAAAATACTGTTGATACGCTCACGCGTGCGCTTGATATGCTCGGCGGCAATGATTATATCGCTTGCCTGACCTTGTGCTTCGCCCAACGGTTGGTGAATGAGTATTTCGCAATTTTGCGTGGCCTTGCGATAACCCTTGCTGCCTGCCGACAACAAAAACGCCCCCATCGACGCGCACATTCCGACGCCGACTGTAACAACACGGGCCTTGATATAGTTAACCGTATCGTAAATTGCCAACCCTGCGCTGACGCTTCCGCCCGGACTGCATATTTGCAATGTAATTTCTTCTGCCCCGTTGTCGTCGAGATATTGCAATTGTGAGATGACGGATTGCGCCATATCGTCATCGATAGGGCCAAAAATATTTACCGTGTTGCGGCTGAGCGCATATTGCGGCGAATATTGTTCTTTTTTGTTAGTCATTTTTCCCTCCTTTGCCTTGTCGTTTGGCTTTTTGTTCCGCTTCGAGCAGATCGTAATATTGGTTGAACACGTCGATGGCAACGGACTCATTATCTTCAAGCGCCAAAAAAGTATTTCCTCGGTTATCGGTTTCTGCGCGAAATACTATTGCCTCGTCATCGGCAACGCCGTCAATGTGATCGATTGGCTTTAGTACAACGTACAACTTGCGCTGCTTGCCTTCAACAGCGTAAGGAATAACGCAAACTTGCTCAAACTCTATGGTCTTGCCGTTGTCGTCCATCAGCGTGATCGGATCGCGGTTGTTCTCGTCCAACAGAACATCAAGCAGGTCCTCGTGCTTTTCAATATTGGTTTTATTCGTTTTTTTCATACTTGCCCCTCCCCAACGTTTGACGTTTGATTTTGTCTGTATTTTAGCACACGCATGGTGCTCGCCGCGTCAATATTTTCGTTACAAAAAAGGCGAAGCCAAATTGCTTCGCCATAATTTTTAATATTCGATTTTTTGCGCGAGATACTTGCGTTTTTAATTTTTAGTACGGTACTTAGCCGACGTCATCGTCTCTTACCTGTCTGTATAACAGATACATTTTTTCGTTACAACTCTGTAAGGCGTCATTTATAGCATACATATCGTAGTTTTTGTGTTTGACAAAGTACTCCATTATCAAATCAAGACGAGTTTTGTGCATTGTATATCCCGCAGAAAACAAAACGCTTTCTGCCTCATCGATTGTACAGTGCAAACCGATAATGATTTGCCAAACCACTCTGCGCGTTACATTTTTGCCACGCGGGTCGGTTGCGCGCGCAAAGTCTTGCCGACTCATCATAGCTTTGCTATACACTTGCGGGGCGGTCATATTGCGTTGATCCATCATTTCGTACACGGTAGACGGGAAAGAAATATCATATTGATGTTTCTTGACAAATTGTTGCAATTGGTACAATTCGCTATCTTCCAACATAGCATGTAATTGAATTTGCGCCCCGCCGCAAACCGCCTGTTGCCCGCGCACGGTTGGATCTTGGAAATTGGCGCAAAAAGCAAGCAATTTGCGCTTGTTTGTTTCGTTGGACTCGGCGTATGCGCGTATAGACTCCACCGCTGCCGAGTCTTCTTCGGTTGCCTGTTGCAAAATCTCGTTCAATTTGCCGTCGGCACTACAAAGCAACTGCTCGTCGCTGTCGCTTTCCGGTGCTTCGCGCTGTAATAAATTTTTGATTGCTTGTGTGTCGATTGTCATTGGTTTACTCCTTAATATATTTTAGATTATTTATAAGTATCCGATGTGCCAATAGTAAGGTTGTCGGCATGCCCTTTTGTGGACCAATTGTATTGTGGACCGAAAACAGATTGCGGAGCAAATATTCTGTAATCCGCTTGTTGTGTACAATTAGACGTACCATCTACCGTTCCATTGACATTGCTACCCACTAATCCGCAAGCATAACAAACTCCCCAAACGTACATATCGCCAACCCAACCATTGCCATTTCCGTTATTGTTTAATTCAATCCAAGCACGCACTTGTGCATTTGCTTCCGATTGCGATATTGTTCCTTCGTTTTGTCCAGCCAACCCGCCTGCAAAACAATTGGCTTGTCCCTTACCACTAGTTCCAGCCTTGTTGTCGTTGCAATAGCAATGCATATTATACATGTTCGCCTCAACCTTGCCGCCGAACGAGCATTTAATCACATTGCCCGAATTTTGTCCGACAATACCGCCTGCAAAAACACCCATTGGAACAGCGGGCCAACTTGATATGTGCGCAGCAAACTCTTGTGTTATCCACTTTGCCCAATTTGCCGATCCACGTACAATTTCACGCGGATCTTCGTTGAATTGCGCCATAAATTTATCCGCAACATCGCTGGAATTCGAAATAACCTTGGATTCAAGAATATGACAATTTTCAATCGTTCCGTTGTTAACGCCCGCAATTGTTCCACAATAATTTGTTACGGTATTGTTGTGATGCGGCGGAGATAATGTAAACGAACAGTTTCGCAAATTCAAATTACGCACCGTACCGTTATTGACCCCGAATATGCCGATTTTGTTAGTTTCGACAGCATTTGAATATAAAGAAAGGTTGTTAATCCAATGACCTTTGCCGTCAAAATTTCCCGAAAAAGAGTTGATTACTGTATAATCAATACCGGTCATGTCTATATCCGCAATTAACTCATAGTAAACTGTCGGATAAAGCTTGATGTTCAAGAAATCATCAACCGATTCAATCAAAAACGGATTTTGTTCCGTTCCTGAGCCGCCATAGAAATCCAAACATTCATAATGTGCCTGTACGGTATAAACATCTTGCTCATCGTATGTCCAAACAGTTGAAGATTTGATACAAACATCGCCGATATACCACCCAACAAATATATTGGCAAGGCCTGCCGTAGGTTGTGGCAAATCTCCAACTATTTCACCATACGTTACTATTTTCGAATCCAATCCGACGCTGTCTGTGGCACCATTGTAGTCAAAAATCAACTTGTAGGTTTTAGCCGTATAAACTGCGTTCACGGTAATATTGCTGTTATTTAGTGTATATTTTTCCCATGCGCCTGTATAGCCTTTTTTTACAGGTACTGCAGGCTCTTCTATTGTACTTTGTCCTTCCAAATATTTAATATCCTTATAATGTTTACCCCCGACATAGAATCTGACAACGTATATTGTCTTATAATGTGCGATAAGCGTATAAGATTCTTCGGCATCGTTTTGCCACTTGGTTGAAGAAGATATTTTTTGTTCACCAATATACCAACCATCAAATGCATAACCTGTTTTTGTTGGTGTCGGTAACCCCACTACGGGTTGATCGTATGTTGCTGTAATAGATTTTTTGCTATTTTCGCCGTCCGCGCCGTTGTAGTCCAAATTAAGCGTATATGTTTTGGCCGTATAAACAGCGTTTACGACAATATCATTGTTATTTAGAGTATAATTTTCCCATATGCCGGTATAACCTTTTTTCGCCGGCACTGCAGGCTCTTCTATATGCGTATCATTTTTAATATAAGTTACTTCTTTACAAAGTTTACCATCTGCATAAAATTTAACCGTGTAAGTAGGCGGAGTATATTTCCACACAACAGGCAAACCACTATCGTCTGAGTGCCAATAATTACCATTGTACGAAAGTCCGTCATCACTTAATTGCGGCTCTTGTTGACTATAATAATAAATCTGTGCAGACATCAACGATTGGCAATCTCTACCCACTGTTATGTTCTGCCATTGATCTGCGTTCCCGCGATAAAATACCGATTGCAAACTATCGCAATTTGCAAATGCTCCGGTACCTATCGATTTGATATTTTCATACAGTACAACTTCTTCGATAGATTTACAATTATTGAACATATTGGTTGCGATTGAATTAATCGAATGTCCCAAGATAACGGTTCGGATACTTTCACACGACACGAATATATCTCCAAATCCGACAGAATTACCGTTACTATTCCACCAAACAGTGGAAAGCGCGTTGCACTTGTCAAATACTTCGTTGCCCACTTTGGTTAAATTACAGTTTACCGTAACATCGACAAGGTCAACGCAGTCATAAAATGCTCTTGCGCCAATTTCGGTAACGTTTTGCGGCAATGTAATATGCCTCAATCCGCGGCTGTGTGCAAAGGACTCGTCGCCTATTGTTGTAATGTTGGCGCCGATATCTAACGATTTGATATACAACGGTTTTTCGGGGTCTTTTCGTCCGATACTTGTAATAGGTTTACCGTCGTAATTCGCCGCTATAACATAGTCTGTTTCAACATCCTGCGGTATAATTACTGCCTGATATGCCGAGCCGTCTTCGTTGGCAATATATTCAACAATATCGTTCCTTGCCGCAACCGGTTTGAAAAGATGTTGAAAGACAATTGAACCGATACAAACTACTACTGTCACCAACACAAATACTTGAACCAATGTGCCGCGTTTTAGTTGAAATACTCCAAACGCGACAACAATTAGAGACAAAATGCTTGATATACAAGACCACGCCCACATTGATTGCGCCTTTTCATATGGTATTTGAAACGGCTTAAAGGCCAAAATCAACATAATTACCAATGCAAACATAGACAAAACAAATGCCCCGACAGCACAAATGTATGCACATTTTCTTTGGCTCTTAGAATACGTCCTTTCACTTGGGGCATTATCGCCATTAGTAGCCAACGGCTTGTTTTTGTCGCTTATACACTCATAGATGAAAAAGCTAATACCGCAAATAAAGTCCGCTATCCCAACCAACATCGTAAAAAGACTATACAGGTTCCTTTCATTTTTCGGCAATAGGAAAAAACTCGCTATACTTAATCCCAATAGGGCGGACAATAATATTCCTGTGATAATTATTATGCTAATATAACGGCGACTTCTCTTTGGCTTTTGAGAATTTTTATCGGTCATAGCCGATACGGCATTAAATAAATGTTTCGCCCACGTATAGGTAAGAGGACTTGACAAATTCGGATTCCGACTTTCGACCAACTTACGCACCTTTTTGTCTACACAATAGTTTTCTTCGTCGCAACATCTCCTAAAAGCTGTGAGATCCTGTAGTGTGTTTTCCAATAAATTGTGTATGCCTGTATAGTTTTCCACATCACTTGACAGATTTCCTATTAGCGAATTTATATCGCTGATTAATTCTTCAATTGTCATATCTTTATCTCTCCTTTAGTATTTTACTTTTTCTTTTTATCCGACAAAATTTCGTAAATCAATGCACCAAGCCCGCAGCAACAACTCACAATGCCAAGGACGATCATCACAACTTCAACCACATTGTTGTTTTCGCCAAACACGTCTGCCAAGGATAGTGCCGATAAAACTATGGTAGCCAATGCAATACAAATGAATATACAAACAATCGCAATCATCCACCAAAATTTTCTGTTTTTCATATGTGTTTCTCCTTAAATTATTATCGAGTCAAATATTCTTTCCCCTTTTCTGTCAAACTTCTGCCCCTGCCGGAGATATCAACAAATCCAATACGAATGAGATAGGGCTCGTATTCGGAAAGGTACTTTTTCGGTTCCAAGCCCACTCGCGCCGCAAGGGCATCCGCCCCTATAGGCGTCGACATTTCGTTGAGAACGGACAATATTTCCAAATCCCTTTTTTCCAACCCCATATCGTCGATTTCGCGCTCTTCAAAAAAGCGCAATGCGGTTGCAAGGTCTATGTGGGTGGAAAGTCGGTTGCCGTCGGCGTCATACAGTTCTCGACCCAACCCTTCCACAAACGAGTTGACGTACCGCATTGAACCGCGACTGCGCGGTATGCAAGTTTGTATTGCTTCTTCGGTGATGGTAAGCCCCATTGCCGAAACTTTTGTTCTGTAAATCTGCGCCAATTCATCTGCCGTGTAGTCCTTCATTTGAAACTTTAACCGAAGACAACGATCCTTGATTGTGGAAAGCACTTTGTTATCGTCGGTGGTTGCGGCAATAAATGTAAATTCGTCAATGGGTATGCGCTTAATTTGCCCGTTAACATCGGGCGGAGAAACGTAAATTCGGCTCTCCAACAAGGTAAGCAGGCTGGATTGCAACATCTCCGGCAAGCAGTGAATTTCGTCAAAAGCAATTACCACAGGCTCGTTGTTGCGCGCTATTTTCAGCAAAAAGTTTTGCAGCGCCTTTAGCGCTTGCTGACTGTTGTGATATTGCGAGCAATCCATCCACTCGAATTTGACCCCCAACTTGTCGGCGATCAGTTTCATCAATGTGGATTTGCCCAAACCGGGATTGCCAAGTAGCAGAATGTTGTCGAGATGACGTCTACCTTCCGCCTTGGCTATGGCAATCTCCTTTAGCAACACCTTTACTATGTGTTGCTGCCCGATAAACCCTTCCAACGTGTTGGGGGTAAAAGCGGGTGCGGCAATTGTTTCGGCGGGGGTTTCGTCCGATATCGCCTTTGCGCCGTCGTTTGCGGCGGAAGGTTGCAACGGCGGCTGTTTGGGCGCTTCACGCGGGGGTGAGACAACAGGTTGCGGAATATCCGAATCGACCGGCGACGAACCAACGGGAGCGCTAGGCTGAGTTTGCGACGAATCCGTCGGTTGCTCGTTCCGCTCCGCGTCTACAATGCCTGCAATATCCACGGACGGCGATGACGGAGTTAACGGCAATGGCGTAATGACGTTGCCGCTCAAGATGTCTCCAAACGATGGCACGTCCGCATCGTCGATAATGCCGAAAAACTTTTGCACACGCCTGTCTTGCAGCCCGTTTGTGCGAATTATTTCAATATATCCGCCAAACACATCCTGCCAATAGGAAAGTTTTGCCTTTACTACTATGCTATCGCCGTTGTTGAGCGAATATTGCGCGGCAAACAGGTCGTATAAATTATTCAATCCCGCAAGAGTTGCATCACGATCGTTTGCTCTCGCAGCCCGAAGCACCAATCTATACTTTTCACGAAATACATCTGAAAAAGTCATATGTTTCTCCTTTTTTCATTAACATTTATTAGCCGCGTTTCCACACACATTCGACATATGTCGAAGTTAAGCAATTTGCGGCTTTTGTAGCATCAAGTAGGTCGGAATACGGTACATAAGTTTTGTCTGCATACCATTCATCAACATTATCAAAAACAACTTCTGAAAGTTTACACCCACTAAAAGCATTGGCGCCAATGACCGCAACCGATTGTGGAATTACCATTGTGGTTATTCCTGTTCCTTGAAATACGCCTTCTCCAATAATCTTTAGTTTTTCGTTCAAGATTACGGAAGTAAGAGATGCGAAATCTGCAAAAGCATAATTTGCAATTCCCGTAGCATCATTTGATAGTTCTGCTTCTGTCACAGTGTTATCACACCCGACAACCCAATGGCCAACATACAAAATGCCCTTGTTTTTTTGAACGGCATTGCAGTTTAGAAACGCGTCTTTCCCAATACCGGTAACGCCATCGCCAATGGCGACACTCACAAGAGAAGTACAATCTTGAAACGCATGTTCGCCAATCGCAGTCACATCGTCACCTAATGTAACGCTTTCAAGATTTGTACAGCCATAGAACGCTCCGTTGCAAACTTCACCGCCAAGCACGGTTACATGTTTCAGTGATTCCGGAATATAGTAAGTGTTGAAAAATTCAGATTCTTCGCCCGCCTTGTCACCGCTGAGATACTTTCCCCAACAATGCTCCTGCTCTGTCGCTACGCCCCCACTGTAAGGCGAAGTGCCAAACAAATACCCAATGGGGCGCAAAGCCTCCGCTTCACCCTCGTAATCTTTAACTCCGGCTATATCATAATATCCCACATACGGCACTGTAATATTTGTGAGCGCGCCACAACCGGAAAAAGTCCCGAATTCAATCGACGTCACACTTTCGGGGATATATATGCTCGTAAGTCCACTACAATTCAAAAACGCATCTTCCCCAATACCGGTAACGCCTTCGCCAATAGCGACACTCACCAGAGAAGTACAATCTTGAAACGCATGTTTGCCAATCGCCGTCACTCCGGCACCTAATGTAACGCTTTCAAGATTTGTACAGCCATAGAACGCTCCGTTGCAAACTTCACCGCCAAGCACGGTTACATGTTTCAGTGATTCCGGAATATAGTAAGTGTTGAAAAATTCAGATTCTTCGCCCGCCTTGTCACCGCTGAGATACTTTCCCCAACAATGCTCCTGCTCTGTCGCTACGCCCCCACTGTAAGGCGAAGTGCCAAACAAATACCCAATGGGGCGCAAAGCCTCCGCTTCACCCTCGTAACCATTAACTCCGGATATATCATAATATCCCACATACGGCACTGTAATATTTGTAAGCGCGCTACAACCGGAAAAAGTCCCGAATTCAATCGACGTCACACTTTCGGGGATGAATACAGATTTTAGGTGTAATAGATCGACATTGTCGGCTCGACTGATAGCAGTAACAGGTTTTCCTTGATATTCGGATGGGATTTGCAAAATTTCCACATTCTCATCCCAAACAAGATATGTATATGTTCCGTCCGGGTTTTCAGTATAATATGATTCAAATTCCGAGAAAGTCCAGCCACCGCTGCGAAGCGCACAACCAAATAAAACGCTGCAAATGCAAACAAGAAGAAGACGCCGTTTGCATGTGTCTGTGTCTACAAGACCCCAAATAAGAGAAGTTAACCATATAGCAAGGCAAACAACCGTCATCAGAATTGGCAGCCAGTGCGGCATGTCTATACTAATAATAATAACATTTCCCCCGCATATTCCAAATACCGCTGCCACTATACCAAAAGGTCCCGCCCCAAAACCGGAAAAATCCGGATTTCTATCTGCTACTGCAAGTACTATCCAAAGCACAATTACCGCTATCACAGATAGGCAATCCAATGCAAAGCTAATTGTGAATAGCCAACCCGTCCAATCGTCAAATGTCTTTACGGGCAAGCAATATACCAAAACTAAAACTGCGATCGAGAAAAGCGTTGGAAGTAGCAGAACAGCACATATTCCAAGTTGTTGCCCGACCGAAATGGCGTGTGCAACACGCTCGCGATGTTGTTCCTTTTTTCTTGTTTGGTTTTGCTTTTGTCTTTGTTTATAAGGGTTAACTTTTTCATCCGTATATTTTTTATAATCCTCTTTGTAGTCTGCGTCTAAGCGCGAATAATTGTCATCGCCTTTTGATGCTTCAATATCTTCAATTAAATTATCTTCCTTGTGTCTACTAGAATATTTTGTAAAATTATCGGACAGAAGTGCAAGCAACCCAACAAAACAGTTTGGATCCGTTGAGTTTCTCTTGAGCAATTTGTTATATATGCGCTTTGCTTTGCGTATGTTGCCACTATGATGTTTCACTAAACGTAGTTGTCGCGCTTGTTTGATTTCTGCTTTGTATTCTTCTTCGGTAATGATAAGCCTTTTCGCGTTAGCAATGGAACAGCCGTAAGTCCTATGAAATTTCTTATTCTGCACTCCGTTATAAATTCCGGCAAAAAGGGCAATGACAAGAGGAATAATTGGAACCAATCCCGTGATATAAAAGGCGATTTCGTCGTACGACATTCCGAGAAGATACGCTAAGGGACCAAACGCCGCTGTAAAGATCCCAGATACAATCCCAGATACAAGTGTTACCCGTTTTGAATTGGCGTCATCCCGGATTGCTTGTTTGACTGTAGCACTATTATTATGTAAACGCTTAACTTCGTTGTCATGCCATGTTTTAATATCGGCAAGTATCGCAGAAAACCTATTATCTACTGTTCTTTCTTTGCTATCTTCGGATTCTTCTCCCAGAGTATCGCATCTGAGAAACGAAGCAAAGTTGGCACTATCCGTCAGTCCTTCCAAACTGCTCAATCCTTCGAGCGTACAATCATTAAATCCGCTAAGGAGAGCCGCTATCTGACGGTAATATTTTTCGTATAATTGGGGATAGTCGGACTCCCACGTACTATCCTGAAGCATCTGTAAAAATTTTCCTACCTTAATTGCGTTCTTCATTCGCCATCTCTCTCCCGACATTACAACACAATGTCATTTTGACTGCACCACTTGGTCAGCAATTCGTCGATCTTGTCCATCGGCGTGGCGTTGACGTAGCCGTCTGCCGAAACGTTGTCTACCGTTAGCGTCTTGGACTTGTTGATGCCGATACATTCCCCTTGCCTGTTTAATACCGGCCCGCCGGAATCGCCCGGGTTAGACGGCGCGGTATGCACAAGATTACCGTCATTGCTCTTGGTAAAACGAACGCCGCCCGCAAACGGGGCAAGCCCCATGCCAAATGCGTTGCCTATAACAAGGCATTCCGCCCCCTGTAACACCCGAGAGTAATCGGCAATGCGCCTTACGACGGCAAACTCTCCCACGTTGTTCGGATCAAAAAAGCAAAGCGCCACGTCCGAATTTTTGTCGGAAAACAGAACGGTCAGTTTGTACTTTTTTTTGTCCCCGGCAAACGTCATCTGAATTTTCGGAAAATATCCTTGCGCATTTTCATCATAAACGACGTGATCGTTGGTTAGAAGATATCCTTTAGACGAAATTATGAACCCTGTGCCGGTGGACGTATGTTCCGAGTTGGAAGCGGATATCCCCACAACAGCCATTTTGTTTTTTTCAAATACTTCGGCGCGCCAACCTTGAGCGCCGGCAGATTCGTCGATGAGCCCCGCAATGTCTATTTCGTTGCTCGGCAAGTGGCGCTGAGTGGGCGTGTCGGCAATTGTCGAGATTTCGGGTTGTTGCTCGGCAGACTTGTTGGGCAAAACCTGTTCATTCTTGTTTGTAGGTAACCCAAAACACTTCAAGACGAAGTCTGTTATGCCGTTTGTGCGCAATTCTCGCGACACCGCTAACCAGGTATCTAAAAAAACTTGCGTTTTTGCTTTGGCAAGAATGGTTTTTGCTTGGTTGTAAGTTGCAACCGCATTGTTCAAAATGGCGAGAACGTACGCTCTCGCCGCTTTAGGATTGTTTTGTTTTACAAATTCCCGCGCGTTGAAATAAAATGTTGCAATTTTGTCTCGGTCGACCAATCAATCGTCCCCCTTGATTTGCTTTAGTAATTGCTCATAGGAAATGCCCTGATCGTAAGCCTTGAATCTGAGCAACGTTTCGGGTGTTACGCCGTTGATATACGAAGATATTACTTTGTCGCAATCCGCAAGCGTAACCATTTCGCCGCGTTCTTTGCCCGTCTTCATAATGTTCAAAATTTCACGGCGCAAAGGTTCGTTGGATATTTGCTTCATTACCGCCCTGATGTCTGCACCCGCATAGCCGTTTAGCCTGTTTGCAAGATATTCGACGGTAACATCGGGCGCATGCGGCACTTTGTTCAAATCCTGCTCGACAAACTTTTGGCGCGCGTCCGCATCGGGAAGCGGAACGTAAATTTGTGTTTCAAACCTTCCGCCCCGTTTAAGCGCAGAATCGAGTTTCCAAGGCAAATTTGTGGCGGCAACAATTATTCGAAGTTGATTGGGCTTTTTTGTTTTCATAAAGCCGTCCATACATGTTAGCATTGTGGTAAGTATGGATTTCGTATGTCTCGAATCATCACTGCTTCTGTCGGAGCATAAGCTGTCGATTTCGTCAAAGAAAATTATGCAGCGTTCCAGTTGTTCCGCCTGGGCAAAAATATCTCGCATGTTTTTTTCCGCCACACCGACCACGCTTGCCAATACTTCGCTTGTGGGCACAACGGCTATTTTGCAATTTAACGCACCTGCCAAGCATTTGACAATATGCGTTTTGCCTGTGCCGGGCGGACCGTACAGCAAAATTTGCGTGCCAAGTTGATTTCCCCTGAAACGGCGATACGTTGCCTGAAACTCCGGTCGAAGCGGTGCCACCACATCCACCATAAAGGCGTCCTTAACTTCCTGCGCGCCGATTATATGAGTAAAGTTGAGCGGCGGGACATCGTCTGAAAACCAGTTTTTTTCCGCATAGTACGGGTCTGCTCCGTTACCGCTCTCGTCGTTACCCGTGCGGGTTGTAACAGACGATTTTTTTGCATAATGAACAAAATGGCTGATGACGGTGGCACATTGTTTGCGATAGGTGTCTTTGAGTGTTGCGCTGACATTGGGGTTGGCACATTGCTCCAAAGCAATACGAAGCATCTCGGTGCCCACTTCGCAAACAGCGTCAACATCATCGGCATTTACGGCATCGTTAAAGGCGCTTACCTTGTTATTAAAAATACCGATTATGCTTGCTTCCGGCATAAACTAACCTACTTCCTTTTGTTCTCTTCGGCAACTATGCCGGCATAATCGATGTCTCCTGTTGCGGACACGTCCAATCCGCCCGGCTTAGATACCGACTCCGGAGCAATTTTGTCCTTGATTCGCTCTATCATTGCCGCGTATTCGGCCTTGAATTGATCGGTATTTTCGGTTTCGTCTGCCGAAGTTCCGTCCAAACGGCTGGAAATAGTTTCGACGGGCTTGGGATTAAGGATATCGTTCAATTTTGCAAGTTCTTGTTCGGATTGATTTATGTCTTGGAAAATTGACGAAATACTCTTGCCGAGTTTTGCAAAGTCGGGAGATTCCGCAAGAAGCCCCTTACAGCCCGCAATAGCCGCGGGGAGTTTGCCGAGTTCCGAAATTGCTTGCGCAGTGTATGCGCCGAGTTCGATGTTGCTCTTGAGCGTTTTGAGTTGTTCGATAAGCGCATATACGCGAATCTTTTGTTTGATCAATTGCTTCGCCCTTGCGTCATCGTTCCGCAATGCCGCTTCGTCGATATAAGCATCGTACTTGGCGCCAAACTGTTGAAGATTGCGAACGGATTTGTCGAGAGCGTCCAATGCTGCAATAATCTTTTGATCATTTGTTTGTTTTTTTGCCATAATAATTTTCTCCTTGTAATTTTAAGTATTAGGTGTTGCTTTGGTGCTTTTTTTGTCGGGTATTGCGGCTTCTACAGCACTGATTACATTTTCAATTGATTCCGGCGTGAGCGGAATGTTGTAATAATTACGAGCATTTACATCGTGTTCGTCCAACTCTTTTATGTCGTCAAGCAAACCATGACTGATATTGGAAGCATCCTGTGCATCTTTGTACAAATCGCGAAGCATTTCCACTGCCAAAGCACGAAGTATGGGAAGATTTTTGACGCTGTTAGCCGCTGCCATTAATGCACCTTCGGGAATCGCCTTCCAAACACGCTTGTAGTCTCCTGAGTTTATTGCCGAGACCGCGGCTCCGATTGCTGCGTTAAACACATCGATAATACAAGAAAACTTTTCTATGTTCTTGTCTTTGGCTCTTTGATCTATAGGACCGATTATAACACGATTTTGTTCTCTTTTCAGACGCATCGCATATAGCCGTTTAATGTCCTCGAGAAGAAGAAACTCCACGAGCGCTTCCCTGTCTACAATTGTAATGCGTTCGGCACGATAGTACGGATTAGAAGCGATCAAGGATTTTGCCGCTTTGACCCTTTCACGGTGTGATCGAATAATTTTTTCTGCCATTAATATTTCTCCTTACTTATTTTGTTTATTGTATTTGTCCCGAACGGGAAACAACCCGATACGGCTGACCGAAGGTCTGCGCAATTAGCGCGATGTTGAAAATTTGTAAAAATATCTCTCTTTTTTCAAATAACATTCTACAATTTTTGTGCCAAAATTTTGTCAAATTTCCCGTTACAAATAGCGCATCTGTTTGTGTTTTTGAATATAAATTGCGGGAAGCGTTTTGAGCATCTATTAGCATAATAGATGTACAATATAAAAATATTATATAGCTTTGATTTTGAAATGTAAATAGTTTTCGCTTCGATTTTGTTTTTTTGTCGAATTTTGTATTAAATAAAAGAGCAATTAAAACTTAAAAAGTCCGGATTTTGTACATCTATTATGCTAATACATTCCAATTTTGACGAGACTCGGCCGACGAGTCTTTTTCGTTTTAAGTCAACAATTTGCCAAGTTTGTTCATCATCTGAATCTTGTATTCCTGCATACTGTGCGCATAACGTTTTAGTGTTACGGTCGGGTTGGCGTGTCCCAATATCTCCGCAAGCGTTTTTACGTCCATTCCGCACTCCAATGCTCGTGTTGCAAATGTATGTCGCAAAGAATGAAAGCCTTTGTGCGGAATTTGGAGTTTTTTTAACAGCAACTCAAAACTACGCTGATAAGAATGTACCGAAACGGGATTTCCGTTCGCTTCGACCACATACTCGGTTTTATGCGCTTTATACATTTCCTGGAACAACGGCAACAATTGTTTGGGAAAAGGAATTACGCGCCAAGAGTTTTTTGTTTTGGGCGAGTCTTCAACGCGTTGTCCGTTGACGTAGTAACAAGTCTTTTCAACCGTAAGTTGACAAGCGTTCAAATCTACATTTTTCCACTCCAAAGCAAGCAACTCGCCCAAACGCAGACCTGTGTACATACAAATTACAATTCCGTAGAGTTTGAGTTTTTTGCTGTTTTTTACTTGCATTTCTATTTGCTTTTGTTCCAATAACGAAAAACATTCCACTCTCTTTTCGACTGTTCTCGGTCGACAAATTTTATTGGCGTCGCAAGCGCCTACATACCCCAGCGATAGCGCGATTTTGAGAGAATTCTGCACAATGGAAATTACGCCGTTTACCGTATTTGCCGACAGTGATTTGCCGCTGCTTGGATTGAACAGTAGGTTGGCAACAAACTGTTGCAATGTCGGCAATGTCAAATCGCGCAATTCATACTCGCCCAAATGCGGCGCAATACAGTGTTCTATCCGATAACGGTAGATATCGCTTGTGCGTGCTTTACAGGTAATTTTTACATAGTTATTCAACCAGATTTCCAACCATTCTTTGTACTTCATTGTATTTCTCCTTTATTTTGTTGCACCATTAGTCAATTGAATTTTAACGCTTTTAGCACAAAGATGCGTATCGGTATTTTACAAATGGCTACGCTTGCGCGACATAATTGCGTTGGAAATTAAAATTGATATAAGTTAAACAAGCGCGTGTTTTTATTGTTGCAATTTTAAGCAACGTTGCGGTAAAAACAGACAGATGGTATAATATTATGCGATCCGGATTTTTCCGGAAAAAGAATCTTGCTTGACATTTTTCAAACAATACACTATAATACCATTGCAATGCCAAGCACATTACGGCTTAGGCGCAGACGATATTAAAGCGACTATTTGCATGTCGACTTGCCTTGTGTGCAACACGCACCAAAACATCCTGCAAATACAAAATTGCAATATGGGGTGGCAATATGATAGAATTTTCAGGAGAAATTTCCGGACAAACATTGAACTACATATTAAACCAAGAAAGAAACCGTGGTCTCGTTGCTGCCAGCATAGTCTCCGTTTTGGCGGCAATAGCCATAGTTGTTGTCGCTGTTATTTATGATACGGTATATTTTATTGGTTTGGCTTTTCCCGTTATTTTTGTAGTCATATCCATATTTGCCAAGCCGGGCAAAAGTACCTACCACTTGATACTACCCCAAAGAGTTTATATAGAAGAAGATATCCTTGTTAGCGAAAACGAAAAATTTAGTTTTAGCAGAAAATTGGATCAGGTGGAAACCGTGATTGATTTTGGGGAAGGGTATTATATTAAATTCTACTCGGCATATAGATGTCCTAAATTTGTTTGTCAAAAGAGTTTACTTACAAAAGGGACTATTGAAGAGTTTGAAAATTTGTTTTCAGACAAGATAACTCGTTGACATTTCACTCCTTTGGTGCGCTACTTACATCTAACAGCCGCCCAAAAACAAGCGCAAGCGGCGTATAAAAGCGGCAACTATGTGCTTTACAAACAAAATGAATACGGACAGCAAATAAACGTAACAACTAATTTACTCGATAAAAACACAGGGAAGTACATTGCCATTGTTGTCGGCTGGATGATATTTCCCAACGGCAAAATTCAGTTGACTACGCCATTTGGAGGATATGCAAAACAATGAAACGATACGACATAGTAAAATTGATAAAACAAAACGAAATGTGCGTTGAAAAGAATATTGCCATTGGCGAAGAGGGGTTTATTTTTGATGTTGAAGAAACGGGCGATATGATTGTGTTTTTTCACGAAACACTAACACACACACCTTTCGGCGATGATTACAAACATGATATCGTCAGAGTTCAGCCGCAAAATTTGCAAATCGTAAAACCTTTTGAATTCGACGATACGGATATGTACGAGGGCAAAGTGCGACCAATGCAAGAATACGATATCGTGGAGTTAACCAAAGACAGAGCAGAGTATCTTGCCGCAGGCGTAAAAAGGGGTGATCGCGGTTGGGTAAATCTTGGCAAACGCAACGGTTTCAGATTGGTCATGTTCGACGGAGAAACGCAAAACATAGACGGAATTGACGTAACGACAGAAAACCCGGTTGGAATTTTGGAGGAAGATTTGATTGTTGTCAAACAAAATATTCCCAACACTCTTGCATATCTGAAATCACGCCACCCCAAAAAGTGATAACTGCCCCCCCCAAAAAAAATATGGAAGGGCGAGCGAAGTTACATACCGCTCCTTTTACTTGCCATTCAAGCGCGGGCGGGTTCGGGAGATTGAATACGAAAACCTGTAAAAGTTGAGCGTAACAAAACTTTTGGGGAAGAGCGAGTCCCCGTGCGAATGGATATTCGCCTGGGTGGCATGAGACGCAGACAAGGACGGCAGCACGGGTTTTGTGTATTTCGAAATTGTTTGCGGTTGGGGTTGACAAGGAAGTGCGGCGCCAATGTGGCGCTCTGTTCGCTCTGTACGCGCCACTCCACCCCGCTATGTGGGTCGAACCCTGTACTAACCACGGCTTATTTGCCGCTCTTTATTAAATTGCGTCCCAATCGGCAAGTAACGTTGTTAAATTACAATATAATCGACTGTCATACAAACAACACCTTGCGGTTAAAAATGCTTTGTGATATAATTTAATCAAAATTTAATGGAAATAATGTAGATTTTATGAATAATATATGCAAAGATATTTTTACCGCCATACATGAGGGTAAGTGGCTACAAATAGAATATCAAAATCAAGAAAACAAAAAGACCAAATATTGGATTGGCATAATTGATATCGATATCGAAAAGGAATCTCTCACGGTAGAAGGGTTCCATTTGGTGCAACATACAATTACAAGGTTTGAAACAATTTACATAAAATCCATTATTAGCAGTGTTGTTTTAGATGGGACTTATTACCCTATAAACGAAAAACTTTACGAGAAATAAATCTAAATCGCGTAAAATACCAAAAACTATTTTCACACATACCCAATCTTAAAATCTTAAATTATTTGGCGGACTGCTTTAAGATGGATTCTGTTCCATATTGCGTCGATTACAAATTGTTGGAAAAATTTGACAACGATTGCTTTATAAACGGAGAGTATCACCTTTCCGACAATCAATTTGATGCGATCGTTAAAGACTTTCAACAAAATAGCAAGTCGGAGCAAAACAAATTGAAACTGAAACAACTTGGTCTGAATGTTTTGAGTATAAGAGATAAGAAAGATCGCTTGTATGTTCTGGCCTACAAACGTCTATACTTAAACCCTATAAAACGTACGCTGCGCGCAGAAGACGATGTGTCTTTGTGTTACGAATTTAACGTTAATCAGGAAGTTTGCAATATTACTTATTATTTGGACGAGACCGACTTGCCGTTATTAGATAATTTCGCCAATAATTTAGAAGCAATAAAAGACAAAATTTATTCTAAACATGCCCACAAAATACAAGTGGACGATTTACCGTATATTTATGCTTTGGCATCGGATATTACCGTCAACTTGGAAAGCGAATATTCGTCCATTGTAAATATGTATGAAAACGGCACCATACCTGTACCCATCAGAGCCTTTTTCGGAGAGTTGGTATCGCCAATAAGAGGTGCGCATTACCCCATTACATTGGTAAACAATCAAATAAATCTCGATCAAATATTGGCAATTGACAATGCATTTGTCAGTCCGCTTTCGTATGTACAGGGGCCTCCCGGGACGGGAAAAACAAAGACAATAATCAACACGTTGGTTACCGCATTTTTTAACAAAAAGACGGTTTTGTTTTCATCATACAACAATCACCCTATAGATACCGTTGCCGAATCTCTCAAAAGTCTCAAATATCGCGATCAAATAATTCCTTTTCCCATAATACGTTTGGGTAATAACGACAAGATTGATTTGGCAATTGAATATATAAAACATTTGCGAGAACAAGTTAAAGATATCAATATATTTGAGTCAACCTTAGACAAATACCGTGAAGAAAAAGTTGAGCGCATGACGCAACTTACCACATTGTTAAAGAAATATATGGAAATTGTTGAGTTAAAGGAACGCAAGGAACCGCAGAAGACCTTTTGGAAAATGCAGATGCCGGACTTTTGACATTTAAGGTACAGTTGCAGGCTCGCCAAATATCTAAAATAACCAAGCGCATAAACGAAATCGGCGAAATTTCAAACGAAGAAGCCCTTAATTTGCTGAAAGATGATTCGGATGTTTTTCAAAAGTTTTTGTACTACACTTCGGCAAAACAAATTAAACAATTGGATAATCCCGAATACAAAGAGTTGAATGACATTTTGGACATCGATGACAAACAAGCGCGGCGGAGAGCGTTTAATGATTATATAGGAAACGATGAAAGTTTTCAACTGTTTTTGAAAGTTTTTCCAATTGTTGTAACTACGTGTATTTCGTCGTATAGACTGGGAGAACCAAAACAGTATTTTGACTTGGTGGTAATGGACGAAGCAAGCCAATGCAATTCCGCAGTATCCCTTTTTTCTGTCATAAGGGGTAATTCTTTGATGTTGGTTGGCGATCCGCAACAACTTAAACCTGTTATTTTGTTGGACAAGAAAAAAAATATCTTGTTACGCCAAAAGTACAACGTTGCCGAAGAATATGATTACATAGACAAATCTATATATGATGTATATCTGGCTTGCGATAGTTGCAGTGAAGAAGTTTTACTTAGTTATCACTACCGCTCCAACGAAAAAATTATTCAGTTCAGCAACAAAAAGTATTACAACGGCAAACTCAAAGTACGAAGCAACAGTTGCGAACCTAATCCCCTGCAAATTTGGGATATACTTGACAACGAAACAGAAGTAAAAAATACCGCACCAAATGAGTGCGAACAAATTTTAAAATATATTTTGCTCAACCGAGATAAAAAAATCGGAATTATTACGCCATTTGTAAATCAACGAAAATTAATCAACGATGCGCTGGTTGCTAACGGAATCAATGATGTTGCGTGCGGTACCGTACACGCGTTTCAAGGGGACGAAAAGAATGTAATTATGTTTTCCTTGGCGCTTACAAAATCCACTCGCCAAAGCACTTACGATTGGCTTAAAAACAATAAAGAACTAATAAACGTTGCTGTTTCACGCGCCAAAGACCAACTTATCGTATTGGCAAGTTTGACAGAATTGGAGCGATTGCACTGTGCCGATGGAGACGACGACTTGTACGAATTGATCCAATATATACAATCCAATGGAACATCGCAAGTAACAAGCAAACAAGTTAAGTCCAGAGCATTCGGCATAAAACCATATAATGCCGATACGGAAGCCGCGTTTTTTGAAAGTTTGAATCATGCAATGAGCGTTATTCAGTCTACAAACAAAAAATATGTAACAAAGACAAATGTGCCTATCGAACAAATTATTAACGACGCCGACCAAAAAGCGGGGCTATTTTTTGCCGATACATTCGATTTTGTGGTATTCGACAAATCTAACAATCAGCCCATTTTGGCAATAGAACTTGACGGCAAAGAGCATTTTGAAGATAGCATAATAAAAGAACGAGATGTAAAAAAGCAGCAGTTATGTCAACAATATGGATTTCAATTGATTAGAGTTGACAATTCTTACGCACGCCGATATTACTATATCAAAAAAATATTGCAAGATTATTTTATAGCATAGGATAATAAGAACAATATCTTAAATTACGATGTTGTTTGCCATTTGGTCCGCAGGCGCGGCAACTGCGCCTATTAGTTGCAACGGAAAGGAATCACACAAGGTGCTTCCTTTTCCATTGCTGCCTTTTTGCTTGTTGCCCGCGGGTTCGGGAGATTGAATACGAAAACCTGTAAAAGTTGAGCGTAACAAAACTTTTGGGGAAGAGCGAGTCCCCGTGCGAATGGATATTCGCCTGGGTGGCATGAGACGCAGACAAGGACGGCAGCACGGGTTTTGTGTATTTCGAAATTGTTTGCGGTTGGGGTTGACAAGAGAGTGCGGCAAGATGTGGCGTTCGTCGCTACACTCCTGGGCTGAGAATGTAGGGCTTTGTTCGATTTGCGCACGCCACTCCACCTCGCTTTGTGAAACGAGCCGTGTACTAACCACGGCTTATTTGTCGCTCTTTATAAAAAATTACGCCCCAATATGTACGTAACGCTACTAAATTACAAATAAAACGAATATTATAGCAGACGCAACAAATCGTATTAACCAATGCGATATGTGTTTTTTCAAAATTAAACCATTGGCAATTCCATAAGCCATAAACAGTACAAGGCTTGTAAGCAACACCGCCCAACGGCTTTGTGCGACGAAAAAACACACTGTGTGTACAATTGCCACAACGATACCCAATATCGCCGCCAATTTTGTCAATTTGAGTTTGTCGTTTTTAACAAAAAGTGTTGCAAACATCAGTACGCTGTACAATAAAAGCAAAATTACACTACTTATTTTCATTTGCCGCGCCGATAAGTTTACGTTTCATATTTTCCGGCAACAGTTGCGATTCGGCAATTTCTTTTGCGCGAATGTTGGCGCGTTCTATTGCATTGTAGATAACAGTATATATCGAATCCATTTGTTTTCGGCTCAGATCCGTTAGGGCATCTTCGATAGATAACAACAACTTTATTTCGGATATCGATAGCCCTGCCGAGCGCAGTTTTTTGATTGCGACAAGTGTTTCAAGCGCTTGCCGACTGTAATTTTTGAAATAAGCGCCTTTTTCCGCTTCAATAAGCCCTATACGTTCGTAATATCATATTTGTATCAATAGTAAGCCCGCTTTGTTTGCACGCCTGTTGTATTGTCATTTCCGCCATCTCCGAACAGATCATACAATATGGAGCAACTCCACATCAAGAGATTTAGTGCAAATTTTTCAAAATAATATGGCAAAAATAACGTTAAAACGGGGTAGAAACAGCGTTCTACTGTCAGTAGAGACCGCTCTACCCCGCATTTACTTGCCGTACAAACGGTGTAGTCGGCAAACCGATCGGGAGATTTACTCTCGGCAAAGGTTGGCATATAATGCTGTTAAGGGGCAACCCGAACAAATTTTAGGGGGCACGCAACATTATGTCAGCAAAATCTTGTTACACAACCGCTAATCTCGCCAAGCCGACCGCGACCGAAACCGCGCTGTACTGCAAGGGCGAAGAAATATTCAACGCCGTATCGCACATAGTGGGCGGAGTTATAGGGTTGGTTATATCGCTGTGGGGTATGGCGGCGGCTTACCCATCGACAATAAACACGTGCGCAATGGCGGTGTTCGGAATGTCCGTAACGCTGCTGTATACGATAAGCGCGCTGTACCACTTTTTGCACAACGGCACGGCAAAACGCGTATTCAGAATTTTGGATCACTGCACCATTTTTTTGCTGATTGCCGGCACTTATACGCCGTTTTGCCTGATTGCACTGCGCGGCGCGTCAATAGGCGTGGGCATACTTGCAACCGAGTGGGTGCTGGCGGCGCTTGGTATTGCGGGCAACGCCATTGCAATGAACAACAAAATAATAAAGTCGCTATCGATGACGCTGTATTGCGTAATGGGCTGGCTGATAATAATTGCCATACGTCCGCTTGCGCAAATAATGCCCGTCCCAAGCATGTGGCTGCTTGTGGCGGGCGGATTGGCATACACCGTAGGAATAGCGTTTTACGCCGTGGGCAAAAAAGTAAAATATTTCCACTCTGTATGGCACTTGTTTGATATTGCGGGTACGGTTTTGCAATTTGCAAGCATTATGCTGCTGCTTGCGTAGCGCAATGCAAAAATGCTCACACAGCAAAACGCGTAACGGCAATAGACGGTTGTAATTTGACGGAATTATGCCGCCCGCGCAAAAACGCGCGAAACTATTTTGTGTAAACGGCAAAACCGCCGTGGTTTACAGTGCGTCCGTCGGTGCGATAAGCGTAAATTATGTCGGCGTCGAGTTGCACTGCGCTACCGCTGTTATTTACCGCCAAACCCAATGTTACGCCGTTAAACGAGCGTTCGATGTGCGCAACGCCGTCCTTGGCAAATATGCCGATATCGCCGTATTTAAGTTGGTCGCGTTGGCGCAGACGCAAGAGGTCGCGCACCACGGCATGTTCCGCCGAGGCGTATTCGGGGCTATCCCAACGCATACATTTGCGGTTGTACGGGTCGCGTTTGCCGTCCATAAATATTTCGTCGCCGTAATATATCATAGGGTTGCCCAAATAAAACATCAGGCATGCCAACGTTTGCAGCATACGGCTGCGATCCTTGTTGAGTTCTTGGTAAAAACGCGGCGTGTCGTGCGAATCCACAAGATTGAGCATCATACGATTGGTGCCGTCCTTGTAACGCATAAGCGTTGCGTTGAGAAAATCGCAAAATTGTTCGGCATTGTACCTGCCTTCGACAAAATAACGCTCGCACGCGTACTTGAAGGGGTAATTCATAACGCTGTCCCATTGGTCGTTACCCAAAAACGACTCGGAGTTTTGCCAATCTTCGCCTATAATAAACACGTCGGGCTTGATTTCGGAAAGTTGACGGCGGAACAGACGCCAAAAATCGTGCGAAACGTCGGAAGCGACGTCCAAACGGTAGCCGTCTACGTTGCATTTGGTTATGTAAAACTTGCCCACGTCGCACAAATATTGCTGAACTTCGGGATTGTTTGTGTTAAGTTTGGGCATCATCCACACGTCGCAAAAGGTGTTGTAATTAAGTTTGCGGCGCGAAGGCTTGTCTCCGTAGACAAAGTACCAATTGTAATATTTGCTTTTTTTGCCGTTGGCAACTACATCCTGAAACAGCGCGTTGTAGTAACTTGAATGGTTAAATACCAAGTCCATTACCACTTTGATGTCGAGTTTGTGCGCTTCGGTTACCAATGCGGCAAGCGTATCGATATTGCCGAACATCTTGTCCACCGAAAAGTAATCGTCGATATCGTACTTGTGCGCGCTGACGGATTGATGAATGGGCGTCATATAAATTGCGCCTATGCCAAGGTCCTTTAAGTAGGGCAATTTTTCGCGGATACCGTCCAAATCACCGCCGGCAAAACGCATATTGTCGGGGTGTTCGGTGTTCCAATCCATATTGATATATTCCGTATTTTGTTTGTGAGAAGAACGCGCAAAACGCTCGGGGAATATTTGGTAAAAAACCCTGCCTTCAAATTGTTTGTTGGGCACGACGATGTCCTTTACGTTGGGAAATATTACCGTAAAATTGTCTTCAAAGGCGTGTTCTACGCGCATTACCGTATCGAAACCGCTTTCGTTGTAGTACCACACGGTTCCGTCGGCGTCGGTAATTTCAAACAAGTACGAGTAACCGGGGCAACCGTTGTCCAATTCGCCTTCGTACCAATCAAACAGTTGATCGCGGTACTTTACCGACAGCGGCAAACGCAATTGTTTTTGCCAAAACTTGTGCGCGGTGTTCCACAAGACGTTTACGCTGCGGATAGTATCGTTACGCTTGGTGCGTAAACGCACTATTGCCTTTGTTTCCGACACGGGAAACGAAAATTTAGAATCGCTTTGATGTAATATTGCGCTTTTTTCCATAAAATCTCCTTTAATTATGCTCCGACGCTTGCTATTGACAAAACCGTCGGTAAATTATATAATTTAATGGTTATATGTAACAGGGAGGATATTGTTGTGAAATACATGCCGACGCGTAAAAAATCGCTGGCGTTTAAGATCATTTACCTTGTGCTGTCGGTAGCGGTTGAGGCTTACTGCCTGTACCTGCTGATTGAGCGCCTTGTACACGGCATTGAACAACAGTTGGTATTTGACGATATCGTGTTGTTGATAGCGACATTGGTTGCTATACTTTTTGAAGGGTCGATCATCGGTTTTATTGTGCGGTCGTTCAAATTTCCCACGTTGCTGATGAAGAATCTCGTGTTCAAAAACGACGGCACGCCCTATTTGCCCGGTTTGATACTTGTGTGTATAGGCGTGGCGCTGTCGCTTGCGGCATGCATTGCATTGGCAATTTCCGCTTTTGCCACCGATTGGATCAAGATTTCCTTACCTGCGCAACGCTATATTTTGGCGGTGGGCGCAATTGTATTGGTAAATCTCGGATTTACGTTGGCTTACTTTATTACTTTCCGACACGAATCGGGTTCGTTTGCAATAATTTAACAAACAAATTATACACCATCGTTTGCACAGATGCAATAAAAAAACCGCCGATTTTGGGGCGGTTTTTTATTTGCAAATTTCAATAATGCACGCACCGTTTGCGTTACGGAAGATACTCGTATTCGGGCGTCAATTCGCAAGTCATAACGTAATCGGACTGCACGCTTTCGTACCTTTCGTAATTGTACACCAACAAACCCAAAACGTTTATTTTGGTTAGTTGATGCAACGTAACGTCGCCGACGTCGCCGTAATCTTTTATCAGCATACCTTCGTCAAACACGCACAAATTATTTACGGTATCCACGTAAAAAGATTCGGGCGGAAATTTGAATATGCGTAGCATAAACAAATCGCCGAAATACAGCCCTTCGTCGTACGCGCCGTTGTCGGAATAGATTATTGCAACTACAAGATTGGACGCGTCCGAATCTGCCATTTGTTCGGTTGTTACTTCGGGTTGCGACAGGTTGTTATACACCTTGGTTACGGTGTAAACATACTCGCCGTCCTGCTTGGACAGCACCGACGTCATTTCTATTACGTTGCTCGACTCGATTGCCTTACCTTCGTAGGTGTTGTGTATGGTAAGCCCAAGGTTGTTTACATCGCGTTTGTCCAAATAAACTTCCGTTACAAGTTTGCCCGTTTGCTCGCCTTGTTTGTTAAGCAAGGTTCGTACTTCGGTGTACTTGGCAGTCGCCAACTTGGCGTACGCCTTTTCCGCCGTCAGACCCGTATTGAGAAATTCTCTGACGGCGGGGTCGGGAGTGTACTCTTTTTGACAACCCGCAACTGCAATTACAACAAACAGCAACAGTAATACAATTGCAAATTTTTTCTTCATCGCACTATTTTACTTGGACGCTATTATCGTCTGGCGTTGCTGAATGGGCGTTGCCGACGTTAATGTCAATCCTTCTACGTTTAATGTGTCGAGATACAGTTCATATCCCGCCAAATCGACGTTGTAGCCGCTACCGACTGATTCGTTGGCGTGGATAACCTTCCAAACCGTGCCGTCCTTGGCGTTGATAGTAATTTCTATTACCGATCCGTTGTTGACAGCCTGCACGGAATATCTGCTGCTTACGTCATCGTTGGTGGCAATACCGAACGTATCAACAAACATACGTTTGAATGCAATCAATTTTACGTAATTTTGGAACACGTCGTTGTAGGTTATTTTGAGATTGTAACTGAGTTCGTTTACTTTGTAACTCGATTCGTACGAGTTGTGGATCGCGTCGCCCGTTGCGCCGTTTTCCTGCTTGCTACGTAAAAATTCTTCGCCGGCAAGTATAAAGTTGACGCCGTTGGACGTAAGCACGACGGAGTTGGCAAGCATTGCAAGTTCTTCAACGCGCTTGTTGTCGCGGCCTTGTCTGAACGAGTTGGTTGCCCACAAACGGTCTCTCAAAGTGTAGTTGTCGTGGCAGGTTACGTAGTTGATGCTCTTTTCCAAATCGTTGATTGCGGGGCTTGCAGCCGTAAAGCCTTTAAGTCCGGCAACGATCGCGCTCGAATTGGACGCCGAAGGAGCGCCCATTGCCCAACCGGAGTTTTCGGACGCGGCAGCCATACCGCCCTTGATCAACGCGTCGCGCATCTTGTCGTTAAATTGACCGAAACCTACAAACTTGTTGCCGTTTGCCTGATCGGCTTGCTGACTTGTGGACAACGGAGTTGTGCCGCCTTCCCAAGGTTCGCCGTATACAACGATATCGGGGTTGATCTTTTTCAGTTCGGCAGTCAATTGGTTCATAGTTTCAACGTCGTGCAGGCCCATAAGGTCAAAACGGAAACCGCCGAGTTTGTACTCGCTTGCCCAGAACTTGACGGAGTCGATCATAAACTTACGGAACATAAGGTGATCGCTTGCCGTTTCGTTGCCGCAACCGGAACCGTTTGCCATATCGCCGCTTGTTGTGTAACGGTAATAATAACCGGGCATAAGCACGTCGAAGTTGGAGCCTACGGCTGCGCTTACGTGGTTGTAAACAACGTCCATAATGATGTTGATGCCTGCGCCGTTAAACGCCTGTACAAGTTGCTTAAACTCTCTTACACGCACATAACCGTCGGATGCGTCGGTGGAATAAGCGCCTTCCAAAACGTTGTAGTTCAGGGGATTGTAACCCCAGTTAAACGTCGGTGCGGCTTCGTTGTTATCTTGGTCGAAAATGGGTACGAGTTGTACTGCGTTTACGCCCAATTCTTTGATGTGGTCGAAACCTGTTTTAACTGTTACGCCCTTTTCGGTATAGGTGGTCCCTTCCTGAGCCATACCAAGGAACTTTTTGCTCCATTCGGCTTTGCCGCCCCAAGTTGCGGAAGACGTAACGTCGGCAACGTGAGTTTCCCATACTACCAACTCGTTACGCTTGTAGGGAAGCGGTTGAACTTCATCCCAGCCTTCGGGATTGGTTTCGGCAAAATTAACGATTTGTCCGCGTTTGCCGTTAAGTCCCGCGCTCTTTGCGTACGGGTCTACTATTTCGGTGCCTACGGGGTTGGACGAATTGGTTACGGTGTAGGTGTAATACTTGGCAGCCAAATCGCCGTCTACTTTAACGCTCCACACGCCCCTGTCGCCTTTGACCATATCGTAGGTTTTGTAAGCGCTGCCGCCGTTGCCGCTTTCGTACAAATTAAGCACGATTTTTGTGGAAACGGGAGACCATACTTTGAATTCGGTGGCGTCCTGCGTGTACAAAGCGCCGAGTTCGCCGTCGTAATAATACGTTTCGTTAAACAAATCCGTTCCGTACAAAGAAATCATCGAAACGCCTATCTCTTTTTCTTTGTCGCCGGCAACAAAGGTTACTTTTGCAGTATACTCTTTGCTCAAATCGGGAGATTTGCCTTGCGGAAGCGTGTACGTAATATTTGCCGTGTCTGTCGTGTCGGTTTCCGCCAACAGAGTACCGCCTTCGTAAATGCCGATATGTTTGATTGCCGACTTTGTCGTAACCGTAATTGCGGCTGTGCTTTGGAACGAAGCGGTCATACCGTATTGAATATCGTTGGGTGAAGTATACAAACCGGGATCTCCTTGCGTCAAATAAAGATGATAGTAATTGTTTTCGTCGATTTCGCCGGCGGTAGGCGACCAAAATCTATCCGCTTCGATGTCTTTTGCCGCCCAATTGGCTTGACGTACAATGAAGCCCAGCGCTTCGCTGCCGTTATAGCCGGAGCCCAATTGCTCAAACGAATATAGCGCAACCACGCCGTAATCGTCGCGATAATTGAATTTCCAACCTATTTGCGCCTCGTCCTCAGTACCGACAGATCCGCTCTTTGTCCACAGCCACAAACCCCACTTGCTGTATTCGCTTGCATTGGTGCGACGGTAGTGAATTTGAATACTCGGCTTGTCGGCTTTGCCTGACGGAACTTCGGGCAAACCCGAAGCGCTGCTGTCTCCGAAGGAACCGCTGCCCGAACTGTAAGCGCTCCACTTAAAACCGTTCGCTTCGCCGCCGGTGCCGCCACCGCCTACCGTATAACCGCATACGGAACATTTGCCGTTTTGCATGTCGTGTTCGGCATAATCGGACTTTTCGTCCGCGTGCTCGCATATTGCGGCGTGCCAGTGATGCGTTTCGTCGTAGGACCACTCTTCGCTGTAGGTGTGTTCCTGCTGACATGCAACAAGCACCAAACTAAGCACCATAACAATGCTCAAAAGCACAATTGCATATTTTCTTTTCATAATTACCTCTTTTTAATTTATTTCCCACGCGATGCGCCCGCATATGCGAACGCATGTTGCGTTGGTTTCGTTTTGGGCGACGGTATGCGCGGTTGCGCGTTTGACTTGCCGCCGCACTGTCGCCATTGGGGCTTCTGTTACCCTAAACAGCAGCCGATTGGGCTTCCGTCTCCTAAACAGCAGCCGATTGGGCTTCCGTCTCCTAAACAGCAGCCGATTTCAGCGCATAACCACCGAAAGGTCGGTGGTTATGCATATTTGTTATAATAACGTTACAACAATTATCAGTACAGTCTGATGTCGAACAGGTTTTCGAATATTCTTGCGCGGTCGATTGCGATCTGCAATTTAAATTCCTGACCCGCCTTGCAAGGAGCGTCAACCTTGACGTAGACTGTTTCGCCGTGCAAATTGCACTTGGCGTACTGTTCCGCGCCGTAATCGATAACGTTTTCCACAACTACCGTTATGCCGCTGTCGCCAACGGTGTAAGCGTCGTGCGGAACTTCGAAACGGTAATGGCTAAGGAACAGTTGCGCGCCCAAACCTTTGACGATCTTTTTGTTGATCTCCAAGGTGGTAATTGTCGGGGTGCCGTTGATGTACGCCGCAAATACTTTGGATTTGAACATTACGTCGTCTACTGCGGCATTGTTTTCCGCAACCAAAGCGTTAAGGGTATCCACCTTGGCGCGTTTGGCTTCTTTAAGTTCAATGATCGCTCTGTCTTTGTCCGGACCGGTGCTTGTGGCAACATTTGCTTTGGCTTGTTCGATCGCGTCGTCGCACTCTTTGATCTTTTGCGCTTTGAGTTCGGCGTATTTTTGATTTACTTCCGCCGCTTCGCTCGCAGCGACAGCCGCGTTGTCCTTTTCGATAGGTTGCAACAATGCGCCCACGCTACCGATATTGGATAGAATTTCGCTGATGATTTCGGCGTATCTTGCTTCTATCGCTTTCGCTTGTTCGGCATACTGTGCCTTAATTTGCTCTACTTTCTGTACGCGGACGGCTTTTTCGTCGTCGGGAAGAGCGTCGTAAGCGGCTTTTTTGGTGTTGTACTCTTCAACCTGCGCCTGATAATCTCTTGTGGCTTGGGCAAGAGCCTCGGCGGCTTCCGCCTTTACCTTCTTTTTGCCTTCCTTACCCAAACTTTCCGTTCCGAGACGATAAGACATATTGCCCTGAATTTCCTTCTTCTTATCGGCATAATCTTGCTTGATGCTTGCCAACACCGACGGTTGAAGTACCACTTCGGAAATTGCCGCTTGCAACTTTTTGTTGTGTTCGGTAAGTTCTTTCTTTTTGAGCGAGTTGTAATACTTTACAAGTTGACCGATCGAACGAGAAGCGTTGGATCTGTCGAAATACGAACCGTAGAACGTGTCGTACTCGGGCAGCGGTTTTACTATCGTTTCGCCGCCGCGGCTGATGGAGATCTTTTTGAAGTCGATTGCCAACGAAACTTTGTCGCCCGCTTTGTGTTCGGAACCGTTAAGCATAAAGAACGTACGGCTACCGATACGCAAGTGCGTAATGCGAACGTTGTTGATAATTTCTTCTTCCACCACTTTGGCAACAAGATCGTTGCCGCCTTCGTGCAAGGCGTCGGTGGGGATAAGCAACGACGCGTCGTCGGCTTTGAGACCGCCTATTTGAGCCGCAACCGCTGCGGGAAGGGCAACTTCCGTATCCAAAAGGGTAAGTTTGCCGCCGTCCACTTTTGCGTCGAATACGTTGTCAACGGGGATACGCGGAGCGATCGTCTGCTCGGTTTCGATGTCGAAGAAATGCGCCTTGGACATATCGAACGCAACGTCGATTATGTCGCCGCGCTTTGCGTCGTGCGTGCCGCCGTATTGTTTGACGATAAGGCGTGTGCCGCTGTCCGCAAGGTCGCTTATTTCGGTATTCATATCGCCGTAAATAAGCGTTTCGTTACCGAGTTCTTCGAATATCGAGATCTTGATGGGAACGATGTTCTTGGATTTGGCAAGCACTTCGGGGTCAACCGAGATGTGTTCGCAACGCAAGCCGACAATAACCTTTTTGTCGCCGGTAAGGTATTCGGGGCGAACTTTAAGCATTTGTTCGAAGGGAACTTCCAGTTCCTTGTCTACTCCCGTAAACTTTACGCGAACGACGTCGCCGTTGCGGGTAAGCGTCGCTTCGAAAAAGTTCATTTGCGGCGTTCCGATAAAGCCTGCTACAAACTTGTTTTCGGGGTAGTTGTACAGGTTTTGCGGGGTGTCGATTTGTTGAACGTAACCCATGCTCATAACTACGATACGGGTACCCATAGTCATCGCTTCTACCTGGTCGTGCGTAACGTAAATAAACGTTGTGTTAAGTTCGTTGTGCAATTTGGCTATTTCCGCGCGCATTTCGGTACGCAATTTGGCGTCCAGGTTGCTCAGCGGTTCGTCCAAAAGGAATACTTTGGGGGTACGCAAGATCGCTCTGCCCAACGAAACACGCTGACGTTGTCCGCCGGAAAGCGCCTTGGGTTTGCGGTCGAGATATTCTTCCAAACGCAAGATTTTTGCCGCCCACAGCACTTTTTTGTGAATTTCGGCTTGGGGAATGTGTCTCAGTCTCAAACCGAAAGCAAGGTTTTCGTAAACAGTCATATGCGGGTAAAGAGCGTAGTTTTGGAACACCATTGCGATATCTCTGTCCTTGGGTTCCACACGGTTTACCAAACTGTCGCCTATGTACAGTTCGCCTGCGGTAATTTCTTCCAAACCCGCAATCATACGCAGGGTTGTGGATTTGCCGCAACCGGACGGACCGACGAATACGATAAACTCTTTGTCTTCTATTTCCATATTGAAGTCGTTTACTGCTTTGACTCCGTTGGGATAAACTTTGTATATGTGTCTTAAACTCAGATTAGACATTTGTTATATTTCCTCCGTCAATATTTGTAATTAAACTTTGCGTAGCACTGCAAATGACATAGCGGGCATCGAAATGCTGCTGCCTTTAAGTTTAGGCGCGCCGTTCACATTTAACGTTGCAAGCAACTCAAATTTGCCGAATTGCGACAAATCCAAGGTTGAACCGTACACGTGAGACAGGTTTGCCACAATGTACACAGCGTCTTCGCCTTCGCCCTTTTGAATTATTCCCAAACCGTCGTTTTGTTCGTCCTCGTACAATATTTTGCCGTAATCGCGCGCAATAGCGGGAAACGCTCTGCGTACGGCGTTGGCACGGGTAATAAACGCGATAAGCGAATCTTTGTCTTTAAGATTCTGTTCCACCGTACCAAACGGATATTTTACGGTATCTTCCGCACTTGTAGAGCCTTTTACAGGCTTGCACAGATATTCGTCTTCCCACGGCATCGGCTGACGTTTGTTTTCGTCTCGCGAAGTATCGTAAGACGACATACCCACTTCGTCGCCGTAGTACACGTACGTTGTGCCGCAACACATCGCCATTACCGCGTAGCCCATCTTCATATTGTCCACACTGATGTTGCCCTGCAATATACCCAAAGCGCGAGCCGTATCGTGGTTGGATATGAACAACGCGGGGATACTGCCTTCGTAACAGCCCACTCGGGAAGCGTCCGTACGATCAATGTCGGCAAACCAACCGAATGCCCCCGGCATACCGCGCGCCGCCATGGCTATTGAGTTGTCGGTACGGTAACCGTGCGTAAACAGGAAAAAGCTGTCGATGCCGGATTCGTGATACTTGTACGCATTGGCGCCCCAAGGTCCTTCGCCCACGATGTAGCAATCGGGTTTGATAGCCTTGGCTGTATCGTTGATCCATTTAAGACATTCGATATTGCGCGTGTCGTTACCGCTGAAAAACTCGCCTACCGCGTCCAAGCGGAAGCCGTCCACATCGTGGTCGACAAGCCAATAACGCATTACTTCTTCCAGATCTTTTGCAAGATAACCATCGGGGTTTTCAAGTACTTCGGTCCAATTGAGATCGGGCATTTCGCTCCAAAACTGACCTTCGTAATACCAGCCGTTACCCACGCTGTACCAAGTGGAACCGTATTGAGTTTGGCTGAAATTGTAGTAATTGTAATACTGATTGTCCGGTCTGTTGCGCAAATGCGCGTTGCACGCGTCGATAAACCATTGGCTTTTGCTGGAAGTGTGGTTGATAACAAGGTCCATAATGATGGTCATTCCGCGCTCGTGGCAGGCTTGCACCAAACGGTCGTAGTCTTCCAAAGTGCCGAAATCGTCGTCGATGGATTTGTAATCTACAACGTCGTACTTGTGGTACGTGGTCGATTCGTGTACGGGAGTAAGCCATATTCCGTCGAAGTTCATATCGGCAATGTAGTCCAATTTGTCTATTATGCCCTGAATATCGCCCTTGCCGTTGCCGTCGCTGTCGGCAAACGCAATGGGAAATATCTGATACATCGTACGGTAGTTGTCGGTAGTTTCGGGCAGATCACCCAACACGTCGTTGTTACAGCCCGCAAACAGCGCAAACGCCGTTACGGCTATCAACAACAAAGCGACTGTTGAAACAACTCTGTTTTTTGTCATAATGCTATCCCTTTACAGAGCCTCCCGTTACGCCTGCAACATAGAAGCGTTGCATAAAGAAGAACATAATTATCGGCAACAGCGATACCACTACGCCGCCCGCGCAAAACTGAGTAAAGTTTTCGCTTATTTCGGGCAGGGTATCTACCATTTGATACAAGCCGATCGCTGCGGTCTTGAAGTCCGTACCGCCGCGGCCGACGATGTAGTTTGCCATCATATAGTCTCCCCAAGGGCCTACAAATGCGCCCAACAGCGTTTGAATGATAATGGGCTTGGACAACGGCAAAATAATCGAGAAGAATATTTTGGCACGGCTGGCGCCGTCGATCATTGCCGCTTCGTCCAGCGAGCGGGAAATGGTATCGAAGAAGCCCTTGGATACGTAATAGCCCATCATTGTGCCGGATACGTACACCAACATCAATCCCACAATAGACAGCGACGAGTTGATCATTCCCATTGCATTCAACAGATAGTAAATGCAAATCATTCCCAAAAATCCGGGGAACATGCCCAAGATAAGCATAAATTTCATCAACGCCTGTCTGCCGTTAAAACGCATACGGCTAAGCGCATACGCGGTAAGCAACGTGATCAATGTGTTGATGATGGATACCACTATCGCAATGATCAACGTGTTGAGATACCAGGTCAAAAAGTCGCCCTTAAACAAGTATATAAAGTTGTCAAAGGTAATTTGTTTGGGCCACAGGTACGTTACCATACCGCCGGATTCGCCGCGCAAAGAGCACAAAATCAGATACACAAACGGAAAGACCCAAATGATACTTATTATTGCCAACAGCAGGTATATAAAACTGTCTATTATTGCGCCCTTGGCGCTTTTTTTGGATGTTTTTAAGTATTTCATTATTGGAAGTCCTCCTCGTTCTTAACAGAACCGATTCTCGAATACACAATCAACGAGAAGAATGCAACAACAATAAATATCAAAATACCTATTACGGAAGCGACGTCGTACTGTTGTCCGTTGACGGTAAGTTTGTACAGCCAAGTTATCAACAGGTCAAGGTCGCCTGCCTGCGTTGCCAAACGAGAGTCGGCAATACCGGTAGAACCGCCCGTAAGCAGGAATATCAAGTTAAAGTTGTTGATGTTGCCTACAAATGTCGTAATAAGGCTGGGACCCAATACAAACATCATATACGGCAACGTAATTTTGCTGAACATTTTTACGGGGTTTGCACCGTCTATCTTTGCCGCCTCGTACAAGTCGTCGGGAATATTCATCAATATACCCGTACAAGTAAGCACGGTGTGCGGCACGCCTACCCACAGGTTTACGACAACTATCATAAACTTGGCAAGCGAAGCGCTTTCGTGCAGCCAGTCGACGGTGGGCAATCCCAAACTGAACAGAATCGAGTTGAAAATACCTGCGTTGTTGAGCATCTTGGATACCAACAGCAACGAAACGAATTGCGGAACCGCAACAACCGTTACCAGGCAAGTACGCCAAAACTTTTTGAGTTTGATGCTCTTTTTGTTGATGATAAGAGCGACGATCATGCCCAAGAACAGGTTGGTAAACGTGGCAAGCACTGCCCATTCCATTGTCCAACCGAGTATGCGCCAGAATGTGTAACTCCAACGGCTTGCGTCTTGCGCGCCGCTAAGTCCCTTGGCTTGACCTGTAAGTACCGCGGCAAAGTTGTCAAACCCCACCCAGGTAAACAGGTTTGCGGGAGGAATCGTATTGCGGTTGTAGTTGGTAAATGCCACCAATATCATAAACATCAACGGCACTATGGTAAATACCACCAACGTCAACGACGGAAACGCCAATATGGTAAGGTGGAACTTGTGGTTTAACAATTGTCCCACGTCGTCCTTGGCGGAAGCGGCGCGTTGAGCGATGGAATAGCCCAATTGATTGTTGTATGCGTCCTTGATAGACTTGACCCAAATGATCAACGTAAATACGATGACCGCAATGGTAAGCATAGAATACAACAAAATACTAAACGAGTTGTCGCCTTCTATTAGTACCAGGTCGGTGTCGGGGTCGCGCACCTGAGCAACGTCGCCCAAAGTGCCCAATTTAGCTATGTATTTTGCCCCGAAGAACACCATAAACAACACAAATATTATTTCGTATAACAAATACAGTAAGCCCCTGCCTATCTGATGATAGGCAAAGCACCCAAAGCCCAAAATAAGGGCAGACATGCGAGTTTTCCAATTGCCGTAGCGAAGTGCGTCAAACAATCCCGCAAACCAACCGCCGATCTTGCCGAAAAATGCGCCGAATTTGTGCGGTAAGTTGCGGAACCAACGACCGATCGCCCTTGGAATATTGAGTATAAATGAAGAAAATTTGAACCACGCCCGTCTCGCTTTGGACATGGACAAATATTCCAAAGTTGAAATCTGTCTCATTATTTCTCCTTTAATACTAACGTGCTTATAATTACCGCTACCCCCAAGGGCAAGTGCCTTGGGGGTAGTTGTAAAACACTTGGCTTGTCGTCGGCATAAGTATCAATGGTAATTGTGTGCAAATATTCGTTCGGAATATTGCAAGCGTACCGTCAATACTCGCTTGCCGACCATTGCACCGTCAAGGCTATCTTATTGTGCGGAGTTTTGAATGTCGCCCTGCAACTGTTTAAGATATTGCATGATGCTGGTGTTGTTGGCAAAGTTCGTTAAGGATGTTTTGCCGGTCAATTCGTTGTACAACGTATTGCCGAAGTTTTGAATGGGCGTCCAATAGTTTGCGGGAACGCTGTCCTGCGTACGGAAACCTTTGCCGTTGCCTACGGGGTCGCCGCCGTTCTTTTCGACGCGGTTACGCGTAAATTCGTAAGTTATTACGTCGTTACCGTTCTCGTCTTGGGAAGTAACTTCCTTTACGTCAAACTCATATTCGTAGCCGTGATATCCTTCGGGATATACGCATACGCGATCGTACTGAGCGTTAAGAGCCAACAACGCCGCGTCGTTAGCGATTTCGGGGTCTGCCAATGCCTGCAAGTTAGCGGGGCCTGCGCCTGTTGCCTTGTAACGTGCAATGGAAATTTCCGGTCCGCACAGATATTGTGCCAACTCGTGCAACAGGTTAAGACGATCCAATCTTTCGCTTTCGGGAGCGTCAACAACGAAAGCGCAGTTGGGGTTTACGCCCATATTTTTGTAACCTGCAAAGTTCTTCATTGTAAAGCGTTGACCTTGGTCGTTTTCCAAAATGGGAAGAACGGTTGCCGCATAGTCGTCGCCCCAAGCAAGTTGCAATTCTTTCGCTTTCCAGGTGCCGCATACAACCGCTGCCAAGGGCTGTTTTCCCCAGTGCATAGCGTCGTTGAAGTCGGTGTGATACGTGATGTAATCGTTAAGAGGCGCCGCATTACCGTCGGTGTACAGATAGTTGGTGCTTACCGTGCCGTCGGCAAGAACAAACGTATTCTTCATACATTGTACGGCGTTGTTACCGATAGTAAAATCACCCTTGTGCCAATCGTCTACTCCGTCGGGCAAAGTGTAACCGAACCAAGCGTCGGCGTTGATTTGCTTACCTTTGGCGTCGTATGCAACGTTGTAGTCGCCGCCTACCGCAAAGAATACGCCGCTGCCGTACCAGCTGTCGCCCATAGGCCAAGACACAACGCCTTTTGCCCATTCTACTTCTACTTCTCTTTTCTCTGTTTCTTCGCTGTAAATGGGTTTACCGTTTTTGTCTACTTCGCCGGTCTTTATCCTAACTTCGGATGTATACTTGGTCTTTTCGGTGCCGTGCGATTGCAAAGCGGCATACAGATCGCGGAAAGTATATTCTTCTTTAAGGCAGTCGTTTTCTTCGTCCCAAACGTCGGTTCCGCGGAAAGCGGACTTGTTGTAGTACATATAGTAACCGTTATCCGCTTGCAAAGGATATGCGTAACTTCTGCCGTCGCTCAACTTGGTGGATTCTACTGCGGCTGCGCTGTTGTTGGCAATGGACCATTCGAGATTGGCCCCGTTTACAACCGCCAACGCGCCCGCGTTACGAAGGTTAGCCGTTTGGTCGTTGGCAAACGTGTAAACGCCTGCGCCGCCCTTTACGTCAACCGACATTGCGTCGTACGCGCCCGCGTCGCCGCTGCCGGCATAGCCGAACTTGTAACCTGCAAGTCGATCTTTGTGGGTTTCGGCAAACTTGGCAAGATACTCTTTGTAAATCGCTTCGTGATCGTCCGGACCCCAAACAAGTATTACGCTGCCTTGGCATGCTGCCAATGCGGAGACGATTCCCCCCATCATCAGCACGGAAAGGACAACGCACAAAATTTTTGTAACAGTTTTTTTCATATATTGTTTCTCCGTTTTTTTATTTCCCTTGCGGGATATTATTTTGTACTGCGATATCGCAGTTATTTTCCAATTCCGAAAAAAAGGCTTTCACTGCCGCAACAAACAAGCGTTACGGCAGTGTGAGCCTTAATTACATTGCAATTAAGCGGGGAGTTCGATTACCGCGCCGTCAAACAGTTCGTTCGGACCTTCTACGGTAAAACCTTTTTGTCCGTAGTTCTTAGCGCCTTGTTTAACGAGAACTTCGCTGCCGCCGTCTGTGTCGCCTGCGCAACCGATGTCAATACGGGTCGTATCTTCCCAACTGAAAGCGCCTGTAGCCAAAACCACTTTGTATTGGCAAGCACCGTCGGGACGCTCGTTTTTAGCGCCGCTGAGCAACGCAGCCGCGTCTCTTTGATACATAGTCAATTTTGCGGTAAATTCCGTACGATCGGCATTTGCAGTCATTTCAACCGCTTCCCAACTGTTGAGATCGCCGATAAGATAAACGTGCAGATCCGCAGCAACGGCGCTCGCAAATTTAACTTTCAAGGATACTTCAACGGTGGGTTGGTCAGCGTTCATATCCAATACGCCGTCTTCTCCGACAAGAGTAGTATCAAGTCCTTTTGCCGGGGTTCCGACATACGCTTCGCTGATAGTTCCGGCAAGGTCGATGTATTGATTGTTGTCGCTGCTTGTTACGGCAGTCTTCATATTTGCAGTGCCGTCCGCAACTTTTATTGCATCGCTGCCTTCGGCATTGAAGTAATACCAAACGGTTGCCGTTGCGGCGTCTGCTACGTTGCCGTCGTCGTCAAGCGGAGTCAAACCTTCAAGTCCGTGGGGGAATACGACTACGAGATAGTCTACGTCGGGTTTTGCAAACATTTCGGCAATGGTAAGTTCCCAAACGTCAACTTCTTCGGAAACATCTTCGTTGTAGGAAGCGATTATTCTTTCGTCTGCCGGGGTGTTAGCCCAACTTGTAAAGCCGCCGAGAATGTAAACCACTGCCTTGTCGGGGTCAAGTTGTCCCTTTACGAAACTAACTCTCAAACGGAAGTTGGTAACGGGAACGGGATCTCCCAGACTGCCGTCGAATTCGATAACGTCGGAATATTCTGCGGGATCGTAGTTGAGCGGGCAGAAAACAGACGTTGCGCCTGCTTCGTATTCGGGAATGGTGTTGTCGGCGGACGCTGCGGGCCAAGGACCGAAACCTTCGTTAGACCAGAACGGACCTTGTTGCGATACGTCTACGCCGCTGGTTTCGTTGTAACCGATAACGATTTTGAAACCGGCGCCGGGCGTTGCTCTGGACGGATCCGCAAAGCAGTAATATGTGTCGGTACCTTCGATATTGGTAAGTTTACCTTCAAGGTTGCCTTCTTTCCAACCGGTGCCTTCACCGAAGAACGAACCGCAAATATAATACGAGCATTTGGGGTTCATTGTACCTACGTTTTTGATAGTGAAGTACAACGTGATTTTGCCTTCCTGCGTGGGAATGTCTCCGCTCGGTGGGTTGGGAGAGGGATTGGGATTGGGGTTGGGACCGGGTTTGTCCGGGTCGCACGCCACTGCAAAGCCCAAGGTAAGGCAAAGTACAAGTGCCATTAAGATTATCAATAATCTTTTTTTCATTGATTTTTCTCCTTATTAAGATTTTCTTTTTTTATTTCAGGGTTGCCCCTTAAAACCTGTTTTGTAACTACGCACATTTGCGGATTAACGGTTGGAGCGTTCTTCGTTCGGAGAACGAAGAACCCCTTGCAAGGGGTTGACTCGCAATTTTACCGCGTTATTTGTACACACCGCACGGCATTGTGCCCAAATAACATTATTATATATGCATGCGCCTACGCGCCTGTCGATTTCAAAACGCAATCGCCCCGAAATGCAGGCAACATTTGCACGATTAACATTATAGACTTTTGTTAAGGGTATATCAATACTTAACCGCAATAATAAAAATAAAATTTCGTAGTTCGCTCAAATATAACATATAAATAGCAAAAATGGAAATTCAATTGAACATATCGTGCATTTCGACGATGTGCAAACGGGCGAGCAACGGCTGCGTTTGTGCGGAAATGCGGGACAAATCCGGCGCAGACGGGGACGTAACGGCGCTTGCGACAGAGTCGGCTACGGAAACGGGCGCCGTGGGCGCTACTGCGGACGACATATTTGCGCCGCGGGTGGGGCTTGCCGACGCAGGGCTTGCCGACACGGGGCTTACCGCTGCGGGGCTTGCCGACACGGACAAAACAAAGGGTGCGCCGCCTACGGATATCCAACGGCAACACGTATCGGGTGCGGGGGCGGACGACTGCGAAACGCCGTCGCGCGCGCAGTTGCGGTAATACTTGAACGCGCTTTCCCTACGCGCCCACAGTTCGGCGACAAATCGGCTGTTTTCACCGGGAGCGCACAACGAATACGCACGTAACTCGTCGTCGGACGCAATACGCCGCGCAAGTCGGCTGTTAAAACGCTCGGCTCGGTACAACTCCACGTCCACGCCTACGGCAACGCCGCTTACCGCAGCCGCCACCGCATTGCCGCTGTGCGACAACGAAAAATACACGCCGCTATCCGCGCACCGCCACAAACCGTCGTCGCAACGGACAAGCGAAAGGTCCGCTACGCCCTTGCCCGTGCATTGCGTAAGGGCGACGTCCAACAGCCGCCACACGCAGTAACGTTGCGCGCGCACAAGCGAATTTGCCGCCGAAGCGACGTAATCGTTGCGGCTTGCGGGCAAAACGTCGCGCACGCAAACGCCGTTGTCGAAATGCGCAACGTAAACGTATACGGAATGAGGGGCGTGTAAAAATTGTGCCATAAAGTAACCTGTTGAAATACGCGGACGGACTTGCCGCGTGTTATTTATAAATATTATAAATTTTTACGCGCGCGCTGTCAATATAAAAAGCACAGCGCAATAACGCTCCCAAAGCAAGCCCCGCCTCGGCGCGCCCGGTACTACACAAATTATTTGCTTGTAAAACTGCGTAAACACGCCACAGTGTCCGACAGCCACCGCCTTGCCCTACGTTTGCAAGCGGGCAAAACGTCGTAATTGCGGATATGGGTGGCAAAATAGGGTAAATTTCGCGCTTACGCGTGCGTCAAACAGACGCGGCTGAGAAAGACGAATATACCGCTTCCGTTGCGTTGTGAACCGACGCGTGCGCGCAAGTTGTCGATCGGAGTTACTTGCCCGCACGTTTGCCGAGATAGAGTTGCGCCCGACCTTCCTTTACGGTAAGATAACTGCGACCTATGCCGAACGCGCCGTCGGGCATATCTTTGTTGACGGTTGTGCCGCACGCGACAAAACAGTCGTCGCCCAACGTTACGGGCGCGATAATGTTGGAATTGCTGCCGACAAAACACCGCTTGCCCACTTGCGAACGGTGCTTGTATACGCCGTCGTAATTGACGAAAATAACTCCGCAACCGATGTTGGTGTCGTCGCCCACCGACGCGTCGCCGATGTAGGACAGGTGCGCCGCCTTTACGCCGTTGCCGACAACGCTGTTTTTTACTTCCACAAAGTTGCCCACGCGGCAATCGTCGCCTATTTGCGCGTGTTGGCGCAGATGCGCGTTGGGACCGACGGTGCAGTTGTTGCCCACGACGCTATCGGTAATGCGACAAGCGCAAATTACCGTATTTGCGCCGATGACGGAATTGTTTACATACGAAAAACTGCCTATAACGCAGCCGTCGCCCAGCACCGAATTGCCCTTTACCACGGCGTACGGCTCGATAGTTACGCCGCGCCCCACCTTGACAGTATCGTCCAATACAAATTGCGACACCCGTTTGCCCCCTTGCCTAATATACCATACAATATGCGCGTTATCGGCAAAAAGTGCAATATGGGGTGCGATTTTACACTATTTTTGCCACTATTACGGTCATATCGTCGGCAGGTTTGTTTTTGCATACGGCAAGCGCCTTGGCAAGTATTACTTCCGCAATGCTTTGGGGGACGTTGAGCGACACATCGTTGAACACGGCGGCAAGACGTTCGCCGTCGGCAAAGCAATCGGCAACGCCGTCGGACACTATTACCGCAATGTCGCCCGACGACAGCGCCTTTTTGGTAACGGACGGAGTCATTTCTTCCAGCACGCCCAACGGCAAACTGCTGCCGCTGACGATCTGCACCTTGCCGTCGGTTTTTACCAGCCCCGACGAAGCGCCCAATTTGATGAAATCCGCCAAGCCGTTGTACAGATCCAGCACCAACATATCCACCGCGCAAAAAATTTCGTTGCCGCCCGTAACCAGCAATTTGTTTACGCAGGACAGTATTACGTCGCTGTCGAAACCCGCGCGGTAAAAGTTTTCCACCAAGCCGATGGACGTTGCCGACATTTGCTCGGCTTTGCTGCCGCTGCCCATGCCGTCGCACAGCGCAATTATACACTTGCCGTTATCCGTGCGCAGTACCGAATGGGTGTCGCCGCTTACTTCGCTGCCCTGCTTTGCCGCGGAACTTATGCCGAATACCACGTCGAAACGCGGTTTTACCGCCAAATACACGCTTGCCCAGGTGGGACTGTCGGTATTATCCACGCGCTCGACGGTCATATTTTGTTTAAGCACAGCCGAAACCACCTTTTCGATGGTGGGCGCGTCCACGTCCTTGTGCGCAACGGTGGCTATTACCGTAATTACGTCGCGTTGGCGCGCTATTGCCACGCCCGTACACAACACGTTGTGAAAAACCAACCGCTCTACTATTTCGCGCTCGCGCGAGCGGTCGTAATCGGTGCGGTTTTTGCAATCGGAAGCCAACTGCAACAACAGCCGCGACACGCCGCCCATTTGCTCGCCCAACAGCGTTTTGCCGTTGTCCGCTTGCTCGGCGCGCTTGCGGTAAGCGCTATATATCTGCGCCTGAGCGTTTATTTCCGCCAAAACGGCGGATATTTTGTCGCATTTGACCGACAGCGTTTGCGGAACGTCCAATATGGTACACTTGTTTTTGCCTACGGCGCACTCCGCAAGTTGCAAAAAGTCCGTTTCGGTCGCGCGAAGATCCTGCCGCCAACAGCGCGTGCGATTGGCACAGCCGCCGCATATTGCGTCGCTGCATTGCTTTACCAACGCTTTGCGGGCGTCGTCTTCGGATATTTGCCCCGACGCCATTGTAAAAAACGCGTTTTTCATAGACAAAAATATGTCCGACAGCCTGTACAGGCGGCGCGAAACGGTGTCGCCGATTTTTTGCGCGACGCTTTTGCCCAAGTAGCGCTCGGCACTGCCGCAACAGTAATCGTGAACATATCGGTACACCGACGACGGAATTACCGCAAACACAAAGCACGACACAAACGTCGGCGCAAATACCAACGCGCCGAATTGTCCGTGCAAATCGAGAAAAAACGACATCAACACGTCCACAATAAGCACCGCCAGCGCGCCCGCGTAGCGGTTTACCTTGCACAAAGTAACCGCCGCCAACGCCGCAATTACGCAAAAAGCGCAGCACTCGTAGGTTCCGTCGGCAAAAATACTGCCTATGCCCATCAAAACCGCCCCCGCAAGCGCCGCGGTATCGCCGAAACACGTTGCCGCAAACAGTATGGCAAAGGGCACAACAAAGTACACAAGTTGCAACTGCCCCACCGTAATGCGAGCAAGGCAATACGCAAAAACCACCGTAAACAGCCCTATACACACCGATTCGTCCAGCGCGGGGCGGTAACACAGCCCGCGAACGAACACCGCGCGGAACACATACACGCACACGTAGGCAAAGGCAATTCCGCAAGCGGCGTACAACAACCTGTCAAACAGAACAAAATAGCCGTCCCACTTGTAAACGCAATAAAAAATATTTGCCGATACCAGGTACAGCAACAGGTTTAGTTTGCCGATTTTTTTGCGAATGAGTTTGTGCAGTAATATCGCCAGCATTATTACCGCCGCCCTTACAGCTGATTGCAAAACGGCGTTCCAACCGTACACCGCCGAACACGCAACATATATTACGCAGGCGATTATCGGGTTGGACGAATAGGTTGCGCCGACAAACAAACCGAAAGTAAGGTTGCCGTCGAATACGCCGCCCGAAATTACCGCCAAAGCCACGTAGGTAAGGTACAGCAGAATAGTTTTTGCACTTAATTTACGCTTCATTTACATATCTCCCGATGGGCTTATATGCAATATTAAAACAAAAACAACCGCTTAATTTGAAATTATGTGTAGAGATTTGTAAATATAGGTAAAATACGCCGTAAAAAAGCGCAAAAAGTTCAACGGGCACGCGGCGAACAAGCCCGTACACAAGCATGGCAACAATAAGGCGGGGAACGACGCAATTCATTTACCGCAACGTCCGCGCGCAAATTTACATAATTTTGCACAGCGCGCATGCGGCAACCGCGCCCAACAGGTTGCAAAACAGCGCTATCGGTATTGCCCAGCCCGTGCGGCGCACCGATGTTTTGGCAAAATACACCGAAGCCACGTAAAAGACCGTTTCGCTGCTGCCCATAATTACCGACGCGCAACGCCCAACGTAACTGTCCGCGCCGTACTTGGCGTACACATCAGACAGTATTGCCAGACTTCCGCTGCCCGTAAAAGGGCGCAACAGCACAAGTTGGACGACTTCCGACGGCACGCCCAACAATTGAAAGGGCGGAGCGAACACCTGCGTAACGTACACGTCCAAACCGCTTGCGTGCAAGGCGTTTACCATTATGAAAATTGCCGCCAGATACGGAAATATCGACAACGACAAGTCGAACGACTTGCGCGCGCCGTCCACAAACGCATTGTACACGGGCACGCGGCGAACAAGCCCGTACACAAGCACGGCGACGATAAGGCAGGGAACGACGTAATTCATTTGGCGCGACCGTACGCCGCAAATACCAGCGCTATGCCCGCCGCACAGCCGAGCGCCGTGGCAATAAGATTGGGCAGCAAAATATCCGACGGATTTGCCGAGCCTGCCGCCGCGCGCAGACCTATTACCGTTGTGGGAATAAGTTGCACGCCCGCCGCGTTTATTACAAACAGCATTGCGCCGTTTCGGCTGAGTTTGTCGCCGCGTTCCATTTGCGAAATTGCCGCAATTGCCGACGGAGTTGCGGCGTTACCTACTCCCAACAGGTTGGATGCCATATTGAGCGACACGTAATCCGCCGCGGTTTGTTGCAAATTGCCGTACAGCAATTTGTTTACTCGGCTTAGCAGGCGCGACAGACTTTGCACCAGATTACACCGCTCCGCCACGTTGAACACGCCCAACCACAGACAGTACACGGCGCACAGCCCCAACGCGTAAGTCAGCGCTTGCGAACAACTGTTTAAGCACACCGAAAGCACGTTTTGCGGATCAACCGCCGTAAGCGCCGCCAACGCCGCCGCCGTAATTACCGTCCAAATAATATTCACAACAGACCTCCTGCACAATTGCCTACCGCGGTTTGCGGGCGAACGTTATCGGCAAAGAGCATTGCCGTTGCCGCAAGAACGCAACCGCGCTCGCGCCCAAACTGCTGTTTGAAACGTGGCGCAATGCCGTTTTTACTCCCGAAAACGTTACAACCGACCCGAAATTTATTTTATGCTTTAACGTAGCCGTACAATGCATGCCGCAATGTAGTCGTCAAATGCGTGCCGACTGCGCCGTTGCAGCGGCAAGCAAACGCGCAACGCCGCGGCAAAGTTAATTTTGCGCGCCGACACGGTAAACTGTTTACAAAAATCTGCAAACAAGATATAATTGTAAATACATTTATTCGGATATAACACAAGTGTATCTTAGCGAAAAGCAAAAGCAATTTGCAATCGCGTTGTGTGTAGTACGCAAGCCCGAGTAGGGAATACTTTTGTAAATACGTCTGTCCGAATATCGATCGTAAAATAATTATTCCGACGGTGCGGTTGCCGCGCGGACGCATAAATCAGAGGTACGTTATGAACAAAAAAACCTTTTACATTACCACGCCCATTTATTACAGCAGCGGAAATTTCCACATAGGGCATTGTTACACCACAGTAATTTGCGACGCCATCGCTCGCTTTAAGCGCCGCGACGGTTACGACGTATTTTACCTTACCGGCACGGACGAACACGGACAAAAAGTTCAGCAAAAAGCCCAAGCCGCGGGGGTAAGCCCCAAACAGTTTGTGGACGCGCTTCACGAGCAAATAATAAAACTGTGGGCTACTCTTAACATAAGTTACGACAAGTTTATCCGCACCACCGACGACTATCACGAAAAAACCGTGCAAAAAATATACCAAAAACTGCTGGACAGCGGCGATATTTACAAATCGTCGTACGAAGGGTGGTATTGCACGCCGTGCGAATCGTTTTGGACGGAAAGTCAACTTGCAGACGGCAAGTGCCCCGACTGCGGACGCGAAGTAAAATTGCAAAAAGAAGAAAGTTACTTCTTCCGTCTGTCCAAATATCAGGACAGGCTTATCGAATTTTACAATCAAAACCCCGATTTTATCTCGCCCAAATCGCGAATGAACGAAATGATAAACAATTTTATCAAGCCGGGGCTTAAAGATCTGTGCATATCGCGCACCACCTTCGATTGGGGCATAAAACTGCCCTTCGACCCAAAGCACGTCGCTTACGTTTGGGTGGACGCGCTTACAAACTACATTACCGCATTGGGCTATTTGCAGGAAGATCACGCCGCTTTCGACAAGTATTGGCCGGCGGATCTGCACATGGTGGGCAAGGAAATTGTGCGTTTTCACACCATAATATGGCCCGCGTTGCTTATGGCGTTGGATCTGCCCCTGCCCAAAAAGGTTTACGGGCACGGCTGGCTGCTGTTTGACGGGGACAAAATGAGCAAATCCAAGGGCAACGTTGTGGACCCCTTTGTGCTTGCCGACCGCTACGGCGCAGATACGGTAAGATACTTTTTGTTGCGCGAAATTCCCTTCGGCAGCGACGGCAACTACTCTACCGAAGCGCTGTTTGCCCGCACAAACGCCGATTTGGTAAACGATTTGGGCAACCTTGTATCGCGCACCACCGCAATGATAACGCAATATTTCGACGGAACGGTTCCCGCGGCTACGCAGTACACGCCGTTGGATAACGAACTGCAAACGCTGTGTCTGGGCGCGCTTGACAAGGTGCGTGTAGATATGGACAATCTGTCCGCGCCGGACGCGTTGGCGGATATATTCAAAATAATTCAACGCGCAAACAAATATATAGACGAAACCATGCCCTGGGCGCTAAACAAAAACGGAGACAAGGCGCGCCTTGCCACAGTGATGAACGTGCTTGCCGAGTGTATTCGCTTTGCAGCAACGTTGCTTGCGCCCTTTATTCCGCAAACGGCGGACAAAATATTTGCAAAAATCGGCTACGCCGACACAAAAGACTTTGCGCAACTTAACTCCTTCGGCAAGGCGGTTGCGGGTCTGCGCGTAAACAAGGGAGACAATTTGTTCAACCGCATAGATGTAGAAAAGGAATTGCGCGAACTTGCCGCGCTTGCCGCCGCCGACAACGCCAAGGAATCCGCGCCGCAAACCGAGCAAACGCCGCAAATTACCATAGACGACTTTGCCAAGGTGCAACTGCTTACGGCAAAGGTGATCGCGTGCGAGCCCGTTGCCAAAAGCGACAAGTTGTTACTGCTTAAATTGCAGGTGGGTACGCAAACGCGCCAAGTGGTAAGCGGCATTGCTCAATACTACTCTCCGCAACAGTTGACAGGCAAAACAGTCGTGTTGGTAAGCAATCTAAAACCCGCCAAGATACGCGGCGTGGAAAGCAACGGCATGATATTGTGCGCCACCGACGGCGACAAAGTTGTTGTGGTAAGCCCCGAAAGCGACTTGCCGAGCGGTTGTACCGTACGATGATAGACAGCCATTTGCACCTTGACGACGACAAACTGCGCGACAAGGCGGACGAAATAATAGCGTCCCTGCCGCAAAACGGCATAGAATTTGTTATAAACAACAGTTGCAATTTGCAAAGTATGCTTGACGGCGTGCAATTGGCTCGTCGGTACGACGCCGTATACGCCACCGTGGGCATGCATCCGCACGACAGCAAGGATTTCGACGACGAATTCGAGCGCAAAATGACGGAACTTGCCGCCTGCCCCAAAGTTGTTGCCGTGGGCGAGATAGGGCTGGATTACTACTACGACTTGTCCGACAGAAAAATTCAGCGAGACGTATTTGCGCGTCAGTTGGAAATTGCCGACAAATTGCACTTGCCCGTAACGCTGCACATTCGCGACGCATACGGCGACGCGTGGGACATATTGCGCGCGCAAAAAAGATATCTTAACAACGGCGTGCTGTGGCACTGTTACAGCGGCAGCGCCGAATTTGCCCGTCAAGCCGTAATGCAAGGGCACTACTTCGCTTTCGGCGGGGCGATAACCTTCAAAAACGCCGATAAAGCCGACGTTTTTGCGCAAATTCCGCTAAACCGCGTGCTTAGCGAAACCGACAGCCCGTATATGTCGCCCGAACCGTTGCGCGGCAAAATCAATACGCCGCTGAACATTCCCATAATAGTAAACAAAATTGCAAGTTTTTACGCGGTAACCGCCCGACAAGCGGAAGAACAAATACGCGCCAACGCGCTGGCGCTGTTTGGCAAAATTGCGGCTGCGTTGCACGACCGCACCGCCGACCAAAAACCACAAGGACGTAAATAAATGAACAATTACGTATACACAATAGGCAACAAAATTTACATAAATCTTACAAATCGTTGCAGCAACCGCTGCGACTTTTGCATACGTCAGGGGCGCAAAGGTATGGGACAAACTCCGCTGTGGATAGACTGCGAACCCGACGCCGACGAAGTAATAATGCAACTGCCGCAAAATCTTGACGACTACGACGGCGAAGTGGTATTTTGCGGATTCGGCGAGCCGACGTACAACCTGGATACGCTGGAAGAAGTGGCAAGTTACCTGCACTGCGTAGACAAAACCACGCGCATAAACACAAACGGACAGGCAAATCTCATTCACGGCAGGGACGTATCCGACGTTATTGCCGACAGTTGCAACGTGGTAAACGTGTCGCTGAACGAATGTAACGCCGACAAATATCAGGAGCATTGCAACAGCGTATTCGGCACAAAAGCCTTTGACGAACTGCTGCAATTTGCGCAACTGTGCAAACAGCGCGGCGCAAACGTGATATTCAGCGTTGTGGACAGCATAGGCGCAGCCGACATCGCCGAGTGTCAACGCCTTGCCGACAGCCTGGGCATACCGCTACGCGTAAGGGTAAAAGAATGAACAACCTTAACTACGACGCGCAATTTTGCGCCGCCAAAAACGCCGCCGACAGGCAAAATCCCGCCAAACTGCTACTGCACGTGTGCTGTGCGCCCTGCGCGACGTATTGCCTTACGCAACTTGCCGACGCATATGACATTACGCTGTACTATTCCAACGACAACATAACCGACGCCGACGAGTGGAACAAACGGCTGGGCGAAATAGTAAAACTTGTGCAAATAGTAAACGACGGCAACTACGTGGTAAAACCGCTGCGGCAACTTAAATTGGCTGTAAAACCGCAATGCGCAGCCGAATTTTTCCGCCGCGCCAAAGGGCTGGAAAGTGAAAAAGAAGGCGGCGCGCGCTGCGAACAATGCTTTGATATGCGGCTGGGCGACGCTTTCGATTACGCGCGAGCCAACGGCTACGGGCTGGTTGCCACCACGTTGACCGTTTCGCCGTACAAAAACAGCCGATTGCTCAACGAAATAGGGCTGCGACTGCAAACCGACGAAACAAAATGGCTGCCCACCGACTTCAAAAAGCGCAACGGATACATTGAAAGCATACAACTGTGCGCGCGCTACGGCATTTACCGCCAACATTACTGCGGCTGCGCTTTTTCTTACGCGCAAACGCAACAACAAACGACAAGATAAGCACCCCGCCAAACGGATCGTTGGGTGCTTTTTTGCGCGCAAACGCAACGACAATCCTAACCGCGCAAAGCGTTGCCGCGCCAACGCACAAAACAAGTATGCGGTTAAAAATCGAAAAGTAGTTGCGCAAACAGAATTCTTGATAAAAAATAATGATTTACAAATAAACAGAACTCTTGATACGCTGTTACTGATACGCTACAAATAAACCGAACTCTCGGTACGCAAAGATCAGTACGCTATTATTGATACGCAAAGCAAAACTCCCCGACAAAAAATGTCGGGGAGTTTTGCGTAATGCGCTACAAACAATGCAATTATTGTGTGCGCTATAAATAATGCAATTACTGCATGCAATAACCAATGCCTTTATTTTATGCGCAGTGATCAATGCCATTACATTATGCATAGTAATCAATGCAGTTATACCGTGCGCAGTAATCGACATTACATTACGCGGTAAACTACGCGATTGCATTATGATTGGGGCGCGTAATCGGCAATGTCGAGAATTATGCCGAAATAAGGTGCGTTGGGTGATGTGGAGATAGGTCCTGCGGACATATACAGACACAACTGATCGTACTGTGCCAAACTCGGGCTATTCCAAGCGGTCGTATATCCTCCCGTCAGTGCGCCCAAGACACCTTGCGGATTTGGCGCTTGCAACGCCGTAGCCAATGCCGCCCCGTCGTACAGACTTACCGGCTCGGTTGTCGTATTGGTTATAACATACTGATCGCCGTATTGCAAAATAGGAGCAAATTTCTTAGCATCGAATTTGACGGAATATTGACTGTACTCAAATGCATCAAGATCGAGACTTCTCCAAGCGCACAGCGCAGGATTGTGCATTGCAAATGCGTTGTTGCCGCGCTTGTATGTGCCGCGTATATCAACAAGATTGTTGTTGTCGCCTCTCATCAGATTGCCCGGGTCGCAAATGATTGCGGCAATAATATTTATATATTCACTGCTTTCTGTTTTACCCGACCAAGGCGCAACGCCGTCGCCGCTCTTGACATAACGTATTGTCTTGCCCAATTTGTTGATAACGGCGTCAAGTCCCTTAACCTGCGTTACCAATGCCGTCGCATTGTTGGCGGCAAACCAACTTTCGCCGCCTGTTGCATAGGCTTCCAAACGGCTTGCGGTATCCACGTCGAGCGACGGACCGCCGTCGTCTGTGGTGTTGGCTTTATCTGTCGAATCGTTACGCGTGCCGTCGCACAAAATAAACAACGGTCCGCCGGCGCCCACCAATTGGCTGTTTTCCACGGTAAAGTGTCCGCGCCAAGTGTAGATCATATTGCTGTATGCGTCGTAGATCTTGGAATTTTTTACAAAGTATTGCGTAACAACGTTGTTTGGATCGTAGTTGTCGCCCACAATAGCGTTGAAGAATTGGTTGGCGTTGATGTTGTCGCAAGTTACCGTACCCTTGGTGTAAACGTTGAGCATCATTATGCCGGCAGGTTGGAAGTATTCGATTTTACCGTTTTCGTACCAGTCTTTTTCAGGGGTGCTGCCTTTGGCGGCAAGGTTCTTTATTTCAAAAGACTCTACTTTCGGCGCTTTGCTGTCGGCACCGTTACTTTGTATCATCTGGAATATGCTCCAATGCGGTATGGGGTCGGTGGGATTCGTGTTTGTTTCGTAGTCTGCATACGACTGCAACTTGCGGCCGCCGTTTTCCAAGATGTGCGTAATGCTGTTGTAGTTGCCCGATACGCTTACCTGCGAAGTGCTGTAAAACGCCTTTTGGTGAGTGATATCGAAGCCCAATTGATTTGTGATATACGCTTTGAAGGACTCTTCGTTATCTGCGCCTAAAAGTTGCTTGGCGTAAAACGGCGTGCCGTTATTGGTGCCGTCCTTCAACGTACCTGCCAAATTGGCTTGTTGATTGGGCGCCGAACTTAAACTGTCATATGCCAAAGTCCAATCGAGATCGCTTGTTTGCCAAAAGAACTGTTGCGGCATTTGCGTCGGGTCAAGGTCGATGTCGTTGTGCAAAACCACCCATTTTACATTGCCCACGTACGTGTACAGCGGTTTATCGTCCGCAACAAGTTGTACGGGGTTGGCGCCGGCAACAAGTTGATTATCCTTGTATTCGCAGCCCCACAGCGGCGCCCAGACGGGAGCCATAAGGTCGTTCATTACCGACAAGCCGCGTTGATCGTACACATTGTAGCCTCCGTCCACAATTACAAATTCCACCGTAAGAGTGCGGTTGCTTTCTTCAAGTCGGCTAAGGTCGTAATGCGCGGGGTCGATGGATATTTCCAACTTTACCTTGTCGCCGCCATGCGCACTTTCCTTATTAAACAAATAGGTATTTACGTTTGCGCCCGTGCCCACCGTTACGTAATCGGTAAGTTCGCTTCCCGTAAGTTCTACGTAACCGCTGCCGTCATTGCGATATACCTTGGCTGTTGTAAAGGCGTTGTACTGTATCTTGCGCACGCCGTCTTCGAAATACTGTACCGACGGGCGGAAGATGAATTTATTTACGTTGCCTACTTCGTAAGGACGGTTAAGTTCGCTGAAATATCCCAAACTGTCGCCTTGGGCTGTTGAACGCTGCTTGTAGTTGACGCTGTAAAAATCCGCGCCTTCGAATACCAACGGAGTTATTTTGTCGGTCGATTCCGTCCATTTGGCGTACAGCGTTACGTCGCCCGTTACCGTGGTTTCGGTGGTCCATTGCGTACCCCATTCGCCGTTTTGGGAACCGTCCTGCGTAAACCAACCTTCGAAATCGAAGCCGTTACGTGCGGGAGCGGCGGGCAAGACGGCAATTGTGCTGCCCTTGTTGACGTGCATTTCGTAATCGGCGGTTACGCCGTCGTTATATTTGAACGTTACGGTTACGCGCTCGGTTATTTTTTCCCAATGCGCGTACAGCGTTTGCGTTTCGGTTACGGGTTTGTCGGTTGTCCATTGTTCGCCGCCTTCGCCCGAAAGCGTAAACCAACCGACAAATTGGTAACCGGTGCGCTCTTCGGGAACGGGCAATTCGATGCAATCGCCCACAACAACGGTTTGCGTTTTGTTTTCGGTTTTGTTGTCTTGATATACAAATGTTACAATAACGGTATCTTTAGCCGTCCAATGCGCGTAATAGGTTACATCCGCCGTTACTGCGGGGGTTGCGCTGCCGTCAAGACGCTCACCTTGGGCTTTGTCTGTATACCAGCCGTCGAAAGTATAGCCGTACCACTCCGCTTGCGGCAAATCGACGGTCGTATTCCAATCGGCGGTTTTGTCCGCGGTAATGCCGTCGTGATTGTAATCGAAGGTTACGGTGAATTGTTTGATCGTCCAACGCGCATACAGCGTTGTATCTTGGGTTACGGTTTTGTCGGTGCTCCACTGCTCGCCGTCCTGTTGCGGCGTTGTCCACCAACCGTCAAAATTGTAACCTTCGCGAGTGGGCGTGGGCAATACCGACAATGCGGTACCCTTGTCCAATGTAACCTGCTCGTTTTGCCCCTGCGGCAAAGCGCCCGGGTCGGCTTGGAAAGTTACCGTTACGGGAATGGCAACCGCCTTCCAGCGCGCGTACAGCGTTATGTCGCCGCTTGCGGTTTTGCCTTCAGTCCACTGCTCGCCGTCCTGTTGCGGAGTCGTCCACCAACCGTCAAACGTCCAGGTGTTGTTTTCGCTTGCGGGACGTTGCGGAACGGTAAGCGCGGGCGCTGTATTGACGTCGATAATTTGCGGGGCGGGTTGGTCGGCGTTGTCGTAATTGAGATCGAACGTTACCGTTACCAACTGTACCCAATGCGCGTACAGCGTTGTATCTTGGTTTATTTCCGCTCCGACAAACAAGTCGCCGCCGCTCTGCTGCGTGTACCAGCCGTCAAAGCGGTAGCCCGAACGGGCGGGAGCAACCGGCAATTGCGTTGCGGCAAGGTAGTCGCCCTGCTCCATTTTGCGCGAAGCGCTTACCGTTGCGCCGTCGTCGTTGTAATCAAACGTAACGGTTACTTCAACGTAAATTTTGCTCCAACGCGCGTACACGAACAAATCGCCGCTTATTGCGGAATTTGTTTGCCACTGTTCGCCCCAATTGTCGCTTGCGCCGTTTTGCGTAAACCAGCCTTCGAAATTATAGCCGCTGCGTTGCAGGGTGGGGATCTTGTCTGCGGGGACGGTTGAACCTGCGGGAACGGTTGCGCTGCCAACAGGCACGGAGCCGTTTACAAACGTAACCGTGTACATATCGAGTTGCGTCCAATGCGCGTACAGCGTTACATTTGTGGTAACAGGGGTTTGGTCCGTCCACAACGTTCCGCCGCTTTCCTGCGTGTACCAGCCGTCGAACTTGTAGCCGTAGCGGTCGGATACTTGCGGAAGCGACACTGTTGCGCCTTCGGCTACCTTTACGTACTGCGAGTCGGTTTCGCCGTCGTTAAAGTCGAACGTTACGGTGTATTCCACCGTAGGTGCGGGCGGTTCGTCGTTGCCCTTGATACTGACGGTAATATTTACCGTTTGATACTTACCTTGATAACTTATTGTATACGAAGATGCGCCTTCGCGCGACAGATTGGCGGGAGTAACCGTCGCTTTGAGTTGCGCCACCGTTGACGTATCGGTAGTTCCGTCGCTGTAAGTTACCTTGATCTGCAAGGAATCGTAATCGATTGCGTCGTTGACGTAAAACTCCGTTTGCGGATTTACAACTTCGATTTTTTCTACCGTTTTTTTGTCGCATGCCGCCACAACGGGCAACACTACAGCCAACGTAAGAACGATCGCAATCACAAGTGCAATTCTTTTTTTCATTTACAATACTTTCTCCTTATTATTTTTCCTATCTATCTCCAACGCGTATGCGTAATTGTTTTTTTGTCGCCATTTTGGCGCCCGCCATACTCTGTGCGCGTAATTGTTATTGGGCGTAACAGTAAATATACAAGTCCACCACCGCGCGCGTGCTGCCGTCGTCCTTGGCTTTGTAACGTATGCGCACCGTGCCCTGACGGCGGAATTGTATCTCGCCGCGACTGCCGATTACCGCAACGGGATCGTCGGACGGCTCGGGATACACGATGGCAACGTCTATACTTTGGTCGGTGCTGTCGGCAGGGTCGATAATGTAAGACATCATTACCGAAATGCCTTCTTCGTAGGGTATTTCTATCCAATACACGCCGTCTTGGTCTACTTGCAGGCGGTTGATGAGATTTTCGCCGCTGCTGGTTACCACAATGCCCGTGGGAATGATGTTTTGTACATACACGGTGTTAAACAGCGGTTCGCTCGCCGTGCCGAACAACCCCACCACAAGCACCGACGCCGCAAATACAATAAACAATATAAGTACGGTAGATTTTTTCATACGTCAATCCTCCGCAAAATACAGTTTGGCGCGCGTAACAAACAAATACGCCCTTGCGCCCGCAAGCGCCGCGGCAATGCACAAACCTTTGAGCAACGAATATACCGCGCGGCTGTTTTGCGTGAGAAAATAAAACAAAAACGCAAATGCCGCCGCCAATGCAAAGCCTATTACCGTGGCGTTGCGCTCGTTGGCGCTGTCGTACTGCATACCCACAGTCTGAAACTGTTCGGCGCAGTTGTGCATTATGTCAATATCGGCGCACCACAGCAAATGCGCTTGCCCCACCAACAACGTAATAAGCCCCATCAGCCAGATTTCCGCCGCGGGCACGGTGTAAATGACGTTGCCGTCTACCACCTGACGCGCCGTGGCGCTGTAAGTAAGCGTTACCGCCAACGTGGAGACAAGTATCGTAACCGAACGCAACGCTATGCGCCCCGCAAGCGTGTATATGGGTAATTGCGGACGAGTCTTGACAATGTTGCGCGCCGCCGCTTCGCTACTGTAAACCGTGGCGTAACGATTGTTGAACGCCAACGTCATTACCAACATAACCAACAAACTGAACGCCTTGGTCATAGTAATGCCCGAATAATTGGTGTTCATTGCCGCGTACAGTTTGTTTTGCAACAATATCGCTATTGCCGGCAGTACCAATTGCACAAACAGATTGATAACAAACGTGCTGCTGCGAAAATTGCGCTGCAAATACTCGGCAAAGGGGGATATTTTTGCGTTGAACTTGCGGTTGGGTTTGGCTTTGACTTGCTTTTTTTCAAATTCGAACTGTCGCGAAGCCATCTTGACGAACAACGGCTTGGCAATCAAAAACGACGCCGGCAAAAGCACCGCCAATACGGCAAGCAGTACGCCCAGATACGCAAACGTGTCGCCGCCGACGGGATTTGCCCCTATGCGCAGCGTGCCGCCCACCATCATAAGCGTCATTTTGTAATAGGGATACGAATACCGCGAAAACGCCGTCAAAAAATTTTGAATTTCGACGGTAATGCTGCCCCATTGCCCCAAAATGTTTATATTTTGCGGAATGCTTTGAATAAGCGAAACCACACCCCAGGTTACAGCCGCCGCGCCGCACAGCGTCAACGCGCACTGCAACCACTTGAATCGTCCCACAAATATGCCCACGTACAGCGCGGGAATACTTGCCAATGCGCCTATTGCCACGGGCACAAGCGACACAAACACAAAGCAAAACAGTAACCAAGGATAGTAATACCACACCGCGCCGTTTACTATACCGTACGCCACAAATACGGGCAGGGTAAGAGACAGGTTCTTTTTGAGTTCGAAGATGTAGTACAGTATCAGTTTGGACACGAATACCGTCGTTGAATTGACGGGCAAAGTAAGCAACACTTTGTTGTCCGCCGTCATATACAACGCCTTGGTAATGCCCACCGTGCAAGTTATTATCGACATCAACTGAATGAGCGTAAACAATATGTTTACTACCGAATCGGGAATAAACCCCGTAGGGCGGAACACGGTAAGCAGATTGCACACCCAAAACAGCACAAAAAACAACGCCACAGCCACGGCAAATTTGATTACCGCAACAACGCTTGTAAGTATTACGGAGCGCACCGAACGGACAAAGGACAGGTCCAATTTGTCCTTCAACTGCATCATTACCAATGTTTTCAGTTTGAACAGCGGGCGCGACGGATATTCGCCGTTACGCGCGGCAACACACGAAGCGCGCATCTTTTTAGCCATTTGCTTTGCCCTCCGACTTGACCGGTATTGCCTGCAACTCGGTATTTTGTATAATATTCATATAATAATGTTCCAACGTTTCGCCGCTGTTTTCCAATTGGTGAACATCGTGAACGCACTGTATTTGCCCCTTGCATATAATGGCGATTCGGTCGCACACGCGCTCGACGACGTCGATTATATGGCTGGAAAAGAACACGATATTGCCCGCTTGGGCGTGTTCTTTCATACACTCCTTTACCTGATAAATACTGTTTGGATCCAACCCCGTAAGCGGCTCGTCCAATATCCACACCTTGGGGTTGTGTATAAGCGCAGCCATAATGGTAACCTTTTGTTTCATTCCGTGCGAAAAAGTTTTGATGGGGTTGTCCAACGCGTCGGTAAGTTGAAAACGCGTTGCCATGCGCGACATACGCTCGTTGCGGTCGTTTACGCTTACGTCGTACAAGTCGGCAATGTAATTGATGTATTCGCGTGCGGTAAGCCCTTCGTACAGCGCGTAATGGTCGGGTACAAAACCTATTTGCCGTTTGGCTTGTACGCTCTGCGTGCGAACGTCGTAGCCGCACACTTCTATTGCGCCGTCGGTTATGGTTTGAATACCGACAATGCTCTTGATGATCGTGGATTTGCCTGCGCCGTTGGGTCCGAGAAAACCGAATATTTCGCCGCCGTGCACTTCCAGATTGGCGTTGCAAACGGCGTAAACGTCGCTTGTTCCGTAACGTTTGGTAAAGTTTTTGAGAATAAGTTTGTCCGTGTTGTCCATATCGATAGGTTCCTCCGTACTGCGCCCCGCAAGTTTTACTTCGAGCGCAAGCCTGTCGGCTTTGATTATTTTGTTGCGTCTGCCTATATCCTGCCAGCCCGACACCGTGTTGTACGCCAATTCGTAAATGAACCACATACCGAATGCAAACGCAAAATACACCAGGCAGAACAAAAACTGATACAACGGGTAAAATTGAAAATGCAATTGCCCGATATTGAATTGCCACACGAAATCGCGCGTTTTTTCCGCCCAGACGCCGAGTTTGTCGGAAATGAAATTACTGTTGAGATAAAAGTAGTCCACCGACGGATTGTAGTTGGAAAACCAAGCGTTGATTACCAACATAAGCGCAAAATATATTGCAAAAGCAACCAGGCTGTACTTAAATTCTTTGAATCGCGGGCGCGGGAACATTCCCAGCCCCACAGCCAACAGCGGCATATAAAACGCCTGATAGTGATTGGCGTAAAACAACCACACCGTTGTCGATAGTATGCCGGCACTGCCGTAATTGGGCATTACCATAGCCAAAAACGCGCCCAAAACATTGATGAAATAGGTAAAATAAAACAGTTTTTTCCATCTGAAACACAGGCACAGCGGCGTGATGTACATTGCGGTATTGCACAAATGCAACGGCAGCGTCGTTACCCAATTGGGTCCGAAAAAGTCGGCAAATTTGTGATGCAACGAAAAGTTGACAAGCCCCAACAACGCGTAATATAACAACGCAAAGCGGCGCGTATCGTAGGGCTTGTCTTTAAGCAGTAAATATAGCGCAACGGGAATAATCGCCATTGGGTACAGCATTATTCTGTGATAAAAAGTAAGATCCTTGGGTTGGAACGCGTATTTCGCCGCGTCGAACAGCGTTTGCGCGGCATAACTCGGCATTGCGGCGATTATCATACCCGCTACCGACAGGGCAAAGTACAACCACTGTTTTTTGCGCGGAAGCACTTTGTCGGCATTGATTACCGTATATACAATGCAGTATCCCAAGCCCAAACCCGTTTCCATCGCGATGAGCATGGCGCGCCAATCAAACGCTTGAAATGCCTGCGCGCCGCAAATTGCCGTAATGTGATTGCCCGACATTGCCATATTTAACACAAATACGGGCAAGGCAAAAAGGGTTATAGTTGAAGGAAGAGTTTTTACCTTGAAAAACGGCGACATTGCCGCAAGCACTTCCGCGGCATAGGCAAGCCACACCTGAAACAGAGCAATTGCCACAAGCGCCTTGGAAGTAAGCCCGTCCAACGGTTGCAACGCGGCAGCGGAAGAAATTACGTCCCTGCCCGACATATAGCGCACAAATAACAGCGCCGCAATGCACAGCGCGACGGTTTTGAAAAAGACGTTGACGCAAGCGGGCGACTTTCTTTTAAGCAGCAACCCCGTTGCCACCGCCGCACCCGCAAACAATATTCCGATAAGATAATAGATCCAAAGCATTGTGTGTTTTTCTCCCCGTTTTACCGCGGTAAAGCCGCGTATTACTCGCGCCGCACCTGCAAAACTTTTGCCGCAACAAAAAAGGCCGCTTGTGGTTACACATCGAGTGTGTGCAAAAAACGGTCTTTTTAACTTGCCGAATATGCGCAACTTAAGTTTTTTTGCAACAATGCAAAAAAGACGCAACGAAAACGTCCGTTACGCGTACACGGCAAAATGTTAAGTTTTAAGATAAGTAACTTACTTTAAGTTTGAAAAGAACGGCGCGCGCACCGCAAGTAACGCCGACGCAACGACTACGCGTTGCATAGTTTGCCGTTTTGCCCACAAACGGTTGGACAAACCAAACGCCGAGCAACAACAGCATAAACAATACAAAAACAACCGAAGAAACCAATACGACAAACGTGCCGGACAGCACGCTCAATGCAAGCGTAAGCAGGGAAAGATTTTCGCAGACAAACGCCCGCATGCCGTTGCGCAACAAATCGAACGCGTTGAAACGCACCAAGCCCAAATGGTTGGTAAGGTTGTCGAGTATAAAATTGACAACAAAAAATATAAACGCCGCAACCAAAAGGCGGGCAAGGTAATGCAATACCTTGCCGAAACTACGCAAATTATCGTCCGATTTGGTTTCGCTTAAGTAGCCGAAACAAACAAAGGCATAGTATAAATCCATATTTATCTTGCGTGCTCCGTTTGCCGATTGTACGACATTATTTTATCTGCTTATAGCAGTATACCCCCCCCCGATTGGAAATGTCAAATGAATGTAATAAAAAAAATAACAAAATGACTATAAAAATGATGTAAACATATGCAAAATTTTCGTTTTGGACGGTTTAAGCAGTAACGCACAAACGCGCAAGCGCCCGTATGCGGTTAAAATCGACAAGTAACAGCGTGCAAACAGAAATTTCAATAAAAATAACAATTTGCAAATAAACACAACTCTCGGTACGCAAATATTAGTACGAAAGTTTTTGTACGCGGTTATAAAAAACTTTTGTGCCGACGCGCGGCGAGTCGACTGCAAGCGCATCGCGTAGGTCTCGCTTACATTATCGACGTCGCAAACGCACCACGGCAAAAATAATTACAAAAAACCGTCGCTTGATACTAAGCAACGGCGTTTTTTGTGTAAAACCCAAACTGTAAGGCGTCTTGTCAATCTATCGGCACGGCTTTGCCCGCAACAAAGTAACAGCGCCGCACTTCCTGCGGCAAAGCGGCGGCTATTTCGGCGCACTTAAACCCCAACGTGCCGCAACTGTGGCTGTCGCTGTTGACGGTTACGTATTTTCCGCCCGCCGCGGCAAATTCGGCAACGGCGTCCGGCGCGGGCATAGGCGGAACGCCGTCTCGGTGCATAGACGACGTGTTTATTTCTATGGCTTTGCCGCGTTTTGCACAGCGACGCAGCGTTTCGTACACGTAATCGGTATCTTCTACGTAATCGTCGTGCCACTTGCGCAATACGTCAACGTGCCCCAACACGTCGTAATCGCCGTTTTCCGCCATAATGCGCACGCATTTGTCGTAGGCGCGCTCGTATTCGCGGCGCGATACTATACCGTCCAGCAGCGGCGAATCGTGTACCGACCCGATGATCATATCCGGTTGCAAACTGCGCAAAAATGCCGTTTCCTTGGGGTGTAAGTGCGGATCGCCCACTTCGTAACCCTGCAACAATGTAATTTTGCCGCCGTATTTGCTTTTTACGCGCTGAAATTCGCGCAGTCTGTCGTCAAAACGGAAGGTTGCAAACGTGTTGCGATGGCTGTTGATGTCAATATGGTCGGTAAAACAAATTGCCGCCAAACCCAACTCGATAGCCGCAACGGCATAGCGTTCCATTTCGGCGGAACTGTCGAAACTGTAATTTGTGTGTACGTGCAAATCGCACAAGGTAAGTTTGTTCATAATGTTACACAAATTATACCCCTTGGGCGCGGCGCCTGTCAATACCCTGACCGCATTGGGGCAAAACGAAACTTTTGGGCGCGTAAGGCGGGGGTTTTTACGCTAGCCTGCGATATTGCAAGTCGTCTTGACCCAAACGTTTGAAAAATTGCACAAAAGTCGATGTTATTACAATGCGGCGGCGCAAACGTCAATCGAAAACGTCGCTGTTTATGCCCACGGAGCGCAAACCGACGCTGTCGCGCACAACCGTGTTGAGCAATTTGCGCGGCAAATCGATGTTTTGGTTTAATATTACGGCAAATTGTTCGTACGGAAAGGGGTGTTCGAATTGGTCGCTGCCCACTTCGATGGTAAAGGCGGGAATTTTGAGCGCGTCCACGCACCAATCTTTGTATCCGCCCACACTGCCCGCGCCCGAAACAATACTGTACCCCGTATATTGAGCAATCGCCTGAGCGTATCGCCTGTCGCGGTGGCGGCGATGAGATTTTTGCCCGAAATCCCAATAAACAACTTCGCCTTTAAGATGATACGACAGCGTAACGCAGGGCTTTATTTGTAAAGTAAAGTCGCGCAAGGCACGGCTTTCGCGCGCGCTGAACGGCGCCTTGCCCACGTAGTTTTGCGCGGACTTGTAAAAGCCGTTTTGTACGCCTTCGCCCCAGCGCGCGTCGAAATTTACGTTGAGATCCACGCCGTCCGCGTTGGCTTTCCACTGAGTAAAATCCGCGCCGCCGTTGATGGTGAGCAAATTGCTTTTGCGCTGTTTGTCGGTTATCCAGCCCACCCCTTCCTGACACAGCCGCACGCCGTCGGGGTTGGTGTTGGGCACAAAATATATGCCGCCCATTATGGGCAAACTGCTATTTTTTACCAAATATTTGGCAAGATTTACCACCAACAACGCCGTAAGATGCTCGCGCGCGTGCATTGCGCCCTGCACTATCATATAATTGCCGTTTTTGTTGCCGACAAATACGTACGGAATTTGCTGCCCAAGTTCGCTTTCGCCCACGATACCCGTTTCCGCACCGTATTGACAAAATTTTTGCATATCGTCCAACAAATCGCAATAGTAATACACCGTACAACTCCACCAATAATGTAAGTTACCCGCCGACAAAATATGACGCACTACCGCAAAACCCGCAAAATTTTGCCGAATGCATCAACGCTTGCCCGATTTGCCCTGCGGTTGAGCCCGATGCCCAAACTCGCAAAACCGACATTTACAATACAATGCGTTGACTGACGCGCGACATTGTGAGATAATATCGGCGGGAGAAAATATGAAAAACATTCTTTTCGTGGGAAACAGTTACACTTATTTCAACGATATGCCTACGCAATTGTTTGCGCCGATGATACGGCAACACGGCGATTGGCAGGTAACCGCGGTAACTTGCGGCGGATATCATCTGGATCAATTTGCCGACCCGACCGACCCCGAAGGCGTGCGCCTGCGCCAAACGATAGCCGAGCGTCGCTTTGACGTTGCCGTGTTGCAAGATTTCAGTTTGGCTGCCCTTGTGGACGTGCAACGAATGGACCGGGGGCTGGACAAAATAGTAAAATTATTGCGTAGCCGTGTTGAAAATTTTGTGCTTTTTGCCACCTGGGGTAGAAAAACGGGTTGCCCGACGCTGGACGAACTTGGCGTTACCGGCGAGGAAATGACGAATATAATTGCCGACAAATACGCGGCGCTGGGCAAAAAATACAACTTTGCCGTGGCGCACGTAGGCAAGGCATTTGTCGAATACGCGCGGCAACATCCGCAAGCGGAACTGTATTTCGCCGATCTGCACCACCCGTCTGCGCTTGGCAGCGAGTTGGCGGCGCGCACCATTTGCGACGTTGTTGTGCAACTGTACCCCGACGCAACCCCCTGAAAAGTCGAACTGATACAACGCAAACCAACAACAAAACTGCAACAAAAAAAAGGAAGTGCCATTGTGTACTTCCTTTTTCCGTTGCAACTAATACGTGCAGTTGCCGGTATGGCGAAGTAATACGCTTATATGTTTTGTATAAAAACGTTAAAGATGATTAAAAAAACATGTTTTTTTGTTGTAAGGGTTCGAGCGATATTTTATTTGAATCCAAAGTTGGCTGCGGTTATTTGCAATCCGTTTTCTTCAAAATATTGATTGACGCAAATTACCATGGCTTGTGCCAACGTACAAGCCAAGTGTGATAAAGCATCGTTTTCACTGTGGCTGTTTGAATTCGGCTCATATGTCAAACTAGAAAGTTTGCTTAGCGAAGACGCGCGTATTGTTCCATCAATAAATGTTACAAAATAATTCATCGAAAAGGCCGTATAATCGTAATAGCCGTCGATTTCGTTTATTGTTATTATTAGTGCAATACTGCCGCTTTCTCCTTCTTCTTGCAAACTAATTTGCCATTTTATGCCTTCACTCGGATGATAGTGAATGCTGGGAGAAAAGCGAAAACCGTCTTCATATTCATCATCAAGGTATATCCAATACCCGCCTACGGCATATTTATTGTTTTGTATGCAACGTTCTTTGATCAATTCGTAAAAATCCGTTCCACATTCTGTACATTTACCTACACCGGTATGGTTACCATAATTACTTGTTTCGTTATCACGGTAGCTGTTTGAGCACCTTGTGCATCCGTGCAATGTATATCCTTTGCTTGTGCATGTTGCGGCAACTTTCGTTTCGGCGTAGTTGTGTCCTAATGCGTCGACAAAATCTTCTTGATATGAATCTCCGCAAGCGGCACAGGTGTATTGTGTATACCCCTTTTCTGTGCAAGTGGGTTGAACCACCGTTTTGGAATAATTGTGTTTGTGGCAACCACTTAAAAACACACCAAAAATCAACAGTGTTGTGATTGCCAATGTAATAAAAATACGCGTCTTTTGTTTCATAAACTTCTCCTTGTTTTATTTTTTCTTTTGTCTCACTGTTCGCGGACATATCGCTATAATTCGGCTGATCGGTATTTTTTTACAGAAATTAAAGTTTAATACCGTTTGTAAAGATTTTTGTAATTTATGGTTTTTGGGGCGATAGGCATAGAATGTTACGCAGATTTGGCTTGCTGCTGCATATTCTCTTTTGGACAGTAGGCCTTTACTGAATAATTTTGTCAATCATTCTGCCAATACATCAAAAAACTTGTTCCTATTTTGTATATCGAACCTCCAACCCCGAGTCCGGATGGAAACGCCAACTAACATTTACGCCACGTTCCGGCCCCGTATAAGTCAGTCTGCCGTCAATAGCGCGAGTGTTTACCATTTCTTGATACAAATATGACGGAAGCCCTAACTCTGAATTTATTTTCTTTATTGCCGCCAGCGCATCTTCGGCCCACAACATTGACAGCGTCTCGTCCGAAAAGTCATAAGGATTGGTATCGATACTTAAATAATCTTCTCCAACCTCTGCCCAAATACTGCTACAACCACAGCCCTCGTAAATTGCAAAAAAATTTATAAATTGTTTTCCGCAAATCAAACAAACACCATTTTTTATATTATGCTCCCCAAGACCGCCCTCGGTTTTGCCACATTTTTTGCACGTTGCCGGCGTTGTGCATGTGGCTGTTTCCCAGACATGGTCGCATTCACAACCCACCAACAAAGTCATACAGACGCAAATTATTAACATAGCAATAATTGATAATAAATGTTTTTTCATAATAGTTCTCCTTTTTTTGTTTTTCTCGAGTTTTTGTTGGATATTTATTTTTTCCCAATAAAAATGCGCCAACCGAAGTTGGCGCACCGAAAACGCAAACTCCGATTGTCGCTAAACAAATTTCATGGTAACGGTATAGAACAATATACTATCGCCAAAGATATGGAATTTGCAGTTTTCCAAAATTCAGTCTTTGACGATAACAAAAAATTTATGCTTTTTTCATTAAAAAAAATAAAAAGTCTATACCTCCAAGTAAATCATGAAATTTGTTTAGCGTAAATAGTATAGCATAATAAAATAAAAAACGCAATATAAATTTTGATTGTGTCATATCTTTCATTAGAACGACGAAGAAAATCATTGTTGTAAAAAACACGAAACTCGTTTGTTGTTGATGGTGATTTATTGATATAATCTTGCAGAATTTGATACAACGCCGAGAAAAAATTAAAAAGTGCGCTTTTACGGTGTAATGTTCGCTTGCAGTGTAAAATGTGCCACGGGCTGATAGCAGTAGACTTATTGATGATTTTTTGGTATGATTTATTAAAATAAAAATTTATAGGAGATTGGTATGAACAATGTCTGGTCAGAAAATGTGCAGGGCGTTATGACGTTGTATCTTAGCCGAAAACTGAGATTTGATGATGTGTTCTTTGAACAGTATAATCAACTGTTCAATATAGATGAAAATGCCAATATAAAAATATTAGAGATCGGTTGCGGTCCCGGGGCACTTGCAGAATCATTACACAGATGGTATCCCAAGGCGCAAATTACCGCAATAGACAGGGACAGCAAATTCATTTCATTTGCGAAAGAGAACATTTCGGGAATTGATTTCAGGGAAGGAGACGCAATAAATCTTCCATTCGGGGATTGTTCGTTTGACATCACAATTTCCAATACGGTACAGGAACATATTGAACCAACAGTTTTTTGGGGCGAACAGTTGCGTGTGTTGAAACCGGGCGGTGTGTGCCTTTGCCTTTCTGCAAGGAAGGGCTTGCAGTGCATCGCACCATGCCTGGAAACAACAGCGACAGAAAAAGAATTTTGGAAAAGCATTCCGCAGTCGGAGAACGAATTGGAGAAGTATGGCGTCGCCCGATATCCGATGTCCGAGGCGGAACTTCCCGCGTCAATGGAGCACAATGGATTTTCAGATGTATCTGTTGGGTATGCGATCATTGATCTTACCCCGGACGCATCAAAGTATCCGGCTCAGATGGCAAAATCAATGATCGAAGCCATGCGGCAGAGTGATTTGGAGGCAATTCATTCTGTTCATTCGGATTGTGCCGAGAGAGTAATTTCGGCAGTGAACGCCAAATATGATGAGCGACTTCGATTGTATCGTGAAGGAATTAAACAGTGGGACACATCTGTTTCTGTTACAATGATTTTACGTGGAGTAAAAAGATAAAAACGCATTACTGCCGATAAAGAAAGACTTTTTTCCTGTTGTATCAAATTCGCCAACAACATAGACCCGCCATATAACACGGGTAATAGTTTTATTTATGATAAGCCAAGAAAAATTTGCATAACAAAAGTGCCGAACAGCATACTACTGTCCGACACTTTACTGTTTACGAATTATAAGCAAAATTTTCTCCCGTTGAAGCCTGCGAGAGCCGTGCCACAACAACCACAGAAAGGCAAGTAGGCGGGGGAATGAAAAGAACGCTACAAACTTATCTCGCAACGTCCGCAAATGATATCTATTGTGAAACAACAATCTCAAACCAATCATTGGCATAAAACAATACGAACCCAACAGCACTTGTCGGGTTCGTATTATTCTGCTTTGGCGGCACGAGTGCAAGTCTCGTTGAACTCGTGCTTGAATTTTATGAAGCACCCGAACGTTTAGGCGCTGCGTAGAATTAACTTTTGGGCACATCCCAAAACGAAGTTATGCTTGGTTTTAATCGGCTTTATCGTCCAAAAGGCGAGAAGTGTCGATTTGTTCCAACACCCGCAGTTGAGAACGCGCCATGTTGTTGAGTTGTCTCAATCTGTCTGCTTGCGGCACACCTTGCTCAATCAAAATGGCGTTGTAACTCTCCATATTGGCAATCACCAAAAGTTGTTCCACCGTGGCGTAGTCGCGGATATTGCCTTTTAGCATCGGGTTTTCCTTGCGCCACTCGGCGGCAGTCTTGCCGAACAGCGCTACATTGAGAAGGTCGGCTTCGTCGGCATAGACGTATTTGAGTTGTTCTTCGGTGAGCGTGGGGACGATATTCTCTTTGATAGCATCCGTGTGTATGCGATAGTTGACTTTGGCAAGTTCGCGCTTTGCCGACCATTCGAGCGCCTGCTGTTCCTGAACTTTGAGACGTTGGAACTCTTTGATGAGGTATAACTCAAATTCGACCGAGATCCAACTTGCGAACTTAAAGGCTATATCCCTGTGCGCGTAGGTGCCGCCATAGCGCCCAGATCTGCTTACTATGCCGATCGCGTTTGTCTTTTCTATCCATTCTTGTGCGGTCAGAACAAAGGAATTCTCGCCCGAATTATTTTTAATGTTACCGAATTCGGTTACATTAAAATTCGGATTGTTCAGCGTTTCCCAAAGCCCGAGGTATTGAATCGTGGAATAATTTCTGAGCCAATGTGAAAGCACAATGCCCGAATGCTGTGGATTTTTAGCCTTTGCAATATCGGTCAGGCAAATGTAATCTTCAGTATTTAAGTTTTGATACCGAATATTTATCCCTTGAACTATTACTTCTTTACTCGTCATGATGTTCATGCCTCTACTGATGCTTTCAAAGTCAGAATATCCCCCAAGGTTATGTATGTATGAATAATACATTGCATTGCTTGCTCTCGGGTTACTTCGGAATGTACGCCCGTACTTTGCCGATTGTTGATTTGTTCCATCCAATCAATCAAATAAGTGGTTTCACTTCCGACAAGTGTATTTTTAGCGGCTTTTGATTGTAATTTTTCAATCACCGCAGAAAGTTTATTATTATCATGGTCTCCCGATATGTCAATTTCCGTTCCAGATTTTGTTTTATACGATTTTTCAGAATAGCCTGGAAATAACTCCGAGAATAATGATTTTGCCATTTCCGACCAAAGTCTACGGCAAGAAGTTAAAACTTGGGCATAACGTTCAGGATTTCCGTCTTCCATCGAATTTTCAATGGCGTTCAACTTTTGAAGTGTGGTAGTAGGCATATTCGTAAAAAATCTATCAACTTTTGCTCGATATTCTTCGAATATAGATTGAGCTGTGTTTCCAAAACTCAACTCGATTTGCCACTTAACAGCATAATCGTAATATTGCGATTTCAAAATGGCAAGTCGTCTCTCGCGAATTGAAATATCATTAAGTAAGGTGTTGGTACTCTGTGCGATATGGGTTGTCAGGCTATCGGTTGCAAGAAGCGCTAATTCGCCTGAAACGGAAAATCCTTGCGTAGTAAAATTCCCAATAGCTTTTTTCTTGCTGTCAATCTCTGCCTCTAACTCATTACTAAGTTCTGTAAAAATGTATTTGACGAAGTTCCCATCATTGTTCTTTGCACAATAAACACGACCATGCGTTTCGCCGATTTCCCACGCTTTTTTATCGACGTGTCCATCATTTGTTCTCGGGTATCCCTCAAGCTCATAAGTAAGCCATATCATACCCACATCATCATTTACTAATCTCGCAACTTTTTTGCATAAAAGAAGAGCAGAAGAAATAGAAATAGTTCCATCTTCAATGCCGTTAATTACCTTTTCGCACGCTACTAATGCTTGTGCTTTTTTATCGGAAATTGTACTCATACGTTACTCCATAGGTTTTATTATAGATTCGATGAAAGAGATTTCATCGGGCAATAGGCGACTTTGATACTCGAATATTTTTTCGGCAATAATCTTTGCGCCTTGTGCGCACAAGAAGTTTTCAGCGTTGATATATGCTTGCTCGCATGTAAGGGGTGGTTGCGTATTGACGGCATTCCACACAAGAGTTTCAAGAGAATATTTTATCATCAACGATTTTATATGTTCCTGCATCTTTTGAAACTGTCCTGCGCGATAATACTCGCGCAGTTTATGCACGTCGTCGCAAAGGTCAAAAATTTCTTTTACATCTTTGAACTTGTCAAAGACCTCTAAATAATCGTTCATATATCACCCAGCCCTATTTCACTTTGACTTCGCTTTCGTCGCCGCAGATGTTGCGGACTTTGAGGCGGAGAGGTTTTTTCTCCACGGTCATAGTGCCGTCCCAAAAAGTTTTCGTCTTTGTGCCGTTTACAATCAAATAGCCGTTCTTATCGATTTTGATTTCATAGTCGGAATGCCAAATGCCTTCGCCCTCGGTGCAATCCACAGAGATCAATTCAATGAGTTCCAAGCCTTCCTCACTGATCGTGATCGGCTTGAACGGTTTCTTTTCGCTTGCATTGGCGGCGCCCTTTTGATTAAACTCGTTTATCTTCTGCGATACTCTGTCGCTGACAAATTTTTCAACCGTCAAACAATATTTCCCGTCGGTTTCCTTGCAAGAGAACTCAATTTCATCTTGCACGACCACATCATCGAGAACTTCTTTCAGGTCGCGCAGTTCAATCTCTACCAGCGTGGAGTCGTCTTCCCGAATAAATTTTTTGATTTGTTCGAGGTCGGTGACATCGACGTAGTAAACAACAACTTTTTTTACGGAAGAGTCTAAATCGGGGATTGCCTCGTGTATGATTCGGTGCATAAGCATTTCGTCAAGCAATTTTGTAGAACTGTCCATAAGATTGGGTACGTATACAGGTATAAGCCCAAGTTTGCTATCGGAAATTGCGCCCTCCCAAAATGAGTCGAGTGAGTCTTCATTCTTTAGTCCGGGGATGAGTGCTTTGATTTTTTCCATTGTCTGAACGGGGTTACGGTAAAGGGAAACCCCGTCCTTGATTTCAAACACGTCAAATTCCGCGCCGTTTGCTCTCAACCTGTCGCGCGTCGTCTGAATGGAATTGATATTGATGTCGCTCGTGATAAATTTTCTTCCGAGTTTGCTTGCTACTGCCGCAGTGACACCGCTCCCACCAAAGAAATCTGCTACGAGCATCCCCTCATTAGATGATGTTTTGATGATTCTTTCCAAAAGAGCCTCTGGTTTTTGTGTAGAATATTCGCTATTTTCTATCGAACCACCTTGTACGGCAGGTATATCCATCCATAAATCCTGTAAAGGAACTCCTTCTGACTCATCCAAATATCTTATTTTTTGAGGAACAGCACCAGGCGAAGTCTGAACTATCAATCCTTCAGCTATCATTTTGTTCATGCTATCTTTGCTGAATGCCCAATACCGTGATACGCCCATTACTTCATAATATGGATTGCCTTTCGCTGCGCCCCCGGGTCCAAGAAGAGAAACAAGACGATATTTTCGTCCGTTAGAATCTGTATATTTATAAAAATTCTTTATATATTCTTCGGTATATGGCGTATATACAGTATTTAGCACATAATTGTTTGATGAGACATAATAATATATGATATCATGTAATCTCCCAAGATGTTTCGCGCCTTGACCAACGTCTGAATGTGAAAATGTTCGTTTCCATATTATTTCGTTGATAAAATTATCTTCTCCAAAGATTTCATCCAACAATATCTTGACATAGTGCCCGATGTGGCTATCCAAATGAACGAAAATGGATGCTGTTTCGCTCATGATGGACTTGATCGCCATAAGATTTTCATACATCCAATTCAAATATTTTTCTTTATCCCAAACGTCGCCGTACATCTTTTCCTCAAACTCTCTGAAAGCATCATCTTCGAGTTCTTCTTCTGCTTTGGCGATCACTTCCGCAACTTTGGGATTGCGACGAATATAAATCTTCTTAGCATAATCCGCGCCGCTAGCAAACGGCGGATCGATATAGACTAAATCGACCTTGATATTCTTTTCACGAAGGTATGCGCAGGCGGAGATACACTCGCCGCGGATGACAAGATTGCCGTCTTTGTTTTCGCCTACGGTTTCCTGCTTCTCCATTTCATAGAGCGGCATTCCGCGGCGGAGCGAGCTTTCAACCTCGTTTGCGCCTTTATAGCGAAGCGTTCTCTTGAAATTATTCAAAAGCGCTTGTCCCTCTATCGGTTCGGGGAAAAACGGTATGTATTTAATCGCCATTATTGGCTTCCTCCTCGTTTTTCAATGTAATCATCAAACGCATGATATTGCCTGTTTGATACATGATGTACTCTAATAAGTTTTTACTCGTTTTATTATGATGCTTTGCATAGCCGTTCATGAAGTTTGTATATGCTTGTAATAGGGTTTCTAAATTGTTGCTCAATTCTGCAGGAACCCCCTTACTCTTCATGAAACCGCCATATTCGCTTTTAATGTTTTCCAAAGTGCAATTCCTGTTGAAAAACTCTTGAAAAAATCTTTCCAAAGCTTTTCTGAAGTTATCCGCCACATGGCTTGCGTTCTCTGCGGTCAATTCGGAATAATCTTTTAGAGCTTGTACAAATTCCGCTCTTGCTTGCGGATATTTGTTTAACCACTCCAATGGCTCCGACACAAGCGCATTATCTAATTCGGCGGCACCTTTTGGAAAAATGAAGTAGCCATCTTCATCCTCATAAACTTCATAGGCAATATTCAAAGATTCCATGAAGTTTTTGAGAACCTTTAGCAACAACGCTCTGTTTTGTTTTTTGGCTAAATTTATTAACACTATAAATTTACTTATATAGCCTTCCGCACTTTTTTCCACAACAAAACTATTCACAATATTCCTGTAGTCATTGTAAATTATTCTCTCGCCAACTTCCTGCGAATAAAAATATACAATATCTTTGACAAAAATATCTTCTCTTGTTTGATAGTCGCTTAAGATTTTATTTAAAAACTCTAAAATCTTATTTAATAACATATCCGTTTTTTGCTGATTATCAAAACCCAATCCCAGTTTTTCTCTATAATCAATGTATTTCATACTCATTCCTGCGTAAAAAATTCTTCTATCTTCTTGATTGTCTTTTTGATGCGCTCCGATTGTTCCAACGTATCTTCCACGTACAGGAAATCGAACCGAGGGTAGCCGTACTTTTTGTTGTTGGCGTCCGTAAAGTATGTTTCCATAAATTTACGCTTGTCCTCAAAATCAGCGGCAAAACCTTCGCCCTTCGTTTCCGCAATCAATGCCTTATGGATTGCCCCGTATTTCCTTTGAATGACCAAAAAGTCGGGTGTGTACATTCCGAGATACCGCCAAGCCTTTCCGTCTTTCTTATAACACTTGATCTTGAACTCGGTGAGTGCGCGGTCTCCGTTGTAATAAACCTCAAGATTTTTCTCTTTAATGCAGGCGGATCTTAACAATTCTTCCAAATAAATTTGTTCAAACTCGCTATCGGTATGATAGGGCAGATAGTGGAAAGAAGCGTCCTTCATCGGGTGAGAAATTATCTGTTGTCTTATGGAATCTGCAAAATCGTGATATCCTCTTGCTTCAAGCATTTTTATATCATCTGCCTGATTTTTCGTCAATTTCAGCTTCCCATTGTCGTCCTTGATGATTTTCTCCACTATTTCTTGATTTGGATAGTAATCGTCCGGCTTCATTGTCTGCACTTCGGGAGTAAAGTTTTCGATATGCAGAAGACTCGCCTCCTCGGGAACAAGTTCTTCGGTCGTTTCAAAAGAACGACGCTCATAAAACGCCTTGCGGATCATGGCATTCGCCTCGGGCAAATCGTAATGCGAGCTGAAATACCGCACCCCGTCCCGCTCATATGTCATTGCGGAAAACGCCTTTTCGAGCGTATCCCGATACTCTAAAAGTTTTGCGCGGGAAAGAAAACCAAAACTTTCTTTGGCAATCTCATTTACCCATAGTTCGAAATTAGCGACGATATTGCCGCGCTCCGCTTTATCAAGGCTTCCGCTGTTGGTGATGGAAAGTGATGTCGACATCTCCGCTTGCTGAATAAGCGCATCCCTCCTTACCGCATCGGGGGCAGCCAAAATCTTTGCGGCGATGTCCGTCGGCGGTTCTACGTTTACAGCATGATAAATCACTTTCAGTTGATAAAAATCCACTTTGGGTAGCCTCAAATGGCGCATCCGCTCATACCGCTTTAAGGTGGTTGTGTGAGCTTTCACCCCACTCTGAAATTCTCTCAGCGAGATTTTATGTTGCTGTTCGAGTTGAAGATTCAGCGTTTCGGCGTTGCTCTTATTGAGATAAATCAGAGCCGTTTCAATTTCATCTTTTTGCACTTGGCGCAGACACCTACAAGATGTCTGCAAGACCATGTTGGTGGCGCAATCGCCTTCCTGCGATAAAATTATTCCTGTAAGACTCTTGCAGTCCCAACCCTCTTTGCCGATCTGCACAAGTAAGATGATCTTCTTTGTAGAGAAGGGTTTATCGAGCGCTTGAAATTCTAGTTCGCTGTCCACGGGAATGGAATACTCTTTATTGCCCCCGTGATACTTCAAAACGACTGAGACGGGGTCGAGACCGTATTCTGAAACGATTTTTTCCACAAGGGGATAGACCTGTTCTTCAAGCGTTTTAATCGAACCGCAATAGATTCCGAGCTTCGCACACGTCCCGTCGGGATATGTCGTATCTTTATATTGCCGTAAAAATTCCCGCACGCCGTTTTCTATAATTTCAAGGCGCTTGTTGCTGTCGGAAATATACACGACGGGTTTTTTCAAGAAATTTCCGATACCATTCACAAGAGGATAGTAATATACAATATTTGCGATTTCTTTCATCGCAATCGCAATCTTGCCTGTTGCTTTGACTTTTTCTGTCCCTTGTAAGTAGGGTGTGCCCGAGAAGCCGATCACACTGTTGACACTTCCATGCCGTGCCCATTTACTGACGACCGAACGCAACTTTTTTTCGTCCGTCGCGGCATGATGTACTTCATCTATGAAAACGGAAAGATTGGGCAGTTTTCCGATCAGATTTCGGAGTTCGTTCGCCTGCCTGTCTTTTTCGTCCTCGCTCTCTTCAAACATGCTGATTTGACCTTTCGATTCGACGATGCCGTTCAAGATAACCTTTTCGGCGTTTGTGACGGCGACAAGCCCAAACAGCTTTTCGAGCGGTTGGTGAATGGCAATTTTCTGTACGTTCGGATTCCTCGTTTTATTGGATTTCTTTGCCGTTTTGCTCTCGTCCAAGACCTCAAAAATCAGCATCTGCTTCAAGTTCGATGCCGCAGGCTCGGGGATGATCCAGGAAGGGTCAAAGTTCTGTATCGTCCTTAAACTCGGAACGACGGATGATTTCAAGCCCGAGGGCGCAATAATAATGCAGTTATGCGCGAAAACCTGATTATCAGGTTCATTGCAGGCAAAATAGAGATCTAAATAGATAAATGCCGCCATGAGATACGTCTTGCCCGCACCCATAGGCAGACTGAAAAGATAGTCCGTATATGTAACGTGATAAAACGCCTCCTTAAAAAATTCCACGGCATCTACGCTCGTCGGCTCTTTCTTGATTGCTTCGCAAATACTCGCGGATAGTTGATTTCCGTCATCGTCTTTCTGACTTGCGAACTCATACAACGCCGCAAGCGCGGGCGAATTTTTCAGCGCGTCGCGCGTCGAAGTGGAGATTTCCAGATCATCAAGATCGAGGCTGTTGAATTTTCCCGCAGAGAACAACTTGACAAGCGGTTGATTTTCGCAGGCGATCTTCAAAAAGAGATAGGTCTTGATCGCGTCGATTTGCGCATCCCGCATTTGCCCTGTTCTTTCGATATAAGCAATGAGGTCTTTCACGGAGTTTTCGCCCCGTAACCACTCATCACGCTTTTTCGTTATCATTTTGTAAAACATATTTACCTCTTGTAGTCACTCTGCGCTTTTAATTTATTATAGCACATTCTCGCCAACTTTCAAAGGGCATTTATGCCATTACGACAAAATTTTCCAAGTTTACTCCTCCAAAGCGGGTTTCCCGCTTGTTGACGGTCGAAAGCGCGTTGTGGCACTTTCCTTATCCTCGTAAGGTATCGGTGGGGACACTTTTGGCAGACGGTTTTACGCCGTCTGCCGTGTCCTTTTGTTTAATTATAGG
>CANRFV010000003.1 GCA_947629985.1 uncultured Clostridia bacterium | reverse complement strand
AGGTGCGGTGAATATACCGCAGTAACAAAAAAACGTGCAATTATCTTGGGGATCGAAAAAATCCCCAAGGATAATTAGCACATACCAAATGGAATTGCCAGTATCATATCGTATTTACTCCAAAATATCGTAGAAAAGCCATATATGCAAAGCTAAGGTCGGATATTGGTAAATATATAAGGAGACTTTGCGAATACAAAGGAGTAGAAATCGTAGAAGCGCATGCGATGGCAGATCATATACACATGCTCGTCAAGATACCGCCGAAGATATCCGTATCATCTTTTATGGGATATTTGAAAGGTAAAAGTAGTTTAATGATCTTTGACGAGCATGCGAATTTGAAGTACAACTATGGCAACAGACACTTCTGGTCAGAAGGTTACTACGTTTCGACCGTAGGTCTAAACAAAAAGGCGGTGCAGAACTACATAAGGAACCAAGAATTAGAAGACCAGATAGCAGATAAGAAGAGCATTAAAGAGTATAAGGACCCGTTTACGGGTAAGTAAGAGAGACAAAGGCAATTGGGCGAACAAAAAGACCCCGAAATCGGGGTCGCCAGTACCAAGCCTTGAAGGCTAGGAGAAAAACCGCGCCTTGAAGACGCGGATTTTTATTACATTACAAAAGGAGACGCACTATGAAACACTCACGCAAATTTGTTGTAATTTTGCTACTTGCACTACTGCTAATTGCGGCAATAACCGTTGCGGCATGCACGCCCGACGATTCGCACAACAATGACGACCCCAACGGCGGACAGGGCGGTAATGAACCTACTCCCCACCAACACACATTTTCGTCTATGTGGAGCAGTAACGACTCCGAACATTGGCACGTGGCAACTTGCGGACACGACGTAACGGCAGACCGCGCCGCGCACAACTTCGGCACAGACAACGTGTGCGATACCTGCGGCTACACCAAGGCGCAGGGCGGCAACCAAGGCGGTAGCGACAACCCCGACGGTGGACAAGGGCGGTAATGAGCCTACTCCCCACCAACACACCTTTTCGTCTATGTGGAGCAGTAACGACTCCGAACATTGGCACGTTGCAACCTGCGGACACGATGTAACGGCAGACCGCGCCGCGCACAACTTCGGTACGGACAACGTGTGCGATACCTGCGGCTACACCAAAGCGCAGGGCGGCAACGACAACCCCGGCGGTGGCACAACCCCCGGCGGTGGACAAGGCGGCAGCGATAACCCGGGCGGCGGCGATCAGGGCGACGATCCCGCGCCCAACAACGTTACGGTAACATTTGCAATCAATTACAGCGGCGGAACAAATCCGCCCGCACAAACCGTTACGCAAGGCAATTCCGTTACTTTGCCGACAGTATCTCGCACGGGGTACACTCTTGACGGCTGGTACGACAGTATCGGCGGCGGCACACTTGTGGGCAAAGCGGGAGCAAGTTACGTTGCAAATGCCAGCGTTACGCTGTACGCTCATTGGACGGCTAACCAACAAGGCGGCGACACACCGGGTGGCGGCGGTAGCCAAGGCGGCGGACAGGGCGGAAACCAAGGCGGTCAGGGCGGTAGCCAAGGCGGACAAAGCGGCAATGACAATCCGAGCGATACATCGCAGTTCAACTTTGAACAGTGCGACGGCGGCTATTCCGTTACGGTCTACTCCGACAGCGACTTGAACGTAACCGTTCCGTCCGCATATAACGGGCAGCCCGTAGTCAGCATAGGCGACAACGCCTTTGCCAACTGCCGTATTGTAACGGTAAATATACCCAACAGTATAACAAGTATTGGCGCAAGCGCATTTTCGGGTTGCGCATATCTGAAAGAAGTAAATTTTGCCGATAACAGCAACCTTAAAAGTATTGGCGATAGTGCTTTCTACAATTGCACTAGCCTTACATCAATAACCATACCCGACAGTGTAACCAATATTGACGGCGCTTTCTACTATTGCACAAATCTGGCTACTGTAAATTTCGGCGCAAACAGCAAACTTGAAAGTATAGGCGAGCGCGCTTTCTACTATTGTAAAAATCTTACATCTATAACAATACCCGACAGCGTAACAAGTATTAGCGAAAGCACTTTCTACAATTGCTACAATCTTTCTGCTGTAAATTTTGGCTCGGACAGCAAACTTGAAAGTATAGGCGATAGCGCTTTCCGTGCTTGCAGTAGCCTTACATCAATAACCATACCCGACAGTGTAATAAGTATAGACTATGGTGCTTTCAGAGATTGTACAAATCTGGTTACGGTAAATTTCGAGGCAAACAGTAAACTTAAAAGTATTGGCTGCGCTTTCGGCGGTTGTAGCAATCTTACGTCGATAACCATACCCAACAGTGTAACAAGTATCGGCGATAACGCTTTTTCCGGTTCAAATCTGGCTACGGTAAATTTCGAACAGAACAGTAAAATTGAAAGCATAGGCGAACACGCTTTCAGTGAGTGCAGCAATCTTACGTCAATAATAATACCCGACAGTGTAACAAATATTGGCAGTTACGCTTTCGACGGTTGTAGCAATCTTACATCAATAATCATACCCGACAGTGTAACAAGTATCGGCGGCAACGCTTTCTACAATTGCAGCAGTCTTACGTCGATTTTTATACCCAAAAGTGTTACGAATATTGGTGAGCGGGTATTTTTCGGTTGCTACAACATTACCATTTATTGCGAAGCGGCCGAACAACCGTCATGCTGGGATTCCGATTGGGATGTTTTAAACAGAAAATTTGGTCGCTGCCCCGTCGTCTGGGGCGCTACGCGCGACAGCGTAAAATAACAATGGTATTGTAATTTGAAACTAAAAAATAAAATAAAGGAGAAACAACAAATGACATTACAAGAACTTAAAGACATTTTGAACAACAAAGACCCTGATTTGTTTGGAATAGAAATCAAAAGAACCGCCCAAGGTAAACTCGGTCAATTTCTCAAAGACGGCAAAAATGACTGTTCGGCTTTTGAATTTAACGGCGTATACATTATATTTGATGACGAAAACAAAATTCTTTACATAGGAGAATCGTACAAAAAGAGCGTTAGAGAACGCCTTTACTTGCAAGTTAAATGCAACAAAACAAACAGCACTCTTGCAAAACACTATTCTTGCTGCAAATTGAAAAGAGAATACGAAACATTGTCCGAAGATGAACTTAAACAACTTAAAGCCGACATACAAAATTATAATGTTTTAGCGATAGAAAACGTCGATTTGGAAACGCGCCTGATAACCGAAATGAACCCCAAGTGGAACAAAGCGGGCAACCACAAAAAACAATGTGAATGATACAATAAAGCAACGAAGGGAGCGGCAATACTACCGCGCCCTTTTGTTTTGTGCAAAAATACTTTGGATTTCCCTGTTACGAAAGACTGTGGCGAGCGCGCCCAAAAGCAGAAACGAAAAAAGGACACAATCAAAATGTGTCCTTTTTCGTTGCGACCCAACACGACGTCGCTATGTTTAATTTGCTCTCGTTATATTAAATTTTCCCGTAATTTTGGTTGTTTTACAGCACCTGCTTTTCGCTCGGCGCTTTTTTTGTTCCCCGCGCAATTTTTACGCCGTGCAAAGTTTATTCGTCAAATTTTCATAGTAAGCGAAATGCGCTTTTTGTTTACGTCTACGGACAGCACTTTTACGTCCACAATGTCGCCCACTTTTACAACTTCAAGCGGGTGTTTTACAAATTTGGTGGCGGATAGTTGCGAAATGTGTACCAAACCGTCCTGATGTACGCCTATATCCACAAATACGCCAAAGTCTATTACGTTGCGCACGGTGCCTTTAAGTATCATTCCTTCTTTAAGGTCTTTCAGTTCCAGCACGTCGCTGCGCAATATGGGTTTGGGCATTTGTTCGCGCGGGTCGCGGGCGGGCTTTTCCAATTCGGCAACTATATCGCGCAGGGTAATTTCGCCCACGCCCAATTTGTCGCTAAGTTTGCGGTAATCGATGTTTGTTTTGGACAGCCCCGCCAAGTTGCCTATTTGTTCGGGCTTGATGTTCATCAATTGCATAAATTGCACCGTTGCGGCGTAACTTTCGGGGTGAACGCCCGTTGCGTCCAGCACGTTGTCGCCACCGTTTATGCGCAAAAATCCCGCGCATTGCTGGTAGGCTTTTTCGCCCAACTTGTCTACGTTAAGCAACTGTTTGCGGTTGGTAAATTTGCCGTTTTGCTCGCGGTAGGCAACAATATTTTTGGCAATTGCGGCGGATATGCCGGAAATGTACGTAAGCAGCGGCGCGCTTGCGGTATTAAGGTCTACGCCCACTTTGTTTACGCAATCTTCCACAACGCCGCTTAGCGCTTCGCCCAATTTCTTTTGGTTCATATCGTGCTGATATTGCCCCACGCCGATAGACTTGGGGTCTATTTTTACCAATTCGGCAAGCGGATCTTGCAAACGCCGCGCTATGCTTGCCGCGCTGCGCTGTCCCACGTCAAATTGCGGAAATTCCTGCGTTGCCAACTTGCTGGCGGAGTACACGCTTGCGCCCGCCTCGTTTACGATCACGTACTGTACGGGCAGCCCCGTTTCGTGCAACAGTTGAACTATTATTTGCTCGCTTTCGCGCGAAGCGGTGCCGTTGCCCAACGAAATGAGCGTAACGCCGTACTTTTTGATAAGCGCCTGCAACGTAAGTTTGGCTTTGGCAATTTTTTCGGGAGTTGTGGGCGCGGTGGGAAAAATTACCGCCGTATCAAGCACTTTGCCCGTTGCGTCCACAACGGCAAGTTTGCACCCCGTGCGGAAAGCGGGGTCCCAGCCCAATACCACCTGCCCCGCAATGGGCGGTTGCATAAGCAACTGTTCGAGATTTTTGCCGAATACGGCAATTGCGCCGTCCTGCGCCTTGTCGGTTAATGCGTTGCGAATTTCCGTTGCAATGCTGGGTTCTATCAGCCGCGCGTAACTGTCGGCAATGGTATCTTTTAGTATTTGTTCGGTATGCGCGTTGTTGCGCGTTATAACGTGGCGCACAAGGTAGTCGTTTATTATGTCGGTGGGCGCAACTACCTTTACCGTAAGCACCTTTTCCGCTTCGCCGCGGTTTATCGCCAGCACGCGGTGTCCGCTTATTTTGGCAATGTCTTCGCTGTAATTGTAGTAGTTGTCGTACACGGTGGATACGTCGGGCTTTTTGGCAACAGACGTTATCTGTCCCAAACGGAAAGTAAGGTCGCGTATGGCGGTGCGGTATGCGGCGTTGTCCGAAATAAACTCGGCAATAATGTCCTTGGCGCCTTCTATCGCTTCGTCCGCGCTGTTTACACCCTTGTCCGCATTTACGTACTGTTGCGCAACAACGTCGATATCGGTATCGGTAAGTTGCAGCAAAATGATATTTGTCAGCCCTTCCAAGCCGCGCTCCTTGGCAATGGTTGCGCGCGTGCGGCGTTTGGGGCGGTACGGACGGTACAAGTCGTCTACCGCAACCTGCGTTTCGGCTTGTTCTATTTGCTCGCGCAGTTCGTCGGTAAGCAACCCCTGCTCGTCTATGCTCTTTATTACCTGCGCCTTTTTGTCGTCCAGATTGCGCAAATACGTAAGGCGCTCGTCAAGTTTGCGCAGTTGCTCGTCGTTAAGTTGCCCCGTCGCCTCCTTGCGGTAACGCGAAATAAACGGAATGGTGTTGCCGTCGTCTATCAATTGGACGGCGGCGTCCACTTGCCACTTTGCAACGTTAAGTTCTTCGGTTATTTTTTGATTGATGTTCATTTATTTTCTCCGACGGTTTGTTTTTGCCGCAACGTGGCGCACTTACAAGCGGACTTGGCTGCGCGCGTTGCATCAAATATAATTATACTAAAAATCGTTGCAATTTGCAATGCTCGGTTGCGCTCGGTTGCGTATAATGAAAAAATAATTTTGTTTGTATAGCAATGACGTGCGCGTTGCGGCACGCGGGCAAAGTATTGACAATATCCGATTTGCGTATATAATTAAATTCAAACGGCGCAATTTTTGCGCGTAGTCGGCTGTTTGGTGCGAGCGCCACATCGTTTGGCGGCGCAAACGGAGTTATATGTGCGCGTGAATATTCGATCGGTTGCCAAAAATACGGCTCGGCGGCAATTTTTGCCGCCGAGCCGTTGTTTTATTTTATATATTGTTGTTTTTTATGCGCCGTCGTTGCATATGCGGTCGCGTTTTTTTTTATTTGCGTAGGCATTTAACGTCAATATGCATTGCAGTGTAATTTTACATACTCGACGCCGCTTTCGTATGCGTTGCGCACCGATTTGCTTCAACCGCAACCGTTTTTAATAATATCAATAAATGTAAATTTTCTTTCTCAGATATTGTTTAAGTTCGGCAAGCGGTATGCGTTCCTGTTGCATGCTGTCGCGGTCGCGCACGGTTACGCAGCCGTCGTTTTCGGTGTCGAAGTCCACGGTTACGCAAAACGGCGTGCCTATTTCGTCCTGACGGCGGTAGCGTTTGCCTATACTGCCCGCTTCGTCGTAATCGCAGGTAAATTCGCTTAGCAGATCTTCGTAAATTTCCGTTGCCTTGTCGGACAGTTTTTTGCTTAGCGGCAATACGCACGCCTTAAAGGGAGCGATTTCGGGGTGCAGGTGCAATACCACGCGCGTGTCGCCTTCGCCTACTTCTTCTTCGTCGTACGCGTTGGACAAAAACGCCAAAAAAGCCCTGTCCGCGCCCAAACTCGGCTCTATTACGTAGGGCAGATATTTTTCGCCGGTTACGGGGTCGGTGTATTCCAGACTTTCGCCGCTTACTTCCTGATGACGTCCCAAGTCGTAGTCCGTGCGGTCGGCAATGCCCCACAGTTCGCCCCAACCAAAGGGGAATTTTATTTCGAAGTCGGTAGTGGCTTTGCTGTAAAAGCACAATTCGTCCTTGTCGTGGTCGCGCAAGCGCAAATTTTCGGGTTTTATGCCCAAGTCCAACAGCCACTGCTTGCAAAAGTTTTTCCAATAGTCAAACCATTCCAGATCGGTGCCGGGTTTGCAGAAAAATTCCAACTCCATCTGTTCAAATTCGCGCGTGCGGAAAATAAAGTTGCCGGGGGTAATTTCGTTGCGGAAAGACTTGCCTATCTGCCCGATTCCGAAGGGTATCTTGCGGCGAGTGGTACGGCAGACGTTTTTGAAGTTTACAAAAATGCCCTGCGCCGTTTCGGGGCGTAGATATACCGTGGAAGTAGTGTCCTCGGTTACGCCGATGAAAGTTTTGAACATAAGATTGAACTTGCGTATAGGCGTAAAGTCGCAATTTCCGCACACGGGGCAATGTATTTGATGTTGCGTAATGTATTCGGACATCTGTTCGTTGCTCATTGCGGCAACGGCGACGTCCGCGCCGTGTTTTGCCTGATATTCTTCTATCAGATTGTCTGCGCGGTAACGCGTTTTGCAACTTTTGCAGTCTACAAGCGGATCGCTGAAACCGCCGATGTGTCCGCTTGCCTGCCAGGTTTTTGGGTTCATAAGTATTGCGCTGTCCAAGCCGACGTTCAGCGGATTTTCCTTTACAAACTTGCGATACCACACCTGTTTTATGTTGTTTTTCATCTCTGCGCCCAGCGGACCGTAATCCCACGAGTTGGCAAGACCGCCGTAAATTTCGCTGCCTGCGTAAACAAAACCGCGTCCCTTGCACAGATTGACCAATTTGTCCATAGTAAGTTGTGCCATTGTTTTTCTCCTTGCGTTGCCGCCTGCATTGTGCGGTACAGTGTCCGCCCGCGGCAAACCGTTGTCAACGTTATTCATTCTAAGTTGTAAACGCCGATTTGTCAAGCAAAGCGTCGGTTAAAAAATATTATATTGCCTACAATAATAATGGCGCAAGGTGCAAATTGGCATTGCATTAACGTCGCGTTTGTGCTATACTGTATACGTAAGCGTTTGCGCTTTACAAAAAGGAGAGTTGTATTATGAGAATGAGTAATCCGTCTGTACGACGCTATGTTTCCAAAGCGGAACGCGGCGAACTTGCCGTAGAGACGTCGCCCTCCACTTACAAAGGCGTCTATCTCAAAACGTTTTTGTTTGCGTTGGTTGCCATATTGGCGGCTGTGGGCGTGTACGTTCTGCTTGTTCAAACTTTGGCGGGCAACGTCCAATCCAACCTGTTGGCGGTTGTGCTTGTTGGCTTGTCTTGCTCGTTTATTCCCATGCTCGTCATATCGATGGTAATAACGTTTGTTCCGTCCACAGCCAAGGTGCTGGGCTGGTTTTACGTCGCAATCGAAGGCGCGCTGTTGGGCTTTGTGTCATTTTTGTTCGAATTGATCGTCCCCGGCGTTGCGTTGGCGGCAATTTTGGGCACGGCAATAGTGTTTGTTTTGTGCATTGTGCTTAACAGAGTGTTGCAAGTGCGCGTAAAAAGCGGCTTTTTGCGCGGCTTTTTGATTGTGCTGATGAGCGTGTTTGTGCTGCAAATGATCATGCTTCCGCTGTATTTGCTGAGAATTGTGGGAGATATGGCGTATTTCGGTTGGCAATTGGGCGTATCCGTCGTTTTTGTGGTGTGGGCTGCGGTAATGATACTTATGGATCTGCACAGCGTAGACGTCATTGTGCAATATGGCGCCGACAAAAAATACGAATGGGCGGTTGCCTTTTCTCTTACGGTAACGCTTATATACTTATATTTCGAAATTCTCGAATTGCTTGTGCGCGTATTTGCGCTTTTCGGTAGAAACAGATCATGACGGACATCAAGGATACGCGGCGTTTGCTGGACGAGCAGGGCAACTTGCAATGTCAAGGCACCGCCGCACATATGAATTTTACATACGACAAGCACGGCGTCAAATTTCCGTATATGCGTCTTAAAGAATGGGATTTTTACCAAATACATTTCGACGACAGATACGTTTTGCAATTGACGTTGGGGCACGTTTCTTACGCAATGCAGGCGGCGGCAACCATCATCGATTTGCAAACGGGTATGCGCCGACAGGTAAGCAAAATTGCCCCCGCCAAAAAAAGTTTTGTCAACAAAATGCCCGTCAATCCCGAAGTGCCCAACGTGTTGCGGTATTTTTCGCGCGATTTGTTTGTGCAGTTCGAAGTTACCGACAAGTTCAGACGGCTGTCGTTTACCGCAACCGACCGCACGGGCATAAAGGCGGAAATAAATTTGCTGCTTACCAACGTAAGCAAACACAAGGACAAGATGGTAATGGCGGTGCCCTTCGAAGAAAAGCGCTGCTGGTATCTCAACTACAAGGAAAACTGCTTTGTGGTAAACGGTTGTTGCCGCATCGAGGACGTGTGTTACGAAATAAAAAACGGCTTTGCTCTGTTCGATTGGGGCAGGGGCGTTTGGCCCTACAGGCACGAATGGGTGTGGGGCAACGGCGGCACTACCGTAGACGGCAAACCGTTCGGTTTTAATATCGGCTGGGGCTTCGGCAACTCGGACGACACCGAAAACGTGTTCTTTTACGACAACGTCGCCTACAAATTGGGCGAAATAAAACAAACCGACAACGGCAACAAGGTGCGCTACTCCGACAAAAACAAAAAGTTCGTGTTCGAAGCGGAACCCATCTACGACAATTTTACCAAGACTAAATTTTTGTGGGTAAATAACAAATGCCATCAGGTATTCGGCAAATGGCGCGGCAAAGTGGTGCTTGACGATGGCACCACGGTAAAAATCCCGCCCTTTGTGGCGTTTTGCGAACACGCCGAAAACAAGTGGTAATACAAGTAATTTCGCCGTCGGCGGCAATTGCGGACAATATTCCGCGTGCGTCGGCGGCGTTTTTTTGATTTTTCTGTGCGCACGGCTCAATCGACAGCCAAGCGACCGCGCGCGTCTGCGGCGTTTTATATTGGGGCGGAAAGCGGCACAACGGCGGTTGCGCGTGTCAATATCGTTTTTTTGCCGCAATCAGATACTTGTTTTTGGTGGCGTTGCCGCCGCGAATGTAACGCTCGTTCCAATTGCCGTTAAGTATCTGTTTTGTCTGGCGATACAGCGCGGGATTTATTTCGGCAAGCCTTTCGTTAAGGTCTTTGTGCGCGGTGGATTTGCTTACGCAGTATGCCGTTGCCGCTTCGCGTACAGTGCAGCGCGTTGCCACAAGGTACTCGGCTATATCCGTTACGCGGCGAACAATGTAATCTTTCACGTAATTCTCCGATTTCGGTTTGATATATTAAACGTCGCAAATTGCAATATTATGTCAAAACGGGCAAAAAATCCGCGCGATACGTGCAATAATTTCGGATAATTGTGTTTACAAATCACGCGATAAATGTTATCATATAAGCGCGCAAAATTTACGTCTTTCGGGGCGGCAACCGCGTAAAAAGCGGCGGCTTTGCACCCTTTGTGCGACGTAACGCGCGCCAAATAATTTTGTACGTTATTTGCGGCAAATGTCGCAATCGTAAAATATAAGGTAAGGAGATTTTGCTATGAAAAAATGGGTTTGCACGGTGTGCGGATACGTTCACGAAGGCGATGAACCGCCCGAAGTTTGCCCCCTTTGCGGAGTAGGCTCCGAAATGTTTGAAGAAACAGACGAGTAATCAAATGCCGAAAACGGCGTTTTCGGTGTAGCGCAGGCGTGCGTTAAACGCCGCTAATATTACATATAAGGAGTAATTTGCTATGAAATTTGTTTGTTCGGTATGCGGATATGTTTACGAAGGGGACGAACCTCCCGCACAATGTCCGCAATGTAAAGCGCCCCAATCCAAATTTGTCGCTCAGTCCGACGGACTTACTTGGGCGGCGGAACACGTTGTGGGAGTGGCGCAAGGCGCTCCTCAGGACGTCATCGACGATCTCAGAATGAACTTCAACGGCGAGTGCAGCGAAGTGGGAATGTATCTTGCAATGTCGCGCGTGGCTTTCCGCGAAGGTTATCCCGAAGTTGGTTTGTATTGGGAAAAAGCCGCCTTGGAAGAAGCGGAACACGCAGCCAAATTTGCCGAACTGTTGGGCGAAGTGGTAACCGACAGCACGGCGAAAAACCTGCAAATGCGTATAGAAGCCGAAAACGGCGCAACTTTGGGCAAAACCAAGTTGGCTAAACGCGCCAAAGAACTCGGTCTCGACGCCATTCACGACACCGTTCACGAAATGGCTCGCGACGAAGCCCGCCACGGCAAAGCGTTTGAAGGTTTGTATAACAGATATTTCAAAAAATAACGGGTTTTTGGCAGATATGCATCGCAATACGATAGTTTAACGTTGTTTATCGCAATTGCGTATGCCGACGGAATCCCCAATAACTGTCGCTTGACGGCAAATATTTTACGGCGCAGCGGTTTTTACCGCCGCGCCGTTTTTTTGCGTAAATTCGACCCCGCTCGCGCAAGTACGGCAAGTAGGTAGTATGTAGACTGTTATGTTCGTAAGTGGGGCAGCGTGCGTCTGCTTTTGTAAACAGTATCATACATTTACAGACAATAGCGCAAGTCTGCCGTGCGCAAGCCAATATTACGCAGGACAGTTGTGTGCGCAAAACAATAGTTTGCCAACCTGTTATGCTCGCAAGTCGATAGCAGGCGGTCTGTTATGTTCGTTAGTGGGGCAGTGGCGTGCGTTGTCGCCGCGTTGTTCCGGCGCCGTCAAGTCGCCCGCGCCAGCGTGGCGCAAAGCAAGTGCGGCGCGCATAAAAAATGACGCATACAACGCGTCAATAATGAAAAAATATTTTCTTATTTATTTTTTGATACTATGGGCGACATAATTTTGACTATTGCAAAATTTCGTGTTACTATATATCGGTGTATATACGCACTAATGGGGGATTTTGCGCTTTTTTACGTAAATTTTGCACAAAAATATAACGTTTTTGCCGCAAAAGACCCGTTTTCGCAACAAGTTGCCCAATATGTCGGGCGCGGACGTGCAAAACGTTTGCAACGCTCTGTGTATTTCACAATACCATATCGGCGGCGACTTTGCAACATTTTTTGACAAATTTTTTGAAAATTTTATTGAGGAGTTTTGTAAATGGCACAAGACATCAAGATTGAAAAGTACGGAAACCATGAACGTAAGTCCTTTTCCAAGACGAAAGAGGTACTGCCGTTACCCAACCTGATCGAGGTGCAAAAATCCAGTTACAAAATGTTCATCGACCAAGGTATTCGCGAGGTGTTTGAAGATTTTTCGCCTATCGAAGACTTTGCGGGACATTTCAGATTGGAATTTTTGGATCACCGCATCGATCCCACTCCCAAGTATACGGAGGACGAGTGCCGTCTGCGCGACGCCACATACGCCGCGCCGTTGCGTCTTAACGTGCGGCTCATCAACAAGGGCACGGGCGAATTTATCGATCAGGAAGTATTTATGGGCGATTTTCCGCTAATGACCAACACCGGCAGTTTTATCATCAACGGTGCGGAGCGCGTAATCGTATCTCAATTGGTGCGTTCTCCCGGCGTTTACTGCGACGTGCAAATGGACAAGAACGGCAAGCCCATCTACAACACGACGGCAATGCCCAGCCGCGGCGCCTGGTTGGAAATCGACCACGATTCCAACAACAACGTGCTGTACGTACACATCGACCGCAACAGAAAGTTGCCCATTACGGTGCTTTTGCGCGGAATTTTGCACGACGCGCTCAACAAGGACAACCGCAGCGGTAACTTTATCGCGTCGCTGTTCGAGTACGACCCCGTGTTGGCGCTTACCTTCAACAAGGACGACACCGCAACCGACCAGGAGTCGTTGGTGGAAATCTACCGCCGTCTGCGTCCGGGCGAGATCCCCACGGACGAATCGGTGCAAAAGACGTTGAACGATCTGCTTTTTGACGCTCATCGTTACGACCTTGCACGCGTGGGACGTTACAAATTCAACAAAAAGTTGTCGTTGGCGTCGCGTATACGCAAACTTACTCTGGGCAAACCCGTAGACGTAAAGTTGCTCACTTTTGCCAAATACACCTGCTTAACGCGCGAACAGGCGCAACTTATTGCGCAAAGCGGCGTTGTAAGCAGCATAAAGATCCTTAACGACAAGGGCGTAACCGTAGACGTCAAAGTTGCCGACACCAAAAAGTTTTACGACGCGGCGGAAGGCGCGTATTTGGATCAGGCGGTTACCATACCCTTCAACCGTACGATTGCGGCGGGCACGGTGCTTACTTCGTCCGACGCTTACGACATTCAGCACAGCGGTATCAACGAAATTTACACGTCCGAGCAGACGTACAAGCAAATTTTTGCCGCCGACAGCGCGGAAAGCGTACACGATTACGAAAAGAAACTCGGCGAATGTCTGGGCAATATCGTACTGTCGCCCGCAGGCGTACTTAACGTCTACGGCGAAAAGATCGATCTCAGCGGCCGCGTGCTTACCGACTTGCCCAAGTCCACTTACGAAGAGCGCAAGGGCGACGTTTTGGTAACCGAAGCGGCGCAAATAGCCTTTGAAAACGGCTTTAACATTTACAAATCCAACATTGCCGACGTAATTGTGTTTGCGCACGAATGTCCCTGCGTAAAGGTAATAGGCAACCGCACCGTAAACGCGGCTATGTACGCAATGACGGTGGACAAACGTTTTGCCGCATTGGACTTCAAAGCGTGCGGCATATACGAAGCGGTAGACGTGCAGACGCTCGACGAAATTTTGTCTCAGCAACTGTCCGTCGAAGACACGGCTGCGCTCATCAAGTCGCGCAAGGACGAACTTATTTCCAAGCACATTACCCGCGCGGACATCATTGCAACGGTAAACTACAACCTGTGTATGAAGTACGGCATCGGCTCCGCCGACGACATCGACCACTTGGGCAATCGTCGCGTGCGCTCGATAGGCGAATTGCTTCAAAACCAATTCCGTATCGGTATTTCCCGTCTCGAACGCGTCATTCGCGAAAGAATGGCAATACAGGAGCCGGGCAAAGCCACCCCGCAGACGTTGATCAACGTTCGTCCCGTATCTTCTGCCATCAAGGAATTTTTCGGTTCTTCGCAGTTGTCGCAATTTATGGATCAATCCAACCCCATTGCGGAACTTACGCACAAGCGTAAACTTTCGGCGTTGGGTCCCGGCGGACTTAACCGCGATCGCGCAACCTTCGAAGTCCGCGACGTTCACTACACTCACTACGGCAGAATGTGCCCTATCGAGACGCCCGAAGGTCAAAATATCGGTCTTATCACATCTCTTGCGGGCTATGCGCGCATTAACGAATACGGCTTTATCGAAGCGCCCTACCGCAGAGTGGACAAGATCCACAAGACGGTTACGGATACTGTAGAGTATTTGTCCGCGGACGAAGAGGACAAGTACATCATCGGTCAAGCCAACGAGCCGTTGGACGAAAACGGCTACTTCGTGCGCGAACGTATCACATGCCGCCGCCGCGAAGAGATATTGGAATTCCCCCGCGAAAGAGTGGATTACATCGACGTTTCGCCCCGTCAACTTATTTCGGTTGCAACCAGCCTTATTCCCTTCTTGGAAAACGACGATACCAACCGCGCGTTGATGGGCAGTAACATGCAACGTCAGGCAGTGCCCCTTATCAGTCCGGAAGCGCCCATTGTAGCCACCGGTATCGAAGCGCGCATTGCGTACGACAGCGGCGTAATGGTAATTGCCGAACAGGCGGGAACGGTGTTGCACGCCACGGACAACAAAATAATCGTCCGTTCGGACGACGGCACGTTGCAAACCTACACGCTCAAAAAATTCGTGCGTTCCAATCAGGGCACGTGTATCAACCAAAAGATAATCGTCAAGGCGGGCGACAGAGTGGACAAGGGACAAGTGCTTGCCGACGGTCCCAGCACCGACGGCGGCGAACTTGCGCTCGGCCGCAATATGATGATCGGCTTTATGACCTGGGAAGGTTACAACTACGAAGACGCGGTTTTGCTCAGCGAACGCTTGGTAAAGGAAGACGCGTTTACGTCTATCCACATCGAAGAACACGAGATCGAATCGCGCGAGACCAAGTTGGGACCGGAAGAATTTACCCGCGACATTCCCAACGTCGGCGAAGACGCGCTTAAAGATCTGGACGAAGACGGTATTATCCGTATCGGCGCGGAAGTACACCCCGGCGATATTTTGGTGGGTAAAGTTACCCCCAAGGGCGAAACCGACCTTACGCCGGAAGAACGCCTGTTGCGCGCCATATTCTCCGAAAAAGCGCGCGAAGTGCGCGATACGTCATTGCGCGTTCCCAACGGCGAAGGCGGTATCGTAGTGGACGTAAAAGTGTTCACTCGCGAAAACAAGGACGAACTCGACCCCGGCGTAAGCAAGTTGGTGCGCGTTTACATCGCGCAAAAGCGTAAAATCTCCGTCGGAGACAAAATGGCGGGTCGCCACGGCAACAAGGGCGTCGTTTCGCGCATCTTGCCGGAAGAAGATATGCCCTTTATGGAAGACGGCACGCCGTTGCAAATAGTGCTCAACCCGTTGGGCGTTCCTTCGCGTATGAATATCGGTCAGGTATTGGAAGTTCACTTGGGACTTATTTCCAAAATGTTGGGCTGGAAGATAGCCACACCCGTATTCGACGGTGCAAGCGAAGAAGAAATACGCAAATTATTCGAACAAAACGGAATGGTCAACCCCGAAACGGGCAAAGTGGACGGCAAAGTTCAACTTTACGACGGACGTACGGGCGAACCGTTTGAAAACAGAGTTACAGTCGGCTATATGTACTATCTCAAATTGGTACACTTGGTAGACGACAAGATACACGCAAGAAGCACAGGTCCGTACAGCCTTGTTACGCAGCAACCTTTGGGCGGCAAAGCGCAATTCGGCGGACAGCGTTTCGGCGAAATGGAAGTGTGGGCGTTGGAAGCCTACGGCGCCGCAAACGTATTGCAAGAGATCCTTACCGTCAAGTCCGACGACGTTGTCGGCCGCGTAAAGACTTACGAAGCGATAGTAAAGGGCGAAAATATCCCCGATCCGGGCATTCCCGAAAGTTTCAAGGTACTTATTAAGGAATTGCAATCGCTGGCATTGGACGTAAAAGTTCTGTCGGCGGACAAGGAAGAAATTATCGTGCGCGATTCTACCGACGACGAAGCGGACTACAACGAAGTTATGCTTGCCGAAAGAGAAGACCGCAAGCAAGAAATGCAAAACTTCTCCGAAGAAGACGAGATCGCATTGGATCACGCCGACGAACACAAGGGCTTTACCGAACAGGACGACGATTTCAGTTTCGACAGTCTGTTTGACGACAGCGACGACGAAGACGACGCATTGGGCGGATTGTTCGGCAGCGAAGACGACGGCGAAGAGAGCGACGACGGCGTAAAAGAAGGCGGCGAAGACGACGGATTTGACGATCTGCTCGACGCGCTTAACGACTTCAAGTACGACGATGACGACGCAACGGACGACGATGAAACGGACGACGACGTCGACGGCAAGGACAAGGAATAACAATGGAGGTAGAGTAAATGAGTAACGATACAACATTGACCGGTCAATCCATATCGGCTTTGCGTTCCAACACATTGGCGCGCACGGGCATTATGAACGACTTTGATTCCATTCAAATCGGTATAGCCTCTCCCGAAAAAATACGCGAATGGTCTTTCGGCGAAGTTAAAAAATCCGAAACCATCAACTACCGCACGCAAAAACCCGAAAAAGACGGTCTGTTCTGCGAAAGAATATTCGGACCGGTAAAGGATTGGGAATGTCATTGCGGTAAATACAAACGTATACGTTACAAGGGTATCGTATGCGAAAAGTGCGGCGTAAAAGTAACCAAAGCCAAAGTGCGTCGCGAACGTATGGGGCACATCGAACTTGCCGCGCCCGTTTCGCACATTTGGTATTTCCGCGGCACGCCTTCGCGCATGGGACTTATTTTGGATATGTCCCCCAAATATCTGGAACAGTTGATCAACTTCCAAAGTTACGTTGTTATCGACCCGATGAGCAGCGGCATGCAGTACAAGCAAATTCTTACTATGAGCGAGTACCGCGAAGCGCAAGCCAAGGCAAAAGAAGACCCCATATATAATTTCCGCGCGGGCACGGGCGCCGAAGCGGTGCGCGAACTGTTGCAAAACATCGACCTCGAAGCCGAAAGCAAGGAACTGCGCGAGATCTTGGCAAAAACCACTCAGGGCGCCAAAAAAGTGCGCGCCATCAAGCGTTTGGACATAGTCGAAGCCTTCCGCAAGAGCGGCAATCGTCCCGAATGGATGATCCTTACGGTATTGCCCGTACTTCCGCCGGAACTGAGAGCGATGGTGCCTTTGGACGGCGGCAGATACGCCACCAGCGACCTTAACGACCTGTATCGCAGAGTTATCAACCGCAACAACCGTCTGAAAAGACTTATCGAAATCAACGCGCCCGAAATTCTTATCAACAACGAAAAGCGTATGTTGCAGGACGCAGTTGACAGTTTGTTGGATAACAGTCGCAGCAAACGTCCGCAAACGGGCGCAGGCAATCGCGAACTCAAATCTCTTTCGGGATTGCTTCGCGGCAAGCAGGGACGTTTCCGTCAAAACCTGTTGGGCAAGCGCGTAGACTACTCCGGACGTTCGGTAATAGTAGTTGGACCCGAACTCAAATTGCACCAATGCGGTATCCCCAAGGAAATGGCTTTGGAATTGTTTAAGCCCTTTGTAATGAAAAAACTTGTGGAGATCGGACAAAGCCACAACGTAAAATCCGCCAAAAAGCGCGTCGAACGCGCAGACGCCAAGGTTTGGGATATTTTGGAAGGCGTAATAAAAGATCACCCCGTAATGCTCAACCGCGCGCCCACGTTGCACCGTCTGTCCATTCAGGCGTTTGAACCGGTACTTATCGAAGGCCGCGCCATCAAGTTGCACCCGTTGGCATGCACGGCGTTCAACGCCGACTTCGACGGCGACCAGATGGCTGTTCACGTTCCCCTTTCGATAGAAGCGCAAACCGAAGCGAGATATCTTATGCTTGCCGCCAACAACATTCTCAAACTGTCCGACGGCAAACCGGTAATTTCGCCCACTCAGGATATGGTTTTGGGTTGCTATTACCTTACCACCGTGCGTTGCGACGTCGAAAAGACGCAAAAAATCATCGAACTGTACGACGAGACGCGTCTGCAACGCGAACTTACCCCCGACGAAGTGGAATTGCTGCGTCAAGTAAATTATTACAGCAGTTTCGACGAAGCCTACGAAGCGTACGTTGCGCACGACATTACGTTGCACACGGTAGTTAATATTCGTTTGGACAATGGCAAAAAGATCTGGACGACCGTAGGCAGAATGATCTTCTGTCAGGCTATTTACTACGATTACGTCGATTCTTCCGCCGAAAAACTCGACAGCGAAACGCTTGTAGACCCCGAATTGCTTGCGCAAAAAACTTTGGAACGCCACACTTTGGGCATAAGGCAAGACCTTACCAAGGAAATGATCGGCAACCCCAAGAGTTACCTTATCGGTAAAAAACAACTTTCGCAAATCGTCGAAAAGTGTTTCAAATTGCGCGGAACGACGCCCACGGCTACTATGTTGGACAACGTCAAGGCATTGGGCTACAAGTACAGCACGATCAGCGGTCTTACCACCAGCGTGTTCGATATGAACATTCCTTCGCGCAAAAAGGAAATTTTGCACGAAGCCGAACAAAAAGTAATAGAAATAGAGCAAAGTTTCGAAGAAGGCTTCCTTACCGAAAACGAACGCTACAAGTCGGTGATCGACGTCTGGAAGGACGCCGCCGCCGAAGTGGAAACGTTGGTTAAGGACGTAATGGAAGAAGACAACCCCATTTGGATGATGGCGGATTCGGGCGCCCGCGGCAGCATGAACCAGATACGTCAGTTGTGCGGCATGCGCGGCTTGATGAGCGATCCTTCGGGACGTACCATCGAGTTGCCCGTTAAAGCGTGCTTCCGCGAAGGTCTGTCGGTATTGGAATACTTCATTTCGTCGCACGGCGGCCGCAAAGGTTTGGCAGATACGGCATTGAAAACGGCAGACTCCGGTTATCTTACCCGCCGTTTGGTAGACGTAGCGCAAAACGTTATCGTCCGCGAAGAAGATTGCTCGCAGGGCAGCCGTCCGCAGGGTATGTGGATCGAAGCGTTCCGCGGTTCCGGCAAGGACGAAATCATCGAAAAGTTCGAAGACCGCATTATCGGCAAATATGTCATCGACGACGTTGTAAATCCCAACACGGGCGAACTTATCTGCCACGGCGACACAATGATCAACGACGACCTTGCCGCCGAAATAGTCAAGGCGGGCATCGACAAACTGTATATGCGTACCGTTCTTACCTGCCGCAGCGAACACGGCGTGTGCTGCAAGTGCTACGGCTCCAATATGGCAACGGGCAAACCCGTAAATCTGGGCGAAGCGGTCGGCGTAATTGCCGCGCAGTCCATCGGCGAACCCGGTACACAGTTGACAATGCGTACGTTCCACACGGGCGGCGTTGCAACTTCGGACGATATAACGCAAGGTTTGCCGCGCGTAGAAGAATTGTTCGAAGCGCGCAAACCCAAGGGTTGCGCAATCATCTGCGAAGTAAACGGCACGGTATCCATTCCCAACGTTCCCGATCGCAAGTTGATAGACGTAACCGACGCCAACGGCAAAGTTACGGAATACTCCGTACCTTACACCGCGCGTATCAAGGTTCACGACGGCGACGTGGTGGAAAGCGGCACTCCGCTTACGGAAGGCTCTATCTATCCGCAGGATCTGCTGTCCACCAAGGGCTTGCGCGCAGTGGAAGAATATCTGGTAAAGGAAGTTCAGGCAACCTACCGCGCCAACGGCGTAGAAATCAACGACAAGCACGTCGAAGTTATCGTCCGTCAAATGTTGCGCAAGGTGCGTATAGAAGACGCCGGCACAACCGATATGCTCCCGGGTGAAGTTGTGGATATCTTCAAGTTCGAAGAAGAAAACAACAAAGCGTTGGATAACGACGGCGTACCCGCCACGGCAAAACGCATATTGCTGGGCATTACCAAGGCAAGTTTGGCAACCGACAGTTTCCTTTCGGCTGCGTCCTTCCAGGAAACCAGCCGCGTGTTGACCGAAGCGGCTATCAAAAACAAGTGCGACCCGCTGTACGGACTGAAAGAAAACGTAATCATCGGCAAGATGATCTCGGCAGGCACGGGCTTGCAGCAGTACCGCGAAATGGAACTTGTTCCCCGTATCGTGTCCGAGTCCATCGACGAACTGCCCGACGACGATGCGCAATAAACAACGTACTCAATGGCAAAACAGACGGTTTACAGCCGTCTGTTTTTGTGTGAGTATGCGCGTTTTAACGTGTAAAATCGCTTGACGGGTTGCATATCTTTTGTTAAAATATATCTTGGTGTCTTATGGCTGACAGTATGCAAAAAGTTGTAATAGGCAAACGGCAGATCTTGCGCGAGTTGAAAAATAACAACGTCGCACACATAATTATCGCCGCCGACGCCGAAACGCAATACATACATTCTCTCATCGACGCCGCGGTACAAAGCGGTGTAAAATACGCAATAAGCGGCACAATGCAAGAGATAGCCGCGCAATACGGAATAGAAGTTCCGTGCGGCGCAGTGGGCGTATTGCTATAAAGCGCATAATAAAAGTCAATAATACACAAGTGGTTGTACGACGGCGCCGTACAAAATGTCGGCGCGCACAAGTAAACGCCGCGGCGCAAAATGCGTTGCGCCCGTTCCAAAAGGGCACGGGCAACAGGGCGAATACGGTCGTACAACGGCAACACAGATACAATTGCGGCAATGCCGCTTGTATATAAGGCTCGTTTTACGGGTCCGACATTCACTATTGAAAGGAGGTAAGCAAATGGCAACAATCAACCAATTGATCAGGCAAGGCAGAAGAAGCGAAGCCGAAAAGAGCAAAGCGCCCTTGTTGGACAGCTGTCCGCAAAAGCGCGGCGTATGTCTTAACGTAACGACCACTTCTCCCAAAAAGCCCAATTCCGCTCTGCGTAAGATTGCTCGTGTACGCCGTACCAACGGTATGGAAGGTACATGCTACATTCCCGGCGAAGGCCACAATCTTCAAGAGCACAGCGTTGTATTGATTCGCGGCGGCAGAGTTCGTGATTTGCCCGGTATTCGTTACCACATTATTCGCGGTACGTTGGATACGGCAGGTGTGGCAAACCGCAGACAAGCCCGTTCCAAGTACGGCGCAAAACGTCCTAAAAAATAACCGTTAGGATGTAAATTACAGTTCAATTGGTGAATAGTCGGAGTTTGTATTTTTTAATTTTGACTTTTCGCCGAGTAAGCAGTATGTCGGCGGCGCAGTCCGCTGTAAGACAGAAGTTTCTCCGTACCAATGGAGCGGTACGTCGAGTTGGCTGTATTTGGTAAAACAAAATTAAAAAATATCGTAAAAGGAGGACAAACACAATGCCAAGAAGAAGCGGCGTTCCCAAAAGGGACGTTCTACCCGATCCCGTGTACGGCAGCAAGGTGGTAACAAAAGTTATCAACCAAGTTATGCAGGACGGCAAAAAGGGTACCGCACAGGAAATCGTTTACGGCGCGTTTGACGAAATCAGCGCCAAGATGGGTGTGGACCCGATGGAAGTGTTTAACAAAGCAATCAACAACTTAATGCCTATGTTGGAATGTAAAGCAAGGCGCGTAGGCGGCGCAAACTATCAAGTACCTATGGAAGTACGTCCCGAGCGTCGTCAAACGCTTGCTATACGTTGGTTGGTTCAGTTTGCACGCAAACGCAGCGAGAGAAATATGTATCTCAGACTTGCGGGCGAGTTGATGGACGCTTACAACGAAACAGGCAACGCTTTCAAAAGAAAAGAAGAAATGCACCGTTCGGCGGAAGCAAACAAGGCGTTTGCGCATTTCAGATGGTAATTTAACAAATCAGGAGTTTAGTAGGTTTATATGGCAAGAATATATCCCCTGCAAAATGTGCGCAATATCGGTATAATGGCGCACATCGACGCAGGCAAGACAACAACCAGCGAAAGAATACTGTTTTTCAGCGGTAAAACGCGCAAATTGGGCGAAGTTCACGAAGGTACGGCTGTCATGGATAGTATGGCTCAGGAACAGGAACGCGGCATAACCATCGCAAGCGCCGCAACTACCGTTCATTGGCTCAATCATTACGACGGCGTAGATTACCGCATCAACCTTATCGACACGCCGGGACACGTAGACTTTACCGTCGAAGTAGAGCGTTCGTTGCGTGTGCTGGACGGCGCAGTGGCGGTATTTTGCGCAAAAGGCGGCGTAGAACCGCAAAGTGAAACCGTATGGCACCAAGCGTCCAAGTATAACGTTCCGCGCATTGCGTTCGTAAACAAAATGGATATCAACGGCGCCAATTTCGACAACGTTGTCAAAATGATGCGCGAACGTCTCAAAGCCAACGCAATGCCCATTCAATTGCCCATCGGCAAGGAAGAAACATTCCGCGGCGTAGTGGACGTAATTACCAAACGCGCGTTTATTTACAACGACCCCACGGGCACGCACATAGACGAATGCGACGTTCCCGCCGATATGGTACAAGCGGTAAACCGCGCGCACGACGAATTGGTCGAATTTGTGGCGGGTACGGACGACGTCCTTATGGAAAAGTTTTTTGCCGAAGGCGACTTGTCCGTTGCGGAAATAAAAACCGCGTTGCGCAAGGCGGTTATCGAACTTAAAGTCAACCCCGTTTTGTGCGGAACGGCTTACAAAAACAAAGGTATCCAAAAGTTGCTCGACGCCGTGTGCGACTACCTTCCCAGCCCCGTTGATATCGACCATGTAGTCGGTATGGACGTGGACGACGAAAGCGTAAAAATCGTGCGCAAAACCGACGATGACGAGCCGTTTTGCGGCTTGGTATTCAAGATCGTTGCCGATCCGTTTGTAGGCAAGTTGGCATATTGCCGCGTTTACAGCGGAACGTTGCAGGCGGGCAGTTACGTGTACAATTCCACCAAGAGCAAGCGCGAACGCATTACAAAAGTTTTGCAAATGCACGCCGCTCAGCGCGAAGAGATCGAAGAGACGTACGCGGGCGAAATAGTGGCGTTGGTGGGGCTTAAAGACACAACCACGGGCGACACTCTGTGCGAAGAAAAGCACCCCATCGTGCTGGACAGTATGGTATTCCCCGAACCGGTAATCAAGGTGGCTATCGAACCCAAAACAAAAGCCGGTCAGGAAAAGATGACTCTCGCTCTCGTCAAATTGGCGGAAGAAGACCCCACTTTCAAAACGTATACCGACAAGGAAACGGGTCAAACCATCATTGCCGGTATGGGCGAGTTACACTTGGAAATCATCGTAGACAGATTGTTGCGCGAATTCAAGGTCGAAGCCAACGTCGGTCAGCCGCAGGTATCCTACCGCGAAACTATTCGCAAGGCTGTCGAAGCGGAAGGCAAATACGTCCGTCAATCGGGCGGCAAGGGTCAATACGGCCACTGCAAAATTCGTCTCGAACCGCAAGAAGCGGGCAAGGGGTACGAATTTGTCGACGCAACCGTGGGCGGCAGTATTCCCAAGGAGTACATTCAACCCATCAACAACGGTATTGTCGAAGCGTCCAAAACCGGTCCTTTGGCGGGCTACGAAGTAGTCGATTTCAAAGTTACCGTGTTCGACGGCAGTTTCCACCCCGTAGACAGTTCGGAAATGGCATTCAAAATTGCCGGTTCGCTGGCGTTCAAAAATGCCGCTGCAATTGCCGACCCCGTATTGTTGGAGCCGATGATGAAGGTGGAAATTACCATGCCGGACGAATATCTGGGCGACGTAATGGGCAACGTATCGTCGCGCCGCGGCAACGTATCGGGCATAGAAATGCGCAACGGCGTACAGGTGGTACACGCGTTTATTCCCTTGGCGGAAATGTTCGGTTACGCAACCGATTTGCGCAGCCGCACGCAGGGCAGGGGCAATTACACAATGCAATTTGACCACTTTGCGGAAGTGCCCAAAACCATTCGCGACAAAATAGTGCAGAACAACTCTGCAAAATAACGTATTTGACAAATTATTTTTGCAAAAAGTATTTACCAAAACACAAAAATATTGTATAATACGTTTAATAGGCTGCCAAGCGCATTGCGCGCGCAGTAAGGTACAATAAGTACCGCAATAACAGCAAAACAAAAAATAAAAATAAAGACTTATTACTTAAAATCAGGAGGAAACAAAACAATGGCAAAAGCGAAATTTGACAGAAGCAAACCGCACGTCAACATCGGAACTATCGGACACGTAGACCACGGCAAGACCACCCTTACGGCTGCAATCACAATGGTTATGGCTATGCAAGGTAAAGCCGAGGTTATGAAGTACGATGAAATCGACAAGGCTCCGGAAGAAAGAGCCCGTGGTATTACAATCAACACCGCGCACGTCGAATATCAAACGGACAAACGCCACTATGCGCACGTAGACTGCCCGGGACACGCCGACTATGTAAAGAACATGATCACCGGCGCCGCACAAATGGACGGAGCAATCCTTGTTGTATCCGCAGCAGACGGTCCCATGCCGCAAACGCGTGAGCATATCTTGCTTGCACGTCAGGTAGGCGTTCCCTACATCGTAGTATTTATGAACAAGACCGACCTTGTTGACGACGATGAACTTTTGGAACTTGTAGAAATGGAAGTAAGAGAACTTCTTTCCAAGTACGAATTCCCCGGCGACGAACTGCCCGTGATCAAGGGCTCCGCCAAGAAAGCGATGGACGCGGCAATTGCAGGCAACACCAACCTTGCAGACCCCGTTTACAAACCCATTCTCGACTTGATGGACGCTGTGGATAACTACATTCCCACCCCCGCACGTGATACCGACAAACCCTTCCTTATGCCCGTCGAAGACGTATTTACCATTACGGGCCGCGGCACGGTTGCAACAGGCAGAGTAGAGCGCGGCAGCGTAAAACCCTCTGACCCCGTCGAAATCGTCGGTCTCAAAGACGAAATCAAAACATCCGTTGTTACGGGCGTAGAAATGTTCCGTAAACTTTTGGACGAAGCGTTTGCAGGCGACAACGTCGGTTTGCTTCTTCGCGGTATCGACCGTAAGGAAGTAGAACGCGGACAAGTAGTTGCCAAACCCAAGAGCGTTACTCCCCACAAGGAATTCGAAGGTCAGGTATACGTACTTACCAAGGAAGAAGGCGGCCGTCATAGTCCGTTCTTCAAGGGCTACCGTCCCCAATTCTATTTCCGTACAACCGACGTTACAGGTTCTATCGAACTTGACCCCGGTGTGGAAATGGTAATGCCCGGCGACCACACCCATATCAAAGTTGCTTTGATTACTCCCATCGCTATGGAAGAAGGTTTGCGTTTCGCTATCCGTGAAGGCGGTCATACAGTTGGTTCCGGCGTTGTTAGCAAAATTATTGCTTAACAGCAACAGATAAACTCATAAAAAAACCTCAACCGTAGGGTTGAGGTTTTTTTGTTCCCCGCCGAAAATCACCACCCCTTGCAAACGACATTATCTGTCGTTGCAACAGTACGGCATTGCCTAACATTAAATATTGTCTTAACATTAAATATTATTTTTGCAAACGTCTAATGAATGGTAACTTAAACAATTTGTTCCATACAATACAATTGCCTAAAAAATATCTTTTTCGCCAATAATAATTTTCAAATAAAGTCAACCTTAACTTTGCCGCAAGGCAAAATAACACTTTTCTGCTTTTACGGAAAAATTACGCAGTTGGTTGACATCGTGTTGGGGTTGTTGTACAATTTAGTTACCACATTATTTCCAATATTCAGTGCATTTGCACACACTAAATCAGGGTAGATTAGTGTGTCTTGTTTCAAATGTGTAAATGCACGTTGGAAGTAGTGTGGTAACTATCGGGACACGCATCTACAAGTGCCGTTTCGGTAGAGACGGCACTTTTTTTGTTTAACAATTTCTACAAATTGACAACAGTAGATTTTTGTTATACAATAAATATGCCAAACAAATTTATATATAGTATTTTTTTCGATTGCACTCACGACCTAATAGGAAAAATGCAAATTCCGTTTATGTGGGCGTAATCGTGCTATATAAAATTTGTTTGGCGACAATCGGAGTTTGTGTTTTTGGTACGACAACTTCGGTTGCCGTACTTTTTTGTTAGTCGGCAGACAGTAATCGCGCATACGGTAGCGTTTTGCTGTCGGCTGCGGCAATGCACGCCTAGGGCAAAGTCGGTTTTATTTATTGACATTTACCCCGCGGTATTGTACAATACAATTGCGACACAGTTTAATACTCTTTATTGTTGTGAAAACACTTACTTTGGTAAAGTGTTACTTATTCGCACAATATATTTCACAACAATAGTGTATTGTAAACTAGTGTCGCAGCTACGCGAATAGGCGCTTTACAGGTGCCGTTTCGGTAGAGACGGCACTTTTTTTATTACATTACAAAAGGAGACGAATTATGAAGAACTCACGCAAAGTTATTGTAATTTTGCTGCTTGTGTTGTTGCTAATTGCGGCAATAACCGTTGCGGCATGCACGCCCGACGATCCGCACAAAGGCAACGACCCCAACGGCGGACAGGGCGGCGGTGGTAACCAGGGCGGCGGCGACAAACCTACGCACCAACACACTTTTGCACAAGAGTGGAGCATTAGCGACGCCGAGCATTGGCACGCAGCCACTTGCGGACACGACGTAACGGCAGATAACGCCGCGCACACATTGGTAAATAACGTTTGTTCGGTATGCGGTTACCAAAACGATGTCAATTGGGACGACTTTACTTTCGAGCAATCCGACGACGGTTATATATTGACAAAATATAACGGTACAGCCGCGCATGTCAACATTCCCGATACCTACAACGACCTGCCCGTGGTAGGAACTGGTGTTGACGCCTTTTGGGAGTGCAGAGAAAGCCTTGTATCGATAACAATTCCGAACAGTGTAACAATAATTGGCGAGTCCGCTTTCGGCAATTGCTATAATCTTGCTACTGTAAATTTTGGGGCAAACAGCAAAATTGAAAGTATTGGCGATGAAATTTTCCGCGGTTGTAGTAGTCTTATATCAATCACTATCCCCGATAGCGTAACAAGTATAGATGAAGGCGCTTTCTTCGGTTGCAGCAGTCTTACGTCAATAGATATACCCGATAGTGTAAAAACTATTGGAGAGGGGGCTTTTGCCGCTTGTGAAAATCTTACTACGGTAAAATTTGGCGATAATAGTAAACTTGAAAGTATAGAAGAGGCCGCTTTTCGTTGGTGTTTAAGTTTGACACAAATTTTTATTCATGATGGGGTAACAAACATATCTTATGCCCCATTTTGGGGTTGTTACTCATTGATAATTTACTGTGAGTCATCGGAGCAACCGTCAGGTTGGGATTCTAATTGGAATATAGATATAAATGGATATTATTGTCCTGTTATATGGAATTGTAAGCAAAACAATGTTGCAGATGACGGCTATGTGTACGATATTGTTGACGGGATACATTACGGCCTTAAGGATAGCCAAGCAAAGGTGCATGGCAATAATTATTCCGGCGATGTTACAATACCGTCCAATGTTCAATATAAAGGCAAAGATTATATAGTAACAAGTATAGATTGCGGTTCTTTCTTTTACTGTCGTAATCTTATCTCGATAATCATACCCGACAGCATAACACATATAGATGATGGGGCTTTCAGTTATTGTGAGAATCTTGCTACGGTAAACATCAGTGCAAACAGCAAACTCGAAAGTATTGGCGATTACGCTTTTGAGTATTGCGGTAGCCTTATATCTATAACCATACCAGGCAGCGTAACAAGTATAGGCTCTTTCACTTTCTCTGGTTGCAGTAGTCTTGCCACTGTAAATTTCGGCGCAAACAGCAAACTTGAAAGTATTGGCAGGAGCGCTTTCGAGAATTGCAACAGTCTTAAATCAATAACCATTCCCGACAATGTAACAAGTATAGGCGATTACGCTTTCCGATTTTGCGGCTGGCTTACATCGGTAATAATTCCCGACAGCGTAACAAGTATTGGCGATTACGCTTTCGACAATTGTACAAGACTTGCCACTGTAAATTTCGGCGCAAACAGCAAACTTGAAAGCATTGGGCGCGCCGCGTTCGAGTATTGCGACAATCTGACATCGATTTTTATACCCAAAAGTGTTACAAATATGGGCAGTAGAGTCTTTTACTGTTGCTCCAACATTACCATTTATTGCGAAGCGGCCGAACAACCGTCAGGCTGGGATTCCACTTGGAATTATTTAGACTGTGGTGGAAATAGTCGCCACCCCGTCGTTTGGGGTGCTACGCGCCAAGACGCCGAACAACATTGACCATCGTGCGCCCCATTAAACATAAATTGCATTAAGCACAACAGCCCTTGCACAAATGCCGCGCAAGGGCTGCGCTTTTTTTTGCGTTATAACGGCATTTTTGCGTCATATATGCTTCAACTTTTCATTCTCGTAGCGGTTTTGCGCCATATTTGCCCACGTTTTGTGTCATAGCGGCGGGTTATATTTGCTCCAACTTTTCGCCATATCGGCATTTTTGTGTCATATATGCTCCAACCTTTCATTATATTGGCAGTTTTGTGTCATATTTGCCCCTATGCGCACGTGTAAATATGCCGCTTTGTTGCCGCGTCGGTTGTCTATCCGCCCCAAAAGCCTTATATTTGTTGCAAAAATTCGTTTTTAATGTTACTATAATATCAAGGAGAGGAATTTATTTTGGTACGCACACTGCTTGTCAAGTTGAGAGAATCGGTTTTTTCGGTACTGCCCGTAATGGCGATAGTGCTGTTGTTGTGTTGCACGCCGTTGGCAGGGCTTAACGGGCGCGAGATCGCAACTTTTTGCATATCGGCGGTGTTGTTTATCGTGGGCATTTCGCTGTTCAACTACGGCGCGGATCTGGCAATGTCGCCTATGGGCGATTACATCGGCACGGGGCTTACCAAAACGCGCAAAATGTCGGTTTTGTTGCCGTCGGTTTTTGCAATGGGCGTGCTTATTACCGTTGCCGAGCCCGATTTGTCCGTATTGGCAAATCAAATTTCGCAAATTCCGTCTTATATTTTGATAATTTCCGTGGGCGTAGGCACGGGGCTGTTTTTGTTGCTGGGCGTAATGCGCATAGTATTCAAAAAACAACTTTCCGGTATGCTTATGTTCTTTTATATGTTGCTGTTTTCGTTTGCGGCGTTGTTGTTCGAGTCGGGCAAGGGCGACTTTTTGCCTTTGTCGTTTGATAGCGGCGGCGTTACAACGGGTCCCATTACCGCACCGTTTATTATGGCTATCGGCGCGGGCATTGCGGCTACGTTGGGCGGCAAAGATACTTCCGAAAACAGTTTTGGTTTGCTTGCGTTAAGTTCGGTAGGTCCCGTGCTTACCGTGTTGATATTGGGGCTTACTCTAAATAAAGGCGACATTTCCGGCATGCAGGTGTTCGACCCAACCAAGTACGTAATTGCCGACAACGTTGCAATGTCCTACCTGAGCGCAATGTGGCGCGTAACCAAGGAAGTCGGCTTGGCGTTGGGGCTGATTGTAGTGTTTTTCGCCGTGTTGCAAATAACCTGCCTAAAACTTCCGCGCATAAAGTTGGCAAAACTTGCCATCGGTTTGACGTACACTTTTGTGGGGTTGGTGGTGTTTTTGACCAGCGTATCGGTGGGCTTTTTACCTGTCGGGTTCAAGTTGGGGCAAAGTCTTGCGCAACAGCCCGCCGCGCTTATTGCCGTGGGCGTAGTATTGGGCGCGGTGGTAGTGCTTGCCGAACCGGCAATCCATGTGCTTAATCGTCAGGTAGAAGAAGTAACCAACCGCGTAATTACCAAGCGCGCAATGCTGATTGCGCTGTCCGTAGGCGAAGGCATTGCAATAGGCTTGTCCGTTTTGCGCATATATCTCGATTTTTCGTTGCTGTACTACATCATTCCCGGGTACTTGCTGTCGTTGGGGCTAAGTTTCTTTGTTCCGCGCATATACACGGCAATTGCGTTCGATAGCGGCGGCGTGGCTTCCGGTCCGCTTACTTCTACGTTTATTTTGCCCTTTGCAATAGGCGCGTGCTGCGTTTTGCAGGGCGAAAACAAGGTGCTTACCGACGCGTTCGGCGTGGTGGCAATGGTGGCAATGACGCCGCTGATCACCATTCAGGTGTTGGGCTTCCGCGCCATAATGACGCGCAATATTCGCAACAAAATCGCCCAAAAGCGCATACTCAGCGCCGACGACGACCAGATAATAAACTTTATGTAATAACAGGTGTTTATGGCTAATCTCAAACCCAAAGCAAAGCCTATTGCGGCGGCAAAACCGCACAAAGACAAGCCGCCCAAGGACAAGCGCACGCTTGCCCCGTACAAACTTACGCTGCTTATTACGGTAGTGCCGCGCAACAAGGCTGAATTTTATTTGGATCTGCTTCAATCGTTTGAAGTAAATTTGCAAATGAGCGTTTCCGCGCACGGCACAGCCAACAAACTTAGCGGTTTGCTCGCCTCCGAGGACGACCGACAGGTGTTGTTCAGCATTATCCGTCAGGACAACGTAAAAGCGGCGCTTACCACATTGGAAAACAAATTTGCAACCATTCGCGAAGGCAAGGGCGTTGCGTTTACCGTTCCGCTAAGCAGTACCGTGGGCGTGGCGGTATATCGGTTTTTAAGCAACAGGCAAGAGTAGGTGATTTTATGAAATACAAGTACGAAGCGATATTTTGTATAGTAAATGCGGGCTTTTCGGAAGAAGTAATGAAGGCCGCGCGCGAAGTGGGCGCACAGGGCGGCACGGTAATAAGCGCCAACGGCACTGCCAATGTGCAGGCGGAATCGTTGTTCGGCATTACCATCCAGCCGCGCAAAGAAATTGTGCTTATCCTTGTGGAAAGCGACATAAAGGAAGCGGTGCTCAAAGCGTTGTATCACGCCGTCGGGCTTAAAACGGCAGGTCAGGGCGTTGCGTTTGCGTTGCCCGTCAAGGATGTGGTAGGTTTGCGCACTGCCGGCAAGCAAAAGGCGCTTCCCCAAGCCGACGGCGACAACGCTTCACCGTCCGCCGACGAAGACGACCTTGCCATTTCGGACGAAAACGAAGACGACGGCACTCCGCCCGACGCTCCCGTTATCGACAAGGATTAGTTTGTTGTTTTTTCCGCCGAAAATATTTGCGGGCTATTGACAAACGCGCGCGTTTGTAATAGAATAATAGCCCAATCCGCCCCAAAATGCGCGGCTACGGCGCTTGGCGGAAACCGTTACGGAGATTATTTATTATGACAGATTACAAACTTTTGGTAAAGGAAGCCTACGAAGCGCAAAAAATGGCATACATTCCCTATTCGCATTGGGCGGTGGGGGCGGCGTTGCTTACCAAGCAGGGCAAGATATATCGCGGTTGCAACATCGAAAGTTCCACTTTTTCGCCCACAAACTGCGCCGAACGCACGGCTATATTCAAAGCCGTTTCGGAAGGCGAACGCGATTTTGCCGCAATAGCGATCGTCGGCAACGACGTCAACACGCCGATAGGTCAAGGCGACTTTTGTCCGCCGTGCGGAGTGTGCCGTCAGGTAATGACGGAATTTTGTACGGGCGACTTCGAAATAGTGTTGGCCAAGGGCTATGACGATTACAAGGTGTACACGCTTGCCCAACTTATGCCGCTTGTAAGTTTGCCGCTTTCAGCGGAAAAGTGATAGTGTTCGCGTCAGCGAACATTTTTTTGCCCCGCACCCCTTAAATTTCGTTGACAACGCGTGCGTAGTATGGTATGATAATTAAGCACTTCTGTATGGGGTGTAATTTTTTGCGTGCGGAAAATACAATTTCAGACCTTTCCGCCCAAAGTACGGGAGAATAGATAACCATGGCAGCAAAAAAAGGAAACAGAGTAAAAGTAGTTCTTGCCTGCACCGAATGTAAGCAACGCAACTACGATACTTTCAAAAACAGCAAAACAACAACGGACAGATTGGAACGCAACAAGTATTGCAGATTCTGCAAAAAGCACACCGTTCACAGAGAGTCTAAGTAAGGAGCAGCGATCATGGCAGTACAACAAAAAGCCAAAAAACCCAATGTATTCAAAAGACTTGGTTCGTTTTTTGTAAAAAGTTGGTCGGAACTCAAAAAAGTTTCCTGGCCCAATTTCAAAACCGTGTTGAAAAACACCGGCATCGTTTTGCTTGTTGTTTTGTTCTTTTCGATAATTATTTTTGTCGGAGACTTTATATTGACAAACCTGCTTATCAGTTTGCCTGCCGGAAACGGTTGGGTTTGGAGACTTTGGTAAAGTAGGGGCTCGACAATGGCACAAAACGAAGCAAAGTGGTACATCTTACACACTTATTCCGGCTATGAAAGTTTGGTAAAAAAGAGCATCGAACAAATGGTGGAAAACGGCAATTTGCAAGATGTTATTTTGGACACCAAAATTCCCACCGAAACGCTCATCGAAGAACGCAACGGCAAAAAGAAGGCTTACGAAGCCAAGGTTATGCCGGGATACGTGTTTATAAAACTTATCTATTCATCGCAACTTTGGTTTATGCTTACAAATACCCGCGGCGTAACGGGTTTTGTGGGTCCCAACGGCAAGGCATGGCCGCTTGAAGACGACGAAGTAAAGCGTCTGCGTCTGGAAGAGCGCGTTGTGGATTTCGATATGATCGTCGGCGACAACGTTACGGTAGTGTCCGGTCCGTTCGAGGGAATGGTGGGCGTCATCAAAGAGATAGATACCGCGCACCAAAAGGCAAAAGTAGTGCTCAATATGTTTGGGCGCGAAACGTCTGTGGATATGGACTTTGTCCAATTGGAAAAAATCAGCAATCCCACCGTTGTGGAGGAGTAATTGCTTGTTTTATGCGTTTACCGCTTTGGCTCAAAGCGGTTGGGAGAAACGGCAAATACACACAAAGCGGCCGTTTCGTCAATACCACAAATAGGAGGCAATAACTATGGCAAAAAAGGTTACGGCAGTAGTAAAACTTCAACTTCCTGCCGGCAAAGCGACACCTGCGCCCCCCGTAGGTTCGGCACTCGGTCCGCACGGAATTAACATTCCCGGTTTTACCAAGGAATTTAATGCCAAAACGCAGGACAAAGCGGGATTGATCATTCCCGTAATTGTAACAATTTATCAGGATCACAGTTTTACGTTCGTACTTAAAACTCCGCCCGCACCCGTGCTTATCAAAAAGGCTTGCGGTATCGAAAGCGGCAGCGCAGTACCCAACAGAACAAAAGTGGCAAAGATAACCAACGCTCAAATAGAAGAAATCGCAAAAACCAAGATGGTAGACCTTAACGCTGCGTCTTTGGAAGCGGCATGTTCTATGATTAAAGGTACGGCACGCAGTATGGGCGTTGTCGTCGAAGATTAGGAGGTGCCGTTATGGGAAAGAAATATATTGACGCCGTCAAAAAAATAGACAGAACCAAGCAATACGATATGGCAGAAGCCATCGAAACCGCCATTGCGGTTGCGCCTGCCAAGTTTGACGAAACGCTTGAATTGCACGTAAAATTGGGCGTAGACAGCCGCCATGCGGATCAACAAGTCCGCGGCGTAGTGGTACTGCCCAACGGAACAGGTAAAACCGTCCGCGTGTTGGTAATCGCCAAGGGTGCCAAGGCGGACGAAGCGCAGGCAGCCGGCGCCGATTACGTAGGCGCGGAAGAATACATCGAAAAGATCCAAAAAGAAAACTGGTTCGACTTCGACGTAATGATCACTACCCCCGATATGATGGGTCTGGTAGGACGTATGGGTAAAATTTTGGGACCCAAGGGCTTGATGCCCAACCCCAAGAGCGGAACTGTTACAATGGACGTTGCCAAGGCAATTTCCGACGTCAAAGCAGGTAAAGTAGAGTACCGCGTAGACAAGCAATCCATCTGCCACGTTATTTTCGGCAAAAAATCTTTCGGAAAAGACAAATTGTTGGAAAACGTAACCGTCATTATGGACGCTATCATCAAGGCAAAACCCGCCAGCGCCAAGGGCACCTATCTCAAATCCGTTGCAATCGCAACAACTATGGGCCCCGGCATCAAAGTAAATTACAGATAATTTACACTTAATATTAAACCCCACAGCCGTTCCAAAGACAGCAAGTTACCGTAAATCTTGCCGAGGTACAACTAAGGTTTGTAGCGTAAACTCCTACCCTTGTACCGACGTATGCGGTGCAAGGTTTTTTTATAGGGCGCACGCCCGAAAATATTACAAGGAGGCAAAAATACAAGTTTATGGATCACGAACGTCATCACGATCACAAAAGCGCAGCCCGTATTGCCAAAGAAGCCGTTGTTGAAGAAATAAAAGAGAAAATTCAAAACAGCCAATCTTTCGTAATATTGGACTACAAGGGACTTACCGTCGCTCAGGATACGGAATTCCGCGCAGAATTCAGAAAAAACGGCGTAGATTACAGAGTTTTGAAAAACACTTTGGTACGCAAAGCGCTTAACGAACTCGGCTATACCGAATTTGACGAAGCCCTTAACGGACCCAGCGCATTTGCATTCGGTACGGACGACGCAGTCGCTCCCGCCAAAGTTGCGGCAGACGGCGTAAAGAAGTACAACAAAATGCAAGTTAAATGCGGTATGTTCGACAAAAAGTATGCAGATCCTTCGGTTTGCGAAGCAATGAGCAAAGTTCCCAACAGAGCAACCTTGCTTGCAATGTTGGTATCTGTACTGTCCGCACCCATTCGCGGATTGGCAGTGGCATTAAATGCCGTCGCCGAAAAACATGCGGAGTAATTGCGCGGTGCAAATACCCCCGCAAGCAGGCACAGCGTCTGCTGCAAATAGGAGCGTCGCTCCACAATCAAATAAAAATATTATAGGAGAATAATTTACAATGGATACGAAAAAATTTATCGACGAGATCAAATCTCTCTCTGTATTGGAACTTAACGAACTTGTACACGCCATCGAAGAAGAATTCGGCGTAAGCGCAGCCGCTCCAGTAGCAGTTGCAGGCGGAACCGCTGCCGCAGCAGCACCCGTTGCCGAAGAAAAGACGGAATTCGACGTAGTGTTGAAAGCCATCGGCGCCAACAAGATCGCCGTTATCAAGGCTGTACGTGAACACACGGGTCTCGGACTTGTCGAAGCCAAGAACCTTGTTGAAAGCGCTCCCGCAACCATCAAAGAAGCGTTGCCCAAGGAAACCGCCGAAACAATCGTCAAGGCTCTTACCGAAGCCGGTGCGGAAGCCGAACTTAAATAATAAGTTCCGTACGTCGCACATGGCCGCCCTGCCTTGGCAGATTACGCGGCGCAATATGTCAACAAATACCCGAACGGTCAATTTGCCGTTCGGGTATTTTTTTGTTTGCCGCTCCCGATTGCCGTGGGCTTCCGCAGAGATTTAACGTTGAACAAATAAACCCCCTTGTGGTAAAATCGGAAAAAACTTGGCGGTTTACTCGCTTGCCGCAAGCGTCTTAGCCGCCTTTTTAAGGGTGCAGCCGGAGCAAGCGGAAGCGTCAAATAAAGATGACGCTTGCCGCCGTACAATACAACAACCCAATTGTCTAATATCACATACGTAGAGTTTATTTTTTTATGTAATAGTGTAATAGCGCCGCCTTGCGGCAACGTCGACCTGCCGTAAACGAAATTACGATGAATTAGTGTAGTAGCGCCTTGCGGCAATGTTTCGCTTGCGCACACAATATTTTTGCCGTTCGCATTGTCGGACGGTTATTTTTGTTTCCAAATGGGAACAAGCAACTCAAATACATTTAACAACAAGGCGCCGCGTGCGCCTGATAACAAAACAAAAAGGAGTAATTATGCAATACAAACAATGGTTAAACGAATGGCTGGAACTTTACGTAAAGGTTTCAACAAAAGAAAGAACTTACAAAAAATATCGTTACCAAGCGGACAAATATATTTTGCCCGCGCTGGGCGAGTATGACGTAGGCGCGCTTACGGCGGTGGAATTGCAAAAATTTTCCGTATCGCTGTCGCAGCGGCAGTTGTCGCCCAACAGCGTCAATTTTGTGGTTGCCGTACTCAAAGCGTCGCTAAAAAGGGGCGTTGCGTTGGGCATGTTCGACAAACAGTATTCCGACGCGATCGTCCGCCCCAAAATGCGCGCAAGCAAAATAACTTGTTTTACCAAAGCCGAGCAAAAAAAGATAGAACGCTACATTCTTCAACAGTGCAAACCTTTTTTGTTCGGCATTTTGCTCAGTCTTTATTCGGGCTTGCGTATAGGCGAACTTCTTGCGCTTACCTGGGACGACGTAGATTTCCACAACGGCACGGTATCGGTTATCAAGTCTTGCCACGACAGTTGGGTACGCAACCGCTATGTAAAGATATTCGACACTACCAAAACGCCGAGTTCCGAGCGCACAATTCCGTTGCCGCGGCAAATTTTGGCGCATTTGAAGAACATTCGCAAGCAGACGGGCGCGCGTTTTGTCGTCTCCGGCAGAAGCGAATACGGCGCGGAAATACGTTCCTATCAACGCACGTTCGAAATAATTTTGCGCAAACTCAACATCGAGCACAGGGGTTTCCACGCGCTGCGGCACACATTTGCCACAAGAGCGTTGGAAGTGGGAATGGACGTAAAAACGCTTTCGGAAATTTTGGGGCACCGAGATCCGTCCGTTACATTGCGGCGATACGCACATTCGCTTACGGAACACAAAACGGAAATGATGAACCGAATAGGCAGACTGCTCAATTGAATAAAATTTGCCGCAAAGCGGCGTTTGTGTAAGGACGATCGCTTTGCGGCTGTTATGTACATATAATAAGTTGTTCTACGTACTTATACAAAATTATTTTACACTATTTTATTATGCAAGTCAACAGTTCCGCGCAATTGTATAACAATAAAACGGCAAAAAGTTGCAAGTTTTTTCATTATTTTACAAAATTCTATGTACGTATTTTCAAAATTCGACCGTAGAACAACTTATTCTATGTGCCGTTTAACCGTAATTTAAGTACATAGAATTTTTTACAATGCGGCGGGTGAACAAAATGATCCTCTCACAAAAATCAAACGGCAATCGCGGTTTTACTTTGGCGGAACTGCTCATAGTAGTGGCAGTTATCGTCGTGCTTGCGGGCATCGCTTTTGTATTTGTAAACCCACAGGAAATTTCTTACATCGAGTATAACCGCAGTGCGGAAGCGATAGCGACTGCCGCGCAAAATCGCCTTACCGAAATTCGCAATTCCGGCGATATGGCAACGTTGCGCGTCCTGGGCGAGCAATCTACCGCCGCAAGCGGCTTGGTGGCAACAGCCAAATCGCCCGACGGCACAATAGGCGGCTACCGATACTTATTCAATTACACCTATACCGACGGCGTTTTGACCAAAGCCACCGGCATAAGTTACATTTTACCTTTTGGCGCAATCGATTACGAACTTGCACAGCATTACTTCGCAATCGGGTTTCAATCCGATACGGGCATTGTGGGCGAAGTGTTTTATTCCGCAGAACCCTTTGCCGCGTGTACGGTAGACTATTTGCTGTCGCTTCAGGGGGACGAAGACCTGCGCAAAGCCGAAAACATCGGCTATTACAAGGGCACCGTCGACAGCAGCGAAGCGGCTTTTGCCAACCTGCCTACCCCGCAGTTGACAATAACCAATTACGAAGAACTTACTCTCAGCATCTACCTGCCCGAAGTAAAGCAGTTGGAAGAATTCGGCAAGCAACTCGGCATAATAGTGTCTCTTTCGGACAAAAACGGCGACGCCTACGCAAGCGGCTTAAAAATAACGCAAACGGCAATTTATTCCACTTTTTCGCTGGGCAGCGAGTATTCGGGCACACCCGAAGAGCCCGTAGTAGTGTCGGACGACATATCTTCGGGCGCCACGTACAAAATAGTGTTGGATACGGTTAGGCAGTGCGACGAACTTGATATGCGCACGCAGTTGACCAATCCCGTCGCTCCGCCCACGGGCAAATTCGAAAGTTGGGCAATCAAGTCCTCCGCGTACAAAGAAGGCTATTACGAATTGGGCGACAATTCGATACTTACCGTAACCGTTTTTTGCCTGTACAGTCCGTCCGATACGGAGCATTACAACGCCGCTTTCCCCGTAGACCCCACGTTTATGCCGCGTGCGGCGTCCGTGCAGTTTAACGGTTGGTTCAACAATTACAATGACAAGAGTGTGGATATCGCCTGCGGCAGACATTTGCAAAATTTGGGCAATATGGTGCAGATGAACGACAAAATCGAGCCCTATGCGCCCACTTACACCGTTAAAGACGGCGTTTACCAATACGACGATTACAACTACGGTACTGCGCACACCTACACCGACGGCAGTAGCCACACTGATCCCGCGGTGGATTACGAAGACATTACGGAAAAATATGTCCGCCGTCCGCATATAAAAAATATAACTTCGGCAAAACAAGTAAACGCAATCGATTTCGACTGCGTCGAATGGAAAGATAAGGACGGCAAGCCCATACCCTTTGTTCCGGTAAACCTACCCAAAAGTTTTTATTACTACGGCAATTATCTTACGATAAGCCACCTGTACGTAGACGCCCCCTTGTACGCGGGGCTGTTCGGCTACGTGTACCATCCGCGGCTGTACGATATTTTGCTCGTCAACCCGTCGGTAACGTCGCAAATGCCGGCGCACCTTGCGGAATTGTACGAAATCGGCGTAGGCGCGCTTGTCGGCACATCGCGCGATTCGTCGCACATAAACAACTGTCAGGTGTATATGTCGCAGGAAAACGGCAAATACGATTCCGCCAAATATCGCGTAACGGGCGAGTGTTACGTGGGCGGACTTATCGGCTTTTGCGAAGACGAAGATATTCGAAACTGTTCCGCTTCGGTTTACACGGGCTATGCGCGCGGCACGACCAAGTCGGTCAACGGCAAGCAAGAGCCGTTAACTTCGCGTTATGTCGGCGGCTTGATAGGTTGCATTACGGGCGACAGTTCGATTGACAACTGCTACGCCGCAGGCAATTTGTCGGGCGAATACGTCGGCGGGCTTGTGGGCTATATAGTCGACGACAGCGACCCGTCGGGCGACGATTACCGCATACATACCTGCTACACTGCAGGACACATCGAATACGCGTCCAAACAAGCGTCGGGTTTGTTGGGGCATATCAGCGAATTGAGCGGCAACGCTCGTTCCGCGCTTAGCGCTTACGGCAATTATTGCGCAATAATTTACGGCGAAGTTACGGACGGCGAATATGTCTGGAACGGCGCCTACATTTACGGTACGTTCAAGGGCGACGGCTTCGAGTGGTTGCGCACCGACACAAACGGATACAGCGACGTGTATCTTACGGGTAAATATGCGCACAACAAGTACTTTGCGGGCGCGGTGTTTAACGACGACAACAAAAATTACTACATTGCGCAGCGCGGCATAACCTACGCCAACAGCCCGTATTACACGGCAATGCACAATCAAGTTGCAGACTTTACGCAAGAAATTCAATCTTCGTCCGCCGCCGACTTGAAAAACAAAGTCGATTCCGCCAAGGACAAGATCGTCTGGCTGAAAAAACTTCAAGCGCTCGAAGATCTCAAAACTCTGATGGAACGTATAATGTACGAAGTGGAAAACGAAACCGGTCTCGGTCCCGACAACCGCTCGTACAACTTGGGCGGCTATTACAAAATCGGAACAACGATCTATTTCGATTTGGATCGCGTCAGGATCGACGCAAATGAAAGCACAAGCCATCGTTACCAAGGAATGACGCTGGTGCAGGCGCTCCACGTAATCTACGACGGCACTTATACCGACGGCACAACGACATACAATATCAAAGACGCCAAGTATAACTTGAATTACGGCGGCAGCACAGCGCTCAAAAAGAAACTGAACACTTACAATATGTACACTTTTATGGACTATTACAATGTTCTCAAAGAAACATATCAAACTCTTGCGGACGACTCGGCAACTGCGGCAGAAACCGCCGACGCACTTCAAAAGTTGACGGATATTTTCGGCAACAATTCGGTAGAGACGTATACCGTAACCGATTCCGACGGCAAGACATCAACTCACTATTATTACGAAGCGGGGCTGTTTTACCAACATTTCTATTCCGATTTGCTTTACCGCTTGTTTGACAAGGCAAAGGATTACTATCAGTACGATGTGCAAGATCTCAACGGCGAGTTGATCTACCGTCATTTCCGCGACCTTGCGGCAGAAGACTTTATCGATTTGGTATGCGATTTGGGTATGTCTGCCGATGCGCGCGACGAAATGCTTGTCAAAGCCAAAGTGGACGATCTGCAAAGTTCGATCGACACGCTTAACGATTACAAAACAGTAGCCGGCACGTGGGCAAATGATATGAAGGGTTACATTACCGAAGCGCAAACGCTTATCGGCAACGTGATAACGGCGCTTACATCTTTGCAAACCGCCGTCCAAACGCAATCCCCGTATTCGTCCGAATTTGCCAAGTTAAAGCAAACCGCATTCGACGCGGCAGACGCGATGTACACATTTTTCAACGCGCACAAAAACGCCGTCGACTACATCGATGGCGCCAAAAAGACGGACGATATGCGCAATTTCCGCGACAATATCAACACTTTCCGCAAGTCTGTGGTTTTGTGTACAGCCACGGCAAATTCCGGCGTGGAAAACGCCATCGACGAACTTGCCTACAAGTTGGGGCAAAGCGGCGCCGATGCGTCGCAATGCGTAAACGAATTTGTCCAAAAGGTGCAAACATATCTCGGCGCAAATTGGGCAAACAGCGACTCGGGGCACAAACTGCTCAATGCGGAACAAATGCGCAACGCCGCCCGCGGATACGTAAGCGGCAACGATTCCGATACGCGCGGCGAAAGTCTCGGCTTTATGTACGACTACAACAACGACTACTACGACCAAACCAACCCGTACCGAGACACAACGTGGGACGACCATTATGTGGACAAAGACAATCACATATACAACAACGTGTTCCCCTATATCGACAATGCCTATACGGCTTACTACCCCTTCCCGTTTGTATTCGGGCGCGAAGTGGAGCAGTCATCCGACTTCCAGGCGGTATTCGTACTGTTCCATTACGGCGATTGGCTTACGCCCGATCTGTGGGCGGACGAAGGCGTGGCTGCGGTAGTACAACAGGCGGCGTATCAACTAAACGCCATGACGACTTACCTCGCAGATGTCGAAACAAGCAAAGATACCACGGGCGCTTTCCGCAAGGAAACGACCGCCTTGTCCGCGGCAATAAACGGTTGCGTAACGCAAGTAAACAACGTTGCCGCACAGGAGAATGTCCAAGAACGCAACAAGCAACTGCTTGCCGTTCGCAATACTATCAGCGGTTGGTTGGATAAGGGCGGCGCGTTTGCCAATCTGGAACAGGCGTGCGCCGATTTTAAGAACGGCAACCAAGACAAACTTGCAATGGTGGCGGAAATTTCCGCGCAACTTGTAACTTATCGCAGCGAGTTGCAAGCGTTGATCGACAAGATAGACAAATTGATAGGATAACCTAGCGAAAGGCGGGTGATAACAAGTGAAAAACGATTTTACCAAACTTAACCGCACACGCGGCGCGGCGATAGCAATAGCGTTGCTCATCTTTTTGCTGTGCGCGCTTGCGGGCGCGTCGGCGTATATAATGGCAATTTCAAATGCGGGCAGATATTCGCACGCCAACGAGCAGCAATACTATTCGGTATCGTCGGCGGCGCTTTTGCTTGTGGATATGATGGATCGCATCGAGTATACGTCCCAATTGACAAATTACGATTACCAACGTACTTGGAACTATGCCGACGGCAAGCATGAAACGTCGGACGGCTACACGCTTACCATTCCGTCGGTAAATTCGGGTGTAATGGGCGGCGACGCAAGCACGTTGCGTGGTAGCGGTTTGAAAATAAGCAGCGTAATACGCGAGCAATGCGACAAACTTGTGCCCTATCTCAACGTGCCCGAAGAGTGGTATGCAAGCGTGGCAGGCAATGCGGGCGCTCCCACAAGGCCGTCCCAAGTGCCGTCTGTTTCGTACGAATTTACCGTAACGGTGCAGGACAGCAGCGGCAACACGGACGACAAGTACGGCACCGTCAATTGCAAATTGGTAATGAACGCCAACTACGACTTGTTGCTTACTTTTAACGGCGGCGACGGCGAATACGCAATAACGGTGTATTGGGTGGCTGACGTGAAAGCGGTGCAGTCCACAAGCGAACCCGAGTATGTGTACGCGGATTCCGCCGTCCAAGACGAAAACGGGAACTACACCGTGGGCACAATGACGCAAAAGCGCACCTTGCAGGTTACGGTAAGGTGGAAAAAGGAAAATGTTACAATATCGAGAGGCGAGGCAATTACAAATGAGTAAGTTATTCAAAAAATTATCGTCGCATAAGGGCGAATCTTTTGCGGAAATACTTATTGCCATTGTTATCGTTGCGCTGGGTTGCGTTGTTATAGCCACATTGTACACATCCGCAATGAGTATGAATATGCACGCTTCACAGCAGGACGACAAATATTACGAGTCGTTGTCCCAAATGGAGCAGATGTTCGACGGCACGTCGAATGTAACAGGCAATGCGGTAATAACCGAAACGGACAGCGGTACGAAATTGAAAGTAACAATACAAATTTACGGCGACGATTCCAACAGTGCATACAGGCGGCCATAATATGATGAAAAAATTACTGAAAACAAAAGGCTTTTCGCTGGCGGAGGTGCTTGTTGCAACAGCAATTCTTGCAATATTCGTGTCCGCAACCATTGTGGGCACGTCGGCATTGTTCGGCACGGGCGAAGAAATGATGACCATCGCCAAGGCGTCGGTGTTGGGCTCGGACGTTATCAAGGCGATCACCAACGAACTGCGTTTCGGCGAAAACTTTTCGTTGGGCGACGCGTCTACCGTTAAATACAACAGTACCACCTACGGCGACGACTGCGAAATACACGTTGACGGCAACGGAATGTTGACAATAGTGCAAACCACGACCGCAGTGGATATTTTCGGGCATCAAACATCCGACAGCAAAACATTTTACCCGATAGGTTCGGCGGCATACGGCGAAGTGTATATAAAATCGATTGTTTTCGATGTGCAAAACAGCACGAAGAACGAACATCGTCAAATAATTACCTGTACGCTTGCCATCACTTCGGACGGCAGTAACGTGCTGTGGGAAAAGACGATCTCCGTCGTCCCACTGTATCAAAAAGCCACCGTGTAGCGTTTGCCACGCAAGCAGTTCATAATTGTTAATTCAACAAATTTTTGTAAATAAAAATAATTGCCGAAAAAATACTTTTCGGCAATTATTTGTTTGTAAAGTCGATTTGGATTTTGTCGCAAGCACATAGCGCTGTTTGCATAGTAAAGTTATATTTGTGTTACTGTAATATTATATTTGCCGCCATACAAAATATTTGCCTTGCGGCAATTTTATGTCTCCGTAAAGTAAAGTTATATTTATATTATTTTAATATTATATTTATTGCAAGATAAAATATTGGCCTTGTGGCAATTTCGTATTTCCGCAAGGCAAAATTTATTGTTATTTTATTATTTTTATTATCTTGTCCCGTTGCGCCGCGCCGAACACATCGCACAGGTGTTGCACAATGCGCTCCAACGATTGCTCGGGCTCGCGCTTGTAGGCGGCGGTTATGCGTTCGTAGCCGAACCGATATTCGGGAGTGGTGTATACTGCCACGCCCCAGCCGTATGTTTTGCCGTTTTTGTCCTGCATATACACAAAGTCGTCGATGGTAACGTAGGTTTGCATTTGCAGTTTTGTTATCACCCCGTCAAAGCCGCTTTTGCCGCCCTTGCGGTAGTCAAGGTCTCTTTTCAACTTTTTGGACAGCACCGCGCCCTGTTGCGCAATGCGATTGAACATTTGTTCTTCGTTGTATTCCGCCAACCCTTCGTCGCACAGCGAGTCGAAATCGTAGCCGTTGCGGCGGTAGTTGGCAAAGTCGGCAAACCAATCCGCGCTTACAAACCCCGCCTTGTTGCGGAAAAATTTGCCGTACAGGCATTGCCCCGAACGCGCAACGGGACCTTTCCATTCCCACGGTCCGTCCACATCGGTAAACCACAGATATTTGGGGCAGTTGTCCTCCACCGAAAACCCGTCTATTTCGTTGCCGAACAGCGGTAAAAATCCAATTTCGTCAACCAAGCGCACAATGCTTTCCGCGCTTGTTATGGGAGTAAATTTCATACAAATTTCCCTTGTTTTGCCTTGTTGCAAAGTTATGTGCGCACATCTGCACGTGCGCATTTGCGTATTTTGCGGTTATTTGCGGCGATTATCCGCAATTTTTACCACTTCGCCCACAAACATAGTGTGCGCGGGTTCGTCGCGGTAGTAGCGGTCGATCGCGTCTTGCGGAATGGCGGCAATGTCAAGTTGTCGAGCGTAAATTTTGCGGCAAACAAGCGTAATTTCCGCTTCTTGGAAGGTAACGCAATTTTCGTAATATTCGGGGTGCAGTCCCGCCTGCGCCACCTTGTCGCAATCTCTGCCGGACAGCGTGCCCAACACGCCCAAAGCCTTGCGATATTGCTTTTCGTAAAAACTTACGGTAAAGTAATCGCTGTTTTCCATAAATTTGTGCGTGTAACGCGTGGGTTTTACGTACACGGTGGCAACGGGTTTGCTCCACAGCGTGCCCAATCCGCCCCAACCGATAGTCATAGTGTTAAAGCCGCTTTTGTCGCCTGCCGTAAGCAAAGCCCAATCTCTGTTGAAAACATTTAATATATCCGTGTCGAGTTTCATTTTGTCTCCTTTGCCGTTTGTTCGGCGCGTTGCCGCAAACGGGTATATGTTTTATACTTGTAATGTTTAGCCGCAATGCGCCTTTGTTTGCGCACTGATATTCGCTTGCGTAGCAAAATTTTGCGCTTGGCGTTTTAGTATGGCGGCAACCCGAACGCCCACAAGATCGGCGCCATTACGTTACCGTTTGGGTATTCGCACATGCACTTGCGCCCCTGCTATTCCGCTTACGCCGAACTGCGTTTATGGTATCACTCGCGCACGCGTAAGTTGTTGTCGCGCAAAAAATCGCGCGTATAAGCCGCGTATCCGCATGCGCAAACTCAACGGCAGGTTACAGCAGCGCCAACAAATTTGCAACGCCTATTCCCAACAGGTTGCCTACCGCAAGCCCCAATGTGCCGCAAATAATGCCCGGCGCAATCAGTTCTCTGTCGCCGTAAGCGTTGGCAACGGGCGCTATAAACGGCGGCCCGTATATTCCCGCCGTGCTGGTAATAAGCGCGGTTCCGCCGTCTATGCGGAAAATTTTGCACAAAACAAAGTGTACTATTATGCAACTTGTCTGCACGCACGCAAAAAACGCCAACGTGGGCAAGATCTCTTTTGCAAGCACGCTTATGTCTATGCTCATAGACAATCCCAGCGAAAATATAAGTATAAGGTATTGCCCTATCTGGTACGATCCCCGCACGTTGCGAATGGGTTTTACAAAACTGAACGCAATTCCAAGCACCGATACGGCAATCATTATGTACATACTGCCGTCCATATTGTCGTTTATCAATATTTCCAACCCCGCGCCCACAGCCAAACAGCCTATCGCAAGGGCAATTACGCCGATAAGTTTGCCAATGGACTTTTTGTCGCGCGGAATGGACTTGTAATCGTACTCGGTTTCGACGGCGGTAGCGGTGCGCGTTTCTGTGTTTGCGCCGTCCGCCTGTACGTTGCTTGTTTGCACGCAGTACGCAGTGCCGCTTGTTTCCGCAGCCTGTTCGGTTGCGGCGGTTGCTTTGCTTTTGCGCGGCTTGGCAATTTGTTTGTCGCCCAACAATTTGCGGTATACGGGGCGAATTACCGTAAGTATCAGCAAAAAGTAAATTCCGCCCACAAAAAAGTCCGACGTGTTGGCGGCGGTAATAACTTCCGACCCGTTTCCGCCTTCGAACACCGCCGTTCCTATCGCAACCAGGTTGGGCGTGCCGCCTATGTACAGCCCCGTAGCCATACCCGACAGTTGCGAAGCGTTAGCCACGCCTGCCGCTTTGGCGACAAAATACGCCGCGCACGCCACGGCAACGGTGGAAACTATTACCAACACAAACGAAATTATCGTTTTCTTTGCCAATTTGCGCACGCTTGTAATGTCGAAAGTAAACAAAATCAGCGGTATTGCGGCGGCAACCAACACCGAAGCCACCGTTTGAGTAAGAGAGCGGTCGTAGGGTATGGGTATAAGCGACACAACAAATCCCAGCGCATAGCACAGGGCTATTGCGCCGATGGTTTTCAAAAACTTGAATTTTTTCGTAAGCCACAATATAAGTGCCGGCATGGCAAACATAAACACGATGGCAAGCGCTGTGCAGACCGTTTTCCACACTTCGGCAGACGAATTTTGTTCGGCAAACGCCAATATTTCGGTCATATCCGATCAAATCTCCTTGTAATAAATTCGGTACACGCGCGCAAGTTGCCCGCCTACGCTTTTTACCACTTCGTTGGATTGAACGTTGTGTTCCATTATCGTGCCCGCTTCCACCCGCGTAATGCCGTTTGCCTTTATCGCTTCAAACAGTTTGTAGTACAGCGAAATTATCACGCCCGTATTTTGATACTGCGGTATTACGTATTGCAGCATCGCGCGCAAACCGTGTATGTTGCGGCGTTCTTTTACAAATACCGCCAATCCGCGCAGATCGGTTTTGCCGCGCATCTTGCGGAAAACTTCGAAAAAGTCGGGCAAAGCCATCAATATTCCTATGGGGCGGTTATCTTTTTGACTGCGCGCAATAAGTATGTAGTCTTTGCACAGATACTGTTTCCATTCCTTAACTATCGTCTGCAACGCTTCTATCGACGGCGCGTCCTGGTAGATTATTTCGTTGGTGGCAATTTGCATTACTTCGTGGAAGTCGGCAAGGTCGCGGTCGATGTGTTTCCAATCCACCGTATCCACGCGAAAATCGAACTTTTTGCGCGAGCGCTCGTCCAGCCGTTTGTACAAATCGGAGTCCGCCGCGTTTATATCTATCGAATATTCCAACGCGTCGGTTTGTTTTGCCAGCCCGTAGTTTACCAGCAAATTTTCGTAATATCGCTTGTTGTACGAAGTAAATATCAACGGCGCGTCGTCAAATCCGTACACAAGTATGCCGCGGCGGTTGTCCTGATCGTACGGGAAATACGTCCCCGACAGGTACTGTGCGCCCATTTGTTTGGCAAGTTTTACCGTTTCGTCCAACAGCGCGTTGCACACGCTTTGGTCGTCTACGCACTCGAACATACTGAAAAACGCGCATTTGTCCGTGTGCAGTTGCTTGTTTTTGTCTACGGTAAACAAAATCCTGCCCAATATTCGCTTGTTTTCCACGGCGACAAGGGCGGTGTAAGTTTTGTCTTTAAGCAGTAATTTTTTCAGCGTTTTTATTTGATCCGCTTGCATATACGGAACAAATTTGTCGTCGCCTTGGTACAATCGGTAGGGAAACTCGACAAATTTTTTTATCAGACTTTTTGTTACTTTTACAATTTCCATTCAGTCTCCGTTTGCGGGTGTTTGGCGGCGCCGATACGGCGCGCGTACAAATCACAGCCGCTTGTCGCTTGACGGTTCTTGCGGCAAAGATAATATGCGTTTACGCGCGGGGCGGTCAGTCTACCGTTACCGTAATGTTCGCGGATATTTCCGCGTACAGTTTTACCGTAACCGAATAATTGCCCTTTACGCGAATGGGCTCTTTCAATACAACCTGTTTTTTGTCCACGGCAAAGCCCATTTTCGTAAGTTCTTCGGCAATTTCCTTGTTGGTAATGCTGCCGTACATTTTGCCCTGCGCCCCGGTAGAAGCGACAATGCGCACGGTTTGCCCTTTAAGTTTGTCGGCGTCATCTTGCGCCTTTTGACGTTGGGCTTCCTTTTGCTTCAATACTGCCTGTTCGTGGATGGCGGCAGAATTTATTTTGTCGGCGGTGGCAACAACGCCAAGCCCCTTTTTGAGTAAAAAGTTGTTGGCATACCCGTCCGAAACCGAAATTATTTCGCCCTTTTTGCCTTGTCCCTTTACATCTTGCAACAGCAATACCTTCATAATTACTCCTTTACGCCGCAAGCGCTTTGTTATTTAATAACAAATATTATACACTAATTTAACCGTACCGTCAACGCCGTACATTACCGTAAAAGTTTCAGTTTGGCGTAAGATAATCCGCCGCAACCTTTTCGCCGTAGCCGTATAGCCGCGTGTGGCACGGTCTGACGCTTTGCAAACGGTATTTTTGCCGTCAAAAAAGCGCATACTTTGTGCAGGAGGTGCAAAATGAAGAATCAACAAACAATTATGTGCGACGTGTGCGCATGCAAGTTCCACAACGACGCGCAGTGTTGCTGTCAATTGTCGCAAATTACGGTTACGCCTTGCGACGACTGCGAAACGGCGCATTATTGCAAAAATTACATTCACAAGTAACCGGTTCGTCAAGCCGCCGCGCTTGACGTTACATATTTTTTGCGCCTTACTGCGAGTGCGGTTGGTTCAAGGCGCAAACGTTATGCGCCGTAGCAGCGGTTGCGCGTAGATTTTTGTCGCGCAGCATTGCAAACGGCGCCTTTTGTTTTTTGGGGGGGGCGTTGTCGGCAGACGAATTGTTTTTTGCAACGTCAACTGCGGCAAGTCGCTTTTGTCGCGCAGGTGCGTTTTCGGCGGCAACGGCGGCGGTTTGGTATTTTTTTTGATATTTTCGCGGGACAAATCGGCAAATTGCGCGGTTGTATATATGTCGAATTGTTCAATAGTCAATATTGCATTGCAAATCGGCAAAAATGTTGTTATAATTTGATTATGACGGAAACAATGCGCCGCATTATCGATACGTTAATTACGGAAATAGCCAAGGGTAAGCAATACGCCTTGGATGACTTGTCGCGCCTTGTTTCCGCCCGAATGTTGTCGCTGGCGCAATCTATCGTACGCGACAGGGCGCTTGCCGAGGACGTGGTGCAGGACAGTTTTGTGCGCATAGTAAACAGCGCGCGCAAATATCGCCCCGGCACAAACGGCTACGGTTGGATATGCAAAATAACGCAAAACGTCGCGCTCAGCGCGCTTCGCCGCGAAAAAAGGCAACTGTGCGTAAATATAGACGACTGTCTTAACATTTCGGACGGCGGTTCTCTTGCCGACAGTTCCGCCGCTCAACTTACCGTCAGTAGCGCTATGGAGCAACTAACTCAGCAGGAACGGCAGGTAATTTACTACAAATATTTTGCCGATTACACCTTGCGGGACATAGCCGCGCTTACGGGCAGGTCCAAGTCGGCGGTACACCGAACGGAAGTAAGCGCGGAAAACAAATTGAAAATTCTGCTTGACGGCGGGACAAACGACGGCAACGGGGAGTTGTAAAACCGATGAAACGAAACGACAAAATACAACAAATATTCGATGATTACGCGCAAAATTTGCCCGATCGCAGCGATCTGGCAGACCGCGCGCGCAGTGTTATGTCGCAAAACGCGCAAAGCAATTGCGCCGTACCGTCCGCCAAACCGTCGGGCAAACGCCGCGGCTTTATATGGGCGATGTGCGGCGTGTGCGCAGTGATTGCCGTGTGCCTGGCGGTGTTTCCCGTAATACTCAACGGCAACTTTTACGACAATAACAAATTGCAATATTATACGTCCCGACAAATCAACGGCAAAGCGCTCAGCGCAAGTCAAACCGCGCCGTATTTGCCCGTAGAGCGGTTTGGCGGCGACGATTGGACTGTGGTATACGACAAATATTACGGCTACTTTGCCGACGACGGCGATTTGCGTTATATCGTTGCCGACTTGGGCGTGCGCGCGGCGGACGGCGGTTTTGTGGAAATTACGCTCATCGCCGAAAAGAACGGTTATTTGTGTCGCAGTTTTGCCGAAGAATACAACGCGACGCTTCGCAAGGGGCAATTGTCGGCTTACACCTACACCGCCGACAGGTACAAGGGCGAATATTTAACGTCGGCATTTTTCAGGCTGGACGATTACCATTACTACGTCAGCGCGATGACGGGCGCCAACGACAGTCTTGCCGAACAAATTATAAACAAATTGACGAAAAATTTGAAATAATCGGGACAAAACGCTTGTTTTTGCGGTTGTATAAGTAAACAAAGCGGGCAACTTTTGCCTACAAAGGAGCGTTTATGAAAAAATTTCTTACAGTTATTGTTTTTGTATTGTGCGCGGTAATGCTGGCGTCCTGCTCGGCAAATCCGTACGGACCCAATGCGGGCGAGTTCGGTGATTTGGACATTTCGGACGCGTCCGGTTGGTTGGGCGAAAATTACCAATACGGCGACGTGGTGGAAAACGACTTTGTCAACGCGTCAGCGCAACCCGACAGTTATTTTTCGATGGATCGCAACACAGCCAACTATTCCATTATGCGCCGTCAAATCAACGAAGGCTTGACGGTCGCTCCCGCGTCGGTGCGTTTGGAAGAATACGTAAATTACTTCAATTACGATTACGCGCGCCCCACGGGCGACGACGCGCTTGCAATCAGCGGTTGCATTACCGATTGCCCTTGGAACAGCGCGCACAAACTTTTGCAAATAGGCGTTGCCGCCGAACAAGTCGATATGTCCGCGCGCAAGCCCAACAATATTGTGTTTCTTATCGACACAAGCGGTTCTATGGCGTCGTCCGACAGATTGCCGCTCATTCAGCAGTCGCTGGTAATGATGTTGGACAGTCTTAGCGACGACGACATCGTATCTGTTGTAACGTACGCGGCGGACGCAGGCGTGCGGTTGGAAGGCGCGCGCGTCAAAACCGACAAAATTACCGTTGCGCACGTAATAGAGGACCTTATGGCAAGCGGTTCCACCAACGGCGAAGGCGGCATAAACGTTGCGTACTCCGTTGCGGAAAAATACTTTGTGGAAGGCGGCACAAACCGCGTTATTCTTGCCACCGACGGCGATTTCAACGTGGGCGCCACCAACGAAACGGCATTAAAAAGCCTTATAAAGTCGCACGCAAACAACGCTTCCAAGCCCATCACCCTGTCCGTATTGGGGGTGGGAATGTTCAACACCAACGACAAAACTATGGAAACTCTTGCCAACAACGGCAACGGCAACCATTTTTATCTGGACGACGTCAACGAAGCGCGCAAAGTGCTTACTCAGGAGTTCGGCGGCACAATGCACGTAGTTGCCAAGGACGTAAAAGCGGGCGTAACGTTCAATTCCGACGTCGTAAGCAGTTATCGCCTGTTGGGATACGACACCAAATTGCTTAGCCAAGACGAATTTAACGACGACAAAACCGACGCCGGCGAAATCGGTTCGGGGCACACCGTAACCGCGCTGTACGAAGTGGAGTTGCGTAGCGACGCTCTCGCGGCGGATCAAGCGGCGCAAATAGCCGCGGTGGAAGTGCGTTACAAAACGCCCGACGCCGCCGCAACCAATAAATCCGTAACCAAATCGTTTACGGTAGCCGATATTACGGCGCAACCTTCCGCACAGACGGTGTTTATCGGTTGTGTGGCGGAATTTGCGCTTGTTCTGCGCCAATCCGACAAGGCTCCCCAAGCCGATATCGAGCAGGTTTTGGCTCGGTTGGATTCCATTGCCGATTACGTCCAAGCCGACCCGTTCCGCGCGGAATTTGCCGAGTTGGCGCGCGCTTTGGCAACGCAGTCTGCCAAGGGAGAATAAAGTATGACAGATATGCGCTTTCGTCGCAACAATTTAAGCAAACTTATACTTGCCGCGGCAATTGTAACGGCGCTTGTCGCGGCGGTTTTGGGCGCAATGCCCGCCTACGCCGATATGGGTCCGCACCCCAATACCACAATAACGTTTGACGGTGTGCCCCAAGGCGGCGTAATAGTAACCTTGCTTTCGGAAGACAAATACAGCGGACCTTGGCAGTGGTACGACCCATCCGACCCCGACAGCAAAGTGGATATGTCGCAATTTACCGACGCGCAGTACGCCGAATACTGTTGGCAACTGTTTGTCAACTACGCCGACAAGGACGGCTACTACTTTGTGCAACGGTGGTGGACGTTGGAAGGCGACGGGCAGATCGAGTGGGGTTACCATCCTCCGGACAATTTCAAAATACTGCTTTACTTTGTCGATACGCAAACTTTTGCCGAAAGCGATGTGTGCAAAACCTACGCGCTCAACAGTTACTTTGCCGTAGATTTGTCCGAATGGTTGCAGACGGGCGACGGCGCGCTACCCGTACAAGTGCGCATTTCGTACGATTACTTTGGCGAGATTGTCGGGCTTGTGGTGCGCCTTGCGGCAACGGTTGTCATCGAGTTGCTGTTGGCGTTGGCGTTCAGGCTCACAAGTCGCAAATCGCTTGTAACAATAACCGTAACAAACGTAGTAACGCAACTTTTGCTCAACATAGGGCTAAACCTGATAGATTATTTTCAGGGCATAATAATGGTACTGTTTGTATACCTGCCGTTGGAATTGCTGGTTTTCCTTGTGGAAGCGGCAACGTACTGTATCGTATTGCGCAAGGACGGCGTGCCCGTGTGGAAATGTTTTGTGTACTCGCTTGTTGCCAACTTTGTATCTTTGTCGGCGGGCTTCGGTCTGGCGCTGGTGCTGCCGTGGGCATTTTGAGCCCGATTCCGACCACCATACCGCTCGCATATCCCCTGCAAAAAGGCTTCGCTTCGTATGCCGCAATAAAAATGTGGTAGCGCTCGTGCAATTGCATTCAAAACGGAGACCGCTCGTGCGATCGCGCTCAAAAAGGATATCGCTCGCATGTTCACTGCAAAACGGCTTCACTTCGTGTGCCGCACCTTGTTAGATGCGGCACGCTTGTTGCAGATTGTTTTGAATTGTAACAGCACTCGCGCCCAAATAATAAGATTGTATGCGGCATACTCGTTGCAGATTATTTTGCAGTGGATACACTCGCTCAGCGGGATTACAAGGTTGGGTTTAATTTGGACTACTTGTTGCTTGTATGAATTTGTGCGCTATCGCGCTACGCTCACTCAAATTCCTACTTTATTTGAAATTTTGATTGCCGAAAGATATTATCCTTCGGCAATTATTTTTTTATTGCAACAAGTGGTTCAATTAACGGTTCCGCAACTGTTTGCCCAGCAAACAATCTCACTTTTCCGTCGCAGACGGAAAAATATCACTATTCGCGATAGCGAATAATCTCACTTTTCCGCTGAAAGCGGAAAAATCTCACTTTGCTGTAAGGCAAAACATTTGCCTTACAGCAAAATATAACTGCGCAGCATTTCGCGCAAGCGAACAACATCATTCTGTTGTTTCAATTGACATTTTTCATATAGTTTGCTATACTTAGGTGGCTGGGGGTGCCGAGCAATCGGCTGAGAGAGTCCCTTTGAACTTGGATCAAGTTAGAACTTGCGAAAGGAAGCGCGCCTTATTTACCATATCGGTATGTTTTCTTTGCAAGTCTGCGTGTATTCACGGAGACTTTTTTTCTTGGCAAAAAACAATAAGGAGAAAATTTTGTATGGAAGAACTAAAACAAATGTGGCAACTTCTCAAAAGTTTTGCGCAACATGATGCCGGCTACGACAAAGCCACATTCAAAGCATTGCGCGACGTGTTGCAGGGGTTTGCATTGTACGCCACAATTGCGTTGGCGTTGGGCTTGCTCATCTACGCCATAGTCATACGCAACCGCAGCGACGAGCAACTTGCGCGTTCTCGCCGCACTATCGTGGGCATTGTAGTGGGCTATTCCGTCGCAACGATATTGCTGTTGGGCTTTGCGCGCTTTTGTTACCAACTGTGGTCGGGCGACGTCAACAACAACTATTGGCTGTTTGTCGGCATGATCGCTTACGTTGCTGTGGCACTGATTGTGAGTCTGTCATTGTTAAAGTTTAATGTGAAAGGTGCCAAATGGGTTAGCCTGGGTTTGGCGGTAGGTTTTGTTGTTTTTGCAGTGGTAGTCGCTTGCACAGTGCCATTTGATGAGTATTTTCAACCTTTGGACGGCAGTTGGCAAATGCCGCTGGTTACTTGCGTGTTGGTGGCGGTTATTGTTGCTCTGGCTGTACTTGGCGGCAACCGCAACGACAACGGTTACGACGCTCGCGCCCTTACTTACGGCGCAATATGCGTTGCAACGGCGTTTGCGCTAAGTTATGTCAAATTTTTCAGTTTGCCGCAGGGCGGAAGCGTAACTTTTGCCAGCATGTTGCCCATCATTTTGTACAGTTATATGTTCGGCACTCGCCGCGGACTTGTTGTGGGCGTGGTGTACGGAATGTTGCAATTTATTCAAAGTCCGCAATTTTATCAGCCCGTGCAGGTACTGTTGGATTACCCCATTGCGTTCGGCGCGTTGGGCGTAGCGGGCATTGCGCGCAAGATCCCCGGCGTCAAGGGACACATTCTTGCCGAGTTTACCGTGGGCGCGCTTGTTGCGGGCTTGCTAAGATACGTTTCGCACGTAATTTCCGGTTACTATGTGTTCAGCAGTTGGGCGATGGACGGCTACAACGCCGTAAGTTGGGCGTTTGTGTACAATTGCTTTGTATTTGCGGATATCGCCATTGTGCTTGTTGTGGGGCTTGCCGCGCTGTCCACCAAGGCTATGCGCCGCGTTATTGCGGAAGTTTCGCAACCGCAACAGGCTGCCTGATCTGCCTTCGATCGCTTTTGTGCCAAGTGTGCCGCACCCCACGGTGCGGCACACTTGTTGCATATTGTTGCGCCCGCGCCTACACACGCCCTACGTTCGCCCCTGCCCGCACCGTCCGAGCCTGCCTGCAATTTGACTGGGTTTGCGGCAATCGTTGCCTTTGTGTGCGTTCCGTTTTATTATCGACATTATTATATAGAGATATTTTATTTATATTATATACTCGTTTCAATACGAACCGATTTGGTCTGCCAATGCGCCCACGCGTAGTTTACCGCCGCCGCTTGCCGCGCTATTCGGCGCGCAATATGTCGCAAATTGTCGCTTTGCGCTCGTCAAAATGTCGTTGCAAAGTTGTTTCCGCGCAAAATGTTCTCGCAAAACTAACACAATACTGTTATTTGAACGCAAAAGCGCATTTTTTTGCGCTTGGCGCGCAAAAATTTCCCCGCAAAGCAAAAAAAATTTGGTAATTTTAATATTTTTTTCCAAAACCATCTATACAATTGTTTCGGAATATGCTATACTTAATAGGCACAAAGTCAGACTGTTCAAGTCTGCTGTTTTTTGATATAGGACGGTAAACATTATGGAAAAAATCGCACTTATCGATCTTGGGTCTAATACCGCGCGCCTTGTCATCTACGATGTAGTCGATAGCAGTTTTTTTGTCGTGTCCGAAGAACGTCGCGAGCCTGTTCGTCTTGGCGAAACGGAGTCGGACGGCAGTCTTAAACAAACGCGCATAATGCAGGCAATAGCCACGCTCAAAGCCTTTAAGGAAATATGTACCATCAAGCATGTAGACAAGATACTTGCCGTAGCCACCGCAGCGGTGCGTAGGGCAAGCAATCAACGCATGTTTTTGTCCGATATATACAATGCCACAGGCATACGCGTAACCGTCGTGTCCGAAGACGAAGAGGCAAATTATGTTTACCAAGGCGTAGTCAACTCTATGGATATTCCGCGCGGGCTTATTATGGAGATCGGCGGCGGTTCTACCAAATTTGTATACTACAATCGCCGTACAATACTGCACACGCACATATTCGAGTTCGGCGCGGTAACGCTGAGCAATATGTTTGTTACGGCAGACAAAACTCCCGAGCAGTGCAGCGACGATATGGTCGAATACGTCCGCCGTCAGTTAGAGCAGGTAGAGTGGTTTAAGGAAGTCGACCCCGAAACGCAACTTATCGGCGTCGGCGGCAGTTGTCGCAACCTTGCGCGCATTGTCCGCCGAGTAAAAAAATACCCGTTGGATATGGTGCACAACTTCCCGATAAACGTCGAAGATTTCAACTACGTTTACAATATGGTGCGCACGTTGGATCTTGACAAAAAGCGCCGTATCAAGGGCATAAGTTCCGCCCGTGCGGACGTATTTCCGTCGGCTCTTGCCGTAATCAAAGCCTTTGTCGATTATATGGGTTACACGCGCATAGTAACGGGCGGTTGCGGCTTGCGCGAAGGCGTAATGTTCAATTACATAGTGCCGCAAACAATCGAGCGTCCCATCTCCGATACGCTTGGTTACAGCCTGCAATGTCTTGCGCGCCATATGGGCGTAGATGTGCATCACGCCGAGCAAACCTTCAATTTGTGCGTTCAACTGTTCAAGCAATTGCGCGTGTTGCACAAGTTTCCGCGCGCGTACGTACGGGTGCTGAGAGTGTGCGCGCTGTTGCACGATATCGGTTCTACATTCAAGTTTTACAATCACGCCAAGCACACGTCTTATATGATACTCAACAGCAATTTGTGGGGTATCTCGCACAAGGATATCGTCTTTGCCGCGCTGGTAACCGACGTGTACAACAAGGAAGAGATCAACCTGTCCGAGTGGGCTAAATACGACGTTTTGCTCACCCCCGAAGACGTCGAAGCGGTGCGCAAATTGGCGGTAATTTTGCGGTTGGCAATCGCGCTTGATTTCGGCGAACGCTGTGCCGTTTCGGAACTGCAATGCGACGTGTTGGGCGACAGCGTAATAATGAAAACCGAAGTTGACGGCGACGCCACGTTGGAACTTAACGCCGCCAACAGCGTAGCGTTAGACTTCAAAAAGGTATTCAAAAAGAACCTTGAAATCCTTTAATTTATCGCTCGCAATTTTACACGTTTAACTAAAAATTAAAGGTTGTTTCGATGTTGCGGAAATCGATTTTCCACGCTCGAAACAACCTTATTTTTTTTCGTTTTCATCTGTTTTTGCGCCGCAAGGCGCACCCTGAGCGAGTGTATCCACTGCAAAATAATCTGCAACAAGTGTGCCGCATTATATCTTTTTTTCTTTATGCGCGAGTGCTGTTGCATTTATTCTATCAACAAACAAGTTTTTAATTAAAATACTACCTTATTTTCACGTTGAGCGAGTGTGTTTACGGCAAAACAATCTGCAACAAGTGTGCCGCACCTTGTTAGGTGCGGCACACAATTACTAGTTGAAATTACATTAAGCATTAAACTAAATAGTTAATACATCAACTAAATCAAATCAATAGTTGTTCAAATTAAACTACCGCAAACTGCGGACCTGCGCCGAAGTTTGCGTCCTTGCGGGGGCGAGGGGCGTGGCGCGATCAGTCAATCACCACAGTGTGGTGTTGACCGCAGCCACGTAAGGGCGCAGTGGGATTAAAAAGCGCCCGTCGCATTAAATAGGCGACTCCCCGGCGAAGGTCTAAATAAGTGCCGCGCGTGCGTTCACGCGCTCGTCGCGCCGCTTGTTTGTCAGCACCAAGCACGCATAACGTACTCGGTTCCGCTGACACAAGGGCGCTCCTTCTCCCACACAAGCGGGCAAGCAACCCTTTTGCAAGCACCGACCGCGTATAACGCAGTCGGTGCCACTTGCAGGGTGCTTGCCCTTTTCCCAATCAGTGCTATTGCACCGATTGGGTACCCATTACTAACTCAAATTGTGCGGGTACCCTATCGACCTGCGTCGGCGCGATAGCGCACAAATTCATACAAGCAACAAGCAGTCCAAATTAAACTCAACCTTGTAACCCCGCTGAGCGAGTGTATCCACTGCAAAATAATCTGCAACGAGTATGCCGCATTATATCTTTTTTTCTTTATGCGCGAGTGCCGTTGCATTCATACTATCAACTAACGAGTTTTTAATTAAATTTCAACCTTATATACACTCAGAGCGAGTGAGTTTCCGGCAAAACAATCTGCAACAAGTATGCCGCACCCTGTTAGGTGCGGCATACAACTATTTATTGAAAATACGTTAAGCATTAAACTAAATATTTACTAAACCAACTAAATCAAATCAATAGTTATTCAAATTAAACTCCGCAAACTACGGACCGGTGCCGAAGTTTGCGACCTTGCGGGGGATGGTGGGGCAGGCGGCTCCCCACCGAAAGTCTAAACAATGCCGCGCGTGCGTTCACGCGCAACTCCCAAGTCCGACTGCGTCGGCGCGTATGCGCACTACGTGTCGATTGCGCTCGCGTCAGCGCAGCAGCAAGCAATCGACCGACGCACGTGTGGTCGGATATGTGTGGTCGGATCTATTTCTTAGGGCAAATAAAATCCATTCCGCCCAGATATTTGCGCAACGCTTCGGGTACGCGCACCGAGCCGTCCGCCGTCTGGAACTGTTCCAAAATAGCGGGGAACACGCGGCTGGTGGCAAGTCCGCTTGCATTAAGCGTGTGTACAAAGGCAAGTTTGCCGTCGGAAGCGCGTCTGTAACGCATATTTCCGCGGCGTGCCTGGTAATCGCGCGCGTTGGATGCGGAACTTACTTCCTTGTAAATATTCATTGACGGAATATAAATTTCTATATCGTATGTGCGCGCCATGCTGTCGGAGCAGTCGCCCGCGGCAAGTTTGCTCAGTTGATAGTGCAATCCCAAGCCTTCAACAAGTTTGCACGCCATATTTACCATTTCTTCAAACGCTTCGTCCGAGCGATCGGGCGTGGTGTATTGGAACAATTCCACTTTGTTAAATTGATGTCCGCGTATCATTCCGCGTTCTTCTGCGCGGTAACTGCCCGCTTCTCTGCGGAAACATGCCGAGTACGCAAAGTATTTTTTCGGCAGGTCGCTTTCGGACAAAATTTCGTCGCGGAACAAATTTACCAGCGCGGTCTCGGCGGTGGGCAGCATAAATTTTTTGCCTTCGGCATTTGCCAATTGATATACGTCGTCCTCAAATTTGGGAAATTGTCCCGCGGTAAGTCCGCATTCGTAGGTAAGCATATACGGCGGCAACATAAAGGTGTAACCGCTTTGTATGTGGCTGTCGATAAAGTAATTAAGCAAAGCCCATTCCAACCGCGCGCCCATATCGGTGTATATCCAACTGCCGTTGCCGGCAAGTTTTGCGCCGCGCTCGTAATCTATCAAGCCCAAACTTTTAGCCAATTCCACGTGATTTTTCGGTTGAAAGTCGTACTGCGGCTTTTGTCCGAAAGTGTAAATGGGGCGGTTGTTTTCTTTGCCGCCGGCAAGCAGATCTTCGTCGGGAAGGTTGGGCAAGCGCAGCAAAAAGTCGTTTATGCGCGCGTTTACGTCGTCCAATTCGGCGTCTTGTGCGGCAATTTCGTCGCCCAATGTCTTCATTTCGGCGATGGTGGCGCTTACGTCCAGCCCTTGCTTTTTAAGTTTGGGAATTTCCGCCGAAACGCGGTTGCGTTGCGCCTTTTTGGCTTCCGTATCGGCAATAAGCCGCTTGCGTTGCTCGTCCAATTGCAAAAATTCGGTAAAATCTATGTCTTTGCCGCGTTTGAGATATCTGTCATGCACCGCTTGCGCGTCGTTGCGTATCAAATTTACATCGATCATTGTAATAAGCCTCGAATATTGGATATTTCTTGCCCAAAGCAAGTAGATACAAATCATATTTTAGCACACGCGCCGAATATTTGCAATAATTTGCGCCGACTAACGCAAAATCATTCGAAATTACACGCTCCGCTTACGTACGACAACAATTTTACAGCGCTTGGCATCAATATTCACAACAAAAAAGCGACAGATCTTTTAGTAAAATCCGTCGCAAATACAATCGTCGTTTAAGAATTATAACGGTTTTTCCGAGTCGGTCAAGCCGAGAAAATAGTCTGCGGACAATCCGTATGCTTGCGCTATGCGTCTGAGCATATCGTAACCGGGCTTAGCCTTACCTTTGAGCCATTCGCTAACCTGACTTTGATGGATGTTCAATTCCGATGCAAAAGCCGTTTGAGTCAAGTTGTGGCGCAACAAAAATTCTTGTAAAATTTCTTCGAATTTCGTGTCCATAGTAAAATTATATAGAATTTTCTATGAGTTCGCTCTTTTTATAGAAAATTCTATGTGCATTTTGTTATTATATTGTATATAGAAAATTCTATACATATACTTGACATATAGAAAATTCTATGGTAGTATATCAGCGCAAAATGGGATGATGTTTTGCCAATGGTTTTCTGAAAGAAAATATAAAAGGCTGTGGAAAATAATATTCAGACGGAGAATAATATGGGACAAGAATTAAAAACCGCTAATTTATTGACTGTAAACAACAGATTTGCAAGGATGATGATATTAAATTGCATATCTTTAATTGTGTCTATTGCAATATCGGGAGCCTGGTTTGTGATGTTTGTAGTGGAGTTAAGTATAGGCGTTTCTGAAACTTATTGGTACGGATACTTAATAATGATGGCTTTGTTTGGAATAGGAGTATTCAGTTCCGGATATTGTTATCAAAAATCCGAACAATATTGTAATGGCTGTCCGAATCCGCGAGATAATGCGGATAGTAGCAATGTAATAACAAAACTTGCCACAAATTTGATGAGAAATTCTTGGTCAAACAAGGCCGGCGTTCATTCTTTCCGAACAATGGAAATTGTTATAAGTTACGGACTTTTTGAAATTTTTGCAACAATAGTCGCTATATTTTTGGTGGTGGTACAGATAATCGTCATAATTTTAATGGCGTTTTATACCCAAGTATTATACGAACTAGGTATTGCTATTTGCGTAATCAGTATTGTAACGTTGGTTGTATCAAGGGCTTTGATTTGGTGGAGCATTATTTTGCTTTGGAAAAACTGTAACAATCTCGGACGCGAATATAACGAAATGTTAGCAATACGCAATACGAAAGAAGAAGCGGAACACAAATTAAGTGTCGCCGCGCAAAAAATGAACGCTGACGTCAAGCACCTTTTGGCTGAAAGCGGTTTCAAGTTTTTTCTCAAATATTACGAGCAACTTACCAAAGTCGGTGTCAGAGATGTTTATGTGGATGAAGATTATTCGCCAACGGAAAAGACCGAACGTTTGAAAGCGGTAAAACAATTGATAGACAGCGGACTTGCTGTCGCTGCGGCACAACAAATTCTTGAACAATTTTCCGATTTTCTTACGGACAAAGAAAAAGAACTTGCGTTGCGCATAGCCGGCTTGCAAAATTGATTGCAGTGTAATATGTTGAATTTTAGTTGATACATAGTTTTTCAAAGAGTTTTATTGTAAAAAAATCGGTATTTTACAAAATCAATCGGAGTTTAACTCAAATTGCGACACAACTAAAACCAGTTGTTTGGTCGGTAGTATATAATTTACTCTCTATCCGCTTGTTACATTGCGGTTTTTGTGGTAAAATGTTTTCAAACAAAGTTTACGCAAATGCCGCTCGCTTGTGGGCGGAATACGTTTTTGTTTCAATTTCGTACAAGAGGTGTATATGCAACTGCGAGTTTACAACACGCTCACACGCAAAAAGGAAGAACTTGTGCCGATAAAACCCGGGCAAGTAGGTATTTATTCGTGCGGTCCCACGGTGTACAAGTATGCGCACATCGGCAATTTGCGCGCGTACGTATTTATGGACGAACTCAGGCGCGTATTGGAGTACGACGGAATGAAGGTCAAGTCGGTAATGAACATAACCGACGTGGGGCACCTTGTAAGCGACGCCGACGACGGCGAGGACAAAATGGAAAAGTCCGCCGCCGAAACGGGCAAATCCCCGTTGGAAATTGCCGCGTTTTATACGGATCAATTTATGAAGGACATCGACGCGCTGAATATCAAGCGTCCCACGGTGTGTCCCAAGGCAACCGACAACATTCCCGAAATGATTGCGATAGTTCAAAGTCTGCTGGACAAGGGTTACGCATACCAAACCGACGACGGAATTTATTTTTCGGTAGAAAAATTTGCCGATTACGGCAAACTGTCGGGTATCAATCTCAAAGATCAGCGCCATGGCGCGCGCGTGGAAGTCAATTCGTTCAAGCGCCACCCCGTAGACTTTGCGTTGTGGAAGAAAGCCGCGCCCAATCATTTGCAGCAGTGGGATAGTCCCTGGGGCAAAGGTTTTCCCGGTTGGCACATCGAGTGTACCGCAATGAGCCGCAAATATCTCGGCGACGTGTTCGATATCCACACGGGCGGCGTAGATCACATACCCATTCACCACGAAAACGAAATAGCCCAAGCCGAGTGTTGGTTGGGGCACAAAGCGGTAAATTATTGGATGCACAGCGAGTTTATGCTTATCGACGGCGGCAAAATGTCCAAATCTTTGGGCAACACCTATACGGTAACCGACCTTGCAAACAGGGGTTACGATCCCGTAGTGTTCAGATATTTTTGCCTAAACGTGCAATACAGACAAAAAATCAACTTTACTTGGGAAGCGATGGACGCAGCCAAAACCGCCTATCAAAAGTTGTGCGCCCAATTGCTTGCGCACAAAAACGGCGCCGCAGTAACCGAAGCGGACGTTTTAGCGCAGTTCAAAACCAAGTTCGAGCAGGCAATAAACGACGACCTTAACATTCCGCTTGCTATCGGCGTGTTGTGGACAATGCTCAAATTGCCCCACAGCAAGGACGTTTACAACCTTGCGTTGCAATTCGACAAAGTTTTTGCGCTCGATTTCGACAAAATCGTCCCCGTCAAGCAGCAAATAAACGTTCCCGACGACGTTATTGCCCTTGCCGAACAGCGTCTTGCCGCCCGCAAACAAAAAAATTGGGCGCTAAGCGACGCTCTGCGCGAAAGCATTGCACAAAAGGGCTACGCGGTAAAGGATACCGCCGACGGTTACGAAATAACGGTAAAACAATAATAAAACGCATACCCCCTGCATAATTTAGTGCAGGGGGATTTTATGTCCGAAAAAAATCACGCATTAACTTACAACGGCGGCACGCTTACCGTAAACGGCGTAGTGCAGGTGGTGGAAATCGGCGAGCGCGAAGCGGTATTCAAACTCGACGGCAAAGTTTTGACCGTCAGGGGCAGCCGCCTTAACGTCGTCCGTTTGGATCGCGAACAGGGCGTTGTCGTGTTGGAGACCGCTTCGCTGTCGTCGCTTACGTACAGACAAAGCGGCTTGTCGGTAAAGGGGTTGTTTAAGTAATGTTGGGCGAAGGCGTCGAGCAACTGTGCGTTTTTGCCGTGTTTGCCGTAACGGGAGTGGTATTATGCGCGTGCTTTGTATTTTGCGCGGGCGTATTTCGCACGCGGTTGTCGGCATGCGTAAGCGACGCAGCGGTGGGGCTTGCGGCTTTGTATGCCGTATGGAAGATCAATCTCGAACTTAACAACGGCGAATTTCGCTTGTATGTGTTTTTGGGGTTGGCAATGGGCGCAGTAATTGCCTATTTTACTTGCAAACGCACGCTTGACAAAGCGTCAGCGCTGTTGTATAATTGGTTTACAAAATTAACGGCGGACGACAATGGGCAGAATTTTTCACAAAAAGGGAACATCGATACTGTTTTGCGCGGCGATATTGGTACTGATATTGCTGGTGTGCATGCTGTTGGTAACGCTGACGCAGTGGTCGTCGCTCAACAGCAAAATGGAACGCCTGCAAACTCTCATCGACAACGTGCAACAAGGCAACGCAGAGTTGCAGGAACTGAAAGATTACCTGCAAACCGACGAGTACGTCCGCAAATGGGCGGAAGAACACGGTAGACTGTCGCAGGACGACATTTCCTGGTTGGAAAAGAACGGTCTGTAACCGCCCTGTAATTTGCCGCTCTAAACGCATTCTCTCACGTTTACCGTGAGAGATTTTTGTTTAATATTTCACAGAATCTACCTGTTTGGGGAGAAAATATGAAGGTAAAAAAGCCGATTTTGGCAAAAAAGCCGCTTATTGGCGCCGCGGTAAACTTTTACGGCAAGCGTTATTTTACCAAAAGCGTAAAATTGATACACGACGACGCATTTGCGCAGTTGAAGCCGCCCTACATAGTTGTGGCAAATCACTGCGGTTTTACGGATGTGGGCGGACTTATTATGTGTATGTATCCCGTATGCGCCAATTTTGTAATATCCGTTACGCAAATGGCGCAGTGGCCGTCGCTTATCAAGCATATGGGCGTTTTGCCCAAAAAGCAATTTACGGTAGATACGTCGCTTGTGCGCGACATCAAGTACGTGTTGGATCACAAACGCCCCGTGGTAATATATCCCGAAGCCAAATTGTCGGTCGTGGGCAAACTCAACCCCGTCAAACCCGCCATTGCCAAACTAATCAAGATGCTTAAAGTGCCGCTTGTAACGGTGTGTTTTCACGGCGGTTATCTGCACAAACCGCGTTGGAGCAACACCAAGCGCTTCACGCCCGTATATACGGATATCCGCGTGGCGGTTACTCCCGAAGAAGTGGCTACCGTAACCGTGGACGAAATTTACAACCGTATAATACGCAATTTAACTTACGACGATTACGCCTACCAATTGGCTAACGGTATTCAGATAGACGTGCCCGATCTTGTGGAAGGGCTGGAACACATTTTGTACAAATGCCCGTCCTGCGGCGAAGAATTTGCCATGACGGCGCACGGCAACACTCTTACCTGTTCCAAATGCGGCGCCGCCGTTATTCAAAATACGCTCGGGCAACTTGTCGGCGGCAAATTCGACAAAGTAACCGATTGGTACGAATGGCAACGCAGTTGCGTCAAGGACGAAATTTCCGACCCCGATTACCTTTTTGAAGGCTTTTTCCGCGCGGAAAAACTTGTCGGCAAAAAGTACGCGGATATGGGCGACGCCAACTTGATACACAATGCACAAGGCTTAACGGTAACTTTCGGCGATCAACGCCTGTTTTACAAGGCGGGCGCGCTGTACACGCTGTCGTTCAACAACGATTACGTATTTTTGCCGTCGGCGGACGCGGTGTACCGTTTCAAACGTCAGGATCGCGCAGGTTGCACAACCAAACTTAACCTTGCCGTAGAAGAGCAGGCAACGCTCGTATCTGCCGAAAAATAGCGTCAAAATGCAGGCAACGCGCAATGTTGCCTGTTTTTTTACGTATTTGCGTATTTTATATTGTATTTTTTATCAAAATATCGTCCAAAACAGTTTACAATTTAGCGGAATAATGGTAAATTATTGGCGCAATACAGTAAGGCGCAATTTTAGTATAAGTTGCGCGCCGTTGTATATACTATCTTGCGTATACGTATGCACGCTAATTTCAAGGTGAATAAAATGAGCAAATACAAAAAATGTCCGCGTTGCGACCTTAATTACATTCTCGAATCGGAAGATATGTGCGATATCTGCAAGGCAGAACTCGGCTTGGACAGCCGCATAGTGTTGCTGGACGACATTATCGACGACGACGAACCGCTTAAATTGTGCCCCGTGTGCCGTACGGCGTACATCGGAATGGACGAAAAGATGTGCGAAAATTGCCTTGCGCAGTACAAACGCGCCGAAAACAACGAGTTGGACGACGACAACGACGATTGGCGTACCTATCTGGACGATGATGACGCCAAGGATTCCGACGAAGAAGATATAATTCCGTTGGAAGAGTTGGAAAACGACGAAGATTTCGGCGACGACTTCGAGGACGAAGAAAATACCGAAATGGAGTTGGACGATTATCCCGACGACATTACCGACGATTTCGACGATTTTGCCGACGACGACTTTGCCGACGATGATGACGACAAGGACGACGACAAAGATGACGACGCCGACGACAAAGACGACGAAGATTTTTAGTGATATCCGACCACACGTGCGTCGGTCGATTGCTTGCTGCTGCGCTAACGCGAGCGCAATCGACGGCATAATTACCAAAATAAAACAGTCAATCTCAGCATAAGGTTGGCTGTTTTTTATTTTATTTATTACATATATTTGCCGCGCTGTCGCGCCGACGCAGTCGGACTTGGGAGTTGCGCAGGACACCTGCGCGGCATATTCCGACCTTCGCCGGGGTGTCGCATGTCCCCGGCAACCCCCGCAAGGACAACAAGCGCCGCGCAGGTCGCCGCTTGTTGACGGAATTTGAGTTGTTTCCGCTTGCGCTGTGTTCGCGTACGCGAACAGTGATATTTACGCGCAAGCGCGTAAGTGTTATTCGCCTACGGCGAGTGTTATTTTTCCGCTTTCAGCGGAAAAGTGTTATTTTGCCTTACGGCAAAGTTAAGGTTGACATTATTTGAAAATTATTATTGTCGAAAATTTGATTTTTCGGCAATATTTTTTTATTGCTTAAAGTTGTTTTAACTAAACAACGCCACAACTGTTTGCGCAGCAAACAATCTCACTCGCCGATAGGCGACTATCACTTTTTCGCCGCAGGCGAAAAAATAACACTTTGCCGTTGGCAAAAATTGCCAAACGGCAAAATAACACTGTTCGCGAATGCGAACAATATCACTCTTCCGCCAACGGTGGAAGAATAACACTGCCGCAGGCACTGTGCCGTCGCAATATTTTTCGAGTTTTATGCGGCAATTTAGTGGCAATAATATAGCATAATACAATTTTCGGGGAGACTTTGTGAAGAAAGCAATTACCGTCAACGACGCTCGCGATTTGGTCAATTCGCTGTTGGGGCGCAGTGTAGACGTCAAACTTAACCGCGGGCGCAACAAAATAAAGCGTTACAAGGGCGTAATAAGCGAAGCGCACGCAAACGTATTCGTAATAAAACTTACCGACGACATTTTCGATCGCATAAGTTGCAGTTATACCGACGTGGTGTGCGGCGAAATTGCGCTGCGCGAACACACTTCGGCGTAAAAATTGTTCGCGCGCAGTGCGCGTTACCGAGCCGATTGCAAATTGATAGGTCTAAGTTGCCTTCCACCGCCGTATATTACATTGAAATCAACTTAATTGTCGGGGGTAATCATGTCAAATTTGCAATTTCTCAATATGCCTGTGCTGTCTCGCCGCTTTGTGGGAAAAATTCAAACCGCGCAAACCGTTCGCATTTCCGTCAAGACGGCCATTGCGGAAGTGTTGTCCGTGGGCGTGGACAGCGCTGTCAACAGTTACGAGGCGAGTCGCGGCGAAGCGTCTTTTTACGGCAAAACCAACATCAAGTTTGTGTATTCGGACGGCGCAGGCGTACTAAGTTCGGGGTACAATGCCGATTTTACCGCTACAATTTACGCGGACGCGCTGGATACCGACAGCAAACTTACCTTTGAAGTAACAACGTTGGACAGCAAAGTGGACGTAAACGCCAATACCGCAACTTTGTCGCTGTTGTTGGAAGTAAGTGCCTACGCGTACGTTTCGGATAGCGTAATTTATCTTGCCGACGGCGACGACGCCTATTGCCAAAGCGAAAACGTCGAGTTTTTGCAATCGGCGGACGCGCTTAACCTGCCCTTTACGGTGGATACCGACCTTACCGCAAGCCGCGACATATCTACGGTTTTGCTTGCCGAAAGCACGCTGTGTGCCACCGAATACACCTGCTCGGACGGCGTTTTGCGCGTAAGCGGCGACGCTTTTGTGCGTCTTACATACATTTCGCAGGGCAACATCGTTACCGACACGCTGCCCTTTGCCTTCGACAGGGAGTTGGACGCTTCGTCGGTGCTGTCCGACAGTCAAATTCGCCTTCGCGTCCTTCCCAAAAACACCAAAGTGCGCCTTGACATATCCGAAAACGAAGTAAACACTGCGTTTTCGGTGGAAATTTCCGCAACGGCGTACGTCGAAGCCGCCAAAGTTGCGGCGGTAGATATCGTTACCGACGCTTACGGCGCGGATTGCGACTTTGTTTTCGAACGCAAAAGCGTCCCCACAACTTTGCCTTGCGGCAGTACGGTGGCTCAGCGGCAATTGTTGTCCACGTTGCCCCTTGCAACGGGCGGGGACGTAATTACAGCGGTAAACGTCAACGCCGTCGTTACGGAATGTCGCTCGTCGGAAGGGCAGGCAAGCGTGGAAGGCGTAATTTACGCAACGTTGCTGTGCAGTACCGAAACGGGCGTAAAGGGCGTGCCTGCGGAAGTGCCTTTTGTGCAGACCGTGGACGTGGATTACCTTACCGCCAAGTGCAATTGCAGCGCGTACGCGTGCGTAAGCCGTTTTGACGCAAGCGGCGGCGATTCGGCAGTGCAAATCCAAGCCGCGCTGTGCATTTTTGTGGAAAGTCAGCGCGACGAAATGCGTCAGGTTATTGTGGCGGCAGAGCAGCAAACCTTCGACAAAACTCAACTGCCCGCAATAGAAGTGTGCCTTGCGCACAAGGGCGAAACGTTGTGGCAACTTGCCAAGGGCATGCACTTGTCCGAAGAAGAGTTGTGCGCCGTCAATCCGGAGTTGACCAATCCGTTGGAGCAGGACGTGCGCATTGTGGTGTTCAATCGCATTTAGTAAGCGATACAATTACGTCAAACGCAAATGCCCGACCGTATGAATTGTGCGGTTGGGCTTTTGTTCGCTGCAAGCGTCTAAAACCACCCGTTCCAAGGGTGAGACCTGAAAAAGCGGAAGCGTTAAAGAAAAATAAAACTCTCCGTGGTATAATACAATTGCCCAATTGTCTAATACCATACAAGGAGAGTTTTATGTCAACAAAAAATGATGACACCAGTAGTTTATCACATACCAAATGGAATTGCCAGTATCATATCGTATTTACTCCAAAATATCGTAGAAAAGCCATATATGCAAAGCTAAGGTCGGATATTGGTAAATATATAAGGAGACTTTGCGAATACAAAGGAGTAGAAATCGTAGAAGCGCATGCGATGGCAGATCATATACACATGCTCGTCAAGATACCGCCGAAGATATCCGTATCATCTTTTATGGGATATTTGAAAGGTAAAAGTAGTTTAATGATCTTTGACGAGCATGCGAATTTGAAGTACAACTATGGCAACAGACACTTCTGGTCAGAAGGTTACTACGTTTCGACCGTAGGTCTAAACAAAAAGGCGGTGCAGAACTACATAAGGAACCAAGAATTAGAAGACCAGATAGCAGATAAGAAGAGCATTAAAGAGTATAAGGACCCGTTTACGGGTAAGTAAGAGAGACAAAGGCAATTGGGCGAACAAAAAGACCCCGAAATCGGGGTCGCCAGTACCAAGCCTTGAAGGCTAGGAGAAAAACCGCGCCTTGAAGACGCGGATTTTTATTTGCGGCGCGCAAAGTAAATGTCGCTTAACGCTTGATATCCCGACGGTTATGTTATATAATATTTTCGTAATTATTCGACAAATTTCGCCCTGCGGCAAATAGCGTACCGACGTTTGCGCGCAGGCAAAGGAGAACGCTTGTGTTCAGCGCTCAATATTGGTACATAGGATTATTAACGCTGTTGGTTACGGTATCGCAAATTTTTGCATTGCTGTTTCTTGCGCGGCACAAATGGATCACGCGCATAATTTTGTGGTGTATGGCAATTTTTATGCTCGTGTTCGAAAGCGTTATTTTTGCGCGCAATCCCGATCAAATGCCCATTGCGTTCAGCACGTTTACTTACTTTTTGTTCGGAATAGGCGTATTTGTGCCGTGGCGTCCCGTCAGGACCACTGCGGCGATTTGCTCGTTTGTTGCGGGAGCGATTTATATGTCGGGCTTTTTGTTCCGTCCCGAATTGCTTACGCACGGCGCGGCTCTCGGTATGGGCTATATGCAAGGATTTTTACTGCACGACGTTTTGTTGATGGGCGGACTGTTGATGTTGACGCAAATCAGGATAAAAAAGATCGACGCCGCGCTTGTATTCGCGTTTGTGGCGTTTTGCGTGGCATATACCGAAATAGCGGTACACGTATACGACACTCCGTCGGCAAACACTTTGTTTGTGGGCATAATCGAAGCCACGCTCATCACGCAAGTGGCGCCGCAATTTACCGTAAGTTGGTGGTGGTACATATTGTGGTATCTGTTTGTTGCGGCGGCGATATGGGGCGCTTGGGAGTTGTCGTGCTTTATCAACCGCAAACTTGCCGCGCGCTCGCAGGCAAAGGACGGTTGGCTGGTCTTTTAACGCGTTGGGTTGCGGTCAATTTGCAATATGGGGCGGGATTTTTGGCTTGCGCCAATACTGTAATAAAAATTTCAATTTTTTACAAGATACGATTTCGGCAACGCGTTACAATGTTGCCGTGCCAAGGAGAAATATGAAAGAAATAGCGATAATCGGCGGCGGAGTAGCGGGTATGACGGCTGCGGTGTACGCTCTGCGCGCCAATGCCAAGGTAACGATGTTCGAACAGTACGGTTTGGGCGGCTTGGTGGCAACGATAGACAAAATAGAAAACTTTCCGTCCTACCAAAGCGTCGAAGGGTGGAAACTTGCCCAAGACCTTGCCAAACAAGCCAAGGATCTGGGCTTAAACGTTCTTCGCAAAAAAGTCGTGTCGCTCACACGCTGTGAAGGCGGTTTTGCGGTGGATACGGGCGCGGAAAAGTATATTTTTCCCGCGGTGGTTGTGGCAACGGGTACGTCTCACAACAAATTGGGCTTCGAAAACGATTACGTCGGGCGCGGCGTAAGTTATTGCGCAACGTGCGACGGCAATTTTTACAAAAACCGTCCCGTATTGGTTGCGGGCGACGGCGGCGTAGCCGTAAGCGAAGCGCTTTACCTTGCCGACGTGTGCAGTCATGTGTACGTGGCGGTATCGGGCGGCGCATTTACTGCGGAAGCCAAGGCGGTAAGCGACCTTTTGTCCCGCGATAACGTAAGCGCCCTGTACAACACGCGCGTAACGGGCATCGTAGGCGACGGCGAAGTGCGCGGCGCGCAAATTTATTGCGGCAAAGCGCTCGGCACGTTGGATGTGGACGGCATTTTCGTTGCTACGGGTTCCAAGCCCGTAACCGATTTTATCGAAATCGACGGCGTGTTGCAAAAAAACGGCTATTTAACGGTGGACGCGCGCTGCCAAACGTCGGTAAAGGGGCTGTTTGCGGCGGGAGACGTAACCGACGGCACGCTCAAACAAATAGTTACCGCCTGTTCCGACGGCGCCAAGGCGGGGTCGTTTGCCGCTGCGTATTCGGCAACCGTCGATCGCAACTAAAACGCTTGTATGCCGATAGCAGGTGTGGAACAGCCGCAAATAATACAAATAGACGACGCGTTGCGCCTAAGTCGTTTCGACGGCGATTACGCTTTTGCATTGCCTTGGTATCGCAACGAAGAAACCGTGTATCTTGTTGACGGCAACAGGGAAATATACGACTTACGAAAATTGCGCAATATGTATAGGTACTTGCAGGAGCGCGGCGAACTGTACTTTATTCAATTGCTTCAAGACGGCAAATACGTTGCGATAGGCGACGTTACTTTTTGGCGCGACGATATGCCCATCGTTATAGATACCCCCTACCGCAACAGGGGAATAGGCAAAAAAGTCGTTGCGGCGCTTGTTCGCCGAGCGGTCGAATTGGGCTACGACTGTATTTACGTAAACGACATATACGATTACAATATCGGTTCGCAAAAGTGTTTTGTGTCGGCGGGGTTTGTTCCTGTCGAAAAAACGAATAACGGACGCAGATATAAATTGACGTTAAGATAAATAATAAACGTACCGAAGATATAAACTAAAATTACGGAGATTGCGTTATGAATTTTTTCGGTACGGACGGAATACGCGGAACGTATGGCAGTACCTTGCAAGACAGCACTGCCTTTTTGTTAGGCAAAAGTTTGGCTTTGTCGGGCGACTGTCCGATAATAGTAATTGCGCGGGACACGCGTTTGTCGGGCGCAAATTTGTTTGCGGCATTGGCGCAGGGCGTCTACGACGGCGGCGGCAACGTAATAAATCTGGGAATATTGCCCACAAATGCGGTGGGGCATTTTGTGCGCAAGTTCGGCGGCGATTACGGCGTAATGATAACAGCCAGCCACAATCCGCCGCAGGACAACGGGCTTAAAGTATTTGACCGTTACGGCGTAAAACTGTGCTTGTCCAAGCAACTTGCCGTGTCGCGTATGATGGAAGGGCTCGACGGCAAACACGTAGCCGCCGACAAAATATACGAACCCGTTTTTTACGATATAGACAACATTTACGTGGACGACTTGCTGCGCTCGGTATCGGTAGATCTGAGCCGCTGCCGTATCGCTTTGGATTGCTGTTACGGGGCAACTTACAAGGTCGCTCCCGCGGCATTTGGCAAAGCGGGCGCGCAGGTATCTGCATTTTGCAACAAAAAGTGCGGCGGCAGCGTCAACGTCGATTGCGGCGCAACGCACACGCGTTTTTTGCAGGACAAATTGCGCGAAGGACAGTACGATCTCGGCTTTTCGTTCGACGGCGACGGCGATCGTCTTGCCGTATTCGAAGGCGACTTGCCGGTAAGCAACAATCGTATGTTTTACGCCTTTGCCAAGTATTTGCATATCAACGGCAAATTGCACGGCAACACCGTATGCGGCACGGTGCTTACCAACGGCGGCGTGGAAAAGGCGCTTGCCGATATAGGCATAACTCTCGTGCGCAGCGACGTCGGCGACGTAAACGTGTTCAACGCGATGGTGGCGCACAGGCTCAACTTCGGCGGCGAAGAAAGCGGACATTATTTGCTAAGCGATTACGCTATCGGCTCGGACGCAATAGTAAACGCGCTGTTGGCATGCAAAATTTATCGCGAACACGGCAGTTTGCTTGCCTTTACCCAAGAGTGTACCGATGTGCCGTATGCCGCCGTAAATATCGCGCTAACCGACGGCAACGCCCGTCTTGCCGACGAGCAAAGTCTCGGTTTTACCGTGCGGCGCGTACAGGCGCTTTACCCCGATTGCCGCATTGTATTGCGCAAAAGCGGCACCGAAAACAAAGTTCGCGCCTATCTGGAAGGCGAACAGGCAAATAACGCAATGCGCGCGGTGGTGGCTACTTTTGCGCAAAATTGCAACTTTCCGCAGGGCGACTGACGCAAAGCGGCGCGTTTTACCGCTCGGCTCGTCTCGGTTTGTAAAATTCCACACCTACACGCTTCACTGTGCCGTCGATACAAATTTCGGTTTGTCGACGGCATTATTGATTTTTATCGGCTGTTCGCGTCTTTTTGGCGGCAATTACGATCATACAAATGCCGATTATCGCCGTCAAACCGCATACTACGGCGCCCGTAACGGCGTTCATCGTTGGCACAGTTACTGTGCCGCCGACGTCAAATTCGCGAAACATTGCCGTCTGCAATGCGAGAATAGACACAAACGCGTCGGCAAGATTTATATTTCTTACCGCCCGCACCGTCATTTCGTTTGCGCGCCTTGTTTTAACAAAATTGTATATAGCCACGCTTATTTTGTAAAAGGCGTAAATTGCGTAGGCGTAAATCGTAATTCCCGTATGGACGAACGAATCGTTTGCGCGTACCATTTGCAAAATGGCAAACGACAATGCTATGGGCAGCAGTAGCAAAACAATTCCGCAAATGCGGTAAACGCGCGCGTCTTTCAGCAGGGTAATTTTTTCCGCTTGTCCCGCTTTTACGGCTTTTTGGCGCATAGCGTGATAACCGATAAGGATACCGCGCAGTACGATGAGTAAAATATAGTACGCGGCAAGTGCGCCGAACCAAATCGAGCGTATCACAATGGCGACGGACCCGTTGTACACGGCAAACGCGATATTGACGGCAAACGAGCCTGCCGAAAACAAAATCGTGCGGAAACCGTACTCCCGGAACAGCCTGTTCCAAAACGGCTTGTTTTCCGACCATTGCATTACGCGTTTGCTCAAATCGGGCAGCGTTTTTACAAATCCGTAAATGCAGTAGCCGACGGAAACGCACATAACGCCGAGAAGGGCATAGCCCACCATAACGTATTCGGACAGATTTTCCCGCGTAAGAAACAGCGTCCCGCCGATAGTTGCGCCTATTCCGATTGCGGCGATTATAATCAAAAACCACAGCGGCGGTTTTTTGAAAAAGTCGAAAAGATTTTTCATAATGTTGTACCCGTTGCCTTCATAGACGGACGAACGCATATACAAATCACTTCGCAAACAAACAAAATATCGTCCTCGCAATCGTGTTTGACCCATTCCATAGTTATTGCCGTAATACCGCTGATAAAGTAGTGCGACATATATTCCACAATGCGTTTGTCCGTTACTCCGTTTTTGGCATAAATGGGCACAAAAATGTTTTCAATAAGCCGTTTGTCCATTTCGCCTATCGAAAAGGCATTCGAATTGTTGTATACTTTGTACAGCCGTCGGTTCTTCTTTACAAACGTAAGATACGGCACAAGATATTGCGGCGAGATAAAGATCAATTCGTCCGCCGACATTTTGGAAAAATCCGTCGCGTCGACGGAAGCGCCGAAGGACGTAAAAAATTCCGAAACGGCGCGTTCCTGCGTCTCATCAAGCAGATCGTACATATTGTCGTAATGTGCGTAAAAAGTAGAGCGGTTTACGCCCGCCTTTTGGCATATATCTATAATGGAAATATCATTGAATTCCTTTTGTTCGAGAAGGGCGACAAGCGCGTCGTCCATTTTTACCGCGGTGTTGCGGAATTTCGCTTCGGACTTGTTCATTACTTACTCCTTTTTTTTCTGTTATTGCGTTATAGCCGCCAAGCGCGATTTTGCTCGGCTTACGCCGTCCGTTTGTTTTACGCCAACGCTTTTTGTCTCATTGCCGCGCGAAAAAGGCGGTTACAGGCAAGTATTTTCGTAAATTATAACATATCTTTCCGCACAACACAATTATAAAATAAAATTTGTCCTTTTTTACCCGAAAAACTTTTTACAAACCGACATTTTTCGGAATTTATGTTGTGGTGTTTCGACAAAAAAGTCGTTACAATACAGTTATCAAAACAAGGAGGCGACTATGAACGCAATAGAAATTACAAATTTGACCAAGAGTTTCCGCGGAATGTACGCGCTGGACGGCTTGAATATGACCGTACCGCAGGGCGCCATTTACGGATTCATCGGCGAAAACGGCAGCGGCAAGTCTACCACCGAAAAATGCATTTGCGGACATCTCGTTCCCGACAAGGGCAAGATCACGTTGTTCGGCAAACCCTATACCGACGCAGGCGTACGGGTGCGGGTGGGCGCTCTTGTCGAAAATACGGGGTGTTTTCCGTCGTCGAGCGTGTGGACAAACCTTATGATGCAGGCAATAAATCTCGGCATAAAGGATCGGGTCGGCGAAATACGGCGCGTATTGCAAATCGTCCGTATGGAAGATAACGCCAAATTGCAATTCAAAAAGTGTTCTCTCGGTATGAAACAGCGTATCGGCATAGCGATGGCGCTATTGGGCGACCCCGCGCTTCTCATTCTCGACGAGCCCATCAACGGACTTGACACAGACGGTATGCGGCTTATGCGGGAAATTCTTGTAGATATCACGCACAATTACGGCTGCACGGTGCTTATTTCGTCGCACATTCTCGGCGAACTCGAAAAGATCGCCACCCATTACGGCATAATACGTCAGGGCAAGATGATCAAAGAAATTGCCGCCTCGGAAATGGACAGCCGTTCGCAAGTTTACGTTGCGCTGCAAACCGACAATATGCAGGTTACGGCAAATTTGTTGCGAAGCAACGGCTGCAACGTCAAGTTCGAACAAGGCGAAATGCGCGTTTACGACATTGACGATACGGGCAAACTAACCGCTTTTCTTATGCAAAACGGCATAGCATTAAACGAAGTAAAAAAACACAAAATCGGGCTCGAAGAATATTACATCGATCTTATGAGCGGAAAGGAGGCAATGTAAAATGGACAACGCAAAACAATTGCAATTCGACAAACCGAGCGTTTTTACACGGCTGAAAGGAATGCTCGGGGTAGACTTTTACCGCCTGTTCCATACGCCGCTCTTTTATATTTTTATCGTCATTGCGGCGCTTATTCCCGCGCTTGTATCTATGGGAGCAATGGGCGAAGGCGAAACTGCGGGAATGTTTACAAACGCTTGGCAGATCATCGCCGCGGACAGTCCGTTGTATATCATAAGCGATATGGGGCAGTACGCCAATATGAATATGGTGTTTATTTTCGGCGGAATAATGGTGTCTATATTTATCGGGCACGATTACAAGAGCGGGTACGTAAAGCAACTGTTTACCACCCACGCCAAAAAGCAGGACTATATGCTGAGCAAAACTCTCGTTTCCGCGTTTTCGATGGTGTGTATGTGCGTAACGTATCTTATCGGCGGAATGATTGCGGGCGCGGCAACGGGACTGCCGTTTGCAATAAACGCAGGCTCGCTTGTATGCGCAATCATCGGCAAAATCATTATGAGTCTCGGCTGGGCAAGTTTGTACACGTTTGTCAACGTCATCTTCCGCAAAAAGTTCGGCATATCCATCGCGCTTTGTTTTGTTCTCGGTACGGGTATACCCGTAATAGGCGCGGCGGCAGCGGTAGGCAATACGGCGGCGCTCAATGTCTTTTTGTACGGTTCGTCGGTGTACGCGTGCCTTTCGGCAAACTTTACGTCCGTTCTCGTGTGCCTTGCCTGCTCGGTAATTTGGGCGATCGTCTACAACGTACTCGGCTCGGTAATTCTCTATCGCCGAGACGTATATTAAGGAGAAAATAAAATGAACGCAATCGAAATCGTAAATTTAACCAAAACGTTCGGCGCAAAGCGCGCGGTGGACGGCTTGAATATGACCGTACCGCAGGGCGCGATCTACGGCTTTATCGGCGAAAACGGCAGCGGCAAATCCACCACCGAAAAACTTATTTGCGGGTTGCTCCAACCGAGCGGCGGCGAAATAAAATTATTCGGCAAAAGCCACCGAGATCAACAAGTGCGCTCTCAAACAGGCGTTTTGATCGAGTCTCCCGGGTGTTTTTCCGATTACAGCGTATGGAACAATCTCAAACTGCAAGCCGCCAATCTCGGAATTAAAAACGAAAACGAAGAAATACGCCGAGTATTGCACCTGGTGCGTATGGACGGCGCGGCGAGCAACAAGTTCAAGAACTGCTCGCTGGGTATGAAACAACGTATTGGCATTGCCTTTGCGCTTCTCGGCAACCCCAAACTGCTCGTTCTCGACGAACCCATCAACGGTTTGGACGCCGACGGTATGCGCATTATGCGTGAAATTTTGACAGACCTTGCCGACAGCGGCTGCACGGTGCTTATTTCGTCGCACATTCTCGGCGAACTCGAAAAGATCGCCACTCATTACGGCATAATACGCAACGGACAAATGCTCAAACAAATGACCGCGGCACAACTCAATGCCGATTGCCCGACCTATGTCGCTCTCAAAACTGCGGATACGGACAAAACGCGCGCAATTTTGCAACAGACGTACGGGCGAGCGGACGTGGACGAACAGACGGGCGAGATCCGCGTATATAACGGTTCAAGTGCGGACAAGGTTGCAAACTATCTGTTTGCCGATTGCGGAATTGCCGTAACGGAGATAAGAACGGCAAAAATCAGCCTGGAAGAATATTACATAAATCTTATGCGGGAGGGTAAATAATATGAACGCCAACACTAACAATAACGGTTTTGTACAACGTCTTAAAACAATGCTGAAAGTGGACGCGCGCCGAATGTTCACAATGCCCACCGTCTGGATTATGTTCGGCGTATCTCTCGCGCTGCCCATTCTTATTCTCGTGATGACCTCATTTATGGGCGGGACGACGGTAAATCCGCAAACGGGCGCGGAAGAAACGGTTGAAACATTTACCAACGTGTGGCAGGCAATAGGTTCGGCAAGCGGAAATGCTATGGCTATGGACTTGACGAGTATGTGCAATATCAACCTGTTGTATTTTCTTGCGGCAATATTCGTATGCGTGTTTGTGGGCGAAGATTTCAGGAGCGGCTATGTAAAAAACCTGTTTACCGTCCGCTCCCGCAAGACCGATTACGTCTTTTCCAAAACAGTAGTGCTGTTTGCGGCGACTGTCGGAATGTTTGTTCTTTACTTTGTCGGCGCAATGATCGGCGGTGCGATCGCCAACCTATCCTTCGACGTGGCGGCGGTGGGCGCAAGCGTAGGCGGAATTGTCGCCTGTATGGTAAGCAAAGTGTTCTTCGCGCTCGTATTCGTGTCTATCGCGCTTACTTTGGCAACTGTCGGCAAGCAAAAACTTTGGCTTTCCCTTTTGGGTTCGTTGGCGGCGGGAATGTTGCTGTTTACAATGATCCCAATGATGATGCCGTTAAATTCGGGCGCGTTCAACGTAATTGTTTGCGTCGCAGGCGGAATTTTGTTCGCCGTAGTACTTGGAGCGGTATCTGATGTAATTCTGAACAAAACAAGTTTAGTCTAAGGAGAGCATGATGAAACAAGACAAAGACGCGCTTACGGCAGAAGATATTAACGAATTTCTGTCGGCAAAAACTTACGCAGAGCAATTTGAGATACTCCTGAAACACTCTCAAAAAAATCAACAAATCATAGAAATAAGGAGAAAAAAGAAAATGGAAAACGACAATGCAAACTATTCGGTCAGTCAACAAGAGATAGCAAAACAATTTGAAGAATTTTGCCACACCAAGGGTATCGTTGCAAAATTCAAGGTGGCGTTCGAGCAAATGGGCGACAACGCCCGCCGTCAACGCGAACAAGACAAGGCAAATATTCAAGCCGTACAAAATTCCGAACAAAACAAGGAATTCCGCGAGTTTTTGCACACAAGGGGTTTCAGGGCTAAGTGCCGTCTCGTAATCGAAAACATCAAACGCGGCGCGGCAAATGCCAATGCGGATACCGCACGCAAACTCGACGAACTTCACGCTCAAACGCAAGCGAATATCCGTGCGCACGGCGTAAATCGCGGCGCAACCGCCGCGGAGTATTCCGCAGAGCAACTTTCTGCCGAGTTCAACGCATTTTTGAAAGAGCGCGGTCTTGACGAAAAGTACACCGTACAAGTAGTGGAGGAATGAGTATGACCGAACTCGACAAGGCGCTTGCGGGCGAGCCGTTCGACCGCAGGGACAAAGACGTGTATCTTTTCCAAAGCAAAGTAAAGGATATGCTTTACGAAATTCACAATCTCAAACCGTCCGACCCTAAAAGAACGGATATTATCAAAGAACTTGTAAGCGGCTACAACGAATATGTTTTTATCGAAGACGGATTTCGTTGCAGTTTCGGCAAAAATATCCGCTTTCACGGAATGGCAATGATCAACTGCGATTGCACATTTCTCGATACGGCTTTTATCGACATCGGACATTGCGCTCTTATAGGTCCCGGTTGCAAACTGATTTGCACCAACCATTCCGTCGATCCCGACGAGCGCCTAAAAGGCGTGTTTTACGACAAGCCCATCGCAATAGGCAACAACGTGTGGCTGGGCGCAAACGTAACCGTTTTGCCGGGGGTAACCATCGGCGACAATGCGGTAATAGGCGCAGGCTCGGTAGTAACGAAAGATATCCCCGCAAATGTCGTTGCCGTCGGTAATCCCTGCCGCGTAGTAAAGAAAATTTCCGTCGGGGCTTAATTTGCGCCCCATCGCTGCGCAAGCGGCAAATGAAAAATATTTGCCGCAATGTTCAACAAATACTTGCCGCGCATCATTTGACTGCTTGGGCGTATTTTGCTAAAATAAAATCAACTTTGTTTATTTGCGGGGCAGTTACAAATGAGTAAAGCAGACGAAATTTTCGTATCCAACGTACAGGAGATATTAACTCGCGGCACAACCGACGTTTCGGCAAAGGTGCGTCCGCATTGGGCGGACGGAACGCCCGCGTACACGACCAAACTGTTCGGCGTAGTCAATCGCTACAATCTTGCCGAGGAATTTCCCGTCATTACGTTGCGCCGAACCGCTTTCAAGTCGGCAGTGGACGAACTGTTGTGGATCTGGCAAAAAAAGAGCAACGACATTAGCCAATTGCACTCGCACATTTGGGACAGTTGGGCGGACGAATCGGGCACTATCGGCAAGGCGTACGGCTACCAGATGGGCGTAAAACATCACTATGCGGAAGGCGATTTCGATCAGGTGGACAGGGTGTTGTACGATCTCAAAAACAACCCGTACAGCCGCCGCATAATAACCAATTTGTACGTTCATGCCGATTTGCACGAGATGAATTTGTACCCGTGCGCCTATTCGGTAACTTTCAACGTGTCCGACGGCAAGTTGAACGCGTTGCTCAACCAGCGTTCCAACGATATGGCGGTTGCCAACAATTGGAACGTGGTGCAGTACGCCGTGCTTGTACATATGTTGGCGCAGGTAAGCGGCTTGCAGGTGGGCGAACTTGTGCATGTAATTGCCGACGCGCACATCTACGACAGGCACGTCCAACAGGTCAAGCGGATGATTTGCGGCACTCAGCACCCCGCGCCGCGCTTTGTTATCAACAAACAGATAACGGATTTTTACAAGTTTACCGTGGACGACTTCGCTTTGGAAGGTTACGAGTACGAACCTTTTGCGGAAAAATTCGAAGTGGCAATCTGACGTCAAACCAAACCAAGCACAAGTTTACAACGGGCGTTTGCCCGTAAAGGGGTCAAGATGAACATAATAGTTGTTGCGGACAACAAGTGGGGTATAGGCAAAAACAACGGTCTGTTGTTCCGTCTGCCCGCGGATATGAAATTTTTTCGCGAAAAAACCGTCGGCAAGGTGGTAATAATGGGCGCAAATACCTTTGCGGGTTTGCCGCACGGCGCGTTGCCCGACCGCGTAAATATCGTGTTGGACGACAGCGGCAAAAAATATAACGGCGCAATAACGGCAACGGACATACCGCAACTGTTGCGTTTGGCGGCGCAATATTCAACCGACGACGTGTTTGTGTGCGGCGGCGCAAGCGTTTACGCGCAATTATTGAACAAGTGCGCATATGCTTACGTAACCAAGGCGGAAGCCGACGGCAATGCCGACGCGTTCTTTCCCGATTTGGACGCCCTGCCCAATTGGCGGCAGGTAAGTTGTTCCGATCCCGTTTGCGACGGAGGAATTACGATACGCTTTTGCACATATTGCAATACGGATATCGCTTAGCGCGGGTTTGTTCGCACAATCGCAGCCGTTACGTTTGCGCGCATGCGGGCAGTGCGGCAGTCTTGCTCCAAAAACGGGCGCGAACGCCGCAAAAACAAAAAGTCGTTCAAAAAGTTTTGTACAACCACCGATAAATCTCTCAACAGCGTTAATTATTTATTGCTTTTTATGCGACGGCTTGCTCCGTCGTTTTTTTTTGTCGGCGCATACCGTATGTATTCGCTTGTTAAAACGGTTGCTCTGTGGTATAATGTGTATCGGTTGTTCCGCGAACAACCGTTTGTTACGTAAGGAGAAATTTTCGGAATATGGACGAAAGCACCAACGCCGCGCCGCAAGAGAGCGAAGTACGACTTCAATCGGACAAAATGCGCAATACGGGCATAGGAAAACTGCTTGTGCAGATGAGTTTGCCCGCAATATTTTCTATGCTTGTTCAAGCGTTGTACAACATTGTGGACTCGCTGTTTTTGACCAACATAAATTACGATGTGTCGGGTTACGTGGGTAACAACATCGGCAACGATTCGTTCAACGCCGTAAGCATAGTAATGCCAATGACGATGTTGGTAGTGGCGCTGGGTATAGGCATAGGCGTGGGCGCAAATGCGTATATTGCCCGCAAACTCGGCGAAGGCAACCGCGAAAGCGCCGACAAGGCGGCAAAGTCGGCAATACTTATGGGTATTGCGTCTTGGGCGTTAATGGCGGCGTTGGCGTTTGTAATATCCAAGCCGTTTATGCGCGCGTTTGTCAACAACGAAAACGCGTCGGACGCCAATTACGTAATAGAGCAGGGCGCGCTGTATCTCGGCATATATATGGCGGGCAGTATCGGCGTAATTACCGATATAATTTGCGCGCGCATATTGCAGTCCACGGGCAATATGAAGATCCCGATGATCAGCCAACTTGCGGGCGCGCTTACCAATATTGCGTTGGACGCGCTGTTTATCGTGGCGTTTAAGTGGGGCGTGTTGGGCGCCATTTTGGCAACGGTAATAGGTCAATGGCTTGCCGCGGCAATAGATATAGCGGCATTCATATTCAAAAAACAGGACGTTTCAATAGGTTTTAAGGGTTACAAACCGCAAACGCAATATTTTTTGCACATAGCAAAAATCGGTGCGCCGGCGTTTATTATGAACGCGATGAGTTCGGTAGTAACAATAATAATGAACATAATGTTGCGCAGTTACACAAACGGCATTACAGTACTGTCGGCGTATTTCAAGGTGCAATCCTTTATATTTATGCCGATATTCGGGCTTATGCAGGGCGCCATGCCCATATTGAGTTACAACTACGGCGCCAACGAAAAACAGCGTTTCAACTCCGCTTTCCGTTTGGGATTGTACATCGCATTGGGCGTTATGGTAATAGGCACGTTGCTGTTTCAAATTTTCCCCGAAGCGCTTATGGCAATATTCAAAAGTCCTACCGCTTCGCAGCAAGAAAACGACTTGTTGGTAAAGGAGGGCGCTTACGCATTTCGGGCGATAAGCATAGCGTTCATTCCCGCGGCGTTCAGCATACTGTTGATAAATATGTTGCAAAGCATCAACTGCCCCGTGTCGAGTTTGCTTATGAGTTTGTCCCGTCAGTTGCTGTTTTTGATCCCGTCGGCAATTTTGTTCAACTATTTGTGGCAGCAGCAGGGCATCTGGTTTTGTTACCCGTTTGCCGAGATTTTGTCCGTAATTGTGTATTTGCCCTTTGCCATACGCGATTACCGCAAGCAGTTCGCCTACAAGGCGCAGCAATATGCAGATCACACGTTGGGCAACTGATTTGCGCGTAATTTTGCGTTTCCGCGCACATTCGGGCTTGTTGCCGCGTTGCAGTTGCGCACGCGCCGCCGCGCTTTGCCGCAATGTTCAATAAATGCTTGCCGCGCAGCGAAAGCCGAAACGGCAAGCGCAAACACATTTGTTGCGCGGCGCACACAATATCGCGCGCTTTAATAATTAACCGTCAATGCGGCAATATCGTTACGGATATTGCCGTTTTTTTTGCTTTTTTATTGCATTGGTTTGATTTTTTGTTTGCTTTTTGTTTTATTTGTTTGTTGGTGGTTGTTTTTTGCTGTATTTATGCGTTGTCGCCTTTTTTGATTTTTCTATTTAGTTGTTTTTGGCAGTTTTCGGTTGTATGTATGCGCTTTTTGCCGCATTGGCTTGTTATTCGTTCGTTTTTCTTGTTTGCTTTTTCTATTTCGTTTGTTTTCTTGTTTGTTTTTTTGCTGTATTTATGTGTTATCTTGTCTTTTTGTTGCATTTCTTTGCTTTTTCAGTTTTAGTTAGTTGTTCTCGACAGTTTTGTTGTATGTATGTGCTTTTTGTTGCTTTGTTTTGTTGTTTGTTCGTTTTTCTTGTTTGCTTTTTCTATTTTGGTTGTTTTTTTGCTGTATTTATATGTTTTTTGTCGCATTGGTTTAATTTTTGTTTGCTTTTTGTTTTATTTGTTTGTTCGTGGTTGTTTTTTGTTGTATTTATGTGTTTTTTTTTGCTTTTTTGTTACATTTCTGTTGCTTTTTTTGTTTTGTTTGTTTATTGCGCCGTTTGGAACGCCTTTTTCGCCGCAAATAATTACAACTTGTTATTTGCGCGTCGCAATAACATAACTTTTTGTCGCGCGCGTATGGTTTTGCGTTCAGGGGCAGGGGCGGTATTCTAATTGCGGGTGCTTGTACATATAATTTACCTGAGTACACATTGGAGGGACACATTGACACCTACCGATAATATCTTCAAACGCGGTCTCAGCGACGGCGAAGCACAAGCGCGGCTTGCCGAATACGGCGAAAACGTAACCGAGCGCAGCGAAAAACACGGTTTTTGGCGCAAATTCATACGTCAGTTCGGCGACGTTATGATAATTATACTGCTCATCGCCGCGGCGCTGTCGTTCGGCATGGCGCTTTACACCAAGGAAAAGTCCGACATGTTGGAGCCGATAATAATATTGGGCATAGTAATAGCCAACGCCGTATTGGGCACCGTGCAAGAGTATCGCGCGGAAAAGTCGTTGCAGGCGCTCAAACGCCTTACTTCGCCCAAGAGCAAGGTGGTGCGCAACGGCGAAATCACTCTATTAGACAGTCGTCTCGTTGTGCCCGGCGATATTTGTATGTTCGAATCGGGCGATATAATTACCGCCGATTGCGTTGTGCTTGCCGCCGAAGGGCTGTTTGTAAATCAATCCGCGCTTACGGGCGAAAGCGTCCCCGTGGACAAACAAGCCGTCTCGTCAAACGCAATCAAGGACGCAAACAAGGTGTTCGGCGGCAGTTTGGTTACCAAGGGCAAGTGTTACGCGCAGGTGCTGTGTACGGGCATGCGCACCGAGTTGGGCAAGATAGCGGGCATGTTGGCAAATTCGCAGCAGACGCTTACTCCTTTGCAGCACAGGCTCAAACAACTGTCCAAAATTATCGGTTTGGTGTGTTTGGGCGTGTGTCTTGCCGTGTTGGCGATAGGTTTTGCCAAGGGTATACGGCGCATGACCGCCGGCGAAACGCTGACTTCGATATTTATCGACGTGTTGCTCACGTCCGTGTCGTTGGCTGTCGCCGCCATTCCCGAAGGCTTGCCCGCAGTGGTAACGGTAGTGTTGGCAAAGGGTATAGAGCAAATGGCAAGCAGACACGCCGTGGTAAAGCGCCTTACCGCCGTAGAAGCGTTGGGCAGCGCAACGGTCATCTGTTCGGACAAGACAGGCACGCTTACGCAAAACAAAATGACGTTAAAGGGCATTTTCGACGGCAAAGCGTTCGTATCCGCCGAAAATATTTCCGCCGATAACTTTGCGCTGAACGCCTACTGCTGGTGTTGCGACGCCGTGCGCAACGATCGCGGCGAATGGTTGGGCGACCCCACCGAAATAGCCGTGCTGTCGGCTGCGCGCAAAGTGCCGACGGTTACGCGCCTGTACGAGATCCCCTTTGACAGCAACCGCAAATTGATGACGGTTGTGGTCAAGTGCGGCAACGACTACTATTCGGTAACAAAGGGCAGTTTGCAAGCGATGAAGCACGCCGACAACTATGCCGATTTCGTGTCGGCAAGCCGCGTATATTCGCAAAAAGGTCTGCGCGTATTGGCGCTTGCCGTGCGCAAGACGGAACACGGTTTTCCGCGCTCGCAAACGTTGGAAAAGCGCCTTACCGTAACGGCGTTGTTTGCAATAGCCGACCCACCCCGCGACGAAGTTTACCAAGCGGTTGCCACTTGCAAAAGCGCGGGCATACGTCCCGTTATGATCACGGGCGACAGCGTCGAGACCGCCCGCGAAATTGCCAAAGTTTTGGGCATTATGGGCAGTAACGATATGGCGGTGGACGGCGAAACTCTCAACTCTTGGAGCGACGCGCAACTGTGCGACGCGGTGGAAAATATCGCCGTTTACGCGCGTGTAACGCCTGCCGACAAGTTGCGTATAGTAAACGCCTGGCAGCGCAAGGGTGCGGTTGTGGCAATGACGGGCGACGGAGTAAACGACGCTCCCGCGCTAAAAGCCGCCGATATAGGTTGCGCAATGGGCAGCGGTACCGACGTAGCCAAGGACGCGTCGGACATCATACTTACCGACGACAACTTTGCCACAATCGTAGACGCGGTGTCGTTGGGGCGCAGCGTTTACCAAAACATAAAAAAATCGGTAACGTATTTACTCACTTGCAACATAGGCGAAGTGCTGTCGGTGTTTTTGGCGCTGATGATTTGGAACGTATCGCCGCTTACGGCAATGCAGTTGCTGTGGATAAATCTCGTAACCGACGGTTTGCCGGGGCTGGCGTTGGGCATATACAAGCAGGAACGGGACGTAATGCGTTGTCCGCCCAACAGCAAAAACGAAGGCTTTTTCAGCAACGGCGGCGGACTGCGCGTGGCGGCAGGAGGCATACTGTTTACCGTCGCTACGCTTGTCGGGTACGCAATCGGTATGTCCCACGGCGCGCAAAGCGCTCGCACAATGGCGTTTTTGGTCTTGTCGGTATCGCAACTGTTTTACGTATTGGAGTTGCGCAACGGCAGCGGCATATTCCGTCAGGGAATAACGGTTTTTATGGCGGTAAGTTTTGCGTTGTCGTTGGCGATGGTGTGCGCCGTCGCGTTTATACCGCCTTTGCAAAATATCTTCGGGCTTGCCGCGCTTACCGCTCCCATGTATGCCGCCGCGCTTGCGCTGTCGCTGTTGCCCACGGTATTTCACGAAATTTCGCGAATTGTCCGCCGTAAACTGCGCCGCCGCGCAAAATAAACCGCGCAATTAGCGCTTATTCTCTTGAAAAACTTTGCATTGTTTGATACAATATAATTGTATAAGTATCGGCAGGTGTAAAGATGTACAGATCAAAGCAACTTACTCAAGTTATAGACGCGGCAACGGATTATGCCGAGTGGCGTCATACCACGGTGCAAACTCATCACCTTTTGTATGCGTTGATGCAGGTGCCCAACGACGCCACTAAGTATCTTAACGAATTTCACTTTACCTTGGACAGGGTCAAGTCTACCGACGGCAGCAAAACGCTGGACAACCCCATAGGTGTCGAGCGCATTTACGTTGCCGCCAACATTTACGCGCAGGCTCAGCACAGCGAAGAGATAACTTGCACGCACCTGTTGTTGGCGTTGTTGTCGTACAAGGACAACAATTACGCCTACGACAAAATAAGTTATATGCTTGAAGGCAGTCAGTATACCACCGACGCGGTGTTCAGACGCATAGTCGCCGATTTGGGCGGAGACCGTGTTTTCGGCAAGGCCGTAATCGAATGGCTAGCCGAAACCAACGGCAAAAGGCAAGGGAGTGCGTATTCGCCTGCCGCCGCAGCCTTGAAAACCGCCGAAAAAACGTCGGACGCGTCGGTAGCGGACGATGAAAGCGATCCGCTTGCGCGTTACGGCTACGATATGACCGCCAAGGCAATGGCGGGCGGATTCGACCCGATAATAGGCAGAGACAACGAAACCGAGCGCCTTATCCAAACTCTTACGCGCCGCACCAAGAACAATCCCGTATTGGTGGGCGAAGCGGGCGTGGGCAAAACCGCCGTCGTCGAAGGATTGGCAGCGGCAATAGCCGACAAGCGCGTGCCTGCCGAACTGCAGAACAAAAAGTTGATACAGTTAGACATCGCGTCTATGCTTGCGGGCACTCGTTACCGCGGCGATTTCGAAGAACGCCTTACCGAAATAGTCAGGCAGGTCGTCGAGCAAGGCGATATAATTTTGTTTATAGACGAGATCCACAACATGGTGGGCGCAGGCGGAACGGGCAACGGCTCTATCGACGCCGCCGAAATTCTCAAACCTTCGCTTGCCCGCGGAGAATTGCACATAATAGGCGCTACCACCACGCGCGAATATCGGCTGTACATCGAAAAAGACCCCGCGTTGGAACGCCGTTTTCAACCCATAACGGTAGACGAACCTTCGCCCGAACTTGCCGTACAAATAGTAAAAGGCGTCAAGGGCAAATACGAAAAGCATCACGGCATTACCATCAGCGACGAAGCCATACGCGAAGCGGTGCAACTGTCGGTACGCTATATAACCGATCGCTGTCTGCCCGACAAGGCTTTCGACGTAATAGACGAAGCGTGCAGCAAACTTAAAATTTCCGTTGCCAACAGCCAACCGCAGTACGACGAATTGGCGTTGCAAACGGAAGACGCCCGTAACAAGGCGGAGTTTTACCGCAACAACGGCAATTGGGAGTACGCCGATTTTTGGCAGCGCAAGTACGACGAAATGCGTATTAAACAATTGCAGGCAAGCGCGCAACATCGCGATCCGCCGCCGATAGTGCTTACGGCAGAGCATGTGCGCGACATTATTTCGCAAATGACGGGCGTGCCCGTATCCGAACTGTCCCGCGCGGAAAAGGACAAATTGCTTCATCTCGAAGAAGAACTGTCCGCTCGCGTAATAGGGCAAGACGAAGCCGTCCGCGTTGTGTCGCGTGCGGTAAGACGTCAACGTGCGGGGCTTAAAGACCCCAACCGTCCGATAGGCAGTTTTATTTTCGTAGGACCTACGGGCGTAGGCAAAACCGAACTTGCCAAGGCGTTGTCGCAGTGTCTGTTCGGCTCCAACACCGAAGTTATTCGCATAGATATGTCCGAATATATGGACAAAACGTCCGTTGCCAAACTTATCGGCGCGCCGCCGGGATACGTCGGATACGAAGAGAGCGGCTACCTTACCGAAAAGGTGCTGCGCCGTCCGTACAGTGTGGTACTGTTTGATGAAGTGGAAAAAGCCCACCCCGACGTATTCAATTTGCTGTTGCAAATTCTCGACGAAGGCAGGCTTACCGACAGCCACGGCAAAACCGTCGATTTCCGCAACACCGTAATTATTCTTACCAGCAATATCGGCATTACGGACAACGCGGGCAATTCGGTAGGTTTCGGCTCGCGGGACGACAACGAAGTAATGCGCGGCAATGTAGAACGCGCGCTCAAACGTTTCTTCCGTCCGGAATTTCTCAACCGTCTGGACGAAATAGTGGTGTTCAACTATCTCGGCGAGCGGGAAACGGTGCAGATAGCCAAATTGATGTGTTACAGACTGTACAAACGTCTCAAAGGCACAATCAATCTCAAATTTACCGAAAGGGCCATCGCTACGCTTGCCCAAGCGGGTTACGATCGCAATTTCGGCGCGCGTCCGCTCAAACGCGCCATACAGCGCAATATCGAGGACGCGTTGGCGGAAAAAATGCTTACAGGCGAAATAAACCGCAACGACAACGTTCTTGTCGATTCCGTCAACGGGGAAATTATATTCGATCGCGAGTAAATATCCGACCACACGTGCGTCGGTCGATTGCTTGCTGCTGCGCTAACGCGAGCGCAATCGACGGCATAATTACTAAAATAAAACAGTCAATCTCGGCATAAGATTGGCTGTTTTTTATTTTGCTGATTACCTATATTGCCGCGCTATCGCGCCGACGCAGTCGGACTTGGGAGTTGCGCGTGAACGCACGCGCGACATATTCCGACATTCGCCGGGGTGTCGCATGTCCCCGGCAACCCCCGCAAGGGCGCAAACTTCGGCGCAGGTCCGTAGTTTGCGGTAGTTTAATTTGAACAACTATTGCTTTGATTTAGTTGATGTATTAACTATTTAGTTTAATGTTTAACGTTATTAGAATAAATAACCGTATGCCGCGCCTTATTAGGTGCGGCATACTCGTTGCAGATTATTTTGCAGTGGATACACTCGCTCAGCGTGCGCCTTGCGGCGCAGTGATATTGCCTGCGGCAGTGATATTCGCCTACGGCGAGTGTTATTTTTCCGCCGTTGGCGGAAAAGTGTTATTTTGCCTGACGGCAAAGTTAAGGTCGACATTATTTGAAAATTATTATTGTTGGGAAGTACTTCTCGACAGTAATTTTTTTTATTGCTTAAAATTGTTTCAAATAAACAACGCCGCAACTGTTTGCGCAGCAAACAATCTCACTATTCGCGATAGCGAATAATCTCACTTTTTCGCCGCAGGCGAAAAAATAACACTTTGCCGTTGGCAAAAATTGCCAAACGGCAAAATATCACTGCGAAGCAATCTCACTTTTTTGCCAACGGCGGAAAAGCAAGATTGCCACATAGATTTTTGTTTAGGTCGGCATAATCAAAAATGTATATAATTTTACAATTTAACCGTATTGAAATTGCTTTGCGTTAGTGCTATAATATATACGGGAAGAGTTGTTGCACTTTTCCGTAACGTACATTTCAAGTTTTGCCGCAAGGCACAATACAATTGTAGGAGGTTATTATGAAACTCGAAATTGTTGCTAAAAATTATCGCGTAACAGACAGGTTGGAACAGATTTTGACCAACAAAACGCGTCGTTTGGACAAATATTTTCCCGACGCTTCCACACCCTGCAAAATATTGCTTACCGATCTCGGCAGGCAGTGCAAAATGGAAATTTCAATCAATTATCACGGCACATACATTCGTTCGGAAGTGGTCGGCGACACAATGTACTACAACATAGACGCGTGTCTGCCCAAGTTGGAGCGTCAACTTGTAAAACATCGTGAAAAACTCAACCGTTCGTACAAAATGCCCGAACGCACGGGCGATTACGAATTTGTTTCGGACGTCGAAGTTACTCCGCTTACCATTGCCAAGACCAAACGTTTCGAAATCGGTCGTATGTCGGCAATCGAAGCCGCGGAAAATCTGGAATTGGTCGATCACGACTTTTATCTGTTTGTAAACGAACAAACCGGCGCGGTCGAGGCGGTGTACCGTCGCAAGGACGGCACGATAGGACTGTTGCAGCCCTATACGGAATAGCGGTGTCATTATGACAAACGTATTGTTTATGTTGGCGGAAGCGGCAGACAGCAGTTTCGTACGGCTGTTTACCGAAATGAACGCCTGGACTATTGCCCTGTTTGCGTTGGGCTTGATATTTTGCGCCATAGAAATGTTTATTCCCGGGTTTGGATTTTTCGGAATAAGCGGCGTGGTGTTGGTTGTCGCAGGCATAGTAGTGCGTATGGTATGCGGCGGCGACGCTCTTATGCTGGTGTATATGGTGCTTATTGCTTTGGTGCTGTTTGTGCTTATGTTTTGGGTGTTCGGTTTGCTCATTACAAAAAGCCGCCTTGGCAAAACCGCGCTTTTCCACGTCGATTCTACCGTACCTTCGGGGCGCACCGAAGGCACTGCGGACTACTCGCGCCTTGTGGGGCAGGTTGGCACGACGCAATCGCCCTTGCGCCCTGTGGGACGAGTAAAGTTCGGCGACGACCTTGTGGACGCGGTTGCGCGCGACGGGTTTATCGACAGCGGCGTAGCGGTAAAAGTTATCGCTGTGGAAGGACAGCGTGTTGTAGTAGATATTTACAGTAAGGAGGATATGTAAAATTATGTTTATGGCTCTTTTGGCGGAAGTAAGTATTCCCGCATGGGCAATCGCGCTGATAGTAGTTGCGGTGCTGTTTGTAATATTGTTGTTGTTTTTGCCGATAGGCACTTGGTTTATCGCCGCGGTAAGTAACGCGCACGTATCGATGGGACGTCTTATCGGTATGAAAATGCGGCGCATAAAATACCGTATGTTGGTGGACGTATACATTCGCGCGCGCAAAGCGGGCTTGGATATAAATATTGCCGAGTTGGAATCGCACGTAATGGCGGGCGGCAATATCAGTAACGTTGTAAACGCCCTTATTTCGGCGCACAGCGCCAATATCGACTTGTCGTTGCAGTCGGCAAAGGCAATCGACCTTGCGGGGCGCGACGTTCTCAACGCCGTAAAAGTAAGCGTAAATCCCAAAGTTATCGAAACTCCCGTAATTTCCGCCATTGCAAAAAACGGTATCGAATTGCGCGTTAAAGCGCGCGTAACGGTACGCGCAAATATTTCTCGTCTTATCGGCGGCGCGGGAGAAGAAACGATCATCGCCCGCGTAGGCGAAGGCATCGTAACCACCGTCGGCTCGGCGGAATACCACAAGGAAGTTTTGGAAAATCCCGACCTTATCAGCAAAACCGTTCTCAAAAAGGGTCTGGACGCAGGCACGGCGTACGAAATATTGTCCATCGATATCGCCGACGTGGACGTAGGCAGAAATATCGGCGCGCAATTGCAGATGGATCAGGCTGAAGCGGACAAACGTATCGCTCAGGCAAATGCCGAAGAGCGCCGCGCAATGGCTATCGCAACCGAGCAGGAAATGCGCGCTCACACACAGGAAATGCGCGCCAAAGTTGTGGAAGCGGAAGCGGAAGTGCCCAAAGCCATGGCAGAAGCGTTCCGCAACGGACGTTTGGGCATTATGGATTACTATCAAATGCAAAACATTCAGGCGGATACTGCTATGCGCAATGCGATCAGCGGCGGACAGGACGCGTCCGAAGCGAGCAAGAATAACAAAAAATAACGCAGTAACAACAAGGTAGGTGTATAGTTATGCCGTTTATTATCGGGATAATACCGTTTGCGGCAATTGTCGTTGCCATCGTTGCAATTGCAATCGCTATGAGCAAAAAGCAAAAATCTGCGCAAAACAACGGGCCTAAACAAAATGTCGTTCGCCACGACGACGGTACGACGTTGACCGAAACGCAGCGCAAGTATTTACACGATTTGCAACAGCGCAAAGAGCGGCAAACGCGGCAAAATACTCAGCCCGACCGCCACGTGCGGGACGCGCAGGCGCATGAGCACATAGGCGAAGAAGAACATTACGACGAAATAATCGGTTCGTTGGGCGACGTCGACGACGAAGGTTGCGCCGATCTGGACGGAGTGCGTTTCGTTGCGCACGATTTGGCGTATGCGCCGTCGTCCGATCGGCTCGACGTCGATTACGACCGTATTGCGCGCGCAATAGTGTTGGGCGAAGTTCTTGACACTCCGCGATACAAATACCCCTATTTGCCGCACGGCAAACGGTAAAAACATAATAATCCGACGAAAACAACAACGCCGCTCACTGCTTTAATGCAGGAACGGCGTTGTTTGTCTGCACATCGGGCGCATATGTTGCAATTTTGCTTGCGGCAGAGTATGCGCGCCAAATGGCGGCAATGTTTATTCGTTGTCCGCGTCAAGCGTCTTGGGCGCAAACCAACCGGACGAGCGTATTTTGCCGTCGCCTTGTTCGGCGCGCACGATGTAGTTGTCCTTGTCCGCTCCTACAAGGGTAATTTGGCTTACGCTGTACTTGCGATCGCCTACGTCCGCGCTGTCGAAATCCACTTTAAGTCCGCCTATCGCCACGCTGTCGCCCTTGCATACGCCGTTAAGTTTGCCCATTTTGTCTATTTCCGCCTTTACGTTGCCGTCGTAAGTTTTGTCCTTTACGCTAAGCCCCACAAGGTCAATATATTTGGGCGTAATTTTGCCCGTCGCCGTGCCTTCCAACACATAGTTGCGGGCGTCCGTGCCGCCGAGTTGAACGTTGGCAAGCATTATTTGCTTGTTGTCGCCTACGTTTTTGTTGTCGAAATACAGCGCGTCAAATTGAGCATACACTTCGTCCTGCGCAAGTATTCCGTCAATTTGCAGTTGCGCGTCGGTCAATTTGTTGGAGCCGTCGTATTCCTTTTGTATGCAGTTTGTTACGGTCAATTTTTTGGGCAATACCGTTACCGTGCCCGTAACCGCGGTTACTTCGTAATCTTTGTACGAGCAGTCGCCGTCTATTTCCACGGTATATATGCCCGCGTCGAGTTTGTCGGCGTTTACTTTGCACCGTCCGCCGCATACATAGTCTTGTTCTTCGTCCGGCAGCAGTCCTTCTACGGCGTAGTGCAATTCGGGCAACTTTTCGCCGTATTCCACCGTGATGTTGGGCGCGACAAGAGTCATTTGCGGCGATTGCACGTCAATTACGGTTTGCTTGCCGTATTTGCCCGCGGTTGCCTTTACGGTAATTTTGCCCGACGTATCGGGCGTGTATTTCATCGATATCGGCTGTCCCTTTGCGTATTTGCTTTGCGCAACTTTTTTGCCGTTTACCGTCCATATAACGTCCGTTCCGTCCTTTATCGACGCGTTGCCCACAGAGTAAACAAACGTTTGTTCCGTGCCGCGCCGTACTGTGCCGTCCGCCGTAATTTGCCCCATATTTGCCTTGCTGTTGTTGCTTACGCTTACCATCAGCCACACAAACAGCGCAAGTACGGCAACGATCGTAATTATTCCCACTATCAGATCTGTTCGTTCTTCTTTGTACGACGATTTTTCTTTTTGCACAGCGATCCTCCTGCGCTTAGTTTGAATAATCGCACGCAAATTATACTTACGTATTGCAAATCTCAGTCAATTCTGCGCAATCCGCCGCCAAAAAAACGCCCTGCCTGCGGCAAAGCGTTTGTAATTTTATGCGATTTGTACCAATAAATCGTTTCGTTCGGAGCATTAAATAGCGGTGCGCGTAAACAAGCGGCGCTTATCACGGACGGTTTGCAAATGCACCTTTTGCCCATCTGCACCGAGATAGCCGCGCTATGAGCCCCGGTTTGGCGAAATGACCTAAATTACCCATTCGCCGTTGCGGAACAGCGCCACAACGTTGCCGTCGTAATCTATTCCGTCTATATCTATGTCCTTTGTTCCCACCATAAAGTCAACGTGTTGCAAACTGCTGTTCATTCCGTGTTTGCTCAACTCTTCGGCAGTCATATCGTTGCCGCCTTTTACGGTGGTGGGGTAACTTGCGCCCAATGCAAGGTGGCAACTTGCGTTTTCGTCAAACAACGTGTTGTAAAACAGTATTCCGCTCTGCGCAATGGGCGAATTTTTGCCTATAAGCGCAATTTCGCCCAGCGACAGCACGCCTTCGTCGGACGACAAAATGCCTTTAAGCGATTCGTAACCGACTGCGGCGCGGTAATCGACAACTTTGCCGTCGCGGAAAGTTATGCAAAAGTCGTCAATAACGTTGCCGTTGCTTACCAGCGGCAGCGCGTTTACCACCGTGCCGTTTATTTTGCGGTTGTGCGGCGCTGTAAAAATTTCTTCCGTGGGCATATTGGCGGTAAAAGGCACCCCGTCCTGTCCTTTTTCTTCGGCGGCTATCCACTCGTGGTCGGTTGCCAGCCCCACGGTAAGGTCGGTTCCGCTGTTGTTTTTGAGATGTATGTACTCGAAGTTGTGGCTGTTGAGAAACGCCGCTCTGCGGTGCAAGGTTGCTATGTGCTGTCTCCAAGCGGCAACGGGGTCGTCGGTATCAAGGCGCATAATGTGTCCTATCGCGTCCCACATTTTGTCTACGGCAACGTCTGCGTCATCGTTGGGAAATACCTGCTGCGCCCAAGCGCGCGTGGGTATGCTTACTATGGTCCAGCGCAGGTAGTTGGACATTGTGGCGTTGCGAAATTCCTTGTTGGCTTTCAGCGAAGCGATGTTTGCTGCGGCAAGTTTGTCGGGATCGCAGCCCTTCATAATGTTGGGATCCCCCGCCGAAATGGAAATAAGGCACACTTTGTTGTCGATGTAGTATTTGCTTTGTTCAACCAGATAATCGGGTATTTGGCACAGCGTCTCTTTGCTTGCGTTTAGCATATTTATGCGGCCGAGCACCTCGTCTCTCCACTGCATAGATACGTATTTTGCGCCGAATTGGTAGGCTTTTTGCGCAATCAGATGTGCAAAATCTTTGCATTGAACGTCGCAACGGATCACTACTTCCTGATCGGGCTGCATATTTGCGCCCACTCTTACGGCAAGTTCGGCAAAGTTTTCAAGTTGTTTTTGGCTAAGCATAACGTTTGCTCCTTTGTGCATATATGCACTTGTAATTTTGCTTATATTATACCCGCTTGTCGGATAATAGTCAAACAAATGACAACCGACAAATATTGTGCAATTGCGTCTTGAAATGCCGCATTTAACGTGATATAATATTTGTATATTTCAAAGGAGAATATTATGAACAATCCGATAGCAACCATTACTATGAGTGAATACGGCGTTATCAAGGCGGAACTGTATCCGCAAATTGCGCCCAACACGGTAAACAACTTTATATCTTTGGCAAATTCCGGCTTTTACGACGGGCTCACTTTTCATCGCGTAATACGCAATTTTATGATACAGGGCGGCTGTCCCAAGGGCAACGGCACGGGCGGCCCGGGTTACGCAATAAAGGGCGAGTTTTCCTTTAACGGCGTGCCCAATTCGCTCAAACACGAGCGCGGAGTGCTTTCTATGGCGCGCACAAACGATCCCGACAGCGCAGGCAGTCAGTTCTTCATTATGCATGCCGACGCTCCGCATCTCGACGGACTGTACGCCGCGTTCGGCAAGGTGGTGGAAGGTATGGACGTGGTGGATCGCATAGCGGTGGAATTTACCGATTTCGCCGATTGCCCGTATGTGCCGCAAGTTATCCAATCGATAAGGGTAGATACTTTCGGACAGGAATATCCCCAACCCGTCAAAGCGTAACTTGCGCGGATTTTGCGCGCGTATCGTCGCGCATTACGGTCGATTTCACTTAAAGTACGCCGCGCCATTTTGTCAAGCGGTTTCAAACGGCTAAGGCGTTTTTGCTCATGTACGCGCATAACGCCGTCCCGATAGCAACAAAGCGGCAAACTGAAAATTGCAATGGCAATTATTCCGCATACGCCGCGCCGAGTTCATCGCCGATTTGCAAGTCGTTTCAAAAGGCGCCGTTTGTGTTTGCGCGTTGTTATTTTACGGGCAACGTCAAGCGGCGGTGCGTTTGCCGTGCCGACAGCGGCATTATCGCGTTAATATCAAGTATTCACAACATATTTGTAGCATTACGGGCGTAAAACTAAAATTTAGTATATAAAAATATTATTTTTACGGCAATTTTTCTTGAAATAGGTATTGACTTTTGCCGTAAATAATGTATAATACAATACCCGACAGTTGTACATAACTGCCGCGTATGTCCGCGCAATTATCAACAAATTATCTCGCGGCAAAGGAGTAAAGATGTTCAAAGTTAATATTGCAGGCAAACAATTGCAGTTGGAAAACAAGGCGCGCATAATAGATTTGTTTGACAATTCCGACAAAAAATATGTTGTAGCCACGGTAAACAATCGCTTGCGCGAACTGACGTTTGAAGTCAATTTCGACGCCGACATCGAGTTGTTCGACTTGACCAACGTCGACGCCATCAAGGTATACGAAACGAGTTTACGTTACTTGTTGGCAATGGCATTTCACAATTTGTACCCGCAGTATCAAATAAAGATCAGTTATGCAATATCGCGTTCGCTGTTGGTTTCGATGGTGGACAACGCCTTGCCTATGGACAAAAAAATGCTTGCGGAAGTTTTGGCGGAAATGCAACGTCTGGTGGACGCCGACTTGCCGTTTGAACGCACAACTATGAGCAAGGACGACGCTTACGATTATTTTGTAAAGCAAGGTCAGCGCGACAAGGCGGACGCATTGCAGTACCGTCCCGAAAAAACCTGCCATTTTTACCGTTGCGGCGATTATCTCAACTATATGTACGGTTATATGGTGCCGTCCACGGGGTACATCAACAAATACAAACTGTTTTGTTACGACGGGCACTTTATCGCGCAGTATCCGCGTTACGAAGCGGGCGGCATAATTCCGGAATTCAACGACGAGCCGACGTTCAGCAAGGTGCTTAAACGCGCTCACAAGTGGGCAAAACTGTGCAATTCCGAAATTATTTCCAAGTTGAACGACCACGTTCGCGAAGATTCGTATATCGACTTTATCAACATCAACGAAACGTTGCACAACGATATGTTGCACGATTTGGGCGAGCGTATCGTTTCCGACATCGAAAACACCCGCCTTATTTGCATAGCGGGGCCGTCCAGCAGCGGCAAAACCACGTTTTCCAACCGTTTGCGCGTCGAACTGATGTCGCGCGGCATCAATCCGTTGCGCATTTCGCTGGATATGTACTACAAGGATCGCGAACATATACCTTTGGACGAATTCGGCGAAAAGGATTTCGAGCATATCGAATCTTTGGATGTGGAATTGTTCAACGAACATATGTCCGCCCTTATCAACGGCGAAGAAGCGGAACTGCCCAATTACCGCTTTGAACTCGGACGCGCCGAAAAAGGCACTCCCACGCGCATAGGACCCGATACGCCCATCATTATCGAAGGCATACACGCGCTTAACGACCAACTGTCGTACGCTATTCCCAAGCACCAAAAGTTCAAAATATACATCGCTCCGCAGTTCCAGATGAATATCGACTACCACAACCCCATCAGTTACACGGATATCCGCTTGCTGCGCCGTATCGTGCGCGACAAAAAATATCGCGGAGCATCCGCCGAACGCACGTTGGAAATGTGGCCGTCGGTGCGCCGCGGCGAATTTAAGTGGATCTACCCCTATCAGGAAGGGTGCAACTATGTTTACAATTCGGCGCTTACCTACGAACTGTGCGTACTCAAAAAATACGCTCTGCCCGCCTTGCAGGAAGTAAAGCCCGACAGTCCGCATTATATAACGGCAAACCGACTTATCAAGTTCCTTAAATATTTCAAAGATATGGACGACAAGTGGGTACCCTGCAATTCGCTGTTGCGCGAGTTTATCGGCGGCAGTTGCTTTGCGGAAGTGGACGAATAGATTTACACACCGACCACACGTATACCGCTCGCATATCCCCCGCAAAAAGGCTTCACTTCGTATACCGCAGGGAATGGTAGAGGTAGCGCTCGTGCAATTGCATTCAAAACGGCTTCGCTTCGTGTGCCGCACCTTGTTAGGTGCGGCACACTTGTTGCAGATTGTTTTGAATTGCAACAGCACTCGCGCCCAAATAATAAGATTATATGCGGCATACTCGTTGCAGATTATTTTGCAGTGGATACACTCGCTCAACGGGATTACAAGGTTGGGTTTAGTTGGGACTGCTTGTTGCTCGTATGAATTTGTGCGCTGTCGCGCCGCGGGCGCAGGTCCGTAGTTTGCGGTAGTTTAATTGGAGCAACTATTGATTTGATTTAGTTGGTTTATTAACTATTTAGTTTAATTCTTAACGCACTTTCAACAAATAAATGTATGCCGCACCTTGTTAGGTGCGGCATACTCGTTGCAGATAATTTTGCAGTGGATACACTCGCTCAGTGGGATTACAAGGTTGGGTTTAATTGGGACTGCTTGTTGCTTGTATGAATTAGTTGCGCTAACGCAAGCGCAATCGACGGCTAATTATTCAAAATAAAACAGTCAATCTCGGCATAAGATTGGCTGTTTTTTATTTTATTTATTACATATATTTGCCGCGCTGTCGCGCGGGCGCAGGTCCGTAGTTTGCGGAGTTTAGTTGAAATTTCCGACCAAATGCGTGCGGAACGTCAATTTTTCAGACGTTCCGCTTATTTTTTTTCAAAACCCTTGACAAATTAGAACAATTGTTCTATTATATAGTCGGGAGTTTGTTTATGGACGTATTGCATTGCGATTTGAACAACTTTTATGCAACGGTAGAGCAGGTTGTCAATCCCGATCTGCGTTGCAAATATCTTGCCGTTTCGGGCAACCCGCAAACGCGCAGCGGCATTATTTTGGCAAAGAATACCGCCGCCAAACAAATGGGCGTGCAAACAGGCGAAGCGATATGGCAAGCCAAGCAAAAGTGTCCCCAATTGGTGTGCGTATTGCCGCATTTCGAGTATTATGTACATTATTCCAAGCGCGTGCGGCAAATTTACGAACGCTATACGGACAAAGTGGAAGGTTTTGGCTTGGACGAGTGCTGGCTGGACGTTACTCACAGCAAAATTTTCGGCACGCCCGAACAAATCGCCGACAAAATACGTCGGCAAGTGCGCGAAGAGACGGGGCTTACCATTTCGGTGGGAGTGTCCTTTACCAAGACGTTTGCCAAGTTGGGCAGCGATTTGAAAAAGCCCGACGCAACCACCGTAATTTCGCGTGCAAATTACCGCACAACGGTGTGGAAATTACCCGTTTCCGCCATGCTTTTTGTGGGCAAGCACACCGAAAACAAACTCAATTCTATGGGTATATACACTCTCGGAGACTTGGCAAACGCCAACTTGTTTGCTTTGCATCGTCAATTCGGCGTGGTGGGCGACAAACTGTACGCGGCTGCGCGCGGCGAGGACGAAGATCCCGTGCGCAATTGCGATTCTCGGCGCGAAATAAAGAGCGTCGGGCACGGCATAACCATGTTGCGGGACGCAACTACTTACCGCGACGCCGACAAAGTGTTGTTTTTTCTTTCGGATATGGTGGCGACGCGTATGCGTAGGTACGGGTTGCAGGGCGACGTGGTGTGCGTGGACGTGCGCCGCAACGATCTTACTCACGAAAGCCGCCAACGCAAAACGGATTCCACTCACGTTGCGGATTCCGTCTATCGCGTTGCCGCGCAGTTGTTGCGGCAGATGTGGCGCGGACAGTACGACCTGCCGTTGCGTTCGCTTTCCGTGCGCGTAACGGGGCTTACCGCGGTCGGCACGGGATACCAATTGTCGCTGTTCGATCTTCAAGAAGAAAAGGAGCGCCGCTTGGAGTATTCCGTGGATAAAATACGCAAAAAATTCGGTTTTAACGCAATCACGCGCGCAAGTTTGCTCAACAACGACCTTGTTTCGGACAAAATGTTCGGCGAAGAAGATCTGTTGCCCTTCAAGCGTTAGCGTTTGCAATAGTCTTTCCGTCTGCCGTTTGATCCGTCGTCAAGCGCGGCAGGGGCTTATTTTGTACAATCGCGCTGTTATGCTCCGTATAATTTTCGTCAACGCAGGTTGCGAAGGCGTTTTGCCCCGCAACAATGCAATTTCAATCGAATTTAACATCATTTCGTACAGCGCAAGCGCGCTTGCTTTTTGCAAAGCGGCGCGGCGACAGGTAATTTACCGTCGCCGCGCCGCGTCTGTTTGCGCGCTTGTTTCGGCGCGCTTAATTTTGCAGAGTTTGCGTGTTTTGTTTGATATATGCGGTAGGCTACAATCGCCCGCCGCGCTATTCGATGTACAGTTTGCGCAAATTGTTTATATCGTTTGCGGTAACTCCGCATTGGGCAATGTAGTTGTCCGCACTGCCGAATTTGTTTTCTATTTCCGCCCAAAAACTGTCCAGATAACTTTCGTCCACCAACAGCATAGATTGCACAAGTTGCAGTTTGTCGTCGTCCACAAACGGGCGCACTTTGCCCAGAATACTGTGCGCGTTGTTTTGAGTTTGCGCATTGGTAAGCATATAGTCGCGCATTATTTCGTCCCTGCTTGCGCCAAGGCAGTGCAGTAGCAGCGCCGCGCATGTGCCGCAACGATCTTTTCCGCCCGTGCAGTGCCACAGCGTTGCGCCGTATACAGGGTTATTGGCAAGCAATTTGATAAAATTGCCGTACCCAACTCGGCTGAAAGCGTCGTTTACAAACTGTCTGTAAAGTATGCGCATATGTTCGATGGGTACTTCGCCGCGGTTCAGCATACGCTGTATGCCCGCCTGCAATTTTACCGCAATGGATTGTCCGTCGAGTTTTTCGTAACTTATGCCGAAAGTGGTGGCGTGCATTATGGAAATATTTACCCATTCCACGTTGGGCATAGCCACGTCGGGATTATTTGCGATTTCGTTTTCCGTGCGCAGATCCACAATGCGGCGCAAGCCGTGCCGAGCAAGAGTTGTAACGTCGTCTGCCGTAATGCGGCTCAATTCGCCCGAGCGTATAAGTTTGCCCGACTTTATTTTGCCGTAAGCGGTGGTTATTCCTCCGAGATCGCGCGCGTTGTTGGCTTGTTGTAATTCTATTATCATATTTACCTCGCCGTTAAGTATAACATACCCGCTATTGCGCTGTCAAATGGCGTCGAATGGGCAAATGCGGCGCGTTGCGGGGGCTTTGCGCGCCTGTTATGTGCGCCGTCGGCAATTAAATTTGCGCAAACGGGTTGAAAAAGCGCGCATTTTTTGATATAATCTAAAAACTATGAAACAATTGCAAGTAACGTCTGCGCTGGTAAACTTTTTTGACGCCGACCCCGACACGCTTATTTTTGCGGGGTATTGTCGCAATGCCGACGGCGTTACGGTTTACAACGACGGCAACAGTTACGCGCTTGTCGCCGACGTAAACGGCGCGTGCGAGTGCTGTATCAAGTCGGACAGCGCCGATTTCGTGCGGCAATTTGTAAGCGGCGTTTGCGGTAAAGTAAAGTTTTGCGGCGTTTCGCCCTTTGTTACCCGATTGTTAAGCGACGCTTATCTTTTCAATTGGAAAACCGAGTGCTATTTGTACGTGTGGAACGGACAGCCGCTTTATTGCGCGCCCGACTCCGCCATACGTCCGTTGGACAAGCGTTACGCGCAAGCGGTTTCCGACGGCACGCCCTATCACGCCGATGTTGACGACGTCCGCCGCTGTCTGGACAGACATCCTTCCGCCGCGCTGTATATCGACGGCAAGCCGGTGTGTTGGTGTTTACTGCACTTGGAGCAAAGTTTGGGTATGCTTTACACCCTGCCCGAACACAGGCACAAAGGGTACGCTTTGCGCGTTATGACTGCGTTGTGCAACAAAGTAATAGCAAGCGGCAACACTCCCTTTGCGTACATCATCAAGGATAACGTCGCTTCGCAAAATTTGGCTCTCAAATACAATTTGCGCCGCATCGGCGAAGCGAATTATTTCGAAATCGACCTGCCGTAACGGCGCCGCCGCTTATTTGCTCAACATTTTGCCGTCCGCGTAGGCAAACGCTTTTACCGACGCGTATATCGCGCCTACGCACAACAACTTACGCGCTTGCGCGCAGACGCCATCTCGCATAGTAAAATATCGCGCGCCGCAATGCAAAACTTGCCGCCGCAGGCAATTTTACTTTGCAACAGGCTAATACCGCTCAAATTTATTTACGGGAGATAAATATGTTCAATAGTTTGTCTGCCACATTTGTGGAAATATTGAAAAACGAATGGCTGGGCATCGTCGCTTCGGCGTTTGTTCTCATTTCGTTTTTGATGACCAAGCAAACCTGGATACGAATAATCAACATCATCGGTTGCTTGGTGTTTGTGGTGTACGGCTTAATTTTGCCCGCATATTCCACGGCGTTTATGAATGCCGCGCTTATTGTGGTACACGTAGTGTATCTTACGCGCGACGCCGTCAAGGCCCGCAAGAGCAAGCAACAGCAACAGTCTGTTATATCCGACGATACGGACGGCACTGCAAACGCCGAACAACCGTCCGACGGTAACCAAGCGGACGATTTCCAAAGCAAAGGCGACTGATTTTTGCGCTTTTTGCGCATTTTTGCGCTTTTTGCGCATTTTTGCGCTTTTTTGAGCATTTACACGCAGTTGGCGCGCGTCGGTTACGGCAATGCGTTTATGCGGCGCGCCGCAAACCGTATTGTAAATTTACGTCAGCAGGTTTAGGCAATATACGGCGGTTACCATTCGGTCGGCGCCGTCGATACAACATTTACAAAGCGGCGTTTGTTTATACGCCGCCGATACAATTGAGTTATGAAAGGTAAAAAATCTTTTAAGGCGCGCGTCGTTTCGGCAATTTTGCGCCTGACGTCCAAACGTAAATACAGCGTCCGTCCCGACAAGGCGTTAGCGCAATTTGCCAAACAAAAAGCGGCGGGAGAGCAACGCTTTGCTATGCCCGATTTGCGCAAATTTCGCTCTCGCGTTACGCAAAGCGCTTTCGGCAATACCGATGTGTACACTTTCGAGCGAGCCGACGCGCCGCACGGCGAAAACGCCGTCGGCACAACCGTGTTTTACTTCCACGGCGGCGGATACGTTCACCGTCCCCGTTCGTTCCATTTCAAATTTGCAGACAAATTGGTGCAATCTGCGGGCGTTAGGGTAATTTTTCCGCTGTATCCGCTGGCGCCGTTTTACAACTACACGCATATGTACAACGCAATAGTGCCGATGTATTCGCGTATTGCGGACAGTTGTAACGGCAAGATCGTGTTTATGGGCGATTCGGCAGGCGGCGGATTTGCGTTGTCGCTGTACCAATATCTCATCGAACACGGTATGCGCCGCCCCGACGCAGTGGTTGCATTGTCTCCTTGGGTTGATTTGGCAACCGACAACCCCGATATGGTGCCTATACAAAAGAGCGACGCAATGTTGGTAATATCCACAACGCAGGTGTGGGGCAAATTGTGGGCGGACGGCGACGATATGCACAGTTACTTTGTAAGTCCGCTGTATTACAACAACTTTGCCGCGCTGAGCAACGTGCATTTGTTTGTGGGCACGGACGAAATAATGTATCCCGATGTGGTAAAGTTTTACGATCGTATTGCCGGCAACGACGGCTGTACGCTTACCGTGGGCGCGCGGATGAATCATGTATATCCGCTGTACCCCATACCGGAGGCGAATTTGGCTTTGCGGCAGATTTGCGAAATAATAAGTAATTTATAATTCCGACCGAACGCGGTGCCGACCACACGTGCGTCGGTCGCTTATACCGCTCGCATATCCCCTGCAAAAAGGCTTCGCTTCGTATGCCGCAGAGCATAGTAGATAGAGCGCTCGTGCAATTGCATTCAAAACGGAAAACACGCGCATATCCCCTGCAAAAAGGCTTCGCTTCGCGCACAATGTGCGCTCGTTGCAGATTGTTTTGCAGTAAACACACTCGCTCTGAGTATATATAAGGTTGTATTTTAATTAAAAACTTGTTTGTTGACAGATTATAGTTGCAACAGCACTCGCGCCCAAATAATAAGATTGTGTGCGGCATACTCATTGCAGATTATTTTGCAGTGGATACACTCGCTCAGCGTGCTTACAAGGTTGGGTTTAGTTGAGACAGTTTGTTGCTCGTATAAATTCGTTGCGATAACGCGTGCGCAATCGACGGCATAATTACTAAAATAAAACAGTCGATCTCGGTATGTGATTGGCTGTTTTGTATTTTATTTATTAAATATATTTGCCGCGCTGTAGTGCCGCGCAAGTCGTCGCTTGTTGACGGAATTTGAGTTGTTTCCGCTTGCGGTGTGCTTCACGGTGTTATTTCCGCGCAAGCGCGTAAGTGTTATTTTTCCTATTGGCAAAGTCAAGGTTTTATTATAGTAAATTATTATATTCTAAAACGTAATTTGGGGACATTTTATGCCGAAATTTCGCCAAACGATGCCGCAATACGACATTTTTGTAATATTTTATGAGCGCTTTCGGCAAAACAATTTGCAAGGCACTTGACATTTTTTCGGGTGGCGGTATAATAGAATTGATCACATTCAGGAGGCACTGTGTTATGAAATATTGCACGCATTGCGGCGCGGAAATCAACGATCAAGCGGTAGTATGTCCGTCTTGCGGTTGCGCCGTGCAGTCTACGGAGCAAACGATGGATCCCGTCAGCGCCAAAACAAACGGCTTTGCCATTGCGGGCTTTGTACTTGCGCTTGTATCGTATATACTTAGTTTTTACGGTATCGTGGGTGCGTTGGGACTTATTTTCTCGATAGTGGGGTTGGTTCAGGTCAACAAAAACCATCAATCGGGCAAAGGCTTGGCAATAGCCGGTATCGTACTGTCGGTAATCGGCGTTGTTTTGTCCATCATTCTCGTTGTGTTGGGCTTTTCTATTTTGTCGGCGATATTGGGCGGTTCGGCGGCGGCAGGATTATGAGATATTGTACGCATTGCGGCGCGGAAATTGCCGACGAAGCCGAAATTTGCATAAAATGCGGTTGTTTTGCCGGAGCAACCGTACGTCAACCCGAATCCAAACCCAAACTTAACGTTTGCGCGCTTGTCGGCTTTATTTTGTCGATATGTTCTATGGTTATACCGTATATCGGCTTGGGCACCGGGCTTGCCGGCGTGATATTGTCGGGCATAGCGCTCGGGCAGATACGCAAAACGGACGCCGCGGGCAAGGGCTTTGCAATAGCGGGGCTGGTAGTAGGTATAGTCGGCTGCATATTGCAGTTGATTATATGTATCTGGGCGGGATTGTTGATGTGGCTCATCGCCGCGATAATCACGGCTCCCGGCGGAATGTAATTTTTAACGCAACAAAACGGCGGTGTGTATACGCACTCCGCCGTTTTTTTTGTCGGTAAACGCGCCCGTTTTGCCGCATACGTATACGTGCGCGTGGCGTTTGTTTGTATACGCTTTTTTCAATAATAGTCAATACTGCGCGTAAATCAACGGCAACATCGTCGTGTACGAAAAATAATGTTATTATAGTCGCGCGCGCAAATTTCGTTTGCAAAAGTAGTGCAAAACGTTTGACTTAACTGCGCGCGTATGTTATTATTGACCCATAATTCGATAGAGGTTGTGGCTTTCATGACAAACCAACGCAGTCAGACATCTGCTTGGCGGTAAAGGGAAAGCAACCGAAGTATAGTCGTTTTGTCTGAAAGGCGGCTATGCTGGGACGGCGCACAATATGCGTCGGACTGTCACGCAAGTGGAGCGCTATCTTATATTGTGATTTTTCCGCAATATGGCACCCGCTTGTTGCGGATTTTTATTTGTCCGCAACGGCACAGCGATCCGCTTGTATTGCGGATTTTGTATTTTATACACCTTGCGCACTTACGCACGGCAAATTATTGCGGGCAAGCAATTGTCGCGGCGGCGCAAAGGGGCTTATGTTTACAAATCGGCAACAACAAGCGGCGCGCAGATGTTATCCGTGTAATGTAAAAATCTCTTCGGTTAAATACAATCACGGAGAAAAATTATGAAACACAACATCAACAAAACGCTGCTTGTAATTGCTTTGATTGCAATAGTATTTACTTTTACTTTTGCGCTCGGCGCCTGCTCGCTGCCCAAGGAAGACGGCAAACTGTACGTGGGGTTGGAATGTGCCTATTCGCCGTTCAACTACACTCAGCGCGACGCAAGCAACAATGCCGTGCAAATTTACAACACAAATTACCGCGCAATGCGCAACAATTACGCCAACGGTTACGATATTATGATCGCGCTCAAAATTGCCGAAAGTCTCGGCAAGGAACTTGTCGTGGTCAAAATGGAATGGGACGCGCTTATTCCCGCGCTTAACGCGGGCACGGTGGATATGATAATTGCCGGTATGAGCCCCACCGAAGAGCGCAAACAGCAAATCGACTTTTCCGATCCGTATTACCAAAGCAACCTTGTGCTGGTTGTGCGCAAGGACGGCGCTTACGTAAACGCCAAGTCGCTTGCCGATTTCAACGGCGCCAAGGTAGCCGCGCAAAACGGAACTTTCCACGACGCCGCGTTGCAGTCGCAAGCCGCGCAATACGGAATTGTTCCGCAAACCCCGTTGGAGGATTTCCCCGCGCTCATCAACGCGCTTAATGTGGGCGCCATCGACGCATACGTAGCCGAAGAACCCGGCGCCATCGAAAACTGCGCGTCTAACTCCCAATTTACATACGTCAAACTTGTCAATAACGATACGGGCTTTGTCGCAACCGACGCCGATACGGCAATTGCGGTGGGCATTGTAAAGGGCAGCGAGTTTACCGCGCAGGTAAACGCCATTCTCGCGCAGATCACGCAAGAACAACGCGACCAAATGATGCAACGCGCTATAAATTTGTCATCGGGCGAAAATATCGTAGAGTAAAGCAAAGGTTTGTAAATTATGATCGCAATACTTACCAAATACTATTACGACATTTTGGTCGGGGTAGGGTATACAATGCTTGTGGCGGTTATCGGCACGCTTGTGGGATTGCTTATCGGCATATTGATAGGTATCTACCGCACCCTTCCGCTACCCAAAAACAAATTTTTGCGCGTACTTAAAAGGGCGGGCGACTATTTGCTGCGCGCCTACATCGAAGTTTTCCGCGGAACGCCTATGATGGTGCAGGCAATGGTAATCTTTTGGGGATTTGCCCTGCTAAACGGCGGCAGAACGCTAAACGTTACGGTAAGCGGACTGATCATCGTGTCCATCAATACGGGCGCATACATGGCGGAAATTGTGCGCGGCGGCATTATATCCATAGATAAGGGGCAGTTTGAAGGTTGCCATGCAATAGGGCTTACCCATTCGCAAACTATGTTCAACGTGGTAATGCCGCAAGCGTTGCGCAACATTTTGCCAAGCGTTACCAACGAATTTATCGTCAACATCAAGGACACGTCGGTGCTAAACGTTATCGGCTTTACCGAATTGTTTTTTGTGGCAAAAGATATCGTTTTGGATACCTTCAAAACCTTTGAAACATACCTGCTTGCTGCCATTGTGTATTTTATACTTACCTTCGGCATAAGTTTGTTGTTGCGCTTGGTAGAGCGCAAAATGGACGGCAACAAAAATTTCCGCATACTCGGTTCGCAAAATCTCGACGCCGAGTCGTTTGCAAGGGAGGCGCGCAGTGAAAAATAACCTTACCCCCGATACGCCGCGCGCAGAAAACCGCGTGCAAAACGACTGCCGAGCGGTAATATCCGTACAGCATCTGGGCAAAACTTTCGGCGACAACGTTGTGCTTAAAGATATAGATTTCGACGTGTTTTCGGGAGACGTAACCTGTATTATCGGTCCGTCGGGCAGCGGCAAAAGCACATTATTAAGGTGTATCAATCTGTTTGAAGAACCCACTTGCGGCAAAATACTGTTTCACGGCGGCGACATAACGCAAACAAAGCACCCCGACCGTTACCGTCAAAAGGTGGGCATGGTGTTTCAGTCCTTTAACCTGTTCGACAATCTCAACGTGCTTTCCAACTGCACTTTGGGACCGCGAAAAGTGCTTAAAATGAGCAAATCCGACGCCGAACAACTTGCAATGCGCAATTTGGCGGCAGTGGGTATGAGCGCTTACGTCAAGGCAAAACCGCGCCAACTCAGCGGCGGACAAAAACAGCGCGTGGCAATAGCGCGCGCACTGTGCATGTCTCCCGAAGTGTTGCTGTTCGACGAGCCCACAAGCGCGTTGGACCCCGAAATGGTGGGCGAAGTGCTTAACGTAATGCGTTCTTTGGCGCAACAGGGGCTTACGATGATAATCGTAACTCACGAAATGTCCTTTGCGCGCGAAGTTTCCACACGCGTGGTATTTATGGACGACGGCGTAATAGTGGAACAAGGCGCGCCGGAAGATATATTCAATCGCCCGAGCGAACAGCGCACGCGCGAATTTCTTGCCCGAGTGTTGTAAAACGCGTTCCTATTGCCTTTGCGCGCCGCTTAGGAGCAACCGATTATTGCCGAAATGCCGCGCGCTGCACAACTTTTCGTAATGAAGTGCAAACCGATTTTTTGTATTTTGTATCAAATTTGTGCGTCGGCGCGTTTTACGCCGACGTTATTTATGCAAAAAAATCGCCTGCGCATAGCAAAATATATACAAAACTTTACATTTTTCGACAATTTGTATATAATAAATTAAAGTTTTACGCAGCCGAAGTTATCGGTTGCCTGCGCCTGAAAGGAAATTTACAATGTTACTTACGTTAGACAAAATCGGCAATAACAAAGTTGTCGGCTTTATAACGCGTTTTTTGTATTCGCCGTACTACATAGCGTTTGTTGCGGCAATATCGGCATGCGCCAATATTTTCGGTTGGGAACTTCCCGTTTGGTACACCTATGCGCTGTTGGTGGTTATGTGCGTGCTTTTTGCGCCCGACGCATTACCCATTGTTCCGCTTATGTGTTGCGGATACGTAACCGTCTCGGCAAACAACAATCCCGCGGGACACTACGGCACAAGCATATTTCAATCGAGTACGGCAATGATCCAACTCGGTTGTATCGGCGCGGTGTTGGCGGCGGCGCTTGTTACGCGGCTTTCCGTCGATATAGCGCGCCGTTCGGATACGCGCACGCGCACCGTTCCCAAGTTGTGGGCAGGTTTTTTGCTGTTGGGGCTGTCGTACGTTTGCGCGGGCGTTGCTCCCGCTCGCTATTACGGTCCGCAGTGGAAGAGCGCCCTGTTCGGCTTGGTGGAGATCGCTTCGCTTACCATACCTTACCTATATTTCCACTACACCGTAAATTGGCGCAAAGTAGACAAGACGTACCTATCCAATGTGTTTGTCGGGTTGGGGTGCGCCGTAACCGCGGAAATAATAGCGATGTACGTATTGGCATTTGCCAACCTGCCCGAAACGGGCTTTACGCGCGCATTGTTGGTAACGGGCTGGGGCGTATACAACAACGTGGGCTTTATGATCGCGTTTTGCATACCGTTTGCGTTCAATTTGGCTGTGCGCAGTAAGCGCGGTTGGATATATTTTTTGTTGGGAACAATGTTCGAACTTGCGCTTGTGTTTACTCAAAGCCGCGGCAGTATACTGTGCGGCAGCGTGATCTTCGTTGCGTGCGTAATTTACACCGTTGTGTTCAGCCGTGGCGCAAACCGTATTGTAATGCTGTCGGTATGCGGCGGCTTGGTAGTTTGCGGAATAGTAGTCGTCGCGGTATTTTACGGCAAAATAGCCGAAATTTTCCGCACCTTGGCGGACGCGGGATTTAACGACAGCGGTCGGCTCGGAATTTACGAAGATGGCTTGCAACAGTTTGCCGAATCGCCGCTGTCCATTCTTACGGGTAACGGTTTTTACGCTTGCGGCAACTACCGACACGGCAATTTGCCGGCGGATTCGTTTTTGCCCGCGCGTTACCACAACACGGTGGTGCAATTGCTTGCCACGGGCGGTTTGTTTGCAATGATAACTTACCTTTTCCACCGCGTGCAAACGTTGCAACTGTGCCTTACCCACCGCACCCACGAAAAGATGTTCGCTTTGGCGGCGATCTTGGTACTTACTTCCACAAGTTTGCTGGATTGCCACTTTTTCAATCTGGGGCCGGGTTTGGCGTACTCGACGGTGCTTAGTTTTGTCGAACACGCCCGACAAGACGACGTAACAACGGCTGTCGCGCAGTGCGCGCCGATTGCATAGCACAATATAGTTAATTTCAAAACGCGCACCGACTGTGCAACGCAGTCGGTGCGCGTATTATATTGTTGCTATACTTAGCAAATATTTTGCGTTGCAATACGCTCGCTATATTGCCAAGGTTATTTTTCGCCGAACAAAATTTGCCCGTATGTGGGAACGGGCCATTTGTTTTGCGGGCAAATCGTTTCGGTTTTGTCTACGTATTTACGCAAAACGGCAATTGCCGGCAGCAGTACGTCGTGGCAATACCCGGCTTGATTTTGCACGTCTTTGTCGGTGGGCAATGCGTCGAGTTTGCGTTGCAAATACGCGCACGCTTTTGCGCACGTCGCGTACAGTGCGTTAAGTTTGCGCGCAAGATATTCGTCGCATTTTGCGTCGATAGCGCCGTCGATTTTTTTGCGCGCGGTATCTGTTGCGTCGGCTATTGCGCAATTTACCGACGGCAATATTTGTTTGCGCACGGTTTCGACGGCGACAGTGGCGGCGGTCTTTACGGCGTTGCGGTATTCGGTAAATTTAATTTGCTGCAACGCCGCGGCTTCTTTGTGATTTAATATGCCGTGCCGTTCCAGCAGGTTTATATTGTGCGCGTTGGTTATGCTTGCAATGGCGTCAGGCGTCGGTACGGGTTTAAGATTGCGGTTTTTCGCTTCGGCAACCCATTCCGCGCCGTAATTGTTGCCGTTGAAAATAATGCGTTTGTGCTTGGAAAATGTATCCGCAATAATTTCTCCCGCGCGTTTCCACACGTCGCTTGAACCGTGCAATTCGTCCGCAAATTGTCGCAAACTTTCGGCAACGGCGGCGTTCAATACTGTGTTGACGTCCGCAATCGACGCCGACGAGCCCACCGAGCGGAATTCGAATTTGTTGCCCGTAAATGCAAAAGGCGAAGTTCTGTTGCGGTCGGTAACCGCACCCACGTAGGGCAGAGCGTCCTTGCCGCAACGCCATTTGCCACTGCAGACGCAATTTATCGCTTTGAGCAGCGGTTGTCCCGTAAATACGCTCAATATTTGCGGCGGTGCTTCGCAACCGCCCAAGCGGCAGTCGTTGGAGTGCGAGCATACCGATGCCGTAAGCAATTCGCCGTAGTCGTCTACCGCTTTGACGATAGCCGCCGTCATCAGCATAAAACGCGCGTTTAGTTTGGCTGTGTCGCCCGATTTAAGCAGGTTTATCTTGCCGTCCGCAAGCAGCGACCAATTGTTGTGTTTGCCGCTGCCGTTTACCGATATAAAGGGCTTTTCGTGTAGTAAACACACCAAATTGTGCTTTTCGGCTACGCTTTTCAACGTAAGCATTACAAGTTGATCGTTATTTGCGGCTATATTTGCGTTTGTATAACAGGGGGCAAGTTCGCATTGGCGCGGCGCCACTTCGTTGTGTTGCGTTTTGGCTATTATGCCCAATTTCCACAGCCGTTCGTACACTTCTTTCATAAAGTCGGCAACGTTGTTATCTATCGGGGCGAAGTAATGCCTGTCAAACTGCTGTTCCTTGGAGGGCGGCGCTCCGAACAGCGTTGCGCCCGTGTAAACCAGATCTTTGCGCAAGGCAAATGTGTTGCCGTCTATCAAAAAATACTCTTGTTCGGCGCCCACAACGCTGCAAACGTAGTCGTAGCGGTACCCCAATTGCGCAAGCAGACGCAGCGCCTGAAAGTTAAGCGCCTTGCAACTTGCGATAAGCGGCGATTTTTTGTCCAGCACTTCGCCGCCGAAACTTCGGAAAGTACAGGGTATATACAAACAGCCGTCGCGCACAAATACGTAACAGGTGTAATCCCACTGCATTATTCCGCGCGCTTCAAATGTCCGCCGAAGTCCTCCGCTGGGAAAACTCGACGCGTCGCCTTCGCCCGCGCACAGTTGTTTTTCGCCGAATTTCAGCGTTGCTCCGCCCGTTTCGTCAAGGCTGTACAGGCTTTCCATTTTTTGCGCGGTTCCGCCGTTTAGCGGAATAAACCAATGCGTGTAATGCGTAACGCCCTTGCTTAGCGCCCATTTTTTTATCGCTTGGGCGTAAATTGCCCTGTCTTTTGCGGAAACTTCCGTGTAATGCGTGCGTGCCTTGCGCATTGCGGCGTATGTATGTGCGGGCAGATATTTTTTCATTTCGGCGTCGCCGAATACGTCCTGCGCAAACGGAATATTGTTGATAGTGCAAACGTTTTTCATATAATACAATATGATTTTTTTGCGCATATTGCAACGACGTTTTGCGTGCTTCCGTACACGGCAAATTCGGCAAAAAATAACGGCGCGGCGACATTGCCGTCGCCGCGCCGTCCGAGTAAACGTACGTATATATAGTAATTTACCACAAATGTTTTTTCAGACGAACGCTGTCCTGCGGGGTAAGTTCGCGCACAACTCTGCACGGATTGCCGCATGCAAATACTCCCGACGGAATATCCCGCGTAACCACCGATCCCGCGCCTATCACGGTGTTGTCGCCTATCGTAACGCCGCCGCAAACGGTAACGTTGGAAGCCAGCCAACAGCCGTTGCCTATTTTTATGGGGCGCGCGTATTCCATATCGGTCAGCGTGCCGTCGTCCTTGGCGTACATATTGCGTTCGCTTGACAGCAGCGGGTGTACGGGCGTAAGCAAACTTACTCCGCAGCCCATAAACACATCGTCGCCTATCGTAACGGGGCAACAGTCCAATACCGTCAAGTTAAAGTTGGCGTAGCACCTTTTGCCGAAAACGGTAAATTTGCCGTAGTCGAAGTAAACGGGACCTTGCAAGTACGCCCCGTTGCGTTGCGGAACAAGTTTGTCGAGTATTTCCGCGCGCGCCGGATCGTCTTCGCAAAGGCGGTTGTATTCGGTACACAAATTGTGTGCATATGTGCGCATATTTGCAAGCGTTTCGTCCGACGGATCGTAAATTTTGCCTTGCGTCATTTTTTCCTGTTCTGTCATATATTACCTCCTCGCGTATTATACAACATGTTCGGCATTTGCGCAATAAATATTTGCGTTCGCTCGCCGCGCGCTGCGGCAGTGCGTAAAATTAACATACGTATTTTATTTCATTGCCGTATATGTTGCGTTGTCAGTCGTATTTTGGCAAAATTTATCGCAAATTTTCCGCCGATATATCGTCCGCACCGCTCAAATACGCGCGTATTGCATAATTATATAATAATTTTTACATTGTCCGATGTTATTTTGGGATTTTGTCTTGACAACTTGCCAAAAACTTTGTACAATATTCGTTAGTGAAAATTTGACCTTTCAAACTTCACATTTAATATTACAGGAGGAATCAATATGCAACAATTGCTATCGTTCTTCCTTGCTTCAAATACTTCTATTCCTTCCTGGATTTGGATCGTAATACCCGTAGTTGCCGTAGTGTGTATCGGCGGCGGATTTGCAATCGGATTTTGCGTATACAGGAGTTACAGAAACAAAAAAGTTGGTACAACGCAGGCTCAGGCGGATTCCATATTGGATTACGCTCGCGAGGAGGCTAAGTTACTCAAAAAAGAAGCCATTCAAGAGGCAAAGGAAGAATCCCAAAGAATCAAAAACGAACACGAACGTCAATTCAGGGACAGAAACAGCGAACTGCAAAAGCAGGAAAACCGTATGAACCAAAAAGAAGAAGCCTTGGACAAAAAGGAAGAGATGCTTCTCAAAAAATTGGATCAAATAGACGTTCAGCAAAAGCAACTTATCGCTCAGCAGGGCGATTTGACCAAGCGTCAGCAGGAACTTGACAAGTCCGAGCAGAAAATTCAACAGGAGTTGGAACGCGTTGCGGGTTTGTCCAAGGACGAAGCCAAGCAGATATTGGTAGACGCAATGGTATCCGACGCACGCAAGGACGCGGCGGGTATCGTGCGCAAGATCGAAGCCGAAGCGCGCGCCAACGGCGAGCAAAAAGCGCGTGAGATCGTTGCAACGGCAATTCAGCGTTGTGCAAGCGATCAGGTAAGCGAAACCACCGTAACCACCGTGCCGCTGCCCAACGACGAAATGAAGGGCAGACTTATCGGCAGAGAAGGCCGCAACATTCGCGCTCTCGAAAACGCCACCGGCGTTGAACTTATCATAGACGACACGCCCGAAGTGGTAATTTTGTCCGGTTTCGACCCCGTAAGACGTCAAATTGCGCGCATAACCATCGAAAAACTTATTTCCGACGGACGTATTCACCCCGCACGCATAGAGGAAATGGTGGAAAAAGTAAAGCGCGATATGGATATTACCATCAAGGACGAAGGCGAAGCCGCGTCTTTCGATACGGGCGTATTCGGTCTGCACCCCGAAATCATCAAATTGCTGGGCAGACTTAAATTCCGCACAAGTTACGGACAAAACGTATTAAAACATTCAGTCGAAGTAAGTTACATAGCGGGCATTATCGCGTCCGAATTGGGTCTTGACGTTGCCCTTGCCAAGCGCGGCGCGTTGCTGCACGATATAGGCAAGGCAGTAGATCAGGAAGTTGAAGGTACGCATATGCAGATCGGCGCGGATCTCGCCAAAAAGTACAAGGAAAGCAAGGAAGTCGTCAACTGCATAGCCTCTCACCACGGCGATGTGGAACCTATGACGGTAGAAGCGGTAATCGTTGCCGCCGCCGACGCAATAAGCGGCGCTCGTCCCGGAGCGCGTCGCGAATCGTTGGAAAACTACGTCAAACGTCTTGAAAAGTTGGAAGAGATCGCCAATTCCTTCAAGGGCGTGCAAAAGTCGTACGCCGTTCAGGCAGGCAGAGAGATCCGCATTATCGTCAAGCCGGAAGAAGTAAACGACGAAACCACCGTTTTGTTGGCAAACGATATCGCGCGCCGTATCGAGAGCGAATTGGAATACCCCGGACAAATAAAGGTAAACGTAATTCGCGAAACGCGCAGCATAGACTACGCAAAATAACGGCACAACGCCGATTGTCGGCGTAAACGTAAAACGATACCGAATAAAGACAACGCAGTAATATCAAAGCGCTTTCGATTTTGTTCGAAGGCGCTTTTTTTTGCGCCAATGCGTAAAGTAAAGCGCATTTTTGCGCGCGCAACGCGTTGTGTATCCGTCAAATTGCGCAAATGCGACCGTTTGTTCGGCGCGGAAATTTGCTCTTGTTTAATCTATGCGCCGCCGTACAAAAGCGCGCGGTGCTGTTTTGTCGGTCATTGCCGCAATGCCGCCGCGCCGCGATTGCAATTCGTATAAATGCGCCAATATGCGCGTTTATTAGACTTTACGATATTTGTCGAAGGCATATCCGCCGCAATTTACGGTGTTACAATGTATTTACCGTGTGTATTACGGGCACGGCAATTTATTGCGGGAGAAATATCGCTATGGCGCGGAAAATCGTCGTAACAAGCGGCAAGGGCGGCGTTGGCAAAACCACCGTCTGCGCCAATTTGGGCATCGCTTTGGCAAAAAAATCGTTGCGCGTGCTGTTGATGGATCTTGATATAGGGCTTAACAATCTGGACGTGGTAATGCAGGTGGAGGACAAGGTCGTGTTCGACTTCGTAGACGCGGTTGAAAACCGTTGCCGCCCGGGGCAGGCGCTAATTCAGGACGCCGACGAGCCCACGCTGTACATAATGCCGAGTTGCCACCTTGCCAAGCGGCAAATATCCGCCGACGCGGTAAAAAAAGTCGTCAACAGGCTTGCGGACAGTTTCGATTACGTGCTTATCGACTGTCCCGCGGGTATCGACGGCGGTTTCAGGCGGGCTGTAAGTTGCGCCGACGAAGCGGTAGTTGTGGTAACGCCCCATTTGTCCAGCGTGCGCGACGCAGACAAGACCATAGCGCAACTAAACGACGCGTTGCAAATAAATATCGTTGTAAACAGGGTACGCGGCGATCTTGTCGCAAGCGGCGAAATGCTGTCGGCATTCGAAGTGTTCAGTCTGCTCGGGCACAATCCGCTGGGCGTCATTCCCGAAAACGACGACGTAAACTGCAATTTGAAATTGCACACCTACAACAAGGCGTTCGACTTGTTGGCGAACAATCTTCACGGCGGCACAACGCAAATATACGATTGCGTGTCGCAATACAAGGGCTTATTCGGCAAAATAAAAAGGCGCTTAAAGCGCAACGGTTAATTATGAAAACATCATCGGTATACAATCGGGCGCAGGCAATGGTGCTCAGGGACAAGTTCAATTACAAGCAAAACGAGTTTTTTTCCGATTTGTCCAAATTGGTTTCGCGCTATATGGAGTGCGACGCCCTTACGGTAGATACGCGCCGCGGCTCCGAAAACAATATGATAATTACCATCTCGGTAAAAAAAGTAAAACCCGCTTTGCGGCCGCCGGTATAAAACGCAACGCCGCCACATAGTTTATTGTGAAGAAATCGGAGGTACTACTATGGAATACAACGGCGTAAATACTACTGTGTGCGATGCGGAAGAGAGCGATTGGCTGGACATATCCTATTCGGAGCGCAAGTTCGTGCGCACTCCCGACAAACCGCAGGCGCAACAAGCCAAGTTCAAACCTAAATTTACCAAGCCGCTCAAAATTGCCGCTATCGCTTTGCTGTGCGTGGCGTTGCTTGCGGCATTGCTGTTTATCGACGGCAACTTCGGCAAGGACGTTTTTCAAACGGCAAAGGCGGCATTTTCGTCCACTTTGTTTGCTCCCAAACCGCAGCAAACCGTTGCCGCAATAGCCATTCCCTGCAATATCAACCTTGTGGACGTCGCCGACGGCGTGGCAACCTTCAACGGCGGAAGAGCGGTATTGTCTTTCACCGACGGCAAAGTAATTGCGGCAAGCGAATCTTCCGTTACTGTGGCTGTCGACGACAACACTCAGTTAACTTACGACGGATTTACGTCCGTATTGGTAAACGTAGGCGACAGCGTAACGTGCAATTCGCTGTTGGGCAAGTACGATCAGACCTTTACCGCAACCGTCAGCGTGGACGGACAGCCCGTCAAAGACGTCGTCGGCAGTTCCACGCAACTTACATGGAACGTCTGAACGTAAAAATAAAGGCAAGTTTTTGGGTATTTTTGGCAGTGGCGGCGGTATTCCGACAGGGATACTTTGCCGCCATGTATTCTATTGCGGTGCTTGCGCACGAAACCGCTCATTACATCGCGGCAAAAAAGTTGTTTTACCGCTGTACCGAAATACAACTCGGCATTTTCGGCGCGGTGCTTTACGGCGATTTCGACGACGTGCGCGGTTCCGACCGTATCAAGATCGCCCTTGCCGGACCCGTTTGCAATATGGCGCTGTGCGTTGCGTGTTGCGCTATATGGTGGATATTTCCGCAGGCGTATGCCTTTACGGAAGTTTTTTTTACAGCAAATTGCACAATGGCGGCGGTAAATTTGCTGCCCTGTTACCCGTTGGACGGCGGCAGAGTGCTTACGGGTCTGTTGGAAAACAAAATCGACGAAAAAACGGCGTTGTCGCTTGTAAAAAAATCGACCGTCGTTTTTGCCGTGGGAATATTTACTCTGTTTGTAATTTCGCTTTTTACCGAAACCAAACTGTTCGGACTGGGCTTGTTTGCCGTAGGTTTGGCTTCGGGAATGTTTACGCAAAGCCGTCGGGCGTACAAACAAATGGCTTATATGCCCGACAAAAAACGTACTTTGGGCAAAGGTGTGGAAAAGAAGACTTTGGTATTTACGCAAAACAGCACTCTCGGCGACGTGGCGCGGCGTATGCGCGGCAATTATCTGTACGCGCTCGAAGTGGTAAACGACGATTTGGTCATCGTGCGCAAGTTGGGTATTGCGCAATTGGAACGGGTAATCCTTAGCGCGCCGCTAAGCACGGTGTTGAGAGATTTGCCGTAGCCCTTTACAGCGTAACCGACGAGCAAACCGCGTTGTATTTTTTGTTGAGTAAACTGTAAACGGCAAGCGCGAACATAACCGTCGCCCACGCCAGCGAATACCACTTGAAATACGCCACGGCGGTAGTCAACAGCATAAACGCGCAACTTGCAAAATACCAGCCGAACCGCCTACGATTAAACGCATATTGCGCCGCAAAACTCTTTTTTCGCACTTTGTAGGGCGTAATTTGCGGCAGTTTGCCGCTTTCTCGCAGCAATTTGTAGGTGTTTTCCGCGTCGGATATTTGCGTAGAGATGTGCCTGTGTGCCGTTTCGCGCTGTAATTCGTTTGCTTTGGAACAAAAAATCACAAGTTTGTCGCACTCCGCGCGTTTGGCGGATATCACCGAGCGGCGCAATTCTTCCTTGGTAAGGTTGTCGTCGGCAAAACACACCGCAACAAAGGTTTTCGCTCCGTCTTTTTGCGCCGTTACGACGTCTTTGTCGGTATGCAGCACGTCATAGCGGTAATATTTCAACATTTCCGCAAACAGTTGCCCGTTGTCGGCTCCGAAACGCAGGTATTCGGCAAGGTCGGCAACGGATTTTTTGTGCGCGCGCTTGTTTTGCACTCGCATTTGACGGCGGCTAAGCGCAAGCCATATCAGGTATCCCGCGCATACGGATATCAACGCCGACAGCGCCAGCGCCGCGTAAACGCTCTTCAAAGTGAGATATATCCAGGCAAAACACAGCGCAAATATCGCCAAAACGCACAGTATAACGTTAATTATTTTAGACATATCGATATTGTTGACATTTTGCACTAAATTTATTGAAAAGTTTTCAAAAATATAGTAAAATAAATACATTATGAAGATAGGAATTTTCGGGGGCACGTTCAATCCCCCGCATCTCACTCATATCAAGTTGGTGCAATGCGCAAAACAACAACTTCAATTGGACGAAGTTATAGTTATACCTTGCGGAGATCCGCCGCACAAGCGTTGCGAAACCGACAAATATACGCGTCTGCGCCTTACTCAACTTGCGTTTAACGGCATTGCCGCCGTATCCGATTACGAAATAAACGCCAAGGGCAAGAGTTATACCGTACTTACGCTCCGCCACATCAAGCAAATGTATCCCGACGCGGAGTTGTATCTCATCATCGGCGGCGACAGTCTCAAAAATTTCGGCAAATGGCGGTTGCCCGAAGAAATAGCGCAACTTGCCAAGTTGGCTGTGGCAAACCGCGGTCGCAAAACGTCGCGCGCGGTGGTAAATCGCATACAAACCAAGTACAACGCCGAAATCGTCTTTCTTGACGTCAAGCCCGATTCGGTAAATTCCACCGATATCCGCCTTATGTGCCAATTCGGCAAAGATATCAGCGATTACGTGCCGCAACAGGTCGCTCAGTACATCGCCCGCAACGACTTGTACACAGCCAATCGTCCGTTGGTCGATCAACTGCGCGGATATCTGGACGAAGCAAGGTTCAACCACACGTACTACGTTGTAAAACGCGGCTTGCAAATTGCGCGCGAGGACGAGCGGGACAAGGTGTTTTTGGCGTGTTTGTTGCACGATTGCGCCAAAAATCTCAAATTTTTCGACTACGGCAGGTACGGTTTCGAACCGCCCGCGGATATGCCGCAATCGGTAATACATTCTTTTTTGGGCGCAAAAGTCGCTCAAAAGGACTTCGGCATATACGACACCGAAATACTCGACGCCATAGCGTATCACACAACGGGGCGCCCCGGAATGACGCGTCTGGACAAAATAGTGTACGTAGCCGACAAAACCGAAGAGTCGCGCCCGTACCCCAAAGCGCATCTCAAACGCGGCAGTCTGGACAAGATGTTCCTTGCCTGCCTTAAAGAGGCTTACGAAGTGTGCGTGCGCACTCACGACGGCAGTATTTGCCCGCTAAGCAAGCAAACGATAGATTACTATTGCAAATAGCGCGTAATTTGCGCGTATACGTTAAACAAAACAAACAATACTACATACGGAGAAAAATATGTCAAATCTACAAAACAATTTCAGTCAAACCGTAAAAAATATTTGTTCGGCACTGTCGCAAAAACAGGCTACCGACATCAAAATAGTGGAGATCAAGGGAATAAGCGATATTGCCGACTACTTTGTAATTTGTTCGGGGCGCAGCGCTCCGCAGGTAAAAGCGATATTCGATCATCTCGAAGAGCAAATGGAAAAACTCGGCAAAGTTGCGTTGCGCAAGGAAGGCTATTCCGAGGGCAGATGGATAGCCGTAGATTACGGCGAAGTTATTGTACACATTTTCCACAAGGACACGCGCAAAATTTACGCGTTGGACAATCTGTGGAACAACGGTTCCAACGTAACCGTTTACAGCGAAGACGCAGAATAATAACATACAAGGAGACAAATTACTATGAAATACACGACCAAAGGCACATGCTCGCGCGAGATAGAATTTGACGTAATCGACGGCAAATTGCACAACGTCAGTTTTGTAGGCGGTTGCAACGGAAATTTGAAGGGAATAGGCGCTCTTGTTGAAGGTATGGATATCAACGAAGCGATCGCGCGCCTTAGCGGCATCAAATGCGGAATGAAACAGACGTCCTGCCCCGACCAACTTTCGCAGGCATTGCGCGAATATTTGCAAAACGCACAGTAATAAAGTGAGCCGACCAAACGCGTGCGGACTTGGTTGACGGCGGCATACGCCTTGCAACCTTGCACTTCGTGCGCGTCGTAAGACATTAGGGACCCCGCACAAAATTTGATTTAGCAAAGGGTACCCAATCGGTGCGAAAGCACTGATTGGGAAAAGGGCAAGCACCCTGCAAGTGGCGCCGACTGCGTTATACGCGGTCGGCGCTTGCAAAAGGGTTGCTTGCTCGCTTGTGTGGGAAAAGGCGCACCCATGTGTCAGCGGAACCGAGTACGCTACGCGTGCTTGGTGCTGACAAACAAGTGGTGCGCCGCGCGCTACGCTCACTCAAATTCCTACATTATTTGAAATTTTGATTGCCGAAAGAGATTATTTTTCGGCAATTATTTTTTATTGCTTAAAGTTATTCCAACTAAACAACGCCACAACTATTCGCGTAAGCGAATAATATCACTTACGCGCTTGCGCGTAAATCTCACTTTTTCGCCGCAGGCGAAAAAATAACACTTTGCTGTAAGGCAAACATTTGCCTTACAGCAAAATCTCACTGCCGCAAGGCAAAACATTTACCTTACGGCAATTATACAATTGTTTACAAATTTTGCAAGTAGTGTTATAATAAATATCAAATAAGTAGTGTGTTCGCGCGCGGGCTATCCGACGACGGGGAGACTTGATGCAAACAAAATATTTACACTTTAACGACGCCGATCTGCAATTGGCGGGCAAACTTATCCGAGACGGGCAATTGGTAGCATTTCCCACCGAAACGGTCTACGGTTTGGGCGCCGACGCGTACAACGAAAACGCCGTAAAAAGCACCTATCTTGCCAAGGGACGTCCAAGCGACAACCCGTTGATTGTGCATATCTGGAACAAGTCGCAAATTGCCGACGTCGCCTCGTATGTCAGTGCCGACGCACGTAAGGTTATCGACAGTCTTATGCCTGCAAGCCTTACGGTGGTGTTGCCCAAGCGCAAGGAAATATCCGACTGCATAACCGCGGGGTTAAATACCGTTGCCATACGTATGCCGCGTTCGCAGCAGGCACGAGATTTTTTGCGCTATGCAGACCGTCCCGTAACTGCTCCCAGCGCCAATATCAGCGGACGTCCCAGCCCCACATGCTGGCAGCGCGTTGCCGAAGATATGGACGGCAAAATTGCCGCCGTGCTGTGCGGCGACGACTGCGAAGTGGGCATCGAATCCACCGTATTGGATCTCAGCGGCGATTCGCCCGTAATTTTACGTCCGGGCGCGGTAACGCCGCAGCAGATACAAGCCGTATTGGGCAAGCCCGTAAACGTAATTACCGACCCCAAGTCCAAAGTCAATTCGCCCGGCGTGCGTTACAAACATTACGCCCCCTGCGTACCAATGGCGTTGGATATCAGCGGCAACGCGGCAAAATTGTGCTCCTATTACGACGAGTTGGTCGCTCGCGGATACCGTCCCGTGCTGTTGGCGGCGGATACTCAACGCTTCGGCGGCAGAAACTGTTGCGACATAGGTTCCACGGACGAGCAAGTCGCGCACGCGTTGTTCGAAAATTTGCGCAAGTTGGAGCGCCAATACGACTACATTATTGCAAGTTATACTTCCGATACGCCCTTTGCGCAAAGCATACTCAACCGACTTGTGCGTTCGGCAGGCGGAAACGTAATTTGATCTTCCGCTTGCGCAACTATGCAAACGGTGTACAAAACATAAATTTGGGTGTACAATAATATATCGGAGACAGTTATGAAGATATCTTTGGCAAGCGACCATGGCGGGTTGCAATTAAAACAACAATTAGCGGAATATTTGCGTTCGTCGGGGCACACCGTGCGCGATTTCGGCACGTTTACTTCCGACAGTTGCGACTACCCCGATTTCGCCCGTCCCGCGGCGCAGGCTGTGGCGGACGGCGAGTGCGACAGGGGCATAGTAATTTGCACAACGGGCATAGGAGTATCCATTGTGGCTAACAAAGTGCGCGGCGTGCGTTGCGCGCTGTGTCTCAATGCCGATATGGCGCTTATGACGCGCGCTCACAACAACGCCAATATGCTGGCAATGGGGCAAAAATATGTCGATTTCGACACAGCCAAACTTATAACGGACAATTTTTTGAACACTCCGTTCCAAGGCGGACGGCACGCCGTGCGCGTGGACAAGATAGAGCCGCAATCGGACAAATGAACATTCGGGTTAAATAAGGTAACATTATGATTGAAGAAGTTGTAAATTCGATATTGCAAGCCGAGGACGCCGCCAAGCAAAAGACCGAACAGGCGCAGCGGCAGGCTTCCGAAACGGTTGCCGCGGCGGAAATACAGGCGGAGCAAGCAAAACGTCAGGCAGCGGCGCACCGCAAGGAGCAATACTCTGCGCAGGTCAAGCGTATAGAGCAGGACGCCCGGGCGCAAGCGGACGCATTGTTGCAAAAACTCAACGCGCAAACCGACGAAGAACTGTCCCGTCTGGACAGTCGCGTGGAAGGCGCGGTAAAAATTATTTTGGAGTCGCTTTAATAAATGGCAATTGTCAAGATGAAACGTCTGACGGTGCTGGCAATGGATACCGACGAGGAAAAGTTGCTCGACGCATTGGTACGCTGTCAGTCGGTACAACTCAAACGTACCGCCAAGTTGGACGGCGGCGCAGATACGGACAACTCGGTTGCCCGCGAAAACCTGTCGGTAAAAGTCAACCGAGCCGAAGAATACATCGGCTTGGTTTCCGATGCCGCGCAGGCGTTCAATTCGCAGCACAAACATAGCAAGGACGAGCGCGTAACCGTACCCAAAAACACCCTTGCCCGACCCAAAACCGAAATAGATTTCGATTACTTTTTGAATTTCGGCAGTTTTGTCGAGCAAACCGAACGCACCTTGGACGAAGCGGCGCGTTTGCACGGTCAAATTGACGCTTACAAGGCGCAAATCGCGCAAAAACAGACCTATTTGGACAAGTTGTCGTTTTACGCGCAGTTGCCGCATCCTACAAGTTGGTACCGCGATACGGACGAAACGCGCGTTCGCCTGTCGCAAATTCCCACGTCCGAACTTGCCGCGCTTCAATCGCTTGTCGAAATTTGTCAAACGGTAGATTACGAAGTTATCGACAGCAGTACGCAAATGTCGCTGTTGGCGGTCGTTTCGCACAAAAGTCAAACCGAATTTTGGGAAAAGGCGTCGGCGTTGGGGCTTGCCGAGTGCGCAATGAACATCGAAATTTTACCGCGCGCGGCAATAGAAAACGTCCGTCGCGAAATAGCGGCGTTGCAAAACGAGATCGACCTGTCGTCAAAGCGTTTTGCGCAATACGCCGAGCAGTTGCCGCAGTGGAAAGTGTACGTGGATTACCTGCATTTGTGCGACAGCAAACTTGCCGCCGACGGCGACTTGCAAAAGACCAATCGCACGTTCGTGTTGGAAGCGTACTATCCCGCCGATACGGAACAGCGCGTAACCGAAGCGGTGCGCAGCGTAAGCGCGGACGCAATAATCGCCTACGACGAAATTGGCGAGACGGAATTTGCCCCCACGCTTGTGCGCAACAACAAGGCGGTAAAGCGTTTTGAAGTTATTACCAATATGTACACGCCGCCGCAATATCACGAAATTGACCCCAACCCCGTTATGTCGATATTTTACTTTGTCATTTTCGGCTTAATGATGGCGGATATAGGCTACGGTTTGTTGCTTGTGGTGGCGGGGCTTGCGGCTTCCGTGTTGATAAAACAACCCAGCGGTATAAAAAACTTGTTGCAGTTGTTCGGTATATGCGGCATTTCGGCAATAGCGGTAGGCGCGCTGTTCGGCAGTTTCTTCTCGTATCAACTGTACCCGGGCGTAATACCGTCTCCCGCGGAGTACCCGATGGTAATGATGGTCATCAGCCTTATGTTGGGCGTGGTGCATATTATGGCGGGCGTGGGCTGCAAAATGGCGGTAAAAATCAAAAACGGACACAAACTGTCGGCATGGCTGGCGGATTTTCCTTGGATAATAGTGCTGACGTCCTTTTTGCTGGCGATATTCAACATGGCAATAGATATGATGAATTACCCGCCGTACAATGTGCTCAAATTGCCCGACCCCGTTACGTCGGTTGCGCTGTACGTATGTTTGGGCGCGCTGGCGGTTGCTCTGATATTTGCGGGCGTGGACGCCAAGGGCTTGTTCGGCAAATTGGCTAAAAGTTTCGGCAGCGCCTACGGAATAATCAATTACTTTTCCGACGTAATGAGTTACATACGTATATTCGGTTTGTTGCTAAGTTCCGCATTGGTGGGCTCGGTAGTAAATCAATTGGGCGATATGGTAATGGCAAACGGCGGCGCGGGCTATGTGGGCGCGGCGATAATATTGATATTTGCGCATATGTTCAACCTTGTAATGGGGCTGATGAGCATTTATATCCACAACGGACGTTTGCAATACGTGGAATTTTTCGGAAAGTTTTACGAAGGCGACGGGCAACTGTTTGTGCCCTTCGGCAGCGACACAAAGTATACTCTGCTCAAAAATTAAACATGCTTGGCGTTTTTACGTCCGCCGTTGCGCCTACACGCATTATTACGGCAATTTCGGATATTTCCGATTGAAATAAAACTATTCTAAATTAAACCTAACGGAGGAAAACATAAAATGACAGGTTTAACAATTGGCATCATCGGTTTGGTACTTACCGTACTGTTTTGCGGTATAGGTTCGGGCTTAGGCTTAAAAGCCACGGGCAAAGCGTCCGCAGGCGTTTTGGCGGAAGATCCGAGCAAATTCAGCAAAGTGCTTATTCTTACGCTTTTGCCCGCCACACAGGGTTTGTACGGTTTTATTATTGCGCTTATCGGCGCAAGAAATTTGCCTACCGTTGCAAATCTTACCAACGCGGGCGTGCTTGAAAGCGCAACTGCGGCGCAGATCAACGCTCAGGGTTGGTGCGTGTTCTTTATTTGCGTACCTATGATGATCGGCGGCGCGGTATCGGCGTTTTTGCAGGGCCGCACATCGGCGGCAACGATAATAGCCGTTGGCAAAAACAGCGCGGTTTCGCGTGCGTTTTTGTTCCCTGCAATGATCGAACTGTACGCGTTGCTCGGCTTGGTTGCCACGATCATTTTGTTCGGCCATATTCCCGTTTCGGCAATTCCGCAAATCACAACGCCCGCTCCCGAAGTAATACCCGAAGTCGCCGACGCGGTAAGGCTGTTGTTGGGCGCGTAAACGAACAGTCGCACACGATCAAAACGGCATAAAACCGACCGTAACGTCGGTTATTGCCACCACAAAGAGGTTACAATGAACGGTAAAGAAAATATAATCAACAAAATTCTTTCCGACGCAGACGACAAGTGCGCGCAAATAGCCGCCGCGGCTGCGGAAACCGCACGCAACATTGCCGCCGAAGCCGACAAACAAATAGCGCTCGAAGAAGACAAACTTCAACAAAAACTTGCGGCGCTTGCGGACGAACGCAAACGTAACGCCGTTGCCGTAGCGCAATTGGACGCGCGTAAGTACCGTCTGAATGCGCGAAGGCAACTTGTTTCGCGCTGTTACGACATTGCCCGTCAACGTCTTGCGGCTATGTCGCCGACCGAGCGTTTGCAATTTGTCGGTACTTTGCTGGAACAGTACGCCGAGCAGGGCGAGACGGTCTACGTTACCCAAGCGGACAGCGCTTCCGTTACGCAAAAATATCTTGACGGCTTTGACAAAGGGTTGGTATTGGGCAAGCGCCACATCGTCGCAGACGGCGGCGTGGTGTTGGAAGGCGTGGGATACGACAAAAATCTCACGCTCGACAACGTTGTAAGATACTCCCGCGACAAGAGCGAAGCGCGCGTTGCGGCATACTTGTTGGGAGACGGCGATGAACAGTGATCAATTGTACGCCAACGGGCGCGTTGCGGTGCTTTCAAACAAAGTATTGGGCGCCGACAGGCTGTTGAGACTTGCCGAGTGTTCGTCGACAGACGAAGCGGTGCGCGTCCTTCGCGAAAGCGGTTACGGCGGAACGGCAGGCGCTTCGCTACCCGACAACGATTACGAACGTTTGCTGGGCGCGGAATTGGACAGCGTGTTTGCCGCGCTTAAAGAACTGTGCTACGACGCCTATGCGGTAAAGTATTTTTTGTGTCCGTACGATTACGCCAATGCCAAAACTTTGATGAAAGGCAAGTATATGCGCGCCGATTTTACGCAATACTGCTTTACTCAAACGCTGTACGACTGCGCGCGTATGAACGACGATTTCGTCAACGACGATTATTCGGCGTATCCCGTTGCCATGGCTGCCGCATGCGACGCAATAGACGCTCGGTTTGCCGACGGCGATCGCAGCCCGCAAATTGTGGATATGTATCTGGACAGGGCGTGCTATGCGGATATGCGCGTATACGCCAAGCGCAGCAGTATACCGTTGGTAAACAAACTGTACCGTTGGCAGGCGGATACCGTCAACATTATGTGCGTTGTGCGGCTTAAAAACGCGTCTTTGCCCGAAGAACGCCTTGACGATTGGTTTGCGGAAGGCGGCTCTCTTACAAAAAGCGCGGTTTTGCAACTGTGCAACGGCAATGCCGTAATGAGAGCGGACGAACACGTCGCGGAATTTGCGCGGCTGTGCTTGCAAGGGCAGTCGGGGCTTCAAGCGGCGCAAAAAATGCAAATATCTTACCGCAACGAGTTGATCGAACAAAGCAAGGATCTGCTAACTATCCAACCCGTGTTGCAGTATTTTTACACCAAAACGGACGAAATTCAAAAAGTCAGATATATACTTTCCGACGTCAAAAACGGCGTCGACAAGGATCGGATTAAGGACAGGTTGAAATAATGCCCGACAAAATTGCAGTTATAGGAGACAAGGACAGCGTATTGGCTTTCAAAGCGGCAGGGGTCGAAGTATTCGACGCCACAACCGCCGAACAGGCGCGCGGTCTTATAAAAAAACTTTCGCAGGGGCAGTACGCGGTGCTGTTTATTGCGGAAAATCTCGCCGAGCAAATATCCGACGTGCTTGACAAAGCCAAGACGCAAACTTTTCCGGCAATAGTGCCCATACCCACGTCTGCACAACCTACGGGGTACGGTTTGCGCGGCATAAAGAGCGACGTGGAAAAGGCGATAGGCGTAGATATAATTTTCAACAAAGAGGACTGATAATGATTGGAAAAATTGTAAAGGTCAGCGGACCGCTCATCGTTGCGGAAAACCTTGCCGACGTGGAAATGTACGATGTTGTCAAAGTTTCCGACAAAAAGTTGATCGGCGAAGTGATCGAACTAAGGGGCGACAGGGCGAGTATTCAGGTTTACGAAGAAACAAGCGGTCTTACCGTGGGCGACGTTGTGGAATCCACGGGCGCGCCGCTGTCGGTCGAACTCGGACCGGGGCTTATCGAAAGCATTTTCGACGGAATACAGCGTCCGCTTGACGTGCTTATGCGCGTGTCCGGCAACCGTATCAATCGCGGCTTGGAAGTAAACGCGCTCGACCGCAGCAAAAAATGGCATTTCGTCCCCGCCGTAAAGGTAGGCGACAGCGTAGTTGCCGGCGACGTGTTGGGTACCGTGCGCGAAACGCCGGTAGTACTGCACAAAATAATGGTGCCGTACGGCGTAAGCGGCAAGGTAACTTCCGTTGCGGACGAAGGCGATTACACCGTAACTCAGCAAATAGCGCAAATAGACGGCAAATCGGTTACGATGTTGCAAAAGTGGCCCGTGCGTAAGGGACGCCCGTATTTGCAAAAGATGTCGCCCGATTTACCGATGGTAACGGGTCAGCGCGTTATCGACACGCTGTTCCCCATTGCAAAGGGCGGCGTTGCGGCTGTACCGGGGCCTTTCGGCAGCGGCAAAACCATCGTTCAGCACCAACTTGCCAAGTGGGCGGACGCAGACATTATCGTCTACATAGGTTGCGGCGAACGCGGCAACGAAATGACCGACGTTTTGCGCGAATTTCCCGAACTTAACGACCCGCGCACAGGCGAACCGCTGATGAAGCGTACCGTTCTCATCGCCAACACAAGCGATATGCCCGTTGCCGCGCGCGAAGCCAGCATTTACACAGGCATAACCATTGCGGAATACTTCCGCGATATGGGCTACACGGTGGCAATAATGGCGGACAGTACGTCGCGTTGGGCGGAAGCGTTGCGCGAAATGAGCGGCAGACTCGAAGAAATGCCGGGCGAAGAAGGCTATCCCGCCTACCTTGCCAGCCGACTTGCCGAGTTTTACGAACGTGCGGGTATAGTAAGAGTTTTGGGCAGCGACGAGCGTATCGGCGCAATATCCGCAATAGGCGCGGTTTCTCCTCCGGGCGGCGACTTGTCCGAACCCGTTTCGCAGGCGACGTTGCGCATAGTAAAAGTGTTTTGGGGGCTGTCGGCGTCGTTGGCGTACAAGCGCCATTTCCCCGCCATCGATTGGCTTACAAGTTACTCGCTGTACGACGACAAATTGGAAGATTGGTATTCCGACAACGTTGCGGAGGACTTTAACGAACTTAAAGGCGAACTGCGCTTTGTTTTGCAGGAAGAAAATCAACTAAACGAAATCGTCCGTCTGGTGGGTATGGACGCTTTGGGCGCGCGCGACCGACTTACAATGGAAACGGCAAAGTCCATTCGCGAAGACTATCTGCACCAAAACGCCTTTCATCAGGTGGACACATACACGTCGCTCAACAAGCAGTACCGTATGATGAAGTTGATATTGGGCTTTTACCACGAAGCGCTTGCCGCATTGGATAACGGCGCGGAATTGGACGATTTGCTTGCTTTGCCCGTGCGCGAGCAGATAGGGCGCAGCAAATATATAGAAGAAGAACACATCGAGCGTTTCGACGAAATTCAGCGCGCCATCAATACGCAAATAAACGCTCTTGCAAACAAAGGAGACGCAAATGCTTAAAGAGTACAAAACCATTCGCGAAGTAGTAGGTCCGCTTATGTTGGTGGACGGTGTTTCCGGTGTAAGTTACAACGAACTTGTGGAGATAATACAGGACAACGGCGAAGTGCGCAAAGGCAAAGTGTTGGAGATCAACGGCGACAAAGCGCTGGTGCAACTGTTCGAAAGCACTCAGGGGCTCAAAATTTCCACCGCAAAAGCGCGTTTTTTGGGCAGAAGTTTGCATCTTGCCGTATCCGAAGATATGTTGGGACGCGTATTCAACGGTATGGGCGAACCCATCGACGGCGGCGCGCCCGTAATTGCGGATATGAGTTTGGATATCAACGGCCAGCCCATCAACCCCTACGCGCGCGATTACCCCAACGAGTTTATTCAGACGGGCATTTCGGCAATAGACGGACTTAACACGCTTGTGCGCGGACAAAAGTTGCCCGTATTTTCGGCAAGCGGCTTGCCGCACGCGCAGTTGGCCGCTCAGATAGCGCGTCAGGCGCGCGTGTTGGGAGACGACGAAAAGTTTGCCGTGGTATTCGGCGCAATAGGTATTACCTACGAAGAAGCGGATTACTTTGTAAAGGACTTCAACAAAACGGGTGCTATCGAACGTACCGTAATGTTTGTAAACCTTGCCAACGACCCCGCCATCGAGCGTATTTCCACACCCCGTATGGCGCTTACCGCGGCGGAATACCTTGCGTTTGAAAAGGGCATGCAGGTGCTGGTAATACTTACGGACATCACCAACTATGCCGAAGCGTTGCGCGAAACTTCCGCGGCGCGCAAGGAAGTACCGGGCAGACGCGGTTATCCCGGCTATATGTACACCGACCTTGCGCAGATATACGAACGCGCGGGACGTATTCACGGGCTTAAAGGCAGCATTACGCAAATCCCCATCTTGTCCATGCCGGAAGACGACAAAACGCACCCCATTCCCGATCTTACGGGGTATATTACCGAAGGGCAAATCATTTTGTCGCGCGATTTGTACAAGCGCGGCTACAATCCGCCGATAGACGTATTGCCGAGTTTGTCCCGTCTTAAAGACAAGGGCATAGGCGCGGGCAAAACGCGCGAAGATCACGCAGGTGTAATGAACCAACTGTTTTCGGCGTACGCGCAGGGCAAGGAAGCCAAGGAACTTTCGGCAATCTTGGGCGAAGCGGCGCTTACGGATACGGACAAATTGTATGCCGAATTTGCCGCGCAATTCGAAAAGAAGTACATCGCGCAGGGCTTCAACACCAATCGTACCATACAGGAAACGTTGGATCTCGGTTGGCAACTGTTGGGCATTTTGCCGCGCAGCGAACTCAAACGTATTTCGGAAGAAATGCTGGACAAATACTACAAACCCTACACGGCGGAGTAACAAAAAATGGCAGTTTTGAACGTAAATCCCACGCGAATGGAACTGAAACTGTTGCAGCAGCGGTTGCGTACCGCTACGCGCGGGCACAAATTACTTAAAGATAAAACCGACGAAATGATCCGTCGTTTTATCGAAATCGCGCGCGAAAACAAAAGGCTGCGTATGCAAACCGAAAGCGAATTGTGCGCCGCTTTGAACGCTTTCAAACAGGCAAAGTGCAGCGTAGACGAGCGTTTGGTGCAGGAAGCGTTTGTTATGCCTTCGCGCAGCGTTGCCATACAGTGTTCCAAACGCAAAGTAATGGGCATCGAAGTGCCCGCAATATCCATCAAACGTTCCGACGGCGAACAACTGTACCCGTACGGCTTTTTGAGCGTAAATTCGCAATTGGACGAATCGGTGCGCGGTCTCGATTCGGTATTGGTAAAACTCATTCAACTTGCCGAAACCGAAAAGACCTGCAATATGCTTGCCGACGAAATCGAAAAGAACAAGCGTCGCGTAAACGCCTTGGAAAACATAATGATCCCGCAACTTACGGAAACCATCAAGTTTATCAAGATGAAACTCGACGAAAGCGAACGTTCCGCCACGGTGCGCTTGATGAAAGTAAAAGATATATTAAATAAATAAACCGACCACTCGTGCGTCGGTCGATTGCTTGCTGCTGCGCTAACGCGAGCGCAATCGACACGCAGTGCGCTGTCGCGCCGACGCAGTCGGACTTGGGAGTTGCGCGTGAACGCACGCGCGGCATTGTTTAGACTTTCGCCGGGGTGTCGCATGTCCCCGGCAACCCCCGCAAGGGCGCAAACTTCGGCGCAGGTCCGTAGTTTGCGGTAGTTTAATTGTAACAACTATTGCTTTGATTTAGTTGATTTATTAACTATTTAGTTTAATGCTTAACGCAATAGGTCGGCCGTTCGTTATTTTCGGCATTTTGGCGTATATTATATTATTTTTTCGGTAAAAATATAACTTTTTAGGGGAAATTTTTTATTTGAGCGGTATTTTATTATAGGAAAATGTGCGAATTTTTGCATTTTTGACGACTTTTTGCCAACTTGCGCGCATTTAACGGCGCGGCGCGGGCAAAGTCGTTTCGGAGAAACACAATGGCGGATTTGACCGATTTTATTCAACAGGTAAAGCGTTCCAACGACATTGCGGACGTTATCGGTTCGTACTTGGAATTGCGCAGAGCGGGCAGCAGTTTGGTTGCGCGCTGTCCTTTCCACGGCGAAAAAACCGCAAGTTTCCACGTAAACCGCAATATGCAGATATTCCACTGTTTCGGTTGCGGCGAAAGCGGCGACGTAATAAAGTTTGTGCAAAAATACGAGTCGTGTACCTTTTGGGAAGCGTTGGAAATTTTGGCAAAGCGCGCCAACATTCCCATGCCGGAAACGCAGTACACCAAGCAGGACAAGGACTTTGCCGACAAAAAGAAAAAACGCGATACATATCTGCAAATATGCCGCCAAACGGGCAAATTTTATTATCGGTGTTACCGTAGCGACGTAGGCGCCGCCGCCCGCGAATATATGCGTGGGCGCGGTTTCGACGACGATACGGTCAACGCCTTCGGCATAGGGTATTCGCCGGACAAGTATTCGCTTGTGCGTTATCTCGACAAAGCCGGTTTTTCGCGCGACGACTGTATAAAGGCGGGCGTTTTGTCGCGTACGGCAGGCGGCGACGTGTTCGACGCGCTGACTGGCAGGCTTATTATTCCCATCATCAATATGCAGGGCAACGTCATTGCTTTCGGCGGGCGCGGTCTGGACGAGCAAACGGTGCGTTTCGGCAAATACAAAAACACAACCGAAACCCCCGTATTTGTCAAAAAGGACAATTTGTTTGCCGTAAACATAGTCAAAAAGTTAAAACAGCAAAACGCCTTGACCGACTTGGTTGTGGTGGAAGGCTATATGGACGTAATCGCAATGTATCAAGCGGGATTTCACAGCGTTGTGGCAAGTATGGGCACGTCCCTTACCGAAAAGCAGGCAATGTGGCTGTCGCGCCTTGCCGATACGGTGTACATCTGTTATGACGGCGACGCCGCCGGACAAAAAGCCACCGTGCGCGGAATGGACATTTTGGACAAGGCGGGTTTGGAAGTGCGCGTGATGAGCGTCCCCGAAAAACTCGACCCCGACGAATATATCAAAAAGTACGGCAAGGACGCTTTCGAACAACTTATCAAGCAGGCGTTGCCGTTGCCCGATTACAAATTGCGGCTGTTGGATTCCGCATTCGACATCAACAGTTCCGACGCGGCTGTGCGCAACAACGCGTTGCCCAAGTACGTAAAGGGCGCTTTGGTAATGTTGCGTTCGCTCGACGACGTGCGTCAGGCGCGTTATATAACCGCCGTTTCGCTCAAAACGGGCTATTCCGAAGACTATTTCCGCCGCAAACTTGCGCAGGACAACGCAGACGACGCGGCGCGGGAAATTACCGAACAGTTGTCCTCCCCGCAGGATAAGGCGCGTTATTTTGTTGCGGCGTGTATGTTGCGCGGCGAGCCGTATGCGGTTTTGGACGATAAACCGATATGCAACACGTCGTTTTTGTCCGATCTGTTCGATTACCTGTTGGATTGCGTAAGCAAGGGCGCGGCGCCCGTTGTCGATATGATGTACACGGTGTGCCCCGACGCGCGCGAGCAGGAATACAATCAAATACTCGACGTGGATCTGTCCGAAAGCAAACGCGACGTAAACGAACGATATTACCGTCAATGCAAGCGGTTGCTTACCGTAGAAAAGTTAAAATTCAAGCGCGACGCATTGCTCAAAAAGATAAAAAGCAATCCCGCCGACGCTTCGCTGTTGGACGAACTTGCCCAACTCAGCCAACAAATAAACAAGGCTTAATTTTCGGAGGAAATATGGAACTTACTCAAATTTATTTGCAAAATCTGTTAGACGATATCCGCACGGGCGGCGTTACCAAAATAACGTTCGAAGAACTCGATTCGCGTTTGGAAAATACCGACATCACGCCCGAACAGAATGCCGAAATATACAAATATCTCGAACAAAACGGCATCAAGATCGTAGACGACACGTTCGAAAAGGACAACACCGCCCTGTACAAGAGCATAGGCGACGTTGCCGTGGACGACCCCGTCAAGATGTATCTTAAAGATATCGGCAAAGTGCCCCTTCTTACCAGCGAAGAGGAAACGGAACTTGCCAAACGTATGTTGGAAGGCGACGAAGAAGCCAAGCAAAAACTTTCCGAAGCGAACCTTCGTTTGGTGGTATCCATCGCCAAGCGCTATGTCGGGCGCGGAATGTTGTTTTTGGATTTGATACAGGAAGGCAATATGGGGCTGATGAAAGCGGTGGAAAAATTCGACTACACCAAAGGTTTCAAATTTTCCACATACGCAACCTGGTGGATACGTCAGGCAATAACCCGCGCAATAGCCGATCAGGCGCGCACTATACGTATACCTGTACATATGGTCGAAACCATCAACCGTCAGGTACGCGCACAGCGCACCCTTTTGCAGGAATTGGGGCGTGAACCCACTCCCGAAGAAATAGGCGAATATATGGGCATTTCCGCCGACAAGGTTGTGGAAATACAAAAAATCGCTCAGGACCCCGTCAGTTTGGAAACGCCCATCGGCGAAGAAGAAGACAGCCACTTGGTAGACTTTATCGAAGACACCAAGGCGGCGCCGCCCAGCGACGTTGCCGCGCAGACAATGTTGCGCGAACAACTTATTCAGGCTTTGCACAAACTTACCCCGCGTGAAGAAAAGGTCATTCGCCTAAGATACGGTCTTGACGACGGCAAATCGCGCACGTTGGAAGAAGTCGGACGCGAATTTAACGTTACGCGCGAACGTATCCGTCAAATAGAAGCCAAAGCGCTGCGTAAATTGCGCAATCCCACCAAGTCCAAAAAGTTGCGCGACTATCTCGATTGATATGCTTACCAAGCGACTTGCCCGTATAGCGGAGTGCATACCGCAATGCGACGTGCTTGCGGACGTGGGGTGCGATCACGGTTACATAGGTATTGCCGCGTTGCAGCGCAACACTGCGCAACAGGTAGTGTTTATCGACGTGTCGCGGCGTTGCTTGGCAAAAGCGCGCCAAAACTGCCCGCCGCCCTTGCTTGGTCGCAGTCGATTCGTCTGTCAGGACGGTCTTGCGGACGTTGTTGCCGACTGTGCGGTAATAGCTGGTATGGGCGGATTGGAAATTTTGTCGGTTTTGAACAACGCGCGCGTGTTGCCGCAGTATCTCGTGTTGCAACCTATGCGCAATCAATACGACGTGCGCCGCTATTTGCTTGACGGCTACCGAGTTACGCTCGACGTCAAGTTTTTCGACGGCAAATATTACGACCTTATCTTGGCGCAGCGCTCGCAAACCAAGTGTTCCGCCACCCAATTGGAATTGCTGTTCGGCAGTACCAATCTCGCCCGTCCGGGGCGCGATTTTGTCGAATGGTTGCGTCTCGAACAAAACAAATTACAGCAAATATTAACCAATTGCAACGACGCCGAAGTTGCCGACAAATTGCATTACGTAAACGCTGCTTTGCAATTTGTCAACGCGCAACCGTGCGATAATACAATCAACTAAACTCAACCGTTTTGCCGTAAAAATGCGCAACGGTATCAATAAAAGGAGCAACAAACATTATGATCAGTCAGCAAATGTTACAGTACCAATCTTTGGACAGCGAACTCAATCGCATCGAAAAGGACCTTAGAAAAAACGAAAATTACATAAAACGCAAGCAGTTGAAAGCGGTCAGTCAGGAATACGAAGAGACCCTTAACAAATTGGACTCCAAATCGTTGGATCTGCGCAACCAACTTGCCGTCGCGCGCCAGACCATCGACAAAATAACTTCGGTTATCGACGAACACTCCAAGGAAATCGAAGACATCGAAAGCGTTGACGAACTTAACTATATGAACAAAAAACTCAACGAGCAGTTGGAGCAACTTGCCTCCGCCGAAAAGGACATAAAGCGCATTTTGCGCGAAGGCGAGGAAATTTCCCGTCAGTTTGACGACATTTATTCCAAATTGCCGCGTTTGGCAAGTTTAATAAGCAAGTGCAGCGACGAAATAAACAAGGCGGCGGCGGAAGTAAAGCCGAGAGTGCGCGAATTGCAGCAAAAACAGGCGGAGTTGAAAAAGGAAATAGACCCCGCGCTGTTCGGCGTGTATTCCAAGATCGCCGAAGGCGGCCTGAGCCCCGTATTTGTTCCCTTGCGGGACGGCAGTCGTTGTGGCGGTTGCCAGATGGAAATGCCCAAAGCGGTAGTGGATTCGCAAATGGCAAGCAAGGGCTATGTGCGTTGCGAACACTGCGGCAGGATCATTTACAAACAAGAATAATTTTTTATTTCAAAATGCCGAATATGCGCCGCGCATATTCGGCATTTTGCACACAGCCCCGCACCAATTTGTGTTTTACGCTCAACGCGCCCGCGCCCGCGTGCGAATGTGCGCCAGTTGCTCCGCTCTCGCTCTTTCTTCCTGCAACTAACGCACCCGCGCCCGCGTGCGGAGTTGTGCATATCGATTGTGTAATAAAAAAGGACGTTGACGCAATGTCGCCGTCCTTATTATTTTTTATTTAATCTTTTGGTCAATTTCAATACCAAATCTTTGTCTTGCTGATCCAATTTGTTAAAACCGTTCAACAACGTTCTGCCTTGGGGGCTTATTTCCGCCGAATAAAAAACCGAGCCTTCAATGTTCTTTTGTCTGCCGGTTATGTAGTCTACCGAGCATTGAAAAAAATCCGCAATTTTTACCAAGGCATTGAAGTCGGGCAATCTGCCCGTATTCGTCCAGCCCACAACAGTGGTGTACGGAATTCCGCTTTGTTCGGCAAACTGCTTTCTGTTTATTTGTTTTTCTTCCAATAATTCGTTAAATATTTCCGTAAACATACGCTTTCTTTGTTTTCCCAATTCAACATTTTAGCACATATTTTCAATTAGGTAATTGACATACTCATTTGCATACTGTATAATCATATATACCTAATTAGGTATTTTTATGCAAAAAGGTATCATATTTTGACGTGTTTTGCGGCAAATTCGTACGCAATGCGCAAACGTACGCGTCCTAAGGAGAGGAGACTTGAAACTATCAAAATATTATTGTGTTTTACCGTAATAGCGGGTCTTTAACGCTTTGCACTTGCGTGTTATTGGGCGGCAACATATCTGCGCACGCCCACGTTTACACCGCCGAACCGACAGGTTACCCTTGCTCACGGGAGCAATCAAACGGATAAATACGATGGATTACCTAAGCAGTCCGTCGGAAATTAAATAAAAGGAGAATTTTTTATGCAATGTAAATTTTGTAAAGCGGAAAACGCCGAAGGCGCCAAATTCTGCAAAAACTGCGGAAAAAGTTTGACGGAACAGCGTGTTTGCGGCAAATGCGGCGCCAAGTTGGAAGATGACGCGCAATTTTGCCCGGCGTGCGGCGCCAAAGCCAATGCGGCGCCCGCGGAAGAGACCTCTTCGGTAGCTGCGGCAACGGACAAACCCGTCGAGCGCAAAGAAGAAGCGCCCGCCCAAAAACCTGCCGAAAAACCCCGTACATATTGGAAAAAATGGGTAAGTTTTGCCGGGGCGATAACGGGCTGTATTTGCGCAATACTGTCGGTAATATTTTTCTTTTTGGTAACGCTCGGCATCAAAACCAACAGCGAAGCCGTAGGCAGTCAATTTGTTTCGCAAATTTCCATCGAAAACATAATTTCGCAATTACAGCAAGAATTTGCCGCCGACAGCGCCTGGAAATTGTTTGACGAGTCGGTGCGCGGCGCTTATGTAGTAGGTAATATTTTGCCGCTTATTATGCACTTGGCTGTATGGGGCATTTTTGCGCTGGTAATTTTTATTATGGCAGTGCTTGCGCTGTGCAAATATCTGGCAATTTTCAAGCAAAAAGTGCCGTATAACGGAGCGGATAAAACCGTGTACACGATCTACTTTTTGTATATTGCGTACGTTTTGTTTGTAAAATGTCTGTGGTCGATAAATATCAGCGGCGGCAGTAATTACATTACTTACGCCTTCGATTCCACAACTACAACGGGCTTGGCGTTGGCGTCGTGCTTTTTGATAGTTACCGTTGCAACGCGCGTTGCCGTTGCGGGCAAACAGTTGGCAAATATCAAAAAAATCTTTTCGCTGGTATTTTGCAGTGCGATAGTCGTTTGCAGTGCGGTTGCGCTCAGTTATTTTTCGGGCGCGATATTCGGCTACGGTCAGTCGTCCGAAGGAATAACATCGTCAGGCTACTCTTACACAATGGCGTTTTTCCCGTTTGTAAAACAAACTTTGACAGTAATGATTTTTAACGGAGACATCTCCGGTGTGGCGGTTTTGTCCGTATTGGGCACGTTGTTTGTTTTCGGCGTTGTCGCTATGCTTTTGGTAAATGTTTACAATGCGTTGTGCGAAATGACCGAAGGCTATTCCGCCAATATGATCGGTTTTTCGGTGGGCAGTTTGGCGTTGGCGGTTCCCGTTATATTGATCGCCAACAGTTGCGCAAAAAAACTTGTTGAAGATATGAGTTACAACGTAGTGCTTTCGCCGATGATCGCCGGGCTTATCGCGGCGGTAATAGCATTGGTATTTGCCATAACCGACAGCATCGTCAAGCGTCAGTTGGTAGGTTACAAAGTGTAATTTGCCGCTTTTGCAGCGGATAATATGATTTACAAGGAGATATTATGAAAAGGTTTATTGCAATAACGGCAGTTGTGGCAACTGTGTTCTGCGCATTATTTGCGCTGTGCGCGTGCAATACTTCGCGCGGCGGCAACCAAAACAACGGTTTTACGGGCGCAATGTCTCAACAGTCGTACAACAGCGAAGAAGACGCCGTAAAAGGTTTTCTCGAAAATGAAATTTCGGGGCAGGCAACAACGGCGCGCTTGCTCAAATACGAAGAACAAACCACAATGAGTTCGGCAAATGCTTTTACGTCTATGTTGTCGCCGGACGAGCAGGTAGTATCGGTAAAACAGGTACAGGTTACGTATGCTCGCGACAATGTTTCGGCTACAGCGGTTGCGGCGGCGGAAACCGACCGGGACGAGCAATATTACGTGTATACCGTGTATATCATCGTAATATCCAAGTACGGCACAAGCGAATATACGTTCAAATACTATATTCCCGCCGCAAATTACGGTACCGATATCCCGCGCAGTTATTTCGAAAGCGTGCTGGATCCCGACAAGTATACCAATTGCGTGCAGGTTTTCAAGACTGTCGCAAAATCCGATTATTCGGGGTATTATATTAACACCGAACTCAACTATACCGTTTTGAGAGACGGTAACAAGATGTTGCAGAATGTTCAAATGACAATAACTACCGATATGCCGTATAATGAATCTCCTATGTCGAGTTCGGTGTCGTTGTATTACGAATACGACGAGACGGACAATCATGTCGACGTGTGGATGCTTGTCGACGGACAGTACGAAAAGGTAACCGAAGCGATTTACGGCGAGTACGGCATTACAAGTACCGACGATTTTGTCTCGATGAATATGCCGGATCTGGATTACAGTTTTTACGAAAAAACCGACTACGGTTTTCAATTGCGTCCGGAGTTTTTGAATGACTATCTTGAAAAGACCGTAAACGAAAACGTCGGCTCGTTGACAGGCATGTATATTACAAATACCGACGCCACGCTCAAATATTACGTAAACAACGGCGTAGTGGAAAAAATGGTTTCCACAATAGATTACGGCGTAGATATGATGTACGAATCGGCTCACACCAAACAAACAATAACCGTGGAATTCAAGGATTTCGGCTCGACAGTGGTCAACAGACCTTCGGGAATAAGCGATTGAGCGCTTGCGCCCGAACAATACGAATTTTGCGTTTTGTGCGCTAAATCGTGCAATTCGGCGTATTTGTCGCGATAAATACGCCGATTTTGCATTGTTTCGGCGCCGCAATGCAACAAAAAAATTATTATACGGAGTGATAAATTATGAAATGTAAATATTGTAACGCGGACAATTCCGACGACGCGCTTTTTTGTACAAGTTGCGGCAAAAGTCTCGACATGCGGCGTTTTTGCATCAAGTGCGGCGCGCAATTGGAAACCGACGCTCGGTTTTGTCCCGAATGCGGTGCAAAAGTGCCCGACAATATAACTTCCCCGACCGAAAGCGTCGCCGCTGTTCCAAGCGAACCTGACGCGACGCCCGCACCTGTCAATGTCGGTCCCGTCGGCGAAACGGATCAGGCAGCGCCCGCTTGGCATAAGTGGATGCGCACTGCGGGTACCGTTGCGGGTTGCATTATGTTGGTAATATCGATAGTTTTCTTCTTTTTGACAACATTCCGACTGACGGGCAAAGGGTTCGAACTCGACGGCGACGTTGCCGACGAGTTGTCTTTCTCGGCGTTTATCGACGTGTGCAAAACGGAATTCGGCAAAGATTCGCAACCTATATCCGATTCGCTAGTGATTAATTCCGAAACAGCGGTATATTTGCTCATTCATTGGGGCGTTTTCGGTTTGCAAATAACGATTTTTGCAATAGTATCGCTGTGCAAATACATCAACAGTATCACCAAGGGCACTTCCCCCGAAAATGCGGACAAATTCGCTTTTATAACGTGTTTGATTTATTTCGCGCACGTGGCGATTTTGCGCAGTATTTGCGCGATGGAGTTTTCCGACGGAACCGATTCGGTAGGATACTATGCCGATTCGGTTACAGTTGCGGGAATGGTGTTGGCTATTTGCTGTTTTGTCGCCGTTTTGGCAACGCGTATGGCGGTAAAGGGGCGGCAATTGCTTGGCAAACAGAAAATTTTGTCAATGGTGTTTTGCGGCATATCCATCGTTCTTTCTGCGATTATTTTAAGTTTGGTATCGGGTGCAACTATCGAAATCGACGATTTGGGGATACGCGTATCTCAACTTTATTACAAAATGCGCAGCAACGAACATTACCCGTTTGACGAGTTAATGTTTTACATTGCCGCAATGGTCGGACTGCTCAACAGTATTTGCTTCTCCGCGTACGAACTTGCCGATTACAAGCCGATAAACAAGCGAAACGGCGCCAAGTACGTCGAGATAGTCGTTCGCGCGTCGGTTATCTGCATTTTGATATATATGATGATACAAATCGGCGCTACTATGCGCGAAGAGAAAGTGGATTATACGTTCGGACCTATGATAGCGGCGGTAGTTTTGGCTGTAATAAATTTGGGCGTGGAAATTGCTCACGTTGCAACCAAACAAAGCGAACTGCAACCGTTATCGCCGCTTGAAACGCAGCAGGCGTAGCCCCGCGCGTGGTGCGGCGCCCCGCTTTACTTGCCAATAAGTCCCCCGCAACGCGTCCGCGCTCGCGTGCGGAAGACGCTCGGCTATTAAATTTGTGTTGTGCAATTGCCTCATTTTGCTTGCAAAGTGGGGCAATATTTGTTACAATATTTCGGTAAATACAATCAAATACGTTTGAGCAGCGACAACACTGCAAGCAGCGATATGCACAGAGAGCGAGCCGCATGGTGCAAGGCACGACTTATCCGCTTGTACGTTATCACGCTGCAAGTAGATTTGCCCAACGGTAATTCAAGTAAGCAAATACGGCGCGCGCCCCGTTATCTATGCGCAGGGTATAATTTGCACATATGCATATGTGTGCAAACGTACTTGTTTGAAAATGGTCTTGCATACGGTCGATATGCGTTTTTTCAAACGCGTATCGGCTTTTTTTATAAATTTTCTCAAAAGGAGAACAGTGCTATGTCCAAATACACTAAGGTAGACAGTTCGCTCAATTTTGTGGATCGCGAGTTGTCCGTATTGGAATTTTGGAAAGAAAACAAAATATTCGAGCAAACCGCCGCCAAGGGCGACAGCAGTTTTACGTTTTACGACGGTCCGCCCACAGCCAACGGCAAACCGCACATCGGGCACGTGCTTACGCGTTCCATCAAGGATCTTATCCCGCGTTACAAGGTAATGAAGGGCTACAACGTACTGCGCAAAGCCGGTTGGGATACGCACGGCTTGCCGGTAGAGTTGGAAGTGGAAAAGTCGCTCGGTATCGACGGCAAAAAGCAAATAGAGGCTTACGGCATACAGCCGTTTGTAGCCAAATGCAAGGAATCGGTCTGGAAGTACAAGGGCGAGTGGGAACGGCTGTCCGACCGCGTGGCGTATTGGGCGGATATGGAACACCCCTACGTAACCTACGACAACGATTATATCGAGTCGGAATGGTGGGCGCTCAAAACAATTTACGACAAGGGCTTGCTGTACAAAGGTTTCAAAATAGTGCCGTACTGTCCGCGTTGCGGAACGGCGCTGTCGTCGCACGAAGTGGCTCAGGGCTACAAGGACGTAAAGGAAAAGTCGGCAGTTGCCAAATTTCAACTTGTCGACCGTCCCGATACGTATTTTCTCGCCTGGACCACAACTCCGTGGACGTTGCCGTCCAACGTGGCGCTGTGTATGAACGCGGAATACGATTACGCAACGGTGCAAAAGGACGGCGTAAATTACATTCTTGCCAAGCAGTTGTTGGACAATCACTTTGAACAGGGCACGTACACAATTACGGAAGTGCGCAAGGGCAGCGATTACGAAGGCGTGCATTACAAGCCGCTGTTCGATTACGCCGACACGCACGGCGCCGATTGCTATTACGTTACCAACGACGGTTACGTAACGCTTACCGACGGCACGGGCATAGTTCACATAGCCCCCGCTTTCGGCGAAGACGACGCCAACGTGGGCAGACGTTACAATTTGCCTTTGGTTCAACTTGTGGGCGATGACGGCAAGTTTGTAGACGGATGCGGACCGCTTACGGGCGTATTTTGCAAACAGGCGGACAAACTTATTCTTGCCGATCTCAAAGCGCGCAATTTGCTGTTTGCCGAACTGATGTACGAACACAGTTATCCTCATTGTTGGCGTTGCGACACCCCGTTGATCTACTATGCGCGCAAGTCGTGGTTCATCAAGATGACCGCCGTAAAGGACAAATTGCTCAAAGTAAACGGCGACATCAATTGGATACCGCCCACAATCGGCAGCGGCAGAATGGGCAACTTTTTGGAAAACGTAATAGATTGGAGCATTTCGCGCGACAGGTATTGGGGCACGCCCTTGCCCGTGTGGATATGCAACAAGTGCGGCAAGGTACACGTAATAGGCAGTCGCAAGGAACTTTCCGAAAAGTGCGGTTGCAGCGAAAATATAGAATTGCATCGTCCGTTTATAGACGAGTGCAAGTGGCAATGCGATTGCGGCGGAACCTTCGAGCGTACGCCCGAAGTTATCGACTGTTGGTTCGACAGCGGCAGTATGCCCTACGCGCAATTCCATTACCCGTTTGAAAACAAACAACTCTTCGAACGCAATTTTCCCGCCGATTTCATCAGCGAAGCGGTCGATCAAACGCGCGGTTGGTTTTACGTGCTTATTGCCATATCCACGCTGTTGTTCGACGCGGCTCCTTTCCGCAACTGCATAGTGTTGGGGCTTGTGGGCGACGAACACGGCGTAAAAATGTCCAAACACAAGGGCAACGTTGTAGACCCGTGGGACAGTTTCAACAAGCAGGGCGCCGACGCCGTGCGTTGGTATTTTTATACCGCTTCCGCGCCGTGGTTGCCCAGCCGTTATTACGACGAAGCCGTCTCCGAAACGCAGCGTAAATTTTTGGGAACGCTGTGGAACACGTACGCGTTTTACGTGCTGTACGCCGATATCGACGATTTCGATCCGAGCAAATACAGCCTTGAAGATTGCAAATTGACGCTTATGGACAAGTGGATCCTGTCCGAAGTAAATCAATTGATACAAACCGTCGACGACGGGTTGTCGCGTTACGAAATTACCGATACCGCCCGCGCAATAGAGCAGTTTACGGATATGCTGTCCAATTGGTACGTGCGTCGTTGCCGCGAAAGGTATTGGGGCAGCGAATGGACGGACGACAAACAGGCGGCATACGTAACGCTGTATACCGTGCTGGATACTTTGGTCAAAGTTGCCGCGCCCTTTGTGCCGTTTATTACGGAAAGCATTTACCGCAACATTACCGCCAATTTCTTCCCCGATGCGCCCATATCCGTGCATTTGTGCGATTTTCCCAAGGCAAACCTGTCGTATATCAACAAACATCTCAACCGCACAATGGAAAAAGTACTCAATCTTGTTGTGTTGGGGCGCAGCGCGCGTAACGCCGCCAATGTAAAAAACCGCCAGCCGCTATCCACAATGTACGTGGCAAGCGACGGCAAGTTGGACGACGAAATGACCGACATAATCAAGAGCGAACTTAACGTCAAGCAAATCGTCGAAGTGGATTCCGCCGACGGATTTGCCGAATACGAAATAAAGCCGCAACTCAAAACGCTCGGTCCCAAGTACGGCAAACTTTTGGGCAAAATTCGCGAAACGTTGCAAAATTTGGGGCAAAAAGCGCGTCAGGTTGTGGAAAACGTGCGCAACGGCGGCAAACACGTCTTCGACGTGGACGGCGAAAAGGTGGAAGTGGAAGAATCGGATCTGCTTATTTCTTCCAAAAACAAGCAGGGCTATTCCGTCGTGTCCGATCACGGCGATACCGTCGCGTTGGATGTTACGCTTACCGATACGCTCATCGAAGAAGGGCTTGTGCGCGAAATAGTGTCCAAAATTCAAACTATGCGCAAGGAAAGCGACCTTGTCGTAACCGACCACATAGTAGTGGGCTACGCCGCGGACGAATATCTCGGCGGCATATTCGAGCGTTATTCCGCCGAAATATGCGACGGAACGCTTGCGGATCGCGTGGAAAGCGCGTCTTGCGGCACTTATGCAAAGGAGTGGGACGTAAACGGCTACAAGTTTACGCTGTATATAACCAAAGCGTAAACTCTTAGCATATTTACGTTGCCTACCGCCGATTGTCAGCGCGCCTTTGCGCTTTGCCGCCGCGCCTGCACTGCGGCGGCAGAATGTTTTATTTGCATTGTATGAAAATCAACACCGAATGGAAAGATTACGAAATAATCGCTACGGGCGACGGCGAAAAGTTGGAACGTTGGAAGGACGTTGTGCTTTTGCGCCCCGATCCGCAGGTAATATGGCACGCGGCGCAACCCCTTGGCGACGTGCGCAAGCCCGACGCCCGTTATATCCGCTCTTCAAGCGGCGGCGGACATTGGGAATTTGCCAAGACCCTGCCCGACAGTTGGGTGGTGGGGTGGCGCGATCTGCGCTTTAACGTGCGCCCGATGAACTTCAAGCATACGGGGCTTTTTCCCGAGCAGGCGGCAAATTGGGCTACAATGATCGACTTAATCAAGTCTGCCAACCGCCCCGTAAGCGTACTCAATTTGTTCGCTTATACGGGCGGAGCGACGGTTGCGTGTTTGTCTGCGGGGGCAAGCGTGTGCCACGTTGACGCGGCAAAAAATATGGTGGATACCGCGCGCGAAAACGTTGCGCTGTCCCACCTTGCCGACCGTCCCGTGCGCTATATTGTGGACGATTGCCGCAAATTTGTCGCCCGCGAAATACGCCGCGGACGCCGTTACGACGCAATAGTGCTGGATCCGCCCAGTTTCGGGCGGGGCGCCAACGGCGAAGAGTGGAAGATCGAACGCGACATTTTCGACTTTTTGCAACTGTGCAGTCGTGTGTTGTCGGACGATCCGCTGTTTGTACTGCTCAATTCGTACACGACGGGCTTGCAACCCGCCGTACTGCGCAATCTGCTCAAACTTACCATGCCGCCGCAAGGCGACGTTGTTGCATACGAAGTGTGCTTGCCCACCGACGAAGGCACGGTGTTGCCCTGCGGCGCAAGCGGACTGTACACCGCAAAGGAGTAATTATGGCAAAAGTTTTTACAATGGACGACGTCCCCGTGTTGTACGAGGACAACAGCGTGTTGGTGGTGGTAAAACCGCACAATTTGCCCAGTCAGGCGGACAGCAGCGGCGATCTCGACCTGCTTACGCTGCTCAAAAATTACATAAAGGACAAATACGCCAAGCCGGGCAACGTGTATTTGGGCTTGGTACACCGTCTTGACCGTCCCACGGGCGGAGTAATGGTCTTTGCAAAAAACAGCAAAGCGGCAGAGCGGTTGTGCAAGCAAATAACGGACGGCGAAGTTACCAAGCAGTATCTTGCAACGGTAACGGGCGTGCCCAAGGAACGCAAAGCGCAACTTGTAAATTATCTCAAAAAGAACGCGCTTACCAACAACGTGTACGTTGCCACTTTCGGCGATCACGACGCCAAGCGCGCCGAACTTACTTACGAAACGCTGCAAACGTATCAAGACCGATTAAGCCTTGTAAAAGTGCAATTGGGTACCGGGCGCAGTCATCAGATACGCGTACAGTTTGCCGCAATAGGCTGCCCCGTGTTCGGCGATGTGCGCTACGGCGGCGACATAATGGGCAAGGGGCACAACCTTGCGCTGTGGGCGTACAAATTGGAATTTAACCACCCCGTAACCAAGGAACGTATGGTATTTGTGGCGTATCCGCCCGACGCACAGCCGTGGAGCAATTTTGATATTGCCCGTTATGTCGAAAACTTTTCCGACGGCGACGACGGCGAAACGGACGGCGTGCCGCTGTACACCAACCCCGTTGTTGCGGATAATCTCGATTAAATATATCGCTCGCGTGTTCACTGCAAAAAGGCTTCACTTCGCGTGCCGCACCTAACAAGGTGCGGCACGCTTGTTGCAGATTATTTTGCAGTGAACACACTCGCTCCGAGTGTTTGCTACGCAAACAGTTATATTTTTCCGTCTGCGACGGAAAAGTGAGATTCGCCTGCGGCGAGTGTTATTTTTCCGCCGTTGGCGGAAAAGTGTTATTTTGCCTGACGGCAAAGTTAAGGTTGACTTTATTTGAAAATTATTATTGCCGAACAATAACTTTTCGGCAATAATTTTTTTGTCTGCAAAAATAGTTCAATTAACGGTTCCGCAACTGTTTGCGCAGCAAACAATATCACTATTCGCGTTAGCGAATAATCTCACTTTTCCGCTGAAAGCGGAAAAATCTCACTTTTTCGCCGCAGGCGAAAAAATAACACTTTGCTGTAAGGCAAGTATTTGCCTTACAGCAAAATCTTACTGCGAGTATTGTTCGCCAAGCGTACAATACTCGCTCTCGTCGTACTTGACAAATATGCCCGTATGTGATAGCATAATACAAAATGGCATATTATGTCCACAAGGAGAAAAGTTATGACGGTAAGACCCTATCTCAAAAAGGATTTCAGATACGTTCAAGATATATGCGTTGCCACGTCCAAGTACGCCGACGAGGACACTCCGTCCAACCGCGCGTTGTTGTGCGCTATGTATTGCGACTATTATCTTGACAATCAATCGGACTACTGTTTTGTGGCTGTCGACGACAACGACGTACCCGTAGGTTACATACTGTGCGCCGTCGATTTGGACGATTACGAAGAAAAAATGCAGCAACTTTATCTGCCGTTGGTGCGCAAAATTTCCGGCGGCGAATATTACCGTTTCGGCGCGGAGACCAAGGTTGCTCAGCGTTACGTGCGCGAAGGTTACACGGCGCACCTGCATCTCAACGTTTTGCCCGAATATCAACGGCAAGGTTTGGGCGGTCAACTTGTGCAAACCTTGGAAGACAAGTTGCGCGGTATGTTTGTGGAAGGCGCGTACATAATATGCGGGCAAAAGGCGGAAGGCGCGCGCGCATTTTACTTAAAGCGCGGCTACGAAGATATCGATTATCTTACGGGCGCCGTAGTGTACGCAAAAAAATTCTTTACGGAAGACTGATCGCGTATGGATTTCGGCACACCTATTGCGGCGCACAAGGTTGCGCTGCTAAACGCGCTTACGTTGGCGCACGTGGGAGACGCTGTTCACAGTTTGTATGTGCGCAGCAAACTTGCCGCACAAGACCTTACGGCATACAGCATGCACCGCAACGCCAGCAATTACGTCAAGGCGGCGGCGCAGGCGCAGTTGGCGGACAAGTTGGCGGATCTGTTTACCGAGCAGGAAAAGTCCGTTTATTTGCGCGGACGTAACTGCAAGGCGCATCACAAGGCAAAAAATCAAAGCGGCGCCGATTACCGCAAAGCCACCGGTTTGGAAGCGGTATTGGGTTACCTGTATCTTACGGGGCAAACCGAGCGAATTTGCGCCTTGTTGGGGGACGATTTATGAAAATACAAGGCAAAAACAGCGTTTACGAGGCGTTGCGTTCGGACGAAATAACCGTCAATTCGCTTATGTGTGCAAAGGGCGTCAACAGCGACATCATTGCGCTTGCCCGCAAACGCGGCGTAAAAATCACCTATGTAGACAGGGATCTGTTGGACAAGCACAGCCCCGACGGCAAACATCAAGGGTACATTGCCGACGTTACCGACTTCGAATATTGCGACGTGGCGGACATTTTGTCGTCGTCCGACAAGCCGTTTGCGGTAATATTGGACGGAATTAACGATCCGCACAATTTCGGCAGTATAATCCGCTCGTGCGAGTGCGCCGGCGTAGACGGCATAATAATAGGTCGCAACAGGCAGGTTGCCGTAACCGATACGGTGGTGCGCTGTTCGGCGGGGGCGGTTGCGCATATCAAAATTGCCCGCGTAACAAATATAAACAACGCAATAAAACAATTGCAGGAAAACGGCGTGTGGGTATACGCGCTGGATATGGACGGCGAAGAAATAGGCAAAGCGGATCTGAGCGGAGCCGTAGGCATAGTTGTGGGCGGCGAAGGCAGCGGCGTAAGCGCATATACAAAAAAATGTTGCGACGGCGTTGTGTCGCTCAAACTCAAAGGCAAAGTAAATTCGCTAAACGCTTCGGTTGCGTGCGGCATTGCCTTGTACGAAGCGGTACGGCAAAGAGGATAAATTTTGGAAGAACTGATCATACGCGCCAAGCAAGACGATTCGGAAGCGATCGAACAATTGGTAAGCGATTACAAAGGGCTAATACGTTATTACGCCAACAAATTTTACTTGGTGGGCGGCAACAAGGACGACCTGCTGCAAGAAGGTATGTTGGGGCTTTACTATGCCGTAAAGTATTACGACGAAAACAAGGGACCCTTTCCGTCGTTTGTGCGGCTGTGCGTACTCAGCCAGATATTGGACGCGGTAAAGCGCGACAACGGAGCCAACCAAAAAGTGCTTTCCGAATGCGTCGGTTTAGACGCTGTTTCTACCGTAACCGACGGCAACGACCCGTTGGACAGGTTGCTGACCATCGAATCCGCCCAAAATATGTTGAGCGTTATGGACGAGCAACTTACCGATTTGGAACGCCGCGTGGTACTGCTGTTTGCGTCGGGTTACACGTATAACGATATTGCGCGTCAGGTAGACAAAAGCCGCAAAGCGGTAGACGGCGCATTGCAACGCGCGCGCCGCAAGTTGGCGGAGTACAATACAAAATAAATCGCCGCAAATGCGGCTGCAAATTTTTACAAAGAGGTGGTAATATGAATTATGTGGCGTTGTATCGCAAATATCGCCCGCAAAACTTCGACGAAGTAGTGGGACAACAACACATAACCGACACTTTGCGCAACCAGATAATGCAGGACAAGGTTACTCACGCATACCTGTTTACGGGTACGCGGGGCACGGGCAAAACCAGCACTGCCAAGATCTTTGCCCGCGCGGTCAACTGTCCGCACGCCAAGGAACACAACGGCAATCCGTGCGGCGAGTGCGCCGTGTGCCGTACATCGGGCAACGCCAATCTCGACATTATCGAAATGGACGCCGCAAGCAACAACGGCGTAGATTACGCGCGCGATATCCGCGAAAAGGTGCAATATCCGCCCGTAAACGGCAAATACAAGGTGTACATCATCGACGAAGTTCATATGTTGTCGTCGGGTGCGTTCAACGCCCTGCTCAAAACGTTGGAAGAGCCGCCCGCGCACGCAATATTTATTTTGTGTACAACCGAAGTACACAAAATACCCGCAACTATTTTGTCGCGCTGTATGCGTTTCGATTTCCGTCTGGTGCCGGCAAACATTCTGGCGCAATTGGTGGCGTCCATTTACACCAAGGAAGGCAAAAAATTTACCGACGACGCCGTTGCAGCCATCGCTCAGGCGGGCGAAGGCAGTGTGCGCGACTGCGTTTCCATTGCGGACAGATGTTTTACCGTATCCAACGGCGAACTTACCTACAACGACGTAATCAACGTGTTGGGCGCTTCGTCCAAGGAAGGTCTGGTGCGTTTGGTCCGCGCCATTCTTACCAATTCCGTTTCGGATATTCTTACGGAAATAAATTCCGCCGTTGCGGAAGGCAAGGACGTTGCGCGCCTTAACAAGGACGTCGCGCTGTATATGCGCGATCTGCTTACCGCCAAGGTGTGCGCCAACGCCAATTCTATGCTGATGCTTCCGCAGGAAAGGTACAGCGCGCTTAAAGAACTTGCCGAGCAAACCGACGTAAAAAAGTTGCTTTACGCAATCAACTGTTTTGTGGATATCGAAAACGGGCTTAAATACGCCCTTTCGCCGCTTATGTTGTTCGAAGCGACCGCGCTCAAAGTAGCATCGTCCACGGGCGAAGTGGATTACGACGGACTAAACCGCCGTCTTACGCGTATCGAACAGTTGCCCAACAACATTTCGGGCGAAAGTCAAAGCCTGTACGTGTTGGACAAAACCGACCCCAAGTCCATTTGGCGCGGAGTCAAATTGTCCCTTACTCAAACAAACGACGCATTGCTTATGGGCGTATGGAGCGACGTCAAGGTGGAGTTCGACGCCGACCGCAATTTTGTAATAAGATGTTCTGAAGGCTCGTATTGGCTGATCGAAAACAAGTACAAAGCGTTACTGCAATCCAAAGTGGCGGCGCTGTGCGACAAAAAAGTAATTATAGTAAAAGAACAGCCCGCATCTCAAAGCGAATTGGACAGGCAGTTGTCCGCTTTGGGCACGGATGTAAAATTTAACTGATCAAGTAAAAAATATTCGGGAGTATATTATGGGAAACAAATACGGATACAACGGCGCCGGCGGCGGTTATGGCGGCGGCGGAATGCAAAATTTGATGAAACAAGCCCAGCAAATGCAACAAAAGTTGCAGGAAGCGCAACAGCAACTTGAAGAACTCGAAGTTACGGGCAGCGCGGGCGGCGGCTTGGTTACGGTAACCTGCAACGGCAAAAAGACCGTTCTCGGCGTGCGCGTCAAGCCCGAAGCGTGCGATCCCGACGACGTCGAAATGTTGGAAGACCTTGTTTTGGCGGCGATAAACGACGCATATTCCAAGGCACAGCAAGAAGAAGACCGCATTATGGCTCCGTTTGCCGCAATGAAAGGGTTGCTGTAATATGGCTGATTACATCGAACCTATCGAAAAACTCATTCGCGAGTTTTGCAAATTGCCGGGCGTAGGGGCAAAAACCGCTCAGCGGTACGCGCTTACGGTGCTGTCTATGACCGAGCAGGAAGCGGCAGAATTTGCCGCGGCGTTGACCGACGCCAAACAAAAAGTACATATATGTTCGGTTTGCGGCAATTATACCGACCGCGACCCGTGCCGAATTTGCGCCGCGCGCGATCGCTCCGTAATATGCGTGGTGCAGGAAGCCAAGGATGTAATGGCAATAGAGCGTTTGGGCGAATATCACGGCGTATACCACGTGTTGGGCGGCGTTTTAAGCCCGCTCAAAGGCGTCGGCATAGAAGATCTGCGTATGGCGCAGTTGTTCAAACGTCTTACAGCGGACGTAAAGGAAGTTATTTTGGCAACCGATACTTCCGCCGAAGGCGAAGCAACCGCAACGTACATCGCCCGTTTTGTAAAGCAATACGGAATAAAAGTTACGCGCCTTGCGCAGGGCATATCGATAGGCAGCGAATTGCAGTACGCCGACGAAGTAACATTGTCGCGCGCGTTTGCCAACCGCCGCGAAGTATGATTTAGTGCAAGTAATTGTTTTTCGCTATGAGATTGGACAAATTTTTGAAAGTTTCGCGAATACTCAAACGTCGCACCGTCGCGCAGGAAGCGTGCGATGCGGGCAAAGTGGACGTCAACGGACGTCCCGCCAAACCGGGTTGTCAACTTAAACCCGGCGATTTGGTCTGCGTGCATTTTGCCGCGGCGCAACTTACTTTCAGAGTAAAGCAGTTGAAAGAAACCGTCAAAAAGGACGAAGCCGACGAAATGTACGAAATCGTAACCGAGTGATGAGATACGCAATTGTGGTGGGCGGCGGCACGTCTCGGCGCTTCGGCGACGACAAACTGTCGCGTAAAATATTGGACAAAGACGTTTTTGCGCGCTCTGCGGAAGTTTTTTTGAACGTTGCGGACAAAGTGGTAACCGTCGGCAGACGCGTAGACGGCGCAATTTACGCGCCGAGCGGAGCAACGCGATTTTTGTCGGTTGCCAACGGTTTAAGCGCGCTATCCGACGCAGAACAGGGCGTTGTAGCCGTACACGACGGCGCGCGCCCATTTATCTCGCGCAAATTTGTACGCCGATTGTACGACTGTGCCGAAAAATACGGCAGCGCAGTACCGCGTTTGCCCGTAACCGACACGGTGTGGAGCGATATTGACGGCAAATTGGCTCAGACAGACCGCAACGCGCTGTTTACCGTGCAAACTCCGCAGGTTTTCGATATTGCGCGGCTGCGCGCGGCTTATCAACGCGCCCAACGCGAATATCCCGACGAAAGCACGCTGTTTTTCGACGTTTACGGAGACGTTCATTTCACGGACGGCGACCGCTCCAATACCAAAATAACCTATCCGAGCGATCTGCCCGAGTACAAAACGGGCGTCGGCTTCGACGTGCATCCTTTCGAACGGGGCAGCGGCGTAATTCTCGGCGGCGTAACCATTCCCTACGCGTACAAATTGGCGGGACATTCCGATGCAGACGCACTGTGCCACGCTATATGCGACGCAGTGTTGTCCGCAAGCGACAACAAGGATATAGGACATCAATTTCCCGATACCGACCCTGCCTATCTCGGCGCGGACAGCACGCAACTGTTGGCGCGCTGCGTCCGTTTGGCGGCGCAAAAGGGTTACGAAGTGGTAAACGTATCGGCTGTGGTAATATGCCAACAACCCAAAATTTCACCCCATACGGACCAAATGGCGCGCGTTTTGTCTCGCATACTCGACGTGCCCGTTTCCTGCGTAAATATCAGCGCCACAACTACGGAACATCTTGGCGCGCTGGGTAACGGCGACGGCATTGCCGTATCCGCCCAAGCCCTGCTCAAACGCTCCTGATTTACCCCCTTTTTATATTTTTCTGCCACGCTTTGCCCCGCAAAGCGTTTTTTTTATTTTTGATATTGAGCGGCGGTAAACAAGCCGCTTTTTTATTCTTGCAAAATTATATTCAAAACCAATTTTCAAACAAATTGCTTTTTTCGTGCGTGCGGCATTGCATTTATTGTACAAAACGTGCATGTCCTACTTTTGAAAAAGGTCAATAAAATATTTTGTCGAAATGGTGTAATTGCCCTTTGAAAGTTGTCGATAATGTGCTATAATAATATAAATATAATTTCGGTGAGCAAGAGAATGGACAAAATTAAAGAACTTTACGGCGTGGATATTAAGGAAAATTTCATCAAACACCTTGATGAGAGCCTTTTGATTATTCTCTTGAAAGACCGCAGTTCGGGCAAAAATATCATTTGGGCTACCGACACTTATCTCTCTCACGGCGTCGGTTTCGGCAGTCAGGATCCGATTACCCCTGCACTCATCACAGGCAAACGCGGCTGTATAATCAAACCCCGAACGGAAAAATCCAAGCGCGAGCAGCAACGCCGTATAAAAAATAAAGCAGAAGTATTTACTCCGTCTTGGGTATGTAATAAACAAAACAACTTAGTGGACAATGCGTGGTTCGGGCGCGAAAACGTGTTTAATACCGAAACGGAAAAAGGTTGGATCGCAACCACCGAAAAAATAATTTTTCCCGATGCCGACGGTAAAACATGGCAAGATTACGTAAAAGCAAACCGTCTTGAAATCACTTGCGGCGAAGCGCCGTATCTTACAAGTCGCTATGATACCGTTACGGGAGAATACATCGACATCAAAGACCGTATCGGTCTGTTAGATCGAAAACTCCGCGTTGTAAGCGAAAATATAAATAGCGAACCCGAATGGTACAATTGGGCCATTGCTGCAATTAAATCCGTTTACGGCTTTGATTGGCAGGGCGACAACGTGCTTATTGCACGCGAGAATTTGCTGTTTACATTTATAGACGCTTACATAGACAAATTCGATGTGCCGCCAATAAATGATTACTTGAAAGAAGTGGCAAAAGTTCTTTCGTGGAATATATGGCAGATGGACGGACTGAAATTTGTTATCCCCAACAGTTGCAAGCCGTTGCCCAAATTGCAAATGTCGATTTTCGACGACGAAGAACAGCAGGAAGAGTGCGAAGGTTGCAAAAAGGGCGACAACACCAAACACACGGGTATTTACTGTGAAATTATGGATTGGGAAAAGAAAAAGCCCGTTAAATTTATATCGTTAACAGGGAGAATGTGTAATGGAAAACTTTAAGCCGACATTTTCATACAAATTGATTTATATTTTCCGTGTCAACGATGATGCACATAAAGGCGTATTGAAAATCGGAGAAGCAACTTGTGCTTCGGAGTGCACTTCCACAGAGTTAGTCCCGAATTGTCGTGAACTTAATCTTGCTGCAAAGAAACGTATCAATCAATATTCGCAAACGATGGGCACCGTTTATGAACTTTTGCATACAGAACTTGCTTTGCGTGCAGTATATAATGACGGGAAAACAGCAGTCAAAGCATTTTCTGACCATGATGTTCACAAGGTTTTGGAGCGTTCGGGCATAAAGCATCGTTATTTCGACCCGAAGAACAAAGCCAACGAGTGGTTTGAAGTAGACCTTGAAACCGCAAAACGTGCGATACAAGCCGTCAAAGCGGGACGGGCGTCTTTAACGTCGAGCGAAATTTCCGAAGGAATTGACCCCATTATCTTCCGTCCGGAGCAGGAAAAGGCTATTCACGATACCGTCGCACAGTTCAAAAAAGGCGACCGTATGCTTTGGAATGCAAAAATGCGCTTTGGAAAGACACTTTGCGCATTGCAAGTGGCAAAGTTAATGGAATTTCGAAAGACAATAATTCTTACGCACCGTCCTGTTGTCAACAATGGGTGGTACGAAGATTTTCAGAAGATATTCTACGATACCGATTATGTTTTCGGTTCAAAAACAAACGGCGAACGTATAGAAAACCTTGTTGATACGGACAAAAAGTTCGTTTATTTTGCTTCTATGCAGGACCTTCGCGGTTCGCAAGCCGTTGGCGGCAAATTCGATAAAAACGATTACATATTCCTGCTCGATTGGGATTTTGTCGTCGTGGACGAAGCGCACGAAGGAACTCTTACAAAACTCGGACAGGCTGTTATCGAAGAACTTTGCAATCAAACCAAAAAACCAAAGATATTGCGGCTTTCGGGTACGCCATTTAATTTGCTCGACCAATTCAAAGAGAGCGAAATTTATACTTGGGACTATGTTATGGAGCAGCGTGCCAAGCATGAATGGGACAAATTGCATTTGGGCGACAACAATCCTTATGCGGGCTTGCCTGAAATGCAGATTTACACTTACGATTTGAACAAACTTATCAGCGGTTATTTCGATTACGAAGATCAAGCGTTCAACTTCCGCGAGTTTTTCAGAACGTGGACGGGCTCGACCGAAAAAGATTTCAAACCGATTCCCGAAGGTGCGGCTGTCGGTGATTTCGTACATGAAGCCGATGTAAACGCATTTCTCAATCTTATGTGCAAATCGGATGATGAAAGTAATTATCCGTACTCAAAGGACGAGTATCGAAACTATTTCCGGCATTCGCTTTGGATGGTGCCGGGCGTAAAAGAAGCGAAGGCTTTGAGCGCGTTACTGCACAAGCACCCCGTATTTGGTTCGGGTGTATTTCGTATTGTCAATATTGCAGGTGATGGCGACAAAGAACTTGGCGTTGATGATGCAAAAAACTATAATGATGCTCTTGCTGCCGTGCAAAACGCGTTCGGCGACAACCCCGATGAAACCTACTCTATAACAATTTCCTGCGGCAGACTGACTACGGGCGTAACCGTACCCGAATGGACGGCAGTATTCATGCTTGCAGGTACGTTTTCCACTTCTGCGTCGGCATATTTGCAGACGATTTTCCGTGTACAGACACCTGCAAATATCAACGGCAAAGTCAAAGATAGGTGCTGTGTATTTGATTTTGCACCCGACAGAACGTTAAAAATGGTTGCCGAAGCGGGTAAACTTTCGGCAAAGTCCGGCAATGTAAGTAACGACCGCGTAAAAATGGGCGAATTTTTGAATTTCTGCCCCGTTATTGGCATTGAAGGCTCCAAGATGAGCCCGTTCAACGTGGATTCACTTTTGCAACAATTAAAGCGTGCCTATACGGATAGGGTTGTTCGCAACGGCTTTGACGATACGCATATTTACAACGACAATCTCTTAAAACTTGACGGAATCGAACTGCAAGATTTCGAAGAATTGAAGAAAATTATCGGTGCAAGCAAACAAACAAAACGTCAGGGCGATATTGATATTAACCGTCAGGGGCTTACCAACGAAGAATATGAAGAAATAGAGCGTATTGAAAAGACCCCAAAGAGAGACCGCACTCCCGAGCAAATTGCCTTACTTGAACAAAAGAAGAAACAATACGACCAAGCCGCAACGGCGCGTTCAATTTTGCGCGGCATATCTATTCGTATTCCACTCATGGTTTACGGTGCAAATGTGCCTTTCAACCAAGAAATTACCACCGAAAACTTTACCGATCTTATAGACGATGTGTCTTGGCAAGAATTTATGCCCAAGGGCGTCAACAAGGATACCTTCCGCAAGTTTTCAAAGTATTACGAGCAAGATGTTTTTGTCGCCGCGGGGCGCAGTATTCGTCAACAGGCTTTGGCTGCGGACAAACTCTCTCCCACCGAAAGAGTAAAGAAAATAGCGGGTATTTTCAATACGTTCAAAAATCCCGATAAAGAAACCGTGCTTACTCCGTGGCGCGTCGTCAATATGCACCTTAGCGACTGTTTGGGCGGCTATGATTTTTACGACGAAAATCACGAAGAAATTTTGGACGGCGAGCCGCGATTTGTGGATAAAGGCAAAGTAACCCAAGAAACTCTCGGCAATGTAAACGCACATATTTTGGAAATCAACTCCAAATCGGGCTTATATCCCCTGTACGTTACATATAGCATTTTCAAAAAACGGTGCGCTCTTTTCCCAGACAGCGAATTGACGTTTGAAAAACAATGGGAACTTTGGAAACAGACCGTCGAAGAAAATATCTTCGTCATTTGCAAAACGCCTATGGCGCGGGCAATCACCAAACGCACATTGCTTGGCTATCAAAGTGGCAAAGTAAATGCTCACGCATTTGATGACCTGATCATGCAGATAAAAGAAAAACCGGATCAGTTGATAGAAAAAGTAACCCGTGGAAGTTTTTGGGGAAAGGAGAATGCAAAAATGACATTTGATGCAGTAGTCGGCAACCCGCCGTATGATCTTATGGATGGTGGCGCACAATCGAGTGCAACGCCTATATATAATCGCTTTGTGGAAGCATCTTTGAAGTTAAATCCTTTATATATTTCTATGATTATGAAGGCAAATTGGTATTCTGGCGGGAAGGGATTGGATGAGTTCAGAAAACAAATGTTATCGGATCATTCTATAAAGTATTTGACGGATTTCTTCGACTCTAACGAGTGTTTCCCTGGCGTTGATATTTCTGGTGGTATATGCTATTTCTTATGGGATAGACAATATTGCGGGCCTTGCAGTGTTAGAACTATTCGAGAGGGCAAGGAGTCGGTACAAGAAAGATTTTTATTGGAAGATAATTGCGAGTCGTTCATCAGATTAAATGAGGGTGTTTCTATACTAAAAAAAGTGGCGTCATTAAAGGAAGCCCAATTTAATGAGACGATTAGCGCGCGTAAACCTTTTGGAATTTCGACAAATGTATCCTTAAAGCCTGAAAAAGAAACGAGCGAAGATATATTTATTTATGCTTATCCTGAAAACGGATATATAAACAGAAATTGTATAAAGACTAATGTTGCATGGGTAAATCAAATAAAAGTTTGTATTTCTTACGCCTATGGCGAAAGAGGTAAATTTCCTTACTTTGTAATAGGAAAACCCTTTGTGGCTGAGGCGAATTCGTGTTGCTCGGAAACATATTTGGTTGTCAAATGCGTTAAAAACAAAAATGAAGCCAACAATATTATTGCCTACATGAAGACAAAATTTTTCAGATTTTTGGTCTTACTAAAAAAGAATACGCAACACGCAACGAAACAAATTTATTCGTTTGTTCCTCTGCAAGATTTTACGGAGCAGTCAGATATTGATTGGAGCAAATCAATCCCCGAAATCGACAAGCAACTCTATGCAAAATACGGCTTGTCCCCCGATGAAATCTCTTTCATCGAATCTATGATAAAACCTATGGAGTAAAGGAAAATTATGTCTGCTGTGGATATCGTTCAAATCATCATAGGAGCATTGTCTTTGCTTGCGACGATTGCTGTGTCGTTCGTCATTTATTGGTTTCAACGCCGTCATGAAAAAGAAATAGAACGCCTGGATGAAGAGCGCCGAATTGAAGAGATAAAGAACGAGGTGAATATTTTCTTGATTGAAAACGAGGCAGAACGAGATTATTTGCCGTGGTGCGTTATTGCTTCAAGCGTTCATCGTCATGAAAAACATACACGAGCGATATATACAAATTTTTGTCGTTGTTCTGCGGAAGTGCAGAAGGAAATCCTTTCGCAAGCGGAATTAACGATAACGCCGATAGAAGGAAGCGAGTGGGTGGACAACGCCATCAATAAACTTAAAGAAGATATTGTTAAGTACAAACTTGCGACGGGCAAGGACGCATTTCTATATGATGGGGCAAAATATTTTCATCGAGGGTTTACATGTTTTCGGGATAAAGTCTACGATGAATATGAACAAGATAAATACTCTATCCCGCCCATCTACAAAATGCGTCCGTTATTCTCTGGGGATACTGATAAAATCAATTTCCGTCGATATATAGAGCAATATTTTGATTATATTCTCGGGGACCATGACAACTTATCAAAAAGTAACTCTGCACCTATTCCACCTGTGGACTTAATTTGGGACTTAAAGAATTTATCTGGAACGGTGGAAGAAAAAGATGTTTGCTTTTGGGTGATATATTATGTGCTATATATCACTGTAAACATTTACAACCGTTTCAAAGACATTGATAATTATTTTATCAGAGAGAATAGCACCGATGCAGAAGTGGAAACATTCGAGGATCAGTATTATGAAGCATTGTTGTGGCTTTATGCTACATACATCTATCAACCGTCAAAGGAAAGAAAAGAGTAACAGGAGACGCTATGCCAAGTAAAGAAGTAATAGTTCAAGGAATAAATATTCGGTATCAGAACTTGAATACCGAAGATTACATTTGCCTAACCGATATTGCAAAGGCTAAAAATCCGCAGCACTCGGGCATGGTAATTATCAATTGGCTAAAAAATCACTCTACTATTCAATACCTCGGGCTTTGGGAAACTCTGAACAATCCCGATTTTAATGTATTAGAATTCGAATACATTAAAAATAATTCGGGCGAGAACTCTTTTGTTCTGACTGCGCAAGAGTGGATAGAAAAAACAAACGCTATTGGCATAGTAAGCAGATCCGGGCGCTATGGCGGCACCTACGCGCACAGGGATATAGCCTTTAAGTTCGCAAGTTGGATCTCGGTCGAATTTGAACTGTACCTCATCAAAGAATTCCAACGCCTGAAAGTTCAAGAGCAGCAGGCGCTCGAATGGTCGGCAAAGCGCGAACTCGCAAAGGTCAACTACCGCATACACACCGATGCAATCAAGGAAAACATCGTTCCCACGCTTACGGAAGAACAGCTCAAATACGTTTACGCCGATGAAGCCGACCTTCTCAATGTCGCTCTGTTTGGCAAGACTGCCGCCGAGTGGCGTAAAGAGAATCCGTCATTAAAAGGCAATATCCGCGACTACGCCACGGTGGAACAACTTTTGGTGATCGCCAATATGGAAAGTTATAACGCCATTTTGATTGAGCAAGGTGTGCCGCAAGCAGACAGATTGAGACAACTCAACAACATGGCGCGCTCTCAGCTGCGTGTATTGGAACAAATAGACACCTCTCGCCTTTTGGGAGATAAAGCCGATTAAAACAAAAGCATAACTTATTTGTGAATGCTCCGATAAGTTAATTTTACGCAGCACCTAAATGTTCGGGTGCTTCATAAAATTCGAGTACGAGTTCAACGAGACTTGCACTCGTGCCGCCAAAGCAGAAAAATACGAACCTGACAGAAAATGTCGGGTTTGTATTGTTAAGTAGGGAACCGTATCCGCGCGGCCGGCGTTACGGCTGTTATGCGGTTATTTTGCGTATTTTTCCAGCATTTCTTTCAAGGTTTGCAGGTGCAGTTGTTCGTCCAACACAATGCGCTGAATAATTGCCGCAACTTGTTCGTTTTTAAGCACAAACAGCATCTTTTGGTAGTCGGCAATGGCGTTAAGTTCGCCCTGAATGTCGTCCATCAGCATTTTTGCGGGCACTTTGGAGCAGGACACGGCAGACGAATTAAAATAGATGTCCGTATTGGGGCACTGTACGTAACGCGGATTTACGCCGAGTTTAAGCATGGTTTTTCCCAATATATCAAGGTGCGTCATTTCGGCTGTCGCAATAGACATCAGCGTTTGGGCGTCGTCCGCATTTATTTCCGCAAAGTGGAAGTGATGGTAAACGTATTGCAAAATTGCCGTCAACTCGCTTTTCTGCGAAGCGTAAGCAAAGGCTATTATTTTGCCGCTGCGTATATCGGGCAGCAGATTTTCGTCGGACGGGTAGGGTAAATCGCAAACAAGTGGTTTCACATATTCTCCTTTGGTGGTTCAGTGTATGCAGAGCGCGGCGGTTGTGTTCACGTGCGTTGCGGGGTTACGTTTATCGCTTGTTTTGCATATTTTGCATTATGAAAACATTAGCGGTTACTCTCATTTGCAAAAACGAACAACGTAATCTCGCCCGATTGTTGCCTATGATTACGTTTGCGGATCAAATTGTCGTTGTCGATACGGGTTCTACGGACAACACCGTGCAAGTTGCGCGCAAATTCAGTAACGACGTGTACTTTTTTGAATGGTGCGACAACTTTGCCAAGGCGCGCAATTATGCAATAAGCAAGGCAAAGTGCAATTACGTAATGTGGCTGGACGCCGACGACGTTATTCCCGAGCAAACCCGCCTGTTTGTGTCCGAGTGGAAGAGCGGGTCGTCCGACGCGGATTTTTACTACGCCAAATACACCGTTGCAGACGGCGTGTGGTTTTGGCGCGAACGCATAGTGCGCAACTGCAAACAGTGTCGGTTCAGGGGGTTCATCCACGAGGCGATAACGCCCTTCGGCAAGTGCGCGTATCTCGATTGCGAAATTGTCCACAAGCCTGCCGAAACGCACCTGTCGCGCAATTTGCAAATATACCGCAACGCAATACTCAACAATCGCAGATTTACCTTGCGAGACAAATATTATTACGCGCGCACGCTTGCCGAGTGCAATATGTGGGAGCAGGCGGCGCCGTATCTGAATGCGGTTGCGGCAAACGCAAAGGCTAACCCGTCCGACAGGGTACAGTCGTGCAAATTGCTTGCCCGATATTATTTGTCGCAGTTAAATTACGCCCGCGCGTTAAAGTGCCTTGCCCGCTCAACGGAGATTTTACCGCCCGATTCGGAAACGTGCTGTCTGTTCGGCGAAGCGTATTACTCCCGCAAGATGTATTCGCTTGCCGCTCAGTGGTATTTATTGGCGCTTTATGCCGCGTCGCAGGCGGCAATGGTGTCCGATTACTACTCGTTTTTGTTGCCGCACGTGCAACTGTCCGTTTGTTATTGGCATATGAGCGACATGTCTTCCGCGCGCAAACATCACGCCGCGGCAAAACGGCGTTATCCGCACAACGCGCTTATAACAGCCAACGACAAGTGGTTGGGTTGACAGTTTGGGCGTTTTCTTTGCACGCGGTAAAGTGCGCGCCTCAATAATTTTGCCGCTTGCAATGCGTGTTTTTCCGCGCAAAACAACGGCTGATACCGCGCCTTGCGTAGCCTGCCGCAAGGGCTTTTTTGCTGCGCGCGCGTTTGCTGAAATATAAATAAAATTTACACTGTATATAAAATTTAATAATAGTTTGCACCGCCCCATATTACTTGACATTACTTACGCAAAAAACTATAATTGTATAGGACGAGATTGCGGCTTTCAGCCGAATATTTTGTAACGAATTTATTAAGGAGTGCATAAAGAATGAACAAACTCAGCATCAAAGACGTAAACGTAAACGGAAAAAGATGTCTGGTACGCGTAGACTTCAACGTACCTATGAAAGACGGCGTTATTACGGACGAAAATCGTATTCAAGGCGCATTGCCCACTATCAAATATCTGATGGAACACGGCGCAAAAGTAATACTGTGTTCTCATTTGGGCAAACCTCACAACATTTTTACGCCCGGTTTCAAACTCAACAAAAAGGAAAAAGCGGCGTTGGAAGCGTTGCCCGAAAGCGAACGCGACGCAGCCAAGGCGGAAATGATTGCCAAAGCGCTCAAAGGCGACGCCAAAAAATTCACGCTCAAACCGGTTGCCGACCGTCTCAATCAACTGTTGGACGGCAAAGTAACCTTTGCAACCGACGTAGTGGGCGCCGACGCGCAAGCCAAAGTTGCCGCTTGCAAGCAAGGCGAAGTCGTTTTGCTGGAAAACACCCGTTTCGAAGCGGGCGAAGAAGCGCGCGACGAAGAATTTTGCAAAAAATTGGCTGCTTTTGCCGATATTTACGTAAACGACGCATTCGGAACCGCTCACCGTTCGCATGCCAGCACGGCTGCAATTGTGGAATACGGCTTTGTAAAACAGGCGGTATGCGGATTTTTGATCGAAAAAGAACTGTCTGTAATGGCTGACGCTTTGGATCATCCCGTGCGCCCCTTTGTGGCTATTTTGGGCGGAGCAAAAGTGTCCGACAAACTCAACGTTATCAACAACCTGCTCGAAAAGTGCGATTCGCTCATTATCGGCGGCGGAATGGCGTACACCTTCCTCAAAGCGCAAGGTTACGAAATCGGCAAATCTTTGTTGGACGCCGACAAACTCGATTACTGCCGCGATATGCTTGCCAAGGCACAGCAACAAGGCAAAAAGATCTATCTGCCCATCGACTGCGTTACCATACCGGAATTTCCCAACCCCATCGACGCGCCCGTAGAAACCAAGGTCGTGCCCGTAACGGACATTCCCGTCGATCGCGAAGGCGCGGATATCGGTCCCGCAACATGCAAGTTGTATGCCGACATCATAGCCCAAGCCAAGACGGTTATATGGAACGGACCTATGGGAATATTCGAAAATCCCACTCTTGCCGCAGGCACTAACGCCGTAGCCAAAGCGATGGCGGAAAGCAACGCAACAACCATTATCGGCGGCGGAGACAGCGCGGCTGCCGTCGCTCAACTCGGATACGCCGACAAAATGACCCACGTAAGCACGGGCGGCGGAGCAAGTCTGGAACTGTTCGAAGGCAAAGTGTTGCCCGGTATCGCCTGCCTTAACGAACGCAAATAATCGCGCGCTCGCTTTTGCAACACGGCGCGCCCGCTAAAAGCGGCAACTTGCTAAAAAACTTACTGCGCGGTAAATTTTGTTTGCGGCATATCGCTTTTTACGTAGCGTCGCATGCAAATTGACAAGCGCGGCAAACCGTTACCGCAACTAAACGGGCAACAGCGTAAACCATCGGGGGATAATACAATGAAGAACAAAATAATTGCCGGCAATTGGAAGATGAACAAAACCCGTTTGCAGGCAGAACAACTTATAACGCAACTTATTCCGCTTGTACAAGATACCGCCAACACCGTGATAGTGTGCGTGCCTTTTACCGATTTGCAGACGGTTTTGGCGCTTACTAAGGGCACCAATATCCACGTCGGCGCGCAAAACTGCCATTGGAAAGAATCGGGCGCTTACACGGGCGAAATATCTCCCGCAATGCTTGCGGAACTCGGCGTGGAATATGTGGTAATAGGGCACAGCGAACGCCGCACGTATTTCGGCGAGACGGATCAAACGGTGCTTTTGCGTACCAAGGCGGCGCTTGCCGCAGGGCTCAAACCCATCGTGTGCATAGGCGAAACGCTTGCCGAACGCAACGACGGGCTTACCGAACAAGTGCTTACTCGTCAGGTTACGGAAGGCTTTAAGGATATCACCGCCGACGAACTGTCCCGTATTATCGTCGCGTACGAACCCGTCTGGGCAATCGGCACGGGCGTAACCGCCACCGACGATCAAGCCAACGACGCAATAGCGTTTGTGCGCGGAGTTTTCGCTCGCAAATACGGCGCACAAGCCGCCGACGCGCTGTACATTCAGTACGGCGGCAGTATGAACGACGCAAATGCGGCGGGCTTGCTTGCAATGAGCGATATCGACGGTGGGCTTATCGGCGGCGCAAGTTTGGTTGCCGACAAGTTTGCCGCAATAGTACACGCAAGCAAATAATTATCAACAGCAGGCGCAAACGGCTCGGTCTCAATACGTAACGCCAAGTAGTATTCGGCGCGCCGTGCGCGCAACAGGAGAATTATGACAAACAAACAAATAACCGCATTGGTTATAATGGACGGCTACGGGCTGTCCGATCAGGTAAAAGGCAACGCAATAGGCGTTGACTGCTCGCCTTACGTAAGATATTTGCGCAACACCTATCCCAACACAACGCTGGACGCAAGCGGTTTGGCGGTAGGACTGCCCGAAGGTCAAATGGGCAACAGCGAAGTCGGGCATCTCAATATAGGCGCGGGCAGAGTAATTTATCAGGAACTTACGCGTATTACCAAGGCTATTTCCGACGGCGACTTTTTCTCCAATCAGGCGTTTTTGGATGCAGTGGAGTACGCCAAACAAAACGGCGGCAAATTGCACCTTATGGGGCTTTTGTCCGACGGCGGCGTACATTCGCACATTACGCACTTGTTTGCGCTGATTCAACTTGCGCAACAGCAGGGGTTGGACAACGTTTACGTCCATTGCTATATGGACGGGCGCGACGTATCTCCCACAAGCGGCGCCGGATATGCGCGGCGTTTGCAGGACGAAATGGATCGTTTGCATTTCGGCGAGATAGCGTCGGTATGCGGCAGGTATTACGCAATGGACCGCGACAACCGCTGGGATCGCGTGGAAAAGGCATACGATATGTTGCTCGGCAAGAGCGACAATACGGCGGACGACGCCGTGCGCGCGCTTGAAAACAGTTACCAACAGGGCGTTACGGACGAATTTGTTTTGCCTACCGTAATTGTAAAAGACGGTAAACCCGTTGCCACGATAGACAACGGCGACTCGGTAATTTTCTTCAATTTCCGTCCCGACCGCGCCCGCGAAATGACCCGCGCGTTTACGCAAAGCGGCTTTGACGGATTCGATCTCAAAGGCAAATCGCGCAAAGTGCATTGGGTATGTATGACGCAGTACGACGAAAAGTTTACCGATGTGGACATAGCCTATCGTCCCGAAGTGTACGTAAATACTTTGGGCGAATATCTTGCCAAATCGGGCAAAACGCAATTGCGCATTGCCGAAACGGAAAAGTACGCGCACGTAACTTTCTTTTTCAACGGCGGAGTAGAAGCCCCCAACGAAAACGAAAGCCGTATTCTCGTCGCTTCTCCCAAGGTTGCAACTTACGATTTGCAGCCGCAGATGAGCGCCGAAGAAGTGTGTTCGCGCGCAATTGCCGAAATAGAAAAGGGCAAATTCGACGTGATGATCCTTAACTACGCCAACTGCGATATGGTAGGGCACACGGGCGTTATCCCCGCAACCGAGCAGGCGGTGCTTACCGTAGACGAATGTGTAAGGCGCGTTGTCGAAAGCGTGCTTGCCAACGGCGGCAGAGTTTTCGTAACCGCCGACCACGGCAACGCCGAAAAAATGCTTGCCGACGACGGCACTCCCTTTACGGCGCATACCACCAACAAAGTACCGTTTATTTTGGTAGACGAGCAACTGCGCGGCAAAGTGCAACTTGTTCCCGGCGCGCTGTGCGATATAGCCCCCACAATGCTCTACACAATGGGGCTGCCCATTCCCGAAGAAATGACGGGCAAAGTGCTGGTAAAAAGGATAAGACATCGCAAATAAAAACCGACATACGATAAATTACAGCCGAAGCGTTTACGCTGCGGCTGTTGTTTTAGGCAAAGGCGCGCGTCAAATCGCAATCATTTTGCCCAATATGTCATTTTTTAATTAAAATAGTTGCCAAAACCGTTTTGGTGTGGTATACTGTTCAAGCATAATATGACAACGGGTTGTAACAACCCGTTTACTTTGGACGGAGGCTAAAATGTTAAAAAACATTTTGTTATTTGCAGAGGCGGCAAGCGGAACCGTTGCCAACTTGGTTTTCGGCATAAGACTTGCCCTTATCGCATTGGTGCTTATTTGCACGGTGTTCTGTATAGTGGTAGTTCTCAAACAATCGGGTAATACGGACGAAGTTTCCGCAATCACGGGCTCGTCGAGCAAACAGGATGAATCGGAAACATACTATGGCAAAAACGCAGGTTCACGCAAAGAAGCGCGTCTCAAATTGTGGACGTACATTGCTTTGGGTGTAATTGCCGTAAGTTGCATTGTTTTGATTTGCTTGCAACTTCTTCCCTAAACGCACACTGTTTTACCAAGGGCGATTGTCAAATCGCCTTTTTTGTTGCCGTAATACCGTTTGGTACGTTACCTATAGCGTGTTAACAGCCGCGTTGTGCGCATATTATCGCGCGTTGTGAGCATAATGGCGTTGTTTGTTTCATATTTGGGCAATACTTTCAGCGGCGCGGCGCACAAGATATATTAAAGTTGGCAAAAAAGATAAGATGACAAACTCGGAAATTTACAACACAATACTGCGCAATGCGCACAACGGCGTAACTCGCAAACAACTTGCGGGTTTGTTGTCTTGCAAATCTACCGCCCAACGCCGCAACTTAGACGCGGTTTTGGCGCAAATGCTTGACGAACGCGTAATTTACTCGGACTGCGTTACCGACAGGTATTACGCCGCGCAAGGCGACGGTGTGGGCACTGCTGTGTTTTCGGCTCATCCGCGCGGATTCGGTTTTTTAACGCGGGAAGATCCGCCCGATCTGTTTGTACATGCCGCCAAAACGCACGGAGCGTTTAACGGCGATACCGTACTGTTTCGCCGCATAGACAATACCGCCGACGAAGCGGAAATATTGTGCGTAATATCGCGCGGAACAAAGTATCTTGTGGGTACGCTCGACGCGCACGCGTTCAAACATTTTGTCGTGCCGGACGACAGGCATTTTGCCTGCGACGTATATATTCCCGCAAACAAAACTCTCGGCGCGCGCCACGGGCAAAAAGTGGCAGTAAAAATCAACTCTTTTCCCGCGGACAACCGTCGCTGTCCCGAAGGCGAAATAACCGAAGTGTTGGGCTACCCGTACCAAAAGGACGTGGATATGCTGTGCGTTGCGCGCAGTTACCTTCTTACGCAGCGCTTTCCCGACGAATGCGTAAAGCGGGCGGAATCGTTGCCGCGCAGTATCCGAGCGGACGACCTTATAGGCAGGCGCGACCTGCGCAATTGCAAAATATTTACCATCGACGGCGCCGACGCCAAGGATCTGGACGACGCGGTATCCGTAACGGACAACGGAGACGGCACGTTTTGTTTGGGCGTTCACATAGCCGACGTTTCGCATTACGTGCGCCCCGACGACGCAATCGATCGCCAAGCGTTTGAGCGCGGCACAAGCGTTTACTTTCCCCAAACGGTGTATCCGATGTTGCCCACGCAGTTGTCCAACGGCATTTGTTCGCTGTTTCAGGGCGTCGACAGGCTTACCGTCAGTTGCGTAATGACAATCGATGCCCGCGGCAAAGTGTGCGATTACGACATTTTCCCGTCGGTAATAAACAGTTGCCACCGTATGACCTACACCGACGTGCAGGCAATTTTGGACGGCGACGCCGCGCTTTCGGCGGAATATTCCGACATTACCAAGCAACTGTTTGCAATGCGTCGCCTTGCCGAAATTTTGCAAAACCGCCGCGATCTGCGCGGCAATATAGAGTTCGAAACAAAGGAAGTTTCGTTTGAATACGACAGTAACGGCAACGTGGTAAACATCGTGCCGTACCGCTACACGTTTGCGCATCGCATAATCGAAGAGTTTATGATCGTCGCCAACGAAACGGTGGCGCAGTTCGCCCGCGATTGCGGTTACCCCTTTGTGTACCGAGTACACGCCGAGCCCGATTCGGACAAATTGTCGCAACTTTACGCGTTAATGCAAACGGTGGGAATCAAAGTAAAGCCGTCCAAGCAAGTACACGGTTCGGTATTGGGCGACGCGCTCGATCAAGCCAAAAACACGCCGTACTTTTATCTTGTCAACGACGTAATGCTGCGCACTATGCAAAAGGCAAAATACAGCGTGGAAAATACGGGGCATTTCGGGCTGGCAAGCCGCTGTTATTGCCATTTCACTTCGCCGATAAGGCGCTATCCCGATTTGGTAGTGCATCGCATACTCAAAACCGCCCTTGCCGGCAAAATGACGGATAAGGCTATGCTCGCATACGAACAAATGACCGCCGACTGCGCGCGTCAAAGCAATGTGCGCGAGCGCGCGGCAGTGGAAGCGGAGCGCAAAGCCGACGACGTAAAAAAGTGTCAATACGCTCGCACGCTGTTGGGACAAACCTTTACCGCAATAATTTCGGGCGTAACCGAAAGGGGCATTTTCGCCCAACTTGCCAACACCGTCGAAGGGTTTGTTTCGGCGGACAAATTGGGCGACGTCAACTATTTTGCCGACAAATTTTGTTTCCAAAGCGACAGCGCGCGCTACCGTTTGGGCGACGAAATTACCGTTTCGGTCGCCAATGCGGACATACGTCAGTGCAAGATCGATTTCGATTTGGCGGACAATACACAAAACAGGACTTAAAATTTTTCATTTTATGCCCGACTGTTGACGTAAAGTTTACTTTGAGTTTATAATATAAACATACTCTAAACGGCGCGGTAACGGCATTTTGCGCGTTTACGGCGCGTATTTGCCCGTTTGCCGACACAAAGGAGTTTTACTATGGACGAGATCACGGTACAATGGATAGTGGGATTTGCCGTTTTTGCGGTTTTCAACTGTTTTTTGGCGGTATTTTACGGCATCGAGTGTAAACATCGCAAGCACGTCAAGTTTGCAATAGCCAAGATTGTTTTGGTATGCGTATCGACGTTGGGATTTTTGCTTACCGACTTTATTTTGCACGACAAAGGTTTGCCGCCGTTGCTGTCGTTGGCGTGGTTTGTGCTGTATTGGGTGCATGTGGTGCTGGCGGTCATCAATATTTTGCAGGACGCACGCGCGCTTCGCCGTGCCAAACAAACCGCCGCAACCGTTGCCCAACCTTCACAAGACGAAGGCGCGATTTCTGCCGAGCAAACCGATCAAGACGGCGTTGCGACCGACGACGGCACATCAAGCGCGTCCGACAAATAGCCCGTTTTCGGCGGCATTTTGTGTTATGCAAGGAAAGATATATTAAATGAAAGTAATAACAACCAACAAAAAGGCGTATCACGATTACACGGTGGTGGAGTCGTTGGAGTGCGGAATAAATCTCATCGGGTGCGAGGTCAAGTCGCTAAGACGCGGCGAAGTAAACCTTGCCGATTCCTACTGCCGCATTGTCAACGGCAACCTTGTGTTGGTGGGTTGCCACATAAAAAATTACGACAAGGACAGTTATTCCAACCTGGAATCGCGCCGCGACCGTCGTTTGCTTGCGCACAAGCGCGAAATAATGCGAATGTTGGGCAAGGTAAAGGAAAAGGGTTACGCCATTGTGCCGTTAAAACTGTACTTTAAGGACAGTCTTGTCAAGGCGGAAGTCGCTTTGGTAAAGGGCAAACGCAATTACGACAAAAAGGACAGCATAATGAAACGCGACGTCGAGCGCGACGTTCAGCGCACTCTCAAAGAATACGGCGAACGCTGAGTTGTTTTGTCCGCAGCGCAATAAATGTTGCGGCGCGTTTACGCAACGCATTACCTGCCACGGCAGATTGGTCAGTTTGTCAAAGCGCGTTTGATAGGCGCGCAACGGGCGTTTGACGGCGCAAAACGCTAAGATGTACCCATATGAACAAGGACAAAAGATTATAATTATATAACGGTATTTTGTTTTGCCGCGCTTAGCTTTGCTGTTGTCGTAAAATTATTATTCGGCGCTTAAACGATAACCGAAAGCAGCGTATAGAACATTATAATATTCGTAAATATCGCAAATTTCAATCGAGCGCAAATTTACAACTTTTTTACGTAAGCGGGCAGGCTTTCGCAGTTCTTAGTAGCGGTAACGTTTGCCGCAAATAATTTTTCAACAAATTTTTCGTTTTTTTATTGACAAATTTTGCCGCCAAGCGTAAAATAACAATTGTTATCAATAACAAGCGTTATTTATTTTGCGGGAGAAATACCATGGCAAAAAAATCAATTACCAACCAACAAATTACCGACGCCGCCTATTCGCTTGCGGAGCAGTACGGTATGGACGGATTGAATATGCGCAGCGTTGCCGAGCGGTGCGGCTGTTCCACGCAGCCGATATATTTGTCCTTTGCCAATGCCGAACAGTTAGAGCGGGCGGTTTCGGACAAAATCGTCAATACGTATCGCAATTACATCGACCGCGAAATAGCGTCGGGCAAGTATCCCGAATACAATGCTCATGTACGGTAAGGAAGCAAGCAACCGAAAACAAGAGATAGACCGCCAGCACTACACTATTCCGAAC